>NZ_SPVJ01000001.1:0-712659 GCF_004634465.1 Bradyrhizobium sp. MOS001
ATGGTCAGCCCTCCAAGAGCCGACCACCCATGAATCATTGAAAAATTGATTCGGGAATCCTATAAAACGCGACAAAATCAAAAATCTGCCAAAGTAGTGTTAGGCCCCATCACCGATTATGGCCGCGAGGCGACGATGTCGAGCGCGCGCGCGCCCGGGATCGCGTCACCGGCTGACAGCCTCAGGAAATCGCCGGGGTCGCCGGCGAGGGCCTTGTCGAGCAGTGCGGTGTAGCGCCGACGCGAAATCTCGACCGCGCCAAAACTCTTCAAATGATCAGTGACGTATTGCGTGTCGAGCAGCTCGAAGCCGCCATGGATCAGCCGCGCGACCAGGTGCACCAGCGCGACCTTCGAGGCATCGCGCGCGGTGTGAAACATGCTCTCGCCGAAGAAGGCGCGTCCCAGGCTGACGCCGTAGAGCCCGCCGACGAGGTCGTCGCCCTGCCAGGCCTCGACGCTGTGGCAATGGCCGAGCTCGTAGAGGCCGCCATAGAGGTCGCGGATGCGCTTGTTGATCCAGGTGTCCTCGCGCCCCGCCTGCGGCGCGGCGCAGCCGGCGATCGTTGCCTTGAACGCGGTGTTGACGGTGACGCGAAAGGCGTCCGTACGGACGGTGCGCGCGAGCCGCGAGGCCACACGAAATCCCTCGAGCGGGATCACGCCGCGCAATTCCGGCTCGACCCAGAACAGGGTCGGATCGTCGGCGCTCTCGGCCATCGGAAAGATGCCGCAGGCATAGGCACGCAACAGCACGGCCGGCGTGATTTCAGACGAAGCGGAGTCGCGCGAAGTCATGGCGCAACAATAGCAGGATCGTGGAGGTGTTGCGAAGGGGGGCGAGGGTCAGCCTGCGGCGGCGTTGTTGGTCTTGTCGGGGGCCGCGGGCGTGCGGCGGAACCTCAGCATGACGCGAGTTCCGGAATGGGCGGGGTCGCGCTCGACGGTGGCGTCGAGCTTGGTGGCCATCGCCGCGACGATGCGCTGGCCCATGCCGGTCGAGCGTGGATCCGCCTTGACCTTGTCGCCGACGCCGTCGTCGGTGATCGCCAGCAGCAGATCCTCGCCCTGCGAGGTCAGCTCGACATGGATGGGGCCGGCGCCGTCGGGATAGGCGTATTTCACCGCGTTCATCACCAGCTCGTTGACGATGATGCCGACGGCGACGGCGCGGTCCGGATCGATCTCGATCGGCTCGGCCTTCACCGTCAGGCGCGACATCCGGTTGCCTTCGGCCGAGCGGCGGAGATCCTCGAGCAGCGAATCCAGATACTGGTTCAGCACCACGCTCTTCAGGTCCTGCGAGGTGTAGAGCCGGCGGTGCACCTGCGCGACCGCGGCGACGCGGCCCATCGCGTTGGTCAGCGCCGCCTTGACCTCTTCCTGGCCTGCGGAGTTCGCCTGGAGATGCAGCAGCGAGGCGATGATCTGGAGCGAGTTGCCGACGCGGTGATTGACCTCGCGGAGCAGCAGCTCACGTTCGGCAGCGAGCGCGGCGTAGCGGTCGCGCGATGCGTGGATCTCGGCCTCGGCTTCCTCGCGCGCCTTCTGCAATTCGGCCTGGCGCAGCGCGCCGTCGGCGGCGACGTGGAGCAGAGGGATGAAGTCGCCCTTGACGTCCTTGACGAGATAATCGGCCGCGCCAGCCTTCAGCGCGGTGACCGCGATGCTGGAATCCTGCGACGCTGTGACGAACACCACCGGCGGCGCGCCTGCGATCGCCATGATCTGCTCGAGCGTCTCCAGCCCGTCGAGGCCGGGCATGTACTGGTCGAGCGCCACGACGTCGATGCAGCTGTCGGCGCTGTTTTGGGTCCCCGCGCGACGGATACGCTCCAGGCCTTCCTCGCCGCTTGCGGCATGAATGACCTTGTAGCCGCGCCGCGTCAGGCCGCGCTCGACCAGGCGGGCCAGCGCCGCGTCGTCGTCGATGTAGAGCAGTGTAGGCGGGTGCTGGTTCATGAGGCGGCGGGCGGGACCTGGATGACCGAGAAGAACAGGCCGAGCTGCCGGATGGCATTGGCGAAATTCTCGTAGTTCACGGGCTTGGTGATGTAGACGTTGCAGCCAAGCTCGTAGCAGCGCTTGATTTCCTGGCTGTCGTCGGTGGTGGTCAGCACCACCACGGGCGAGGCCTTCAGATATTTGTTCTCCTTGATCTGTTTCAGGATGTCGATCCCGGTCATGTCGGGGAGGTTGAGATCGAGCAGGATCAGGAGCGCATTGCCCTTCTGCACGAGCCCGCTGCCGTCGGCGCCGAACAGGTGCTTCACCGCGTCCGTGCCGTTGGCGAAGGGGATGATCTCGTTGTTGACGCCGGATCGGCGGATGTTGCGCTCGATCAGCCGGGCGTGGCCCTCGTCGTCCTCGATCATGATGATAGTGACGGGTTGAGTCATTGGTCGGCGTTCCGGTTGCTTGCGTTCCAGGTGATGGGCAGCGTGATGGTGAAGGTGCTGCCCGTATTCAGTTCCGATGATACCGACATGGTACCGCCGAGGCGGCGCACAAGTGCGCGCACATGCGCAAGACCAATGCCCTGACCAGGCTTGTCCTGGGTTCCCGCCCGGCGAAACAGGTCGAAAATCCGCTGGTGATCTTTCGGATCGATCCCGCGGCCATTATCGCTGATCTCGAAGATAGCGTAGCCAAGCTTGGTGCGCCCGCGGATTCTGATCTCGCCGGGGGCGCCGGCCTTGAGATATTTGATGGCGTTGTCGATCAGATTGGAGAAGATCTGCTCCAGCGCAAGGCGGTCGCTGACGAGATCCGGCAGCGGCGCGACATGGATCTCGGCCTGCGCTTCGGCGGACTGATGCGCCAGCGTCGAGACGATGGCTTCGATCAGCTCGCGGGTGTCGATCTTCTCGGGCACGAATTCGCGCCGGCCCTCGCGGGTGAGGTTGAGGATCGCCGAGATCAGGCGGTCCATCTTGGCGATCGACGACTTGATGAAGCCGAGCGCTTCGGAAAAATCCGTTGAAAGCTGCTTGTCGGGGCCTTCGAGCGTGACCTCGCCGTCAGCTAGCGGCGGGCCATCGGCCGGGACATGGGTGAGGCCGCCGATACGGCGGAAAATGTCGCCGCTGAGCTCTTCGAGTTCGCTGGTGAAGCCCATGATGTTGACGAGTGGCGAGCGAAGATCGTGGCTGACGATATAGGCAAAGCGCTGAATCTCGTTGTTGGCCTCGCGCAGGTCTGCCGTGCGTTCGTCGACGACGGTCTCGAGATTCGCGTAGGCGTCGCGCAGGCGCGTCTCGGCCTCGTCGCGGGCCAGCACCGAGCGCCGCACCAGCCAGATCGAGATCAGGGTCAGCAGCACCACGAGGCCCGAACCGATGCCGGTCATCGAGGCCGCCAGCGTCTGGCTGCGGTCGGAATTGGCCGATCGGAGCCGGAACAGACGCTCCTCCTCCTGGATCATGGAGACGGCGACTTTGCTGATCTCGGCCGTGGTGTCGGTGGAGGCGGCCTCGCGGACCTGCGCTATGGCCTTGTCCGGCCGATTCTGGCCGATGAAGTCCAACTCCTGCTTGAATTGCCCCAGCCGGATTTCGATAGCCGCGCTCAGCTTCTCGATGTTGCCGCGTTGGTCCGGATTATCGCGGGTCAGGCGCGTGAGCTTGTCGAGGGCAGGTATGATCGCTGCCACGGCTTTCTCATGGTCGGCCTTGAAATCCGCCCCTTGGGTCAGGAGATAGCCGCGGGCGGCGCTCTCGGCACGCCGGATTTCCAGCAGCAGGGCGTTGATCTGGTTCTCCGCCTCGATGGTGTGGATCACCCATTTGCTATCGTCTCTGGCCTTGTTGACCAGGTAGACGGAGCCGGCGCTGATCACGGTCAACACCAGAAGACCCGCCGAGAACAGCAGGATCTGCCACATGGAGCGCCGTCGTTGCGCTTCAGTCGTCACGACGGTCTCGCTTCGTCACGTCAACGGAACTCAAAAGGCCCCCTCGGAACTGTCCCCGTCCAGAACGCGATGGGGGCCAAAGGGTTCCACGGGAGGAGAGGGGTCACCCCGCGACCGGTTCCTTGCCCGCGAGGTACTGTTCCAGCCAGTGGATATGATAGTCGCCGTTGATGATGTCGTCCTGGCGCACCAGGTCGCGGAACAGCGGCAGCGTCGTCTCGATACCCTCGACCACCATCTCGTCCAGCGCCCGGCGCAGCCGCATCAGGCATTCGGCGCGGGTCTTGCCGTGGACGATGAGCTTGCCGACGAGGGAGTCGTAATAGGGCGGGATGGTGTAGCCCTGATAGACCGCGGAATCGATGCGCACGCCGAGCCCGCCGGGCTGGTGATATTGCGTGATGCGGCCCGGCGAGGGACGGAAGCTCTGCGGGTTCTCGGCGTTGATACGGCACTCGATCGCATGGCCGATGATCTGAATCTCGCTTTGCTTGGCCGGCAGATCGCCGCCGGCAGCGATGCGGATCTGCTCCAGCACGAGGTCGATGTCGGTGATGCTCTCGGTGACGGGATGCTCGACCTGGATGCGGGTGTTCATCTCGATGAAGTAGAACTCGCCGTCCTCGAACAGGAATTCGATTGTGCCGACGCCGAGATATTTCATCTCGCGCATCGCCTTAGCGCAGGTTTCGCCGATCTTGGCGCGTGCAGCGGCGGCAAGGACCGGCGAGGGGCCTTCCTCCCAGACCTTCTGGTGGCGGCGCTGCAGCGAGCAGTCGCGCTCGCCGAGATGGATCGCGCCGCCGCGACCGTCACCGAGGATCTGGATCTCGATGTGACGCGGCTTCTGGAGGTATTTTTCGAGATAGACGGACGCGTCACCGAAGGCGGACTTGGCCTCGTTGGCTGCCGTCGACAGCGCCACCTGGAGGTCGGCCTCGCTCTGCGCGACCTTCATGCCGCGGCCGCCGCCGCCGGCGGCTGCCTTGACCAGCACGGGGAAGCCGATCTTCCTGGCGATCGCCATCGCGTCGTCCTCGGGGCCGACCGCGCCGTCCGAGCCGGGCACCACGGGAATGCCGAGCTTCCTGGCCGTCTTCTTGGCCTCGATCTTGTCGCCCATCAGGCGGATGTGCTCGGCCTTGGGGCCGATGAAATGCAGATTGTGCTCGGAAAGGATTTCGGCGAAGCGCGCGTTCTCGGAGAGGAAGCCGTAGCCGGGATGCACGGCATCCGCGCCGGTGATCTCGCAGGCCGCGAGCAGCGCGGGCACGTTGAGATAGCTGTCCTTGGACGGCGGCGGCCCGATGCAGACGCTCTCGTCCGACAGGCGCACATGCATGGCGTCGGCGTCGGCAGTGGAGTGCACGGCGACGGTCGCGATCCCGAGCTCCTTGCAGGCGCGCAGGATGCGAAGGGCGATCTCGCCGCGATTGGCTATGAGGATCTTGTCGAACATGGTGTCCTTAAGGGACTGGCGCGCGGGAGGCGGCTAGGGCGGCTGACCGCCCACGACCATTACTCTATGATGACGAGCGGCTCGCCGTACTCGACCGGCTGGCCGTCTTCGACCAGAATCTGCGTCACCGTGCCGGCGCGCGGCGAGGGGATCTGGTTCATGGTCTTCATGGCTTCGATGATCAGCAGCGTCTGGCCGACCGAGACCTTGCTGCCGACCTCGATGAACGGCTTGGCGCCGGGCTCCGGCGCCCAATAGGCGGTGCCGACCATCGGCGAGATCACCGCGCCCGGATGCTTCGACAGGTCGGCCGCGGCTGGCGCGGCGGCAGCTGCGGCCGCCGGCAGGACGGCGGGACCGGCCGCCATCTGCATCGGCATGGTGGCGGCTACGCTGATGTTGCGGGCGACGCGCAGGCGAAGGCCGGCCCGTTCGATCTCGATCTCGGTGAGGCTGGTCTCATCGAGCAGAAGTGCGAGCTCGCGGACGAGCGCGGAATCCTCGCTGGAAAACTTTACGGCTGCTTTGTCGTCTGGCTGGCGCGCCATGTTCTGATCCGAATGTTCTGTGTGAAGAGGGAGCGTCAGGCTTTGGGCTTGATGCCGAGCTTGGCGGCAAGGCCCTGGATCGCGAGGCGGTAGCCCTCGATGCCGAAACCGCAGAGCGAGGCGAAGGCCGCGCGCGCGGTGTAGGAATGGTGACGGAAGCTCTCGCGGGCGTGGATGTTGGTCACGTGCACTTCGACGGTCGGGATCTGCACCGCGAGCAGCGCGTCGTGCAGCGCGATCGAGGTGTGCGAATAGCCGCCGGCATTGATGATGATGCCCTTCATCTTGCGGGCATGCGCCTCGTGGATGAAGTCGATCAACTCGCCTTCGCGGTTGGACTGCCGGCAGTCGGCCTTGAGGCCGTACGCCGCCGCCGCTTCGCGACACAGCGTTTCGACGTCGGCCAGCGTCGCGTGGCCATACTTCTCGGGCTCGCGCGTCCCCAACATGTTGAGGTTCGGCCCGTTGAGAACGAGGATCGTGTCGGTTGCTGGTTCGGCCATTCCAATCCCGCAAGAGGTGCTTCGGCGTGGCGGGGGTTATAGGTAACAAAGCGCCCTAGGGGAAGCCTTGAAGGACCTCCCAGGGGGCTTCAAACAGCTCATCCGGGGTGCAAAAACCTGTGCGGAAGCTACGGAAATTGCTTGTTAACCAGTTCTAATCGTGGCTGCCGGGCGGGATAGGCAGGGGAGGCCGCCCAATAGGCCAAAAGCCCCTGCCGATCTCTCGGCAAGGGCTTATCGGGCGTCAGCCAAGCGGCTTAGCCTTCGATGATGTACACGATCTCGCGCGTCTGCGGACGGACGATGATGTACTGTCCGCGGACGTAGATCACGTCATAGCCGCGCCACTCCGGATAGATTTCCACGATCCGGGGCGGCAGCGGATGGAAGCGAACGGATGCCGGGATCGCGGCGCCGACCGAGATGTTGAAGTTGACGTTCGTGGTCTCTTCGATCTTGGTCGACTTGATCGCCGTTGAGATCTCGGTCCGCTTCTCGGCAGGCGGTGCCGCAGCGGTCGCAGGCGCGGCGCCGGTCGTGGTCTGAGACTTGGTGTCGGCAGCCTTGCTGTCCGCGCCCTTGGTCTGGGCGTTCATGTTGCCGCTCTTGGTGTCAGTCTCGGTGCTCTTGGACTTGTCCATCTGGGACTTGTCCATCGTGCTCTTGGACTTGTCCTGCGCGCCCTGGGCGTGCTCACCCTTCGTCGCGCCGGCCTTCTCGTCAGCCGCGTTCTTGTTCATCGTGCCGGATTTTTCCATCCCGCCTGACTTTTCCATCGCACCGGATTTCTCCGTCGCGCCAGACGACTTCTCCTCGGCTGCTCCGCCGGGCTTCATGGCGCCGCCAGCCTGGCCGACGGTGCCCCTCTCGGGAGCGGCTTCCTTGCCCATCGCGCCACGTTCAGCTGCGCCACCGGCGGGTTGCGAATGTTGCGTCGGCTGCGCGCCGGCCCCGCCACCGCTATCGCGGTTCATGGTGCCCTGTGCGTTCGCCAGCCCGGTGCCTGCGACGAGCGCGAGCGCGGCGACCGAGATCATAAAGCGGTTAGACATCAAATTTCTCCTCACGTGTTTCTTTGCGTCATTGCCCGCGCCACCAACGAAAGGAGATTTGAGTTGTTCCGGAACATCGGCGGTTCCGGGGTATTTGTTTCTTAAACGCGAGATGAATGCGCGCGCCGGATTCGCGCCAGAATTCGCGCAAAGCTGCGGTCAACGAAAAAGGCCGGCTGTTCAGCCGGCCTCGTCGCATGCGCAGATTGTGAAATGCGGGATCAGCAGGTCGCCTTGTTAGCAAGTCGCCTTGCCGCAACGGGCAACGCCGATCTTTTCCTTCAGGCCTTCGAGGCCGACGGCGCCGATCACGATCTGCTTGCCGATCACGTAGCTCGGCGTGCCGTTCATACCCATCGCTTCGGCGAGCTTGAAATTCTCCTCGATGGTGGCGCGCACCTCGGGGCTGCCGATGTCCTTCTCGATCTTGGCGGTGTCGAGGCCGGCTTCCTTGGCCGCCTGCAGCGCGCGCGCCTTGTCGGCGGCGCCACGGCCGCCGAGCAGCTTCTGGTGGAAGTCGAGGTACTTCTTGCCGGTGGGATCCTGCATGCGCACGGCGACCGCGACCTGCGCCGCTTCGACCGAGCCCTGGCTCAGCACCGGAAACTCCTTCAGCACGACCTTCAGCTTCGGATCGGCCTTCATGAGGTCGAGCATGTCGCCCATCGCGCGCTTGCAGTAGCCGCAATTGTAATCGAAGAACTCGACGAAGGTGACGTCGCCGTCCTTGTTGCCGAGCACGACCTGGCGCGGCGAGTTGAAGATCGCATCGGAGTTCTGCGCGATGCTGGCTTCGTGCTTCTGCGTTTCGGCCGCGGCCTGGCGCTTGGTGAGCTCGGTCATCGCTTCCTCGAGCACCTCGGGATGGGTGACGAGATAATTCTTGATGATCGCCTCGATGTCGGTGCGCTGGGCATCCGAGAAGCTGTCGGCCGACGCGGGAACGGCTGCGCCGAACATGGCGAGCGCGAACAGCGCGGGAGCAAGCAGGCGCAGCGAAGGCATAGGCAAATCCTCTTATCGAAAGCTGGTTTCGGAAAACGTCCCGGCGGACTTAAGCTCGGTGTCGTGACGTCGTGGTGTCAGGCGTCGTCTTGGTCGCGTTAGTTGCGCGGCGGCTTGGCCGCCACGATGTCGTCGGCCTTGACCCATCCGGGCGTGCCGACGGCGAAACGGGTTTTCGCGCGCGTGGCGAGCTCGCGGGCGGTCTTGTTGTCGCCGCGCAGATAAGCGGCCTGCGCCGACGCCAGATCCGCCTCGGCATAGTCGCCCTTCCGGCCATAGGCCATCGCGAGCTGCATATAGCCGAGCGCAGCCTCCGGTTCCCGTGCCACCGCGGCCCGGAGAATCCGAACGGCATCATCGGTGTAGGCCTTATTATCCGATCCAACCAGAGCCTGCCCAAGTAACATCTCGATGAGGGGGGCGTTGTTGGACAGCTGCACCGCCTTGCGCAGGGCAGGGATCGCTTCGGCCGGCTTGCCGCCCTCCAGCAGGGCCTGGCCGCGCACCTCGTAGAAATACGGGTTGTTCGGCTGGACCTGGATCAGCGCGTCGATCTGGGCCAGGGCGCTGCGTAAATCGCCGTGCAGATAGGTGCTGATGGCGCGGGCATAGCGCGCCGGCATGCTGTCGTTCGTCTGGGGATAGCGGCGGTAGACCGTCTCCGGCCGCTCCATGAACGCGGAGATCTTGGCGCGCGCCATGTCGTGGCGGAGCTGGAGCGCGGGATCGTCCTTTTTGTCCCAATAGGGGCTGGAACTGGCGAATTCCTGAAGCGACGCGACGCGCTCGGCGGGCATCGGATGCGACTGGAGATAGGGATCGGCGCCGCGGGACGCGAACAGGCTCTCGCTGGTGAAGCGCTTGAAGGTCTCGTACATGCCCTTCGGCGACTGCTGGGTCGCGGTCAGGAATTTCACGCCGGCGCGGTCGGCGTTCTCCTCCTGCTGGCGCTGATAGGACAGCAGCGTGCGGCGGATCATCTCCTGCGGTCCGGCGATGGCGGCGGCACCGGCATTGGCGAGGCCGTTGTTGCCGGCGCTGTTGCTGCCTCGGGTGCTACCCACGGCAATCGCTCCGGCCCCGAGCAGCATGGCGATGATCATCTGGGTCTGTGCGTTGGCGAGCTGTTCGCGCAGCTTGGACAGATGGCCGCCGGCCAGATGCCCGGTCTCGTGCGCGAGCACGCCGATGATCTGGTTCGGCGTCTCCGACTGCATGATCGCGCCGTAATTGACGAAGATGCGGCGGCCGTCCGCGACGAACGCGTTGAACGAGCTTTCGTTGATGATCACCATCTGGATGTTCTGCTTTTCCAGACCGGCAACGCGCAGGATCGGGCGCGTGTATTCGCGCAGCAGCTGCTCGGTCTCGGTGTCGCGCAGGATCGGCGGTCCCTTGGCCTGCGCATGCGCGGCCGGCATCGGCAACAGCGCGATCGCCGCGGCAGTGACGAGGGCGGTGAGGGCGGAGGCCTTCTTGCGCAATGCGATCTGGAGCAACATCAGGCGGTCTGGGTCAAACGGTCTTGATCAAGCAGTTTCGTGATTGGTTTTTGGCGATTGGCGGCGGACCGGATACGAGATATGCCCTTATGAGCCGTACAATGCGGCCAGTCTGGGGCGCAAGCGCCCCGTTTCCGGGACCGAACCGACCGGTTCGCCAGCGAATAGCAGAATTCGATGCACGATGCGACATTGAGGAACCGGGTGGGGCAGTGGCTCGAGCCCTCCCGCCGCAGCGATGTTCCCCCGTTCATGGTGATGGACGTGATGGCCGCCGCGGCCCGAATCGAGGCGGCAGGCGGCCATGTCATCCACATGGAGGTCGGCCAGCCCGCAACCGGCGCCCCACAGACCGCGATCGCGGCCGCCCATGCGGCGCTCGAGGCGGGGCGGATCGATTACACCTCCGCGCTCGGCATCCCCTCATTGCGCGAACGCATCGCGCGCCACTATCGCGATGCCTATGGCTGTGATGTCAGCCCCGAGCGGATCGTGGTGACGACAGGCTCCTCCGGCGGTTTCATCCTGGCTTTCCTGTCGATGTTCGCGCCCGGCGACCGCGTCGCCGTGACGGTGCCGGGCTATCCGCCCTACCGCCACATCCTCACCGCGCTCGGTTGCGAGCCGGTGCTGATCGAGACCACCAATGACACGCGCCACGCGCTGACCGGCGAGGCGCTGCTGGCGGCGCATCGCAAGGCGCCGCTCAAGGGCGTGCTGGTCGGTAGCCCCGCCAATCCGACCGGGACGATGATGTCCCGCGAGGCGCTCGCCGGCCTGATCGCTGCGGCGGAAGACGCCGGCATCCGCTTCATCTCGGACGAAATCTATCACGGGCTCGACTACGCGTTTCCGGCGGCAACGGCGGCGGCGCTGTCGGAGCACGCACTCGTGATCAACTCGTTCTCGAAATATTTTTGCATGACGGGCTGGCGCGTCGGCTGGATGGTCGTGCCCGAGATCCTGGTGCGGCCGATCGAGCGGCTGCAGCAGAACCTGTCGATCTCGGTGCCGTCATTGTCGCAAATCGCGGCCGAAGCGGCCTTCGACGGCGCGGCCGAGATGGAGGAGATCAAGCACGGCTATCAGGAAAACCGGCGCATCCTGATCGAGGGATTGCCCAATGCGGGCCTCAGCAAGTTCCTGCCTGCCGACGGCGCCTTCTATCTCTATGCCGACGTCTCGGACTTCACCTCGGACAGTTTCGAGTTTGCCAAGCAGATGCTGGAGCAGGCGCACGTTGCGGCCACGCCGGGTCTCGATTTCGATCCGATCCATGGTCGTTCGTTCATACGGCTCTCCTATGCGCGTTCGGCAGCGGAGATGCGGGAGGCAGTTGACCGGATCGCTCACTGGCTTAAATAGCCGCGAGTTTTCGACAGCCGTTTCGACACCAGCCCTGCGGAGTTCAACTTTGTCTGACCGTTCCCTCGCGTCCGTCGCCACGCCGCATTCTCCTCTCGCCGCATTGATGTGGCCGACCCGTCCGGGTGAAACCGTCGGCGCACTTCGCGCCGTCGTGCTGATTGCGCTCGGCACCGCCTTGATGGCGCTATCAGCCAAGGTGAATCTGCCACTGCCTTACGTGCCCATGACCCTGCAGACGCTGGTCGTGCTGATGATCGGCGCCGCCTATGGCTGGCGCCTTGGCAGCGCAACCATGATCGCCTACCTCGCCGAAGGCGCGATGGGGCTGCCGGTGTTCGCCGGCCCGGTCGGTGGAATTGCACCGCTGGTCGGCCCGACTGCCGGCTACCTGTATGGCTTCGTGCTGGCTGCCTTCATCACCGGCTGGCTGGCCGAGCGCGGCTGGGATCGCAACGTCGTGTTCCTGTTTGGAGCAATGGCGCTCGCCCATGTCGTCATCTTCATCGCCGGCTTCGGCTGGCTGGCCTACGTCATCGGCCTTGGCGCAACCAAGGCTTGGGCGGTCGGCGTCGCGCCGTTCATTGCGGCATCGGTGGTCAAGAACGCGCTGGGCGCCGCGCTGATGCCGGCGGCCCGCCGGATCGTCGATCGACGCGGGTAAAGCGCACCATTCCGAGCAGTTCCGATTGACAGAGCCGGCCAAGTTGATCTTGGCTGGCTCTGAGTTTGAGGGGGAGTGAAACAATGACGACGACAACGATGGCGGGGGCGCCGGTCGCGCCGGCCGCCGCCAAGCCTTGGTACAAGGTTCTCTACGTCCAGGTGCTGATCGCCATCGTGCTCGGCGCCCTGGTCGGCTGGCTGTGGCCGTCGCTCGCCACCAACGAGTGGATCAAGGCGATGGGCGACGGCTTCATCAAGCTGATCAAGATGGTGATTGCGCCGATCATCTTCTGCACCGTGGTCTCCGGCATCGCGCATATCCAGGACGCAAAGAAGGTCGGCCGCATCGGCGTCAAGGCGCTGGTCTATTTCGAGGTCGTCTCGACCTTCGCGCTGGTGATCGGACTCATCATCGGCAACCTGGTGAAGCCGGGTGCGGGCTTCGGCAGCGCCGCCGCCAACGCGCAGGCCGTCGCCAACTACGCCAAGCAGGCCGAGGGCCAGAGGTCGGTCGACTTCATCCTGCACATCATCCCCGACACCGTGGTCGGCGCCTTCGCGCAAGGCGAGATCCTGCAGGTGTTGCTGTTCTCGGTGCTGTTCGGCTTCGCCATCATGGGCCTCGGCGAGCGCGGCCATACCATCCGCAGCTTCATCGATGACGCCGCGCATGCGGTGTTCGGAGTCATCTCCATCGTGATGCGCGCGGCGCCGATCGGCGCCTTCGGCGCAATGGCCTACACCATCGGCAAGTTCGGCACCGGGGCGATCCTCAACCTGGTCGGCCTGATCGCGACGTTCTACGTCACCGCGGCGCTGTTCGTATTCGTCGTGCTCGGAACCATCGCGCGCCTCGCCGGCTTCTCCATCTTCAAGTTCCTCGCCTACATCAAGGACGAGCTGCTGATCGTGCTCGGCACCTCGTCCTCGGAAAGCGCGCTGCCTTCCTTGATGGAGAAACTCGAGCGCCTCGGTTGCTCGAAGTCGGTGGTCGGCCTCGTGGTGCCCACGGGCTATTCGTTCAATCTCGACGGCACCAACATCTACATGACGCTGGCGACGCTGTTCATCGCGCAGGCGCTTGGCTTCGATCTCACCTTCGGCCAGCAGCTCACCATCCTGGTGGTGGCGATGCTGACCTCGAAGGGTGCCTCCGGCATCACCGGCGCGGGCTTCATCACGTTGGCCGCGACGCTCGCCGTGGTCGATCCGCGCCTCGTGCCGGGCATGGCGATCGTGCTCGGAATCGACAAGTTCATGAGCGAGTGCCGCGCGCTGACCAACCTCTGTGGCAACGGCGTGGCCTGCGTGATCGTCGCCTGGTGGGAAGGTGAGCTCGACCGCGACAAGCTCAACGCCAACCTCGCCAGGCAGATCGATCCGACCGACCTGGAAACGGCCGTCACGACGGACTGATCTGCCGGTGGCGGCGCCGCGCGCCGTCAGACCTTGAAGTAGTAGGGCTGGTCGAGATCCTCGATCAGCCCTTTTTCTTTCGGCGCCCAGCCGAGCAAAGCGCGCGTCCTGGCGCTTGAGGTCGGAACGTCGATGCCGGCGAACTGTGCGAACCAGCCGAAATGCGCGGCTGCTTCCTCAGGCGATTTGGACACGACGGGGACGCCGAGCCTTCGGCCGATCAACTCGGCAATCGCCTTGAACGGCACGCCTTCCTCGGCGATCGCATGATAGCGCCGCGCGGTCGCACCTTGCTCCAGCGCGAGACGATAGACGCGCGCGGCGTCGAGGCGGTGCGCGGCCGGCCAGCGGTTTTGGCCTTCACCGATATAGGCGGCGGCGCCTTTCTCCCGGGCGAGCGCGATCAGGCGCGGCACGAAGCCGTGGTCGCCCTCGCCATGGGTCGTGGGCGGCAGCCGCACGATGCCGGTGCGGACGCCGCGCTCTGCGAGGTCTTCGGCGGTGGCTTCCGAGACGCGCGGAAAGTGGCGGGCCGCCGCATCGTCTTCGGTCGCGAGCCGTCCGGGCGCCAGCAGCGCCACACCTGATGTGACGATGAGAGGGCGGTCGGAGCCTTTGAGTTCCTCGCCGAGCGCCAGGATCGCGCGACGGTCGAGCTCGCAATTGTCGGCGAATTTCGAGAAGTCGTGGTTGAAGCCGAGATGCAGGACACCGTCCGAAGCGGCGGCGCCGCTGCGTAAGGACGCATGATCCTCCAGCGACCCACGATGGATCTCGGCGCCCATCGTGGTGAGCGCTGCGACGCCGGCATCGGAGCGGGCGAGGCCGAGCACGCTATGGCCGGCGGCCATCAGGTCTCGAACGACGGCGGAGCCGACGAAGCCGGTGGCACCGGTAACGAAAACACGCATGCGAATTCTCCTGGGGTTGGTGGAGAGAACCATCTGCGTTAGAGTTATCCGGGTAAAGTAGTGACGTTATCAGGGTATAATCGCTAACAGGATGAGCGAGAGCACTGCCGCCGAGAACCTGCTTGGGGTCTATCTGAAGGACCGTCGCACCCGGCTCGATGCAGCCGCGTTCGGCTTCTCCGGCAGCCGCAGGCGCACGCCGGGTCTGCGCCGGGAGGAAGTGGCCCAGCGCGCCAATATCAGCTCGACCTGGTACACTTGGCTGGAGCAGGGCCGCGGCGGGGCGCCGTCGGCCGACGTGCTCGACCGGATCGCGCGCGCGTTGATGCTGACCGATGTCGAGCGCGAGCACCTGTTCCTGATCGGCCTCGGCCGCCAGCCCGAGGTGCGCTACCAGGCGAGCGAAGGCGTCTCACCGCGGCTGCAACGCGTGCTCGATGCGCTCTCATTCAGCCCGGCGCTGGTACGCACCGCGACCTGGGACGTCGTCGCCTGGAATCGCGCCGCAAGCGTCGTGCTGACCGACTACGGCGCGATCCCGCCGGGACAGCGCAACATCCTGCGCTTCATCTTCTGCGATCCGCGCGTGCGCGCCGCGCAATATGACTGGGACAGTGTGGCACGCTTCGTGGTGGCCGCATTCAGGGCAGACGCGGCGCGAGCAGGTGCCGTCTCGCATGTCGCCGATTTCGTCGACGAGCTCTGTCGGACAAGTCCGGAATTCGCGGCGCTCTGGCGCGACAATGACGTGCGCCATCATGGCGACGGCACCAAGCGGCTGCGGCATCCCGTTCACGGCACGATGTCGTTCGAATATTCGAGCTTCAATGTCGAGGGCCGCTCCGATCTCAGCATGATCGTCTACAATCCGGCGACGCCTGAAGACGCCGACCGCATCAGGAAGATGCTGGCCGAGCGCGCCGACAGCTAAAAGCGCTCAGGCCGGTATGGCGTCGGATCGATCGCCGGCGTCTCGCCGCTCATCATCTCGGCGAGCAGGCGGCCGGTCGCGGGCCCGAGCGTAAAGCCCTGGTGGCCGTGGCCGAAATTCATCCAGAGGCCCGGGTGACGCGGCGCTTGCCCGAGCACCGGCAGCATGTCGGGCGTGCAGGGGCGGGTGCCGAACCACGGGTCGGGCTCGACCCGCTTGCCGAGGTCGATCAGCTCTCGCGCGGAAGCTTCGGCACTGGCGAGCTGCACGGGCGTTGCGAGCGCGTCCATGCCGGTCAATTCCGCACCCGTGGTGATGCGGATGCCCTTCGCCATCGGACCCATGGCGTAGCCGCCGGCCTTGTCGACCAGCGGCAGATCGAGTGATGCGCCGCCGCTGTAATGCATGTGGTAGCCGCGCTTGCGCACCAGCGGAATGCGGTATCCGAATTTGTGCAGCAGATTGGGCGACCAGGGCCCCAGCGTCACGACGGCGGCCGCAGCGTCTATGGTTCCCTGGTCCGTATCGACCGACCAGTCGGTCGCGGTCTGCCGCAAGGTCTGGGCATCGCCGAGCACGATGGTGCCGCCGAGGCGCTCGAACAGCTCGGCATACGCCGTGACCAGTGCGCCGGGATCGGACACGGTCCAGGTGTCGAGCCAATGGATCGCGCCGGGCAGGTCGTCGCGCAGAATCGGTTCGGCCTTGGCGAGCTCGGCCCCCGAGAGCGCGCGAAACCTCACGCCGAATTCGCGCTGGTCTTGTTCCGCCGCCTTGACGGCGAGATCGAAGGAGGCTGCGTCGCGATGCAGATGCCGGTAGCCCGCGCGGCGGATCAGATTGTCGGCATGGGCTTCGCGAATGAGGATGTCGTGCTCCGCCGTCGCGTAGGCGATCAGCCGCGCCCAGGCGTCGATCGCCTCGCGATGCCGCTTCGGCGCCGAATGCCACCAGTAGCGGAGCAGGGGCTCGATATGGAGATGAAGCGACGACAGGCTGTAGCGCACGTCGTTGGTGCGGCCGGTCGCGATCTTCAGGAGCGAAGCGAGGTCGCGCGGCATCGGATAGGGGCGCACGGCTTCGGCCTGGATCATCCCGGCATTGCCATAGCTGGTCTCGCGGCCCGGCTCCCTGCGGTCGACGAGCGTGACCGACCAGCCGCGCTGCCGGAGGTGCAGCGCCGCGCTCACGCCGATCATGCCGCCGCCGAGAACAATTGCGCTTTGCATCGAAACTGACCTCGCTAAATCAAAACCGCCCGGTTTGGCCGGGCGGTTTCAACTGCTTTGTTCGCTCTACTCGCCGCCGCCGAACCGGCGAGACCACCAGCCGGCGCGACGCGGCGCGGCCGGAGTTTCGGTTGCCGCTTCCGGCGCGGGTTCAGCGGCTGGTGCGGGCGGGGCAACCGGCTCTGGCGCTGCCGCAACCGGTGTTGCCGGCTCGCTCGCGCTGCTCGACAGGAAGCTCACCTTTTCCCGGACCGTGGAGCGGCGACGCGCAGCCTTGTCGTCGGCCGGCTCTTCGTCCGCGGCGGCAGGAGCGGGCTCAGGCTGGGCCGGCGCCTCAATCTGCACCTCGGCGCGCGGCTCGGGCTGGCTGACCTCAGGCTCGGCGGTGGTGTGTTCGGCCTGCGCGATCGAGGGCGCAGCCTCGCCGCCAAAGCTGTCGAAATCGGCGACGGCATCGGTCGCTTCCGACGGCGCATTGGCTGCGAGCTCGTCGCCGATGGAGCCGGCGAGACCTTCCTCGTTGCCACCGCGACGGCGGCGTCCACCGCGACGACCACGCCGGCGACGGCGATCGCCGTTGCCCTGCTGCTCGCTGCGGGCCGCCTGGTCCTCACCTTCCTCGCCGTCCTGTTCGGACTCGGAATCCTCTTCACCTTCGCTGGCCGCCACGGCCGCTTCGGAAGACGCCGGAGCGCCATCCTCGCGCAACTCGCCGTCGCGCGGGGCACCGCGGCCGCGCCGACGCCGGCGGCGCTTGCGGCGCTGGCCATCCTGGTCGGAAGCCGCTTCGCCGCCAGCCTGCTCCTCGGCGAGGCCTTCGGTTTCTTCGGTCTCGACCTCGGATTCCAGCTCCGGATCGAATTCCTCGTCGTCATAGACTTCTTCGGCTACGGGCGGCGGGCTTGCGGCGGCCTGTGCCGCCAGCAGCGCCTTCGCCGCTTCCAGCGTATGCACCTGCTCGCCGCGGTCGATGAGATAGGCCTGCGGTCCGCTGACGCTGGGGTCGGCGATGACGGCCAGCGTGACCTTGAAGCCGTTCTCGAGGTCGCGCAGATGGCCGCGCTTGTGGTTCAGCACATAGAGCGCGACGTCGGTGCGGGTGCGGACCACGAGATTGTGGGTCGCGCCCTTCATCAGGATCTCTTCGAGGCCGCGCAAAAGCTGGAGCGCAACCGAGGAGACCGAGCGGACATGGCCGGTGCCGCCGCAATGCGGGCAGGGATCGGTCGAGGATTCCAGCACGCTGGCGCGGATGCGCTGGCGCGACATCTCGAGCAGGCCGAAATGCGAGATGCGGCCGACCTGGATGCGCGCGCGGTCCTGCCGCAGGCAATCGGACAGCTTGCGCTCGACCGCGCGGTTGTTGCGCTTCTCGTCCATGTCGATGAAGTCGATGACGATCAGGCCGGCGAGGTCGCGCAGACGGAGCTGGCGGGCGACCTCTTCGGCCGCTTCCAGATTGGTCTTGAGCGCGGTGTCCTCGATATGGTGCTCGCGGGTCGATCGTCCGGAGTTGACGTCGATCGAGACCAGCGCCTCGGTCTGGTTGATCACGATGTAGCCGCCGGAGCGCAACTGCACGGTCGGAGAGAACATCGCGTCCAGTTGGCTCTCGACGCCCATGCGCGAGAACAGCGGCTGGCCGTCGCGATATTGCTTCACCGCGCTGACATTGGCGGGCATCAGCATCTTCATGAAGTCGCGCGCTTCGCGGTAGCCGGACTCACCGGCAACCGAGATCTCGTCGATCTCCTTGTTGTAGAGGTCGCGCAGCGAGCGCTTGATCAGCGAGCCTTCCTCGTAGACCAGGGTCGGGGCCTGCGACTTCAGCGTCAGGTCGCGCACCGTCTCCCACATCCGGATCAAATATTCGAAGTCGCGCTTGATCTCGGGCTTGGTGCGGGCGGCGCCGGCGGTGCGCAGGATGATGCCCATGCCCTCGGGCACGTCGAGATCCTGCACAACTTCCTTCAGGCGGGAACGATCCTGCGCGCTGGTGATCTTGCGGCTGATGCCGCCGCCGCGCGCGGTGTTCGGCATCAACACGGCATAGCGGCCGGCGAGCGAGAGATAGGTGGTCAGCGCCGCGCCCTTGTTGCCGCGCTCTTCCTTGACGACCTGCACCAGCATCACCTGGCGGCGCTTGATGACTTCCTGGATCTTGTACTGGCGGCGCGGGCGGAAGGTGCGCTCCGGCACTTCCTCCATCACGTCGTCGCCGCCGACGGATTCGACGTGTTCCTCTTCGGCTTCCTCGCCGTCCTCGTCCTCGTCGTCTTCCTCATCGGACTCCTGATGACGAGCATCAGTGCTTTCGCCATCAGCGTAGACGGCATCGGCCGGTTCGGTGGAGGCGGTCACGGCTTCGGCGAGAGCCTCGGCATGGGCTTCGGAGGCGACAGCCTCCTGCGGTTCGGAAGCGGTCTCGGTCGCGACCACGGGCTCGGCGCCGAAGGCTGCGACAGGCGCGGGCGTTTCGTCGGCATGATCATGGTCGTGATGATCGTGCTGGCTGTCGTGGCCGTGGTCATGATCGTGATGATGGTCGTCGTGCCCATGATCGTGATGATCATGGCCTTCGTGGTCATGATCGTGGTGATCATGATCGCCATGTTCGTGGTCTTGATGCTCGTGGCCTTCGTGCTCGCCGTGATGCTCCGTCTCGGCGTGCAGGTGCTCGCCCTCGTGCGGCGCGCCCTCGGTGTGCAGGACCTCGCCCTCGACCGGCTGGGCCGCTGGATCGGCGCCGGCCTCGAGGCCCTCAACGATGTCGCTGCGGACGCGTTCGCCCTGACTGCGGCGGCGGGAATTGCGGTGGCGCGACCGGCGGCGGCCGTGGGAGCGGTTCTCGCTCTCTTCCTCGGCTTCGCGATGGGCCTGTTCCTCGGCCTCGATCAGTGCCTGCCGGTCGGCGACCGGGATCTGGTAGTAGTCGGGATGGATTTCGCTGAAGGCGAGGAAGCCGTGGCGGTTGCCGCCATATTCGACGAAGGCGGCCTGGAGCGAGGGTTCGACCCTCGTGACCTTGGCGAGGTAGATATTCCCGCGCAGTTGCTTGCGTTGCGCGGTCTCGAAATCAAACTCTTCGACGCGATTGCCGCGGACCACGACGACCCGGGTCTCCTCCGGGTGGGTAGCATCGATCAACATCTTGTTGGGCATGTCTTAACTCTTGGCGGCGGCGGGCGCGATTCACCGTGGGCGCGATTAGCGCTGCCGGGTGCCGCGACGGTCCACCTGATTCGGGGGTGAGGGGAAGGCCGAAACGCCGTCTCTCGCGCCTTGCCGAAACGGAAGCTGGAGGGCCGAAGCGGCGCGCGGGATTGTCACTCCGCAGCGTCGCGAACGGTCCTTCAGAATTCGTCGGCACAGTCTGGCGCATCAAGCGTCGGCCCGTATGAAACATTGGGCGGCGGGGCCGCCCCTCAATCAGTTGCTGCTGGCCAGGCATGGCGCGAGCGCGCTCGCCTTGGGGATTACGAACCGCTCCCTTGGGATTAAGGGACCGGGTAACGAGTCACGTCGCTGTCAAAACCGTCCCGGAAACGCGGTGGTAACCAGGGACCGTCCGCCACCGGGGCTTGACCCGCTCCACCTCGCTGCCGCGCACCGCGCTGGTCTTTGAGGGGAACGGAAAAACGCTGGAATTCCCAAACCTTGAGAGTTCCGGCGCTGCACCGGGAGGCTGAACGCGACACAACCGGAAATATCGGCCGTCAGCACTCCGTACATACGTGGAATGGACCAACCGTGCAAGGGAGCGTCGCACGGCGGTCACAGTCGGGGAGTTTCGTATATCTGTCATTAAGCGGCGATTAACCCTGTGGTTCTATTGCGTTAGAAGGGCCGCTCGGAGGCACTGAATCGGTGACGAGCCGCACAAATCAAAGGGTTTTGCTGGGATGCGCGCTTCTGTGCGCCGCAGCATTCGTATGCGCTGATTCCTGGCGCCTGAGCGCGGCGGAAAGCCAGCCGCAACCCTCTGTTGCGGTAGCGAATTTTCCGACCGCCTCCGCCGCCCGGCTGGCCGGCGATGGCAAGCAGACCCGTTTCATCCTCGACATCGATCAGGCCGTCACCTTCCGCGCCGTGACGCTCGCCGACCCGTACCGGGTGGTGGTCGATGTGCCCCAAGTCAATTTTCAACTGCCTGCGGGCACCGGGGTCGAGGGGCGGGGACTGGTCAAGGCCTTCCGCTACGGGCTGGTCATGCCCGGCGGCTCGCGAATCGTGTTCGACCTGACAGGCCCGGCCAAGATCGCCAAGTCCTACGTGCTGGAGGCCGCCAATGGCCAGCCGGCCCGGTTCGTGCTTGAGCTGGAGGAGGTCGACCGGACCGCCTTCGTGCAGTCGCTCGTCCCCGAGAAACGCCCCGAACTGCGGCCCGCAATCGCCGACGCGCCGCCGGCAACGGTTCCGGCCGCCGCCGCTCCGGAAGCCGGGCAGCAAAAGGTCGACGGGCGCCCGATCGTCGTGATCGATCCCGGCCATGGCGGCATCGACAACGGCACGCAGTCGAGCGGCGAGAGCGAGAAGAACCTGGTGCTGGCCTTCGGCCTGGCGCTGCGTGACCGGCTGGACAAGACCGGCAAATTCCGCGTGGTGATGACACGGGACGACGACACCTTCATTCCGCTCAACGACCGGGTCAAAGTCGCCCGCGGGCTCAAGGCCGCCTTGTTCGTCTCGATCCACGCCGACGCGCTGCCGAAGGCCGAGGGCGATGCGCAGGGCGCGACCATCTACACGCTGTCCGACAAGGCCTCCGACGCCGAGGCGCAGCGACTGGCGGACGCGGAAAACCGGGCGGACGCGATCGCCGGTTTCAACCTCGCGGAGGAGCCGACCGACGTCGCGGACATCCTGATCGACCTCACCCAGCGGGAAACTCGTACCTTTTCAAGCCGTTTTGCCCGCCTGTTGATGGGCGAAATGAAGTCGTCCGTGCGGATGCACAAGCATCCCCTGAAGTCGGCCGGCTTCCGGGTCCTCAAGGCGCCGGACGTGCCGTCGGTGCTGGTCGAGATCGGCTATGTCTCCAACAAGGGCGACCTCGAGCATCTGGTCTCCGAGGGCTGGCGGTCCAAGGCCGTGAGCTCGATGGCGCAGGCGATCGACGGGTTCCTGACCAAGCGGATGGCCACGGCCGGATCGTCAAATTGACGACCGGGGGATCGTCGAATTGACGACCGGGGGACGTCGAATTGAGAGGGATTTTCCGTCCCGTTGCAAAAGCCCTAGTTTGGCCACAGCGGGCGCTTTATAAAAATGCCGCAGGGGGTTCCGGAATCGGCGAGAATCCCGTTCGGCAAGCGTCTTGGGTCCGGCACTGATGTAATTGAGTAGGCCGGTGAATTCGCGACGTGGAGTTGGCGCCTGTTTTGGGTGCCTTGAGCTGATCCAGAGTTTGAACGGATAAACATATAATGCGCTTGCTGGTGCGGTTCATGGGCTTCCTGTTCGCCGCGGGAACGGTGGTGTTCCTTGTCGGTGTCGGGGCCGTGGCAGGCCTGATCTGGCATTTCTCCAAGGACTTGCCGGACTACTCTCAGCTTCAGGATTACGAGCCGCCGGTGATGACCCGCGTGCACGCGGTCGACGGCTCGCTGCTCGGCGAATACGCCAAGGAGCGCCGGCTGTACCTGCCGATCCAGGCGGTGCCGAAGCTCGTGATCAACGCCTTCCTCGCGGCCGAGGACAAGAATTTCTACGAGCATGGCGGCATCGACTACACCGGCATGGCGCGCGCCGGCGTGCTCTTCATCCAGAACTACGGCTCGAACCGGCGTCCGCAGGGCGCCTCCACGATCACCCAGCAGGTCGCCAAGAACTTCCTTCTGACCAACGAGGTCTCCTTCGCCCGCAAGATCAAGGAAGCCTTGCTGGCGATGCGCATCGAGAAGACCTACTCGAAGGACAAGATCCTCGAGCTGTACCTGAACGAGATCTATCTCGGCCTCGGCGCCTACGGCATCGCGGCCGCTTCGCTGGTGTATTTCGACAAGTCGGTGAACGAGCTGACGGTCGCTGAAGCGTCCTATCTGGCCGCGTTGCCGAAGATGCCCGCGACGCTGCATCCGGTGCGCAACCGCGACCGCGCCATCGAGCGCCGCAACTACGTCATCGACCGTCTGCTGGAGAACGGCTGGATCAAGCAGGCCGACGCCGACAAGGCGCGCAAGGAGCCGCTGGCCGTCACCAACCGTTCCAACGGTGCCCACACCTTCGCCGGCGAATATTTCGCCGAGGAAGTCCGCCGCGACATCTTCGAGCGCTACGGCGAGAAGAAGCTCTACGAAGGCGGTCTGTCCGTCCGCACCACGCTCGATCCGAAGATCCAGGTCATGGCGCGCAAGGCCATGGTCGCCGGCCTCGTGAACTATGATGAGCAGCAGGGCTATCGCGGTGCGATGAGCAAGCTCGATATTTCGGGCGATTGGGGCGTGAAGCTCGCCGAGATCAAGTCGCTTTCCGACATCTCGCCATGGCGCATGGCGGTGGTGCTGGAGACCAGCGACCAGTCGGCGCGCATCGGCTTCCAGCCGAACCGCGAGCTCGGCGGCGCCATCAGCAAGCAGCGCGAGACCGGCATCGTCACGGTCGACGGCGTGCGCTGGGCGAGGGCGGCCCAGGGCAATGCCAAGGGCAAGACCCCGACGTCGGTGGCGCAGGTGTTGCAGCCCGGCGACGTAATCTATGCCGATCCGCTCTACACCAAGGAGGGACAGCCGGTCGAAGGCCAGTACCGCCTGCGCCAGATCCCCGAAGTGTCCGGTGCGATGGTGGCGATGGATCCCTGGACCGGCCGCGTGCTCGCGATGGTCGGCGGCTTCTCGTTCGACCAGAGCCAGTTCAACCGCGCCACGCAGGCCTACCGGCAGCCGGGCTCGTCGTTCAAGCCGATCGTCTATTCGGCCGCGCTCGACAACGGTTATACGCCCTCGACCGTGGTGCTCGACGCGCCCATCGAAATCGACCAGGGCCAGGGCGCCGGCGTGTGGCGGCCCGAAAACTTCTCGTCCGGCAAATTCCAGGGACCCGTCACGCTGCGCAACGCGCTGCGGCAGTCGCTGAACACCGTGACGGTGCGCCTCGCGCAGGACATCGGCATGCCCCTGATCGGCGAATATGCGCGCCGCTTCGGCGTCTATGACGAACTGCCGAACTATCTGTCCTACGCGCTCGGCGCCGGCGAGACCACGGCGATGCGCATGGTCACGGCCTATTCGATGCTCGCCAATGGCGGTCGCCGGGTGAAGCCGACCTTGATCGACCGCATCCAGGACCGTTACGGCCGCACCATCTTCAAGCACGACCAGCGTGAATGCCGCGGCTGCGACGCGCCGGGCGGCTGGAAGAATCAGGTCGAGCCGCAGCTGATCGACCGCCGCGAGCAGGTGCTGGATTCCATGACCGCCTATCAGATCACCGAGCTGATGGAAGGCGTGGTCCAGGCCGGTACCGCAACCGTGGTCAAGGAGGTCGGCAAGCCGATCGCCGGCAAGACCGGCACCACCAACGAGGCCAAGGACGCCTGGTTCGTCGGCTTCTCGCCCGACGTCGCCGTCGCGATCTATATGGGCTACGACAAGCCGCGCGCGCTCGGTAGGGGCAACGCCGCGACCGGCGGCCATCTGGCCGCACCCATCGCGCGCGACTTCCTCAAGCTTGCGCTCGCCGACAAGCCCGCCGTTCCGTTCAAGGTGCCGGCCGGCATCAAGCTCGTGCGCGTCGTCTCCAAGACCGGCATGCGCGCCGGTCCCGGCGAGACCGGCGGAACCATTTTGGAAGCCTTCAAGCCGGGCACGGCGCCGCCGGACAACTATTCGGTGATCGGCGTTGCTGATGCCGACGGGCGCGGCGGCGTGCCGGCGTCGCAGCAGCAGCAGCCGGATTCCGGCTTCTTCATGCGGCCGGGCACCGGCGGGCTGTACTAGCGGATAAGACGGACGATCGCGGTTCCGGCGGTTGCGCTTTGCAGCCGCCGCCGCTACATCCCGATCTGAATTGCACGCGGGATTCCGCGAGATCAGAGAACAACATGCGCGCCGAAATCGAACGGTTGGTAGAAGAGATCAAGCAGTCAGTCGGGCTGCTGAGGAGGCATCTTTGACGTCGAGAAATCGACGGCGCGCCTCGCTGAGCTGAACAAGCTCGCAGAAGATCCCAACCTCTGGAACGATCCCCAGAAAGCCCAGAAGCTGATGCAGGAGCGCACCTCGCTTGAGGATTCGCTCTCGGGCATCGGCAAGGTCGAGCAGGAGCTCGAAGACGACATCGGCATGATCGAGCTCGGCGAGGCCGAGGGCGATGCGGGTGTCGTTGCTGAGGCCGAAGCCGCGCTGAAGAACCTCAAGAAGGAAGTCGCACGGCGCGAGCTCGAGGCGCTGCTGTCAGGCGAGGCCGATCGTTTCGATTCCTATCTCGAAGTCCATGCCGGCGCCGGCGGCACGGAGAGCCAGGACTGGGCGCAGATGCTGCTGCGCATGTACACGCGCTGGGCCGAGACGCACGGCTTCAAGGTCGAATTCCTCGAAGAGTCCGAGGGCGAAGAGGCCGGCATCAAGTCCGCGACGATCCAGGTCTCGGGCCACAACGCCTATGGTTGGCTGAAGACGGAGGCGGGCGTGCACCGGTTGGTGCGCATCTCGCCGTTCGATTCCAACGCGCGGCGGCACACCTCGTTTTCGAGCGTGCAGGTGTTCCCCGTCATCGACGACAGCATCAAGATCGACATCAAGGAAGCCGACGTCCGCGTCGACACCATGCGCTCGGGCGGCGCCGGCGGCCAGCACGTCAACAAGACCGAATCCGCGGTGCGCCTGACGCATATTCCGACCGGCGTTGCCGTGGTCTGCCAGGCCGGCCGCTCCCAGCACAAGAACCGGGCGCAGGCCTGGGACATGCTGCGCGCGCGGCTTTACGAGATCGAGCTGAAGAAGCGCGAGGAGAAGGCCGCCGCCGACCAGGCCGCCAAGACCGATATCGGCTGGGGCCACCAGATCCGCTCCTACGTGCTGCAGCCCTACCAGATGGTGAAGGACCTGCGCACCGGCGTGCAGACGTCCGACACATCGGGCGTGCTGAACGGCGAGCTCGACGACTTCATGGCCGCAACCCTGGCGCAGCGCGCCTTCGGCACCACCGGCGCCGACATCGAGGACGTCGACTGATGTCCCGCGTCGCCTTCATCGGGTTGGGGCGGATGGGCCACGGCATGGCCGGCCGCTATCTCGATGCCGGATTCACGGTGACGCTGTGGAATCGCAGCAAGGCAAAAGCGGACGACCTGATCGCGCGCGGTGCGCATTGGGCGACGTCGCCTGAGGATGCCGCGATCGATGCCGATGCGGTCGTGACCATGGTCGCCGATGACGACGCCTCGCGCGCGGTCTGGCTCGGGCCTGAGGGCGCGGCCAAGACGGCAAAGGCCGGCACCATTGCGATCGAGTGCTCCACCGTCTCCTATGACCACGCCCGCGAGATGGGCCGCGAACTGAACGCGCGCGGGCTGATCTACATCGACTGCCCCGTGACGGGATTGCCGGATGCGGCCGCGGCCGGAAAGCTGACGCTGCTCGCCGGCGCCGACGCAGCTGATCTCGAACGTGCGCGGCCGTTCCTCGAACCGATCGGCTCGACCGTCCGCCATTTCGGCGCGGTCGGCTCCGGCACGGTCTACAAGCTCATCAACAATCTCCTGGGTGCGATCCAGATCGCGGGCCTTGCCGAAGGCCTCGCCATCGCCGAACAGGCCGGGCTCGACATGAACCTGGTGCTGGAATCGATCCAGGCCGGCGTCGCCGCCAGCCCGCAGGTGCAGCGTCATTCCAAGCGCATGGTCGCCCGCGATTTCAGCGGCGCGACCTTTACGGCGGCGCTGCGGCACAAGGATGCCGCCTATGCGGTAAAGCTCGCCGAAAGCCTGCTCGCCGACAAGCCGCTGGTCTCGCGCGCCGCGGTCGAGTCCTACGCGCAGGCCAAGGCCGCAATGCCCGACGACGATGAAGGCAAGATGATCGAGCTGGTGTCGCGGCCGAAGAAGCCGACCTAGCTGGGCGCATCAACATGGGGCAGCCTCGTTCGGATCGCGGTCTCGGCATTGCCCTCGTCATCGCTGCCGCAGTTGCCTGGAGCACGGCGCCGTTCTTCACGCGCCTCTTGCCGTTCGATCCCTGGACCATCCTGTTCTGGCGCGGCCTGTTCGCGGGCAGCCTGATCAGCGTGTTTCTTGTCGTGATGCAGGGCCGCGCTGCGCTGTGGCAATTGGTCGTGCCGGGGAAGGGCGGCCTGCTCGTCGCGTCCTTGTCCGCGGTCGGCATGGTCTCGTTCATTCCCGCGCTTCAGATGACCAAGGTCATGAATGTGGCGGTGCTGATCGCCACCCAGCCCTTCGTTGCGGCTGCGCTGGCGTGGCTGTGGCTCGGCGAAGCCGCGACGTGGCGTACGCTGACCGCGAGCCTGATTGCCTTTGCCGGCGTGGTGATCACGGTCGGCGGCGTTCAGGCCGGCGCCGATCTCGGCGGCGTGGCGTTAAGCTGCCTGATGGTGCTCGCCATCTCCGCCATGACGGTCGTGGTCCGGCGCCATCGCGAGACGTCGATGGTGGCGGCAGCGGCGCTGTCGAACTTCTTGGGGAGCCTGGTCAGCCTTCCCTTCGCCCACGACATCGCTCATGTCGGCGGCAACGGCCTTGCCATCCTCGCGATGTTCGGCTGCCTTCAGGTCGCGCTCGGCCTGACCTTCTACATGCTCGGCTCGCGCTTGCTGCCATCAGGGCAGGCCTCGCTGATCGCGACGCTGGAAACGCCGCTGATGCCGTTCTGGATCTGGGTCGCTTTTCGCGAACTGCCCGCCGTTCACGCGCTCATTGGCGGCGCGCTGGTGATTGGAGCGGTGATCGCCGATATTGCCGGTGAAGCTCGCTCGCGGCGCCCCTCCTGAGCAAATTTGTCGGAAATCGGGTGGCGGACTGTCTCGCGCCGTCCTAGGCGGCAGGCTCGGCCGTCGAGGTGAAACACATGTCCCTGAACGACAACAGGATCGACGCGCGAGACTGGTCGCTGCTCGCGGTGCTCTCGGTTCTCTGGGGCGGATCGTTCTTCTTCAATGGCGCGGCGCTGCGGGAATTGCCGCCGCTGACGCTCGTGTTCCTGCGCGTCGCACTAGGCGCGGCCATTCTCCTGCCATTGCTCCGGATGCAGGGCATCGGGCTTCCCAAGGGAGTGACGGGCTGGAAGCCGTTCGTCGCCATCGGGCTGCTCAACAACGTCATCCCGTTCTCGCTGATCGTGCTCGGCCAGACCTTCATTCCGAGCGGACTGGCCTCGATCCTGAACGCGACCACGCCGCTCTTCACGGTGATGGTGATGGCGGCGGCCGGCGAAGAGGCCCTGCAGATCCGTCGGGTGGCCGGCGTGGCGCTCGGCCTCGCCGGCGTGATCATCCTGCGGGGATGGGGCATCGAGACCAGGCCGGGGCAGGGGTTCGGCATCCTGCTCTGCCTGGGCGGCGCGTTCAGCTATGGCTTTGCGGCGCTGGCCGCGCGGCGGCTGCTGAAGGACACGCCTCCGCTGGGAACGGCCACGTTTCAACTGATGGCGTCGACGGTGATGATGGCGGTCGTCGCCGGCGCAGTGGAGCAGCCGTGGTACCTTTCGATGCCGGGCCTGACGACCTGGCTCGCGGTGCTTGGCCTTGCCGCCCTCTCGACGGCGCTCGCCTATATCGTCTTCTTTCAGATCCTGCGGCGCTCGGGCGCGACCAATGTGATGCTCGTGACGCTGCTCATTCCCGTCACCGCCATCCTTCTGGGATGGCTGGTGCTCGGTGAGCCGATCTCCGCGCGCGAGATCGCGGGCGCCATCGTCATCGGCAGCGCACTGCTCGTGATCGACGGGCGCGCGCTGACACTGCTGCGGCGCATCGCGTAGGTTCCGGGTCCGTCGTTTCACGGCGCGGAAAATCGCGGCGCTTGCCAGCGGCGAACGGCCTTGCGACACTCTCCGCAAAACAAGACTACAAAACATAGGGGAGAGAACGATGCCGGGTCGTCGCGAAAGCCCTGCTGCCCTCGCCATTCTTGCTGCCGGCGTGCTCGTCACGGCACCGGCCTTGGCGCAGAAGAAATACGATCCCGGCGCCACCGATACCGAAGTCAAGATCGGCAACATCATGCCCTATAGCGGGCCGGCGTCGTCCTATGGCGTGATCGGCAAGACCGAGGCCGCCTATTTCAGGATGATCAACGACCAGGGCGGAATCAACGGCCGCAAGATCAACTTCATCAGCTATGACGACGCTTACTCACCGCCGAAGGCGATCGAGCAGGCGCGCAAGCTGGTCGAGAGCGACGAGGTGCTGCTGATCTTCCAGCCGCTCGGCACGCCCTCGAACTCCGCGATCATGAAATACATGAACGCCAAGAAGGTGCCGCAGCTGTTCGTCGCCTCCGGCGGCACCAAGTTCGGGGACCCCAAGAATTTCCCGTGGACCATGGGTTTCCAGCCGAACTACCAGAGCGAGGGGCGGATCTACGCAAAATACATTCGCGATCATTTCCCCAACAGCAAGGTCGCCGTGTTCTGGCAGAACGACGACGCCGGCAAGGACCAGTTCAAGGGCCTGAAGGACGGGCTCGGCGACAAGGCCGGCATGATCATCGCCGACAAGTCCTATGAGGTCAGCGATCCCTCGATCGACTCGCAGATCGTGGCGCTGCATGACTCGGGTGCCGACATTTTCTTCTCATGGGCCGCCCCGAAGGGCTCGGCGCAGGCAATCCGGAAGGTCGGCGAGCTCGGCTGGAAACCAAAGTTCTTCCTCGCCAATACCGCGACCTCGGTCGCCTCGGTGCTCAAGCCCGCCGGGCTCGACTATTCCAAAGACATCATCTCGACCGTCTATCTGAAGGATCCGACCGACCCGACCTGGGACAAGGACCCGGCGGTGGTGAAGTGGCGCGAATTCATGGACAAATATTATCCCGATGGCGACAAGGCCAACGCCAACAACATCTACGGCTATGTGCAGGCCGAGGCGATGGCGCAGGTGTTGAAGCAGTGCGGTGACAATCTCACCCGTGAGAACGTGATGAAGCAGGCCACTAGCCTGAAGAATTTCCACACCGACCTGATGCTGCCCGGGATCATGGTCAACACCTCCACCGACGACTACTTTCCGATCGAGCAGATGCAGTTGATGCGCTTCAACGGGCAGGCCTGGGAGCTGTTCGGCGACGTCATCACCGGCGAGGTCGGCCACGAGCGGAGTCCGTAGTTCGGTTGTATGTGACCAACAGCGGTCGCGGTGTCCAACTCCGCTAAAGAAATGTCCTCCCGGGTGTGTTCTACTTCACATTGCAGCCGGGTCGGCCCAGCGTAGTCTTCCCTATTGTTCGGGCACCTGTGTCGACGCGCGCTGCGTCTCCACGATGTCCCTGATCTGAATTGTGCCCTGCCTCGGCGAGGGCAGAGCCATTCATGCAAGCGTCGCCTGCTATGTGGGAGCGCGTAACATGGACATCATTGAAGCGATCGTTACGAAGAGCCAATGGATTATTGCGATCTTGGCACTCTTTGTCGTTGCCTGGGCTCGCTTCAACTCTCCGCCCACCAATCGGTCCGGTACGACCTTCGCGCTGTTCTTCTGGGGGGTGATATTCTACTACGCCCTGATGATACCGCTCTGGCTGGTCGTCATGATCGGACTCGTCCAGGGCAGCATCGGGTTCGACTTCATCGTCGGCCAGGTGAAGGCGGTAGATCCAAAGGCGCAGGCGCAACTGGCTCAATATGCTCCGATCGTGGCCGTGCTCATCATCGTCGTCGCTTCGCAATTCCGGCAGGTGGCACGGATCGACCGGGCCGCGCGCGCATTTTGTGTCAGATTGGCCGCGATTCCGCGTGAAGCCGACCGACTCGCATTTGAACTCGCGCAAACCACGGGTTTCGTCCCGCGCGACGACCTTCGAAGCAAGGTGACCAAAATCGTTTCGGAGAATATCGGTCCGCAAGCGTTGAGTTTCAGCAGGGACGGTACTCTTCCCGACCGCTTCACAAGAGCCATCGGCCTTTACAACCTGTTCGTCGGACCCCGGCAGAATGCCGCGGCACTCGACTTCACCGGAAATGGCTATGGCCGATCCGCCTACGCCATGATCATACAATTGGGCGACGCGGTGGCGGCTCGTGCGGATGCCCGTTACGAAGAGATGATGCACGCCGGTCTTGCCTTTTTCACGTCGCCGCTTCCAACCCCGGAATTGAAGGACGCTTTGAACCGCAACATTGCTGAGGTCACCAACCTCACTTGCGGTCTCGTGTCTCGCTATGTCCTGTTTTGCGAAAGGACCCATAGCGGCCGATTGCAGCGGCTAGCGAGGATGGGCTTCGCCTACAGTCCGGGGCCGACCTTTGGGCTGGATCAATGGGCGACAACGATCTTCCTCGTCACGGCCTGGAGCATTGGCATGATGGTGTTCATGCCGGGAACACTTCCGATCGACGTCGACAAGGTGCTGACGATTGCGGTCACGTTCGGCGCTTCGATCGGCTTCGCAGTCCTGGGCGCAATCGTCGTGGCGCAACGCTTCATCGGACGCAAGGAAGGCAACACACCTGGATATCCGCCTATCGCCGAGTTGGTTGTCGCCGGTCTCGTCGTCGTGGGGCTGTCGATTGCGCTCCGGATCGGCATTCCACTAGTGTCCGCCCTGATGCAGGGAGGAGGATATCAGGACGTTCTTAGGCAGTTCATCGAGCGGCTATACGGCGTCATCACGCCTTTCATCTGTACGATTTCCCTCGGGCTCATTTGTTCCTACATGGGATGTTCGCGGATGAGCTGGTACCGCGTGGCGGCCCTCGGGGCTCTCGCGAACGGCGCCGCGCTGACCTGTGCGGGGTGGCTGGTCGCGCATATGATCGGCCAGCAAGTACTGGCTCTGTTCTATGTACATCCGCAGGATGCGATCCAACTGGTGGCGTTAAGCACTGGCTTAACCGGCTTCATCGTCGGCGGCATGGTCCTCGCGGTCTTCAATGAGTCCGAGCGCATACGCAACGTCACGGCTGAGCGGATAGCCACCAGTCCGCACAAGGAGTTTCCATTGCACGATGCGCCGTCGATTGCCGGCGGACTCGAACCTCCGCCAGTGACGTCTAGGTTCGACGTCGCCGATGATCTTGGCTACCGCGATCGCGCAGGAGTCGAGACCTTCGAGGGGGATTACGTCTGCTTCAGGCCCGCGTTCTCCAACCCCGAGATCATCAGTGCCTACATCATCGGCATTCATTGGGACGAAACCGAGTCCTGTCTCATGTTCGAGGAACGCGAACGTGTTGATGCTGGGCACACGCAGAGGGGCCGTGTCTACATCCCGGATGGACGCCCGTTCCTGAACTTCGTCACCCTCGAGAAGGGAGCGATACGTCTGATCATGGTGTCACGTCCCGATAAGAGAAACGAGCCCGCACGCGGTCTGATCACGACGCTGTCCAATCCCGGTGGCGCCCAGTTTACGCCGGCGAGCGCTCCGATCGTTCTCAGGCGTGTGGTCGATCACACGCTTCAACTCGGCTTCATTCGGCCGGGAGCGCTCAGCTACGAAAGCTATCGCCGCGAACTCGAAATGGTGGTGCCCGATTTTGGCGTCTTTGCGCTGGCTTCCCCCCAGGCGGCTTGCGTGGCGGCGGAGTAAAAGGCCTAGTCGGCGCTGAGCCGCACGCCGGCGCGCAGAAATTTCTGCGGACCGACCGCTTCACCCTCGATGCTGGCCTCATAGTGCAGATGCGGTCCGGCTCTTGCCTTCAGCACCATGCCGCCGGCGACGCCGACGCCGAGCACATACATCCAGCCTTCGTGGAAATCGAACAAATGCGAGTTCAGAAGTGAGCTCGCGATGTTCTGCACCACGGCGACGAGCCCGATCCAGGCGGCAAGGCCTTCGTCCAGGAACAGGCGAAGGTGGGCGATCCACATGGCGTAGAGCAGGACGACGCCGAGTACGCCCCATTGCATCGCGACATTGAGGGTCTGGTTGTGGGGATTGCTGACGATCTCCGCATCGAGGCGGCTTCCACCGGTGGCGGCGCGCTCGAACTGGCGCTTGATCGACCCGGTGCCGTGACCGGTCAGGGGCGCCTCGGCAAAGGCGTGAAGCGCCTTGCGCCAATAGGTCAGGCGTTGGGCGGTCGAGGCTCGGCTGATGTCCTCATGGCCGTGGCGGTATTCGACGGCGATGTCCGCAATGCGGTGGCGCAGATAGGGCGAGGTCGTCCAGGCCAGCGCGCTCGCGGCTATCGTGCCCGCGAGCAGGACCAGCGCCGCGCGCCGGCTCAAATGCCTCCAGGCGAACAGTCCGAGCAGCACCGCGATGCACAGCAGCGCCGTGCGGGCGGAGGCGACGAACACCATGTTGGTGACGAACAGCAGGGTCAAGGCCAAACAGACGGCTGTCGTGACCACGTTTCCGCGGTGCCAGAAGGTCAACGCCGGCAGTGCGAGCGCAAAGGCGCACAGCGTGAATTCCTGACTCTGGTCGATGTAGTTCTTGACGGGAACGCCGGCCGACGCGGTCGCGGTGAGTTTCCAGGCGGGATCGTGCAGCACGATCCAGGAATAGACGGCAAGCAGCGCGCAGGACGCGAGAAAGCCAAGGAAAACCCAGAAACCGCGTTTGGATCGGCTGAAGTGATAGAGCAGTGCTGGAGTGAGCACGAGCTTTGCGACCGGCTTGATCGCATGCAACCGGTCGGCCCACGCGCCGTCCGACCAGAGCGTGCCGAGAAGCGCGAGCAGCAGGAAGGCAAAGGGCAGGGCGAACGCAGGCCGTGCGAGCTGGCGTCCATAGTCGCGCCAGTCGATGGTCGGCGTCACCACCAGCAGCCAGAGCCCGACGAAGATCGAAGGCGCTGTGGTCGACCAGGGCAGCGACGCCGCGATCAGCACAGCGAGCCCATCGGCGACCCCGATCAGAGCTGGCGATTTGCCCACGGCTTGCCATCGGGCGCGCAACGCTTGTCGACCGACCGGGCCGGACCATACCGCGGTTTCAGCAGTCATGTGCAACGACGCTTATTGCGCGGCGGCCAGGCTTTCCCTGGGCATCTCATGCCCGAGGAAGTCGCGCGCCTGGGTCTCGTAGCCGAAGCGCTCGGCGAGCTCGTGTCGCCTCGCGCGGATGCGGCCGCGGCATTCCTCCTGCCGCGTCAGCACGCGGGTGATTGAAGCTGCGATCGCATCGGTCGAGAACGGATCGAAATAGTCGGCGAGCTCGCCCGCGACTTCGCGGAACACCGCGATATCGGAGCAAAGCACCGGCGTGTTCGCGGCCAGTGCTTCGATGATCGGTATGCCGAAGCCTTCGGCCAGGCTCGGCATGATCAGCCCGTGCGCCTCCGCGATCATGGCGGCCTTTTCATGCTCGTCGACATAGCCGGCGAAGCGGACATTTGGCGGCAGGTTGCGCATCCGGCTGATCTGGCCCGCATGACCGATCACCACGAGATCGGCCTGGGGGACGTTGCGGAAGGCACGAATGACGGTGGCGACGTTCTTGCGCGGCTCGTTCGACACGATGATGACGAAGTTCGGCCGCCCCGGACGCCCCGACAGGGCTGGGAGGTGGAGGACATCCGGGGCGTCGAACCGGGTGCGGGGATACACGACCCGCGCCGGCAGGTGCGCAAATTGCGGCAACAGTTCCCTGAACCGCATCATGCTATAGTTTGAAACGAAGGCGAGCTCGTCAGCCTGGCGCAGGCTGGTGCCGATCCGCGCCAGGAACTGGCGCGTGGCGATGTCGCTGAGTTTGAGGTCGGTGAGCGGCAGCAAATCGTGGACGACGCAGATCACCTTGGCGTTAGGCTTGCGCCTGATCGCGACCCGCGTCGGGGTGTCAACGACGATGAGATCATAGTCGCGCGCGTCGATCCGCGGCGGCGGCAGCAGGAAGAAGGCCGAGGAGTCCTGATAGTTGAAGAATCCGGGCTCGAGCTGGAATTCGCTGAACAGTTCGAGATGGCGCATATCCGGCGGAATGTATTCGAGCGCGGCGGTCCGGTTCTCGATCAGCCGGGCCTGCAGACCAAGCAGGCCGATCGCGCGCAGGAGGCAGAGGATATTGTCCCGCGACAGCAGCATGGTGGCCTTGTGGCGGAGCCAGTCGAACCTGCGACGCGCGCCGCTGAGCATCACCGGCCCGCTCACGTTGACCTCGTCGAGGAAGCGATAAAGAGCGAGCAGCTCGATGTTGCGCGACTGCGCCGGAAACAGCTTCGTGCGTCGCTCGCGCCGACATAGCTTGCGGTAACGCTTCGAGGTTTCCACCAGCAGGGTGAGTTCGTGGCCTTCCGACGCGAGCGACCGTACCAATTCCCGGGTGAAGTGGAAGATGCCGCGCTTGTGATTGGGCTGTCCGAGCGACTCGGACACGACCAGGATGTTCTGTTTCATGCGCGTTTCTCTCGGAGCTCAAAGGCGTGCGTGGCTGATGGCTCGACCGCGATGGTCGAGGCGATGCGGCCGTGATCGAGGTTGATGATGCTGGAGCAGGTGCGGCGCAGCAGCGGCAGGTCGTGCGAGGCGATGATCACGATCGCCGCCTGCGAGACCAGGTTTTGCAGCCGCCTCTCGGCCTTCTCCGCAAAATGCTCGTCGACAACGCTGAGCCATTCGTCGAGCAGCAGGATGTCGGCCGGGAAAGCGGTGGCGGTCGCGAACAACACCCGCATCAGCATGCCCGAGGAGAACATCCGCAAGGGCAGGCGCTGCATGCGCGCTTCGAGCTCGGTGAAGGCCCAGATCTCGTCGATCACGCTGCGTGTGGGCTTGCGACCGCTGATCCGCAGCAGCAGTGCGATGTTGTCCTCCGCCACGAAGTCCAGATTGACCCCGGCGTTCAGGCCGAGCAGGGGCACGACGTTGCCCCGGACCGTGACGCGGCCACTGCTCGGCGGATAGACACCGGCGATCAGGCGCAGCAGCGTCGACTTGCCGGAGCCGTTGGGCCCGGCAAGCCCGATACGGGCGCCGGCTTCGGCCTCGATCGAGACGTTGTCGACGGCGCGGATGATCCGCATCTCGCCCGGTTCGCGGATGAGGTGGCCGAGTAGCCGTCGCTTCAGCGAGAAGTCGTAGGCGCCGTAGAGTGGATAGTCGAGACAGACGTTGTGCAGGCTGATCGAGACCATGGGTCAAATCCAGAATGCGGCTTTGCGCAGGTGGACCAGCGTCAGCACGCTCGCAAAGATCAGCAGCGCCAGCGTGATGAGGACGTAGACGATGCTGGCGGGATCGATGTGGCCGCCTGCAAGCGGCTCGCGCCACACCGCGAACAGATGCGTCAGCGGATTGAGCCGCATTACCGTCGAGCGGTGATTGATCATCTCGGCGGACCAGATCACGGGCGAGGCGAGGAAGGCGAGCATCAGCGTGGATTCGACGATCGGCTTGAGGTCGCGATAGCGCGTTGCCGTCGCGCCGAGGACGAGGCTCAAGGCGAAGGTACAGGCTATGAACAGCAGCAGGCCGGGCAGCGCCGCCAGCGCGTGAGAGAGGTCGTGGGGCGAGAGAAGCAGCCACAGCACCAGCGGCACGCAGGCGTTATGCAGCGCGAACAGCGCCTGGCGGAAGGTGCATTGCAGCAGGAAGATCACCGGCGGCAGCGCCCGGTCGCGGATCAGGCTCGCGGAATTCTGAAGCGCCGTGGTCGCATCGAGCACGACGCTGTTGAGGAAGGTCCAGGCCGTCATCGACAGCGCCAGCATCGGTAGGCGCGCCAGCATGTCGGCGTTCGACATCTGGCCGATCACCGAGCCCAATACTGCGACCACGATCGCCATCTGAAGCGACATCCAGAACGGGCCGAGCAGCGAACGCACGTAGCGGTGGCGCATGTCCGACCAGGCCAGTGCGGCCGCGATCCGGACGGTGTCCAGCCAGCCGGTCGCCTGCGGTGGCTCGGCGGTGGTTGCAGGTTCCTTGCACGACGCGGTGACGGCGTCGCGGTAGACGGCCTGCATGCCTTCCCTGAAGGCTGGGGCGGAATAGCGGGTCAGGGCGCGCGTCCGGGCTGACAGTCCCATGCGGCGGCGGCGCTCGGGATCGCTGATCAGCGTGTCGATGGCATCGCCGAGCTTTTCGGCATCGCCCGGCGGCACCGTGATCGCCTCCATGCCGTGGCGCGCGACGCGCGGCACCGCGGTGTCGAGCGCCGTGTTCACGACAGGGCGGCCGGCGGCCATGGCCTCGAGCTGGACCAGGCCAAAGGTCTCGGCATTGGTGACCGACGGCATGACGAAGACGTCGGACAGGCACATCAGCTTGATGCGCTCGCAGTCGTTCACCGAACCGAGCAGGCGGACGCGGTCACCGAGGCCGAGCTCGCGGATCAGTTGCTCGAGCCGCGGCCGCTCGGTGCCTTCTCCGATGATCCAGACCTCGAACTTGCGGTTGACGGCGGCGCGGATCAGGACGTCAAAGCCCTTGTAGGGCACGAGCCGGCCGCAGGCGAGCACGAGCCGGCCGCGATCGTTCACGTGGTGCGGCTCGATCTTCGGCCAGTCGTACCCTGAGGTGTCGATGCCGAACGGCACGACGTGGCATTTGTCGATGAATTCCCGCAGCAACGGCGTGTTCTCGATCAGCGCATGGTCCGAGACGATGATCGCTGTCGCCCGGCGCAGTGTCCGCCGCATCAACGGTTCGATGAACCAGCGCAGGCCGGCATGGGTGACGATGTCGGCATGCCAATGCACCACAAGCGGCCGATTGGCGCCGAAGCCGAAGGCGAAAACGAGGTCGGCGAGCGGGAAGGGGCCATGGAGCGCGAGCAAATCGTGCTCGGCGATCTTGCGCCAGAGCCGCCAGGGATAGGTAGGAGCGGCGGGAAGCGACAGGAGATTGCCGAAGGAGCGGACGCGCTCGACCGGCACGTCATTGACGACGATCTCGCGCCGCTCGGCCGATTGCGAGCAGACCAGCACGGCGGAGGCGAAGCTGTCCTTCAGGCTGGCGCAGATGTCGCGGATCACGGTCAGCGTGCCGCCGAACAGGTCGGGATAATAGATCTTGAAGATGTGCAGCACCGACGGGCGGCGCGGAGTTTCGCTGGTGTGATGCATGATGGTGTCAGCCTGCGAGAAGGGCCGCGACGAACGGTGCGGCCAGCACCGAGATGAAGATCACGCCGCGCAACAGCGCCGGCAGCATCGGCTCGATTGCGCCGTGCCCCCAGTCAGGAGCCGGCACAGCACGCAGTGAGTTGGAATTGCGGACCAAGCGGTCAGCCATGGGTGTGAGTCCCTTTACGTCGCGCCCTCAGTGGTGTCCCGTATATGTGGGAAAATTTACCACGTCAATCGGAAGGGAGAAAAAAGTGGGATTGTGTCCCACGTGGGGCGCGGGTACAGTTCGGACATGAATGCCAAGTCCGGGTCCAAAGCAGCGGCTCCGCAGCCGACTGCCGCGAAGCTGCACGCGCCGCTGGCGCGGCTGCTGCGCCCGCTTGTGCGGCTCTGCATTCGCAGCGGCATGACCTTTCCGGCATTGGCGAAATTGCTTCGCGAGCTGTTCGTCAACGTCGCCGAGCACGATTTTGCGCTGGAGGGGAAGGAGCAGACCGACAGCCGTGTCAGCCTGCTCACCGGGATCCATCGCAAGGAGGTGGCGCGGCTGCGCGGTGCCGGCGCGCCGGTGCACGAGGCGCCGGCCGCGGTGTCGCTGACGAGCGCCGTGATCGCGCGCTGGCTTGCTGCGCCCGAATTCACCGATGCGAAGGGTGAGCCGCTGGCGTTGCCGCGCACGGCCGAGGGCGATGCGCCGTCGTTCGAGCAGCTGGTCGCCTCGGTCACCAAGGACGTGCGGCCGCGCGCGGTGCTCGACGAATGGGTCGACCGCAAGCTCGTCACCATCAACGATTCCGACGAGATCGAGCTGGTCGAGGCGGCCTTCGTCCCGAGCGGCGAGGACGACAGCAAGTGGCACCATCTCGGCCGCAATCTGCACGACCATATCGCGGCCGCCGCACAGAACGTCTCAGGCGCGGCGCCGCGCTTCCTCGAGCGCGCGGTGCACTACAACAACATCTCGCCGAAGCTTGCCAAGCGCCTCGAGGCACGCTCGCGCGAGCTCGCGATGGACGCGCTGAAGACCGCCAACCGCGAGGCCAACCGCGCGCTCGGCAAGGACAAGGGCGGTGACGCCCGCTGGAATTTCGGCATCTACATCTACAGCGAAGATGCAGATGGCGAGGCAGAGGCCAAGGAAGGCGGCAAGGACAGCAGCAAGGAAAGCGGCAAGGAGGGTGGTTCTTCATGAGCCGGCCGCCGCTGATCTCCCGCCGTCTGCTGCTGACAGGATTTTGGCTCGCCGGTACGGCGATGGCCCACGCGCAGGTCAAGCGCGGCACCGATCAGGGCATCGGCGGCACCGGAATCAGGCGCGGTGACGACCACGGCATCGGCGGCACCGGCATCGTCGGCGTGATCCAGCGTTTTGGCAGCATCTACGTCAACGGCGAGCGCGTCACTTATGCGAGCGACGTGCCGGTCCGGATCGACGGCGAGGCCGCGAGCCCCAAGGCTCTGCGCATCGGTCAGCTCGCGCGCGTGGTCGCGACCCGTCAGGCCGACGGCACGCTCGTGACGCGCAACATCACGATCGCGAGCGAGGTCGCAGGTCCGATCGAAGCCGTGAAGGGCAACGAGCTGACGGTGCTCGGCCAGAAGATCGTCACAAGCGACAAGGAGAGCAAGCTTCGTGCGGGCACGCAGGTGGCCGTCTACGGCCTGCGCCGGACCGACGGCGTGATCGTCGCAAGCCTGATCGAGCCGCGGCGCGAGGCGACCGAGCGTGTCACCGGTCTCGTCGAGCGCGGGCCTGACGGCTTGCATATTGGCGGGCTGAGGCTGAGCGGGGTCGATCCACTGCTGGTTGGCCAGCGCGCCCAGATCGAGGGCCGTTCGAGCCAGGGCACGATGCAGGCTGCGCGCACGCGCATCGACGACTTCTCGGATCTCGTCGGCGCAAGCCGCCTCTCGATCGAGGCCTATGTGCAGCGCGTGGGATCGAACCTCCAGCTCGGCTCCGGCTTCGTGGCTCGTGACGGTTCGCGCTTCGGCCCGGCCGCCGGCGAAGCCCGCATGGTGGTCAACGGCGTGTTCGATCGCTCGCGCGGCTTCCAGGTGGAGTCGGCTCAGGCCATAGGCCAGGGGCCGGGAGCCCCTCCATCCGGTGGCGGCAATCCCAATCGGTCGCCCGGCGGCTCGATCCTGCATCCGAACCGCGGCGCCACCACTCCGAGCGGTGGCCAGCCCGGCGCGCCCGGTGGTGGACCTGCGCCGGGATCTGGCCCAGGACCTGGCCCAAGTGCGAATCCCGGCTCCGCGCCGACGGGCCCGAGCGGGCCGTCAGGCCCCGGTGGATTTGGTTCGCCCGGCGGTGGGCCCATGGGACCCGGCGGTGGAATGGGCGGTGGCGGCTTCGGAGGTCCCGGAGGCGGGATGGGCGGCGGCCGGCGGTAGGCGCGGCCACGCTGAAAGCGCGTGGCGCGGGCTTGTTAGCCCGCGCTGAGCCGCACCCCGGCGCGCAAGAACTTCTGCGGATCGACCGCTTCGCCGTCGATGCGGGTTTCGTAATGCAGGTGCGGGCCGGTGGAACGGCCGGTCGAGCCGACGAGGCCGATGACCTGGCCGAGCTTCACGATCTCGCCGACCTTGACGTTGATCTCGGAGAGATGGCCGTAGCGGGTCGACAGCCCGTTGCCGTGATCGACTTCGACCATGCGGCCGTAACCGCCGGACCAGCCAGCCGAGACCACCTTGCCGTTGGCGGTGACGCGGGCGGGATCGCCGGTCGCGGCGCGGAAATCGAGACCGGTATGCATCGCGGGCCGGCCCAGGAACGGATCGCTGCGCACGCCGAAGCCGGAGGTGAATTCGACTTCGCCGATGACGGGCTTGCGGTAGGGCACCAGCGCCAGCGTGCGATTGAGCCGATCCATCTCGGCGCGGGTGACATTGATGCGGTTGAGCTGCTTCTCGAACGGCCCGGCATTGGCCGTCAGCTTGACGGGCACGAAAGGACCGCCCATCGCAGAGCGCGGCACGGCGGCTTCGAGGCTGGCGAGATTGAGGCCGAGGTCGCTGACGACGCCGCGCATCCGGCGCATGCGTGAATCCATGCCTTCCTCGACCGCGCTGAGCGTTGCCATCTGGCGACGCTCGACCTGGTCAAGCGAGGTCGTGAGCCGGACCAGGACGTTGTCGAAACCCTGGTTCTTGGCGAATTGGCTGGTCGGCGGTGCCGCGACGGTCGGCGCGCGCGACTCAAGCCGCGCTTCACGATCGGGCGGTGCCACAAAGATCACGGTGTCGCTGATCGGCGACGGCTTCGGCGTACCCTGCGTCGCGCCCTGGCTCGAATCGCCGCGCTGCGGAGCCACGCGGGGGATTGATCCCGTCACGTCGGGCATGGCCCCGAGCGCCGTGGCCCGGGACTCCAGCGCCGTCTGGCGCTTCATGATCTGGTCGAGCTTCTGGTCGAACTGCTCCTGATCGAGCAGCTGCCGGCTGGTGGTGCGGTCGACCTTGGCGCGCAGCTCGGCGATGCGGTCCTCGTAGGCGTACTGCATCTCGGCCTGGCGCTCGATCAGCCGGGTCAGGACGTCGTCGCGGAAGGCGAAATAGGTCGCGGTCGCGGCCGACCAGAGTCCGAGCAGCACGACGGTGCCGACCACGATCCAGAACACCACAGGTCCGAGGCGGACCTGCTTGCCGTGGTGCACGATGGTGTAGGCGTCGTCGGTCGAGGGAAGAGGGATCGCGGCTGCAGCCACGGCGGCGGCAGGACGGCGATGGAGGGGCCGTCCGTGGTCGTGCGCGTGATGTTGGGGGTACTGCGAATATTGGGCAGAACTTTTCGACATCGGCACTCCCGCGCCGGTCGGATGAGTCCGTACGGCCTAATTGCCGCAGCAATCTGGGCCAGTCATGGTTAATTTTCCGGAAATGGAACCACTCGAATTTAACGGATTGGTTAAAGGCCTCTTGCCGCTTCCAGCACCTCGTCGGCGTGGCCGTCGACGCGGACATTGCGCCAGACCCTGGCTACCTTGCCGTCGGGGCCAAGCAGTATCGTGGTGCGAAGAACTCCGAGGAAGCTCTTGCCATACATGGATTTTTCGCCCCAGGCGCCGTACGCCTCCAGCATCTCGTGTTTCTCATCCGAGATGAGGGGCATGCCGAGGCTGTGCTTGTCGCGGAACTTCTCCTGGGCCCTTAACGGATCGGCGGAGATGCCGAGCAGGGCCGTGCCGGCAGCGCTGAAAGCGTCCGCCAGCCGCGTGAAATCGATCGCCTCCCGGGTGCAGCCGGGCGTGTCGGCGCGGGGGTAGAAGAACAGGACGAGCTTCCGACCGGCATAGTCGGCGAGCGAGACCACATCGCCGCCGTCGCGGGGCAGCCGGAAGGCGGGCGCCTTCTGGCCTTCGGTCAGGGCCGGCTTCGCCTTCGCGGGCGCGGAGGCCGATTTGGAGGAATTTAACTGTTTCGATGCGGCCTTATGTGATCCTGCTTTTGCTACGGTCCTGGTTGATTTGCTCGCCTGCGTCCGCTGTGTTTTTGCGGACTTTGTTTGAGTCGTTGCCCGCTTGGTCGGGGTCTTCTTTTTAGCCGTTGCGATGCCGGAGGGCGTTTTGGACGATTTCTTTCGGGATTTCTTGGACATACGCCTTCCTTTCGTCGCTTTCGGCGGGTCAACCAAAGCGGTATTGCAGCTCTCGTCCGGTGTGCCGGAATCGCCCTCGTCTGGGCAAGTCTGGCGACGCCGGGGTATGGTTACAAGGAATTCCACGCACCACCCCACTGCTCGTTGAACGCGCGCCCGGGGCGAAATGACGAACAGCAGGAACATTCGAGGTATGGCGGCAATGCCGGCGCGGGGAGCTTCGCTTCCCGCGGACGGCTGCGGTCCCGGCGGTGCTCAATCCTACGATGGGCGCCTGTATCGAGAGGCAATGGCAAGGAATACGTCGCCCCAGGATTACAATCGGGATTTCGATCGGCGCGGCGGTCAACAGCAGCCGCAGGAATGGGACGACGCCGACTGGGATCCGGATCAGGAAGCAGCGGCGGGCTATCGGGCGCGCCGGCTGTTGTCGCGTTCCAATTCAGGCTTCCATCGTTTCGGTGACGGGTTTGCGTCAATGCGCCGCTGGCTGGCGGCTGATCGCTGGCTGAAGCGGCTGGCCATCGTGGTCGGGGCCCTCGCCGTTATTTTCGTCGGCTGCTTCGGCGCGCTGTGGTGGCGGCTTGGTGCGGGTCCCATCAATCTCGACATCGCGACACCCTGGCTCGCTGCTGCCATCGAGGACAATATCGGCCACGGCAACACCGTGGAGGTCGGCGGCACCCAGATCGAGCGGGCCGGGCGGATCCGCATCGCCGTGCGCATCCGCGACATCGTCGTCCGCGACCACGACCACGCCATCGTCGCCACCGCGCCGAAGGCCGAGGTGAAGCTGTCGGGGGCAGGTCTCCTGATGGGGCACCTGCGCGCCGAGAGCCTCAATCTCGTGGACGCGGAGCTCGCGATCCGCATCGCGCCCGACGGCACCGTCACCGTGTCCGCCGGCGACACCGCAAAACCGCTGGCAACCGGCGTCGCATCCAAGAAGGAAGCGGGCCTGCCGCCGACATTCCCGCGCAACGGTGTCCCGCCGCCGCCATTCGCCACCGGACCTGCAAGCCCGGACGCATCGCAGGCCGCTCCCCAGGCCGCTGCCCCGAGCGGCATTCTTCAGGGCCTCGACTGGCTCGACAGTCTGAGTATGACCGGCCTCGACGGCCAGAACCTCAACGAGATCGGTCTGAAGAACGGCAATCTGATCGTCGACGATCAGCAGCGCGGCAGCAAATGGAGCTTTGAGAACATCACGCTCAGCCTGCGCCGGCCGAGCCATGGCGGCGTCGCGCTCAGTCTCGGCGAGGAGGGCGCGCGCCCGTGGTCGCTGCGCGCCACGATCGGCCCTGCCGAGAATGGTGTGCGTTCGGTCGACATCCGCGCCGATAAGCTTTCCACCGCCAACATCCTGCTGGCGCTCCGGGTGAAGGACTTCACCTACACCGCCGACCTGCCGCTGACCGGCGAGCTCAAGGGCGAGCTCGGCCGCGACGGCGTGCCGACCTTCTTCCGCGGCAAGATCGCGGTCGGTGCGGGCAACATCATCGACACCGACACGCCAGATTATCCGATGGCGATCGACTCGGCCGAGATCAACGTCGAGTGGGATTCGAACCGGCGGGTATTGGTCGCTCCGTTCAAGATTCTCTCGGGCGCGAACCGCCTGACGCTTCTGGCCCATCTCGAGCCGCCCAACGGCACCATCAACGACTGGCAGCTTGGCTTCAGCGGCGGCTCGATCCTGCTGGGCGGCATCGACAACGAGCCCCCGCTGGTCTTCAACCGCATCGCGATCGGCTTCCGCTTCGATACCGACCACAAGCGCATGCTGCTGACGCAAGCCGATATCAGCAATGGCGAGATCGGCGTCGCCGGCACCGGTGCCATCGACTATTCGGGCGAGCCGCGGTTGACGCTGGGCTTTGCGGGAACGCCGATGTCGGCCTCCGCGCTCAAGCGGATGTGGCCGACGCTCGTCGTTCCCGAGTTGCGCGAATGGGTGATCGAGCGGATCGAGCGCGGCACGCTCCAGCGCATCGAGATCGGCGTCAATTCGCCGACGAAGAACCTCCCGCGCAAGGGCCCGCCCATTCCCGACGATGGCCTGTCGGTCAACATCGTCGCGAGTGGCGTCGCGGTCCGCCCCGTGGATGGCATGCCGGTGGTGCACGATGCCGATTTGAAGGCGCGTGTGACCGGGCGCACCGCGACCGTGAATATCGGGCAGGGCATTGCCGATACGCCGGCGGGCCGCAAGGTCACGATCTCCGACTTCGTCTTCGAGGTGCCGGATATGGCGCCCAAGCCGTCGCCATCGCGGACCAGGTTCCGCGCCGACGGCCCCGTGGCGGCAGCCGCCGAAATCCTTTCCAATGATCGGCTCAGCGATCTGTCGGCGACGTTCGTCGATCCCAACACCAGCAAGGGAACGTTCTCGGCGAACATCCAGCTCGGCTTGCCGGTCAAGGGCGCGCTGACCAAGGGCGACACCAGCTACGCCGTCAGCGCCGACCTCAGCGGCTTTGCCGCCGACAAGCTGGTGATGAATCAGAAGCTGGAGGCCAACAACCTCAAGATATCAGCCAACAACCAGGGCTATCAGGTCAAGGGCGACGTCAAGATCAACGGGCAGGCGGCTTCGCTGGACTACCGCAAGCCGACCGAGGGCGACGCTGACGTCAAATTGCAGGCCACGCTCGACGATGCGAGCCGCGCGCGTCTCGGATTCGACCTCAGCCCTGCCGTGAGCGGATCGCTGCCGATCAAGCTGTCGGGCAAGATCGCCGGAGGTCCCGACCAGACGACGAAGCTCGGTGTCGAGGCGGACCTGACCTCGGTCAAGCTCGACAACATCCTGCCCGGCTGGGTCAAGCTGCCGGGCAAATCGGCCAAGGCCAGCTTCAAGGTGGTGCCGACGGCGCAATCAACGCGTCTGGAGGACATCGTCGTCGAAGGCGGCGGCGCCTCGATCAAGGGCTCGCTTGAAGTCGATCCGAACGGCGACCTCATGAACGCGAACTTCCCGACCTACGCTCCGTCCGACGGCGACAAGGCCTCGTTGAAGGTGGAGCGTGGCCAGGACGGGGTGGTGCGGGGCACGATGCGCGGGGATGTGTTCGACGGCCGCGGTTTCCTGAAGTCGGCGATCTCGGGCAATTCCAAGGACGACGCCAAGAACAAGATGAAGAACGTCGATTTCGACATCGACGTGAAGCTCGGTGCCGTCGCGGGCTTCAACGGCGAGGCGATGCGCAGCGTCGACGGCAAGATGTCGCGGCGCAACGGCACCGTCAAAGCCTTCACGCTGAACGGCAAGATCGGCCGCGACACGCCGGTGGCAGCCGATTTGCGCGGCGGCCGCGCCCAGGGCAATCGCGAGGTGATCTACCTCCAGACCAACGATGCCGGCGCGTTGCTGCGCTTCACCGACACCTACACCAAGGCGAGCGGCGGCCAGATGGTGGTGGCGATGGAGCCGCCGACGTCGGAGCCGAACACCATGCGCGAGGGCCTCATCAACGTCCGCGACTTCACGGTGAAGGGCGAGGCGCAGCTCGAACGCGTTGCCGCCGGCGCGCCCAACGGCACCGGGAACGGCGTCTCCTTCAGCGCGCTGCGCGCCGAGTTCACGCGCCAGAACGGCGCGCTGACGATCCGCGATGGCGTCGTCAAGGGCCCGATGATCGGCGCCACCATCGAGGGCTCGATCGACTATCCCGGCAACCAGGTCTGCATGAGCGGCACCTTCGTGCCGATGTACGGCTTGAACAACATGTTCGGACAGATTCCGGTGCTCGGGTTGTTCCTGGGCGGTGGCGACAAGGAAGGCCTGATCGGCGTGACCTACGAGGTCGTCGGTACGCCGGCCGCGCCGGTGATGCGCGTCAATCCGGTTTCGGCCATGGTGCCGGGTGTGTTCCGCAAGATCTTCGAATTCAACACCGGCAAGCAGAACACGCCGTTCGAGGAATTCCCGTCGCAGTCGAACGACGGCTCGACCGGATCGACGCGCCAGCTCTCGAGCGGCTGCACCCTCGCGCGGCGATAACCCACTAAAATTCGCAGGTGCTCGTCCCGGCTGCGCGGCCGAAGCCGCTTCGGCGCGACGAAGGCCTGGGCATCCACGTTCTTCGTGCAGAGCGGCTATAAAAACGTGGATGGCCGGGACAAGCCCGGCCATGACGCATGTGGAGGGATTGGCGTCGGGAAGCTTACGCCGCGCGCACGCCGGCCAGGAAGGTGCCGACTTCGCCGGAGAGCTGTTCGGCCTGCTTGGAGAGATTGCTGGCGGCCGCGAGCACCATGCCGGCGGCATTGCCGGTCTCGTTCGCCGCCGTGCTGACGCCGCCGATATTGGTGGTGACTTCCTTGGTCGCTTCAGCGGTCTGCGAGACGCTGCGGGCGATCTCGGCGGTGGCGGCACCTTGCTCCTCGATGGCCGCGCCGATCGAGGTGGCGATACGGCTGACTTCCTCGATGGTGGCGGTGATGCCGCCGATGGCGTCCACGGCCTCCTTGGTCGCACCCTGGATCTGGGCGATCTTGTCGCCGATCTCGCGGGTGGCTTCCGCGGTCTGGCTCGCCAGCGATTTCACCTCGGAGGCGACGACGGCAAAGCCGCGGCCGGCTTCACCGGCGCGCGCGGCCTCGATGGTGGCGTTGAGCGCGAGCAGATTGGTCTGTGCCGCGATGCTGGAGATCAGCTCGGCCACATGCTCGATCTGCTGGGCGCCGTCCGAGAGCGCGCGGACGATGGTGTCGGTGCGGCGCGCGCTGTCCACGGCGCGGCCGGTCACTTCGGCGGATTGCGCGACCTGGCGGCTGATCTCGGTGATGGAGGAGGAGAGCTCTTCGGCGGCAGCCGCGACCGTCTGGACGCGCTGGCTGGCTTCGGTGGCGGCCGAGCCGACCACGGCGGCGCGGCGGTTGGTGCCCTCGGCCGTGGACGACATCGACTTGGCGGTGGTCTCGAGCTCGCCGGAGCCCGAGGCCATCAGGCCGACGAGCTGGCCGACGGACGCATCGAAGCGGTCGGCGAGCGAGATCAGCGCGTCACGCTTCTCCTGCTCGCTGCGGCTCTTGGCGGCGACCTGTTCGGACTCCAGCGTGCGCGCCGTCAAAGCGGTCTGCCTGAGCATTTCGAGGGTCTCGGCCATGCGGCCGATCTCGTCACCGCGGCCGGTCTCCTCGACCGGCTTGTCGATGGCACCGTCGGCAATCTCCTGCATGCGGGTCTTCTGGCGATCGAGCGCGCCGAGCACATCGCGGGCGATCAGCCACGACAACGTCGCCATCAGCAGCATCAGGCCGAAGCCGACCGCGGCAAGCTCGAGCGTCAGCGCGCGCACATCGGCGTCGATGTCGTCGACATAGAGGCCATAGCTGATCGTCGCGTTCCAGGGAGCGAACTTGCGCGCGAACACGGTCTTGCGCACCGCTTCGGTCTGGCCGGGGCGGGGATAGAGATAGGAGGCCACGCCGCCGCCATTCTGTTCGCCGGCCTTGAGGATCGCGTCGGCAATGAGGACGCCGTTGGCGTCAATCGCGCCGGTGATCTTGCCTTCGAGCTGCTGGTTGGCGCCGTTGACGAGGAGGGACGTGTCGGCGTTGTAGACGACCGGATAGCCCTGGTTGCCGTTGAAGGTCATGCGCCGTCCGCGCATGTGGAACTGGGCCTTGGCCTCGGCCTGCGTCAGCTTGCCGGCGGTGACGTCGTCCTGGACCGACTGGGCGAGATTGTAGAGCATGTCGACCGCGGTCTTCATCTGCTGGACCCGGTCCTCCATCATGCGGCTCTTGCTGAGGAAGGCCGATACCGCGATGATGGCTGTGACTGTGAGAGCCGCAAGACAGACCATGCTGGTAAGCTTGGTGCGGATCTTCAGATGGCTCAGCAGCTTCATCGCAGCCTCTACGAAATGGTTGTTATTGCTCGCATCGGTAGCATGAAGTTCTTACCAATCATGAACATAGGCATGCGGCCGCCGGCCGCGCGCGTGACCGTTCGCAGCCTGATGCGCAACCGTGCAGGCAAAGCGACATGCGTCGGCGCACGTCAGCGCGTATGCTGGAGAAGATCGATCCTGGACTTCGGTGGTCATCGAGCCTGGCGGGAGCGGCAATGAACCGATTCGTTCACCGCATCATCATGTCCGCGCTGCTCGTCGCGGCCCTCGTCCTGATCTGGAACGTGCTGGGCTCGCGGTAGATGACACCGGCAAAGCTGCCGGTGTCATCCGTGACTTGCGCGTCAATTGCGCGCGTCAGCGTCGCGCAAATGCGCCGCCGGTCGAGGCGCGTTCGTTGCCCAGCGCCGCATCGACGCTGATCGGGCCACCGCCGGCCGCCGAGAGATAGAGGCAGGCGAAGCAGAACAGGATGGCAAGCGTGCCGTTGTTGAGCAGCGGCAGGAGCACCGGCGTCTCGCCCTTGAGCATATGCCCCATGAAGTAGGCGAAGGCCATTTCACCGGAGAGGATGAAAGCGGCGAGGCGGGTGAACAGGCCGAGGATCAACAGCGCGCCAAGCACCAGTTCAAGCGTGCCGGCCGCGCCGTAAAGCGACATCAGTTCGACTTTCGCGAACATCGGCAAAGGCGGAAACTTGAAAAGCTTGGCCACGCCGAATTGAAACAGCAGCAGGCCGGTGATGAAGCGGAACAGGCTCAGGAGAACCGGTTCAAAGCGAGTGAGATAGGGAAAGTTCATTGGTTTGTGCCCTCCATCCAATGGGCGACTTGGACCGTATTCAGTTCGGCCTCGCAAGCCACCCGGGGTCAATTCGGCGCTGACATTTTTGTCATGTGGACAAAATATCGCAGGTCGTCCCTTAACTCCGGTTGCGCCCGACGGTTTCGCACGCGGCGGAGCGTGTGTCGCCCGTAATTTCCCGGTGACGCGGAGGGATGCAGGTTACGTCGGGGAGACCTACTCCCGCAAGGCGGGGACAATCAGAAATGGAATCATTCCGAGGATCACGCTCGCAAGTGCGAAGACGAGCAGGAGATTGTAGCCGTGCGTGAAGTCGTGGATGAGGCCGCCGCTCCATGAGCCGAACGCCGAGCCCAATCCGCTGCCGATCGAGATGGTGCCGAAGATCGTGCCGACGCGCTTGCCGCGAAAAATCTTCATGGCGGTCGCTGTGATCAGCGGGCCGCGCGAGCCCATCATGCTGCCGAAGCAGACGACGAAGCCGGTGAGCAGGATGACGTTCGGATAATACTGCAAGAGCCAGAGCAGGACGATGCCGATGATCGAGATCGCGTAGCTGAGCAGCACCGAGGGCCGGCGCCCGATCAGCCCGTCGAGCGCGGATACGCCGAGCATGCCGAACACCAGCACCACGCCCGAAAAACCCCAGGCGGTCGCGGCCTGGAGCGGCGGAAAGCCGGCGTCGATGAGATAGGCCACGATCTGCGCGGCGATCGAATACATGCCGACCGCGGTGAAGAAGAAGGTCGAGAACAGCGCCCAGAAGGCGTGGTGGCGCATCGCGCTCGCAAGCGTCCAGCCGTTGTCGATGAAATCAGGATCGGTCTTCTTGCTGACACGCGGCGAGCCGAGCGCGAACATGCGCCAGGGCAGAAGCAGCAGCGGCACGAGCAAACCGAGCGCGGCGAAGCCGTAGACCTGATAGGCTTCACGCCAGCCGAGATGATCGATCAAAAGCTGCGAGGTCGGGAGCAGCGCCAGCACGCCGCCGCCCATCGCCGAATAGACCACCGACATCGCGGTCGGCAGCCGTGGCCCGAACCAGCGGCCGAGCAGGATCGAGTTCGGCACAATGCCGATGAAGGCGACGCCAATGCCGACGCAGAGGCCGATCGAGAGCTGAAATTGCCAGAGCGCCTGCGCGTGCGCAGCGATCAGGAAGGCCGAGCCGAGCAGGAAAAGTCCGAGTGCGTAGACGATGCGCGGTCCGGAATGGTCGAACAGGCGCCCGACCAGTGGCGCGGTCAGCCCGCTGATCAACCACGTCAGTGAGTAGATCGAGACGACCTGCGCACGGTCCCAGCCGAAGTTTTCGGAGATCGGCTTGAGAAAGACAGTGAAGCTCTCGCTGAGGCCGCGGCCGAGGACGGCGAGCGTGAAGCACAGCGCGAGCACGACGAGTGCGGTGCGCACCGCATCTCGCTGCGTGCGTTCGTCTTGTTCCCTCGAAGCTTCCCTGGGCGTGTTCTGATCCATTGCCGGTCAGGGAGCGCGCTTCGGCGCGCCCTGACAAGCATCAAAAGCTCATACGCCTATGCAGGCCGGATCAGGACGTGCTTCTTCTTGCCGAAGGACAGCTTGATCACGCCCTCGGGCGTCAGATTGGCCGCAGACAGCGCCATCTTCTCGTCGCTGACGGACTCGTCGTTGACGCGCAGGCCGCCGCCCTTGATCTGGCGCCGTGCCTCGCCATTGGAGGCAACCAGGCCTGCCTTGACGAAGGCGTTGAGCACGCCGAGGCCGGCGTCCAGCTCGCCGCGCGGAATTTCCACCGTCGGCAGGCTTTCGGCCAGCGCGCCTTCCTCGAAGGTGCGGCGCGCGGTTTCAGCCGCTTGGTTTGCCGCGTCGCGGCCGTGCAAGAGCGCGGTCGCCTCGGTCGCAAGCACCTTCTTGGCCTCGTTGATCTCCGAGCCGCCGAGCGCCTCGAGCTTCCTGATCTCGCTCATCGGCAGCGTCGTGAACAGCTTCAGGAATTTGCCGACGTCGGCGTCCTCGGTGTTGCGCCAGTATTGCCAGAAATCATACGGCGAGAACTGGTCGGCGTTCAGCCAGACCGCGCCCTGCGCGGTCTTGCCCATCTTGGCGCCGGATGCGGTCGTCAGCAGCGGCGTCGTCAGCGCGAACAGCTGGTGGGTGCCCATGCGGCGGCCGAGATCGACGCCCATGATGATGTTGCCCCACTGGTCCGAGCCGCCCATCTGCAATTTGCAACCGGTGCGCTTGGCGAGCTCGACGAAGTCGTAGGCCTGGCAGACCATGTAGTTGAACTCGATGAAACTCATCTCCTGCTCGCGCTCGAGGCGCAGCCGCACGGAGTCCATGGTCAGCATGCGGTTGACCGAGAAATGCCGGCCGACGTCGCGCAGCATCTCGATCCAGTTGAGTTTTGTCAGCCACTCCGCATTGTCGAGCATGATTGCGTCGCTCTTGCCGTCGCCGTAGCGCAGCACCTTTGCGAACACGCCGCGGATCGACTCTTTGTTGGCCTCGATCTCGGCGACGGTGCGCATCGCGCGGGTCTCGTCCTTGCCGGAGGGATCGCCGACCATGGTGGTGCCGCCGCCCATCAGCGTAATCGGCTTGTTGCCGGACTGCTGGAGCCAGTGCAGCATCATCATGGTCAGGTAGTTGCCGATGTGCAGCGAGCGGGCGGTGCAATCGTAGCCGACATAGGTGGTCGCTTCGCCCTTGGCGGCGAGCGCGTCCAGCCCCTCGAAATCGGAGCACTGGTGGATGAAACCACGTTCCTGCAGGGTATTGAGGAAATCCGATTTAAATGCAGTCATCTGTCGGCGAGCCTGACAATTCTTGGTTTACTGTTTCGGGTGCAATTTAAGGGTCTCCCGTGGGAACTCGATTGCCACCCGCCACTTTGCCTGTGGCATTATAAGATGTGTCCCTCTGGCACAAGATCGGCATGCCGGAGGGGGCTCTTGAGGACGCTGATCCATGATGTTGACGGCACTCGGTTTGATGAGCGGCACCTCGCTGGACGGGGTGGACGTCGCGCTGATCGAAACCGACGGAAAGCAAGTGAAGGCGTTCGGGCCGTCCGGCTACCGGGCCTACAGCCCGGCGGAGCGCAATCTGCTGCGCCAGGCGCTGAGCGGGGCCGTACACCTGCCGCGACGCGACGCCCGCCCGGGCGTTCTGGCCGAGGCCGAGCGCGCGGTGACGCTGGCCCATGCCGAGGCTGTGGCAGCCTTCATCGCCCAAAACCGGATGAAGCCGGAGGACATCGACATCGTCGGCTTCCACGGCCAGACGGTGCTGCATCGCCCCGAGAAGCGGCTGACGGTCCAGATCGGCGATGCGCCGGCGCTGGCCAGGGCGATCCATATCCCCGTGATGCACGACTTCCGCGCCGCCGACGTCGAGGCCGGCGGGCAGGGCGCGCCGTTCGTGCCGGTCTACCACCGGGCGCTCGTCCATTCGCTGGAGCGCGAAGGGCCGATCGTCGTCGTCAATATCGGCGGTGTCTCCAACATCACCTATATCGACGGCAACGACACGCTGATCGCCTGCGACACCGGACCGGGCAACGCGCTGCTTGACGATTTCATGTACCGCACCATGAACCAGGCCTTCGATGCGGAAGGAAAGTTCGCAGCGCTCGGCAAGGCGGACGAAGCCTGGATCGCGCGGGCGCTGGAACTGCCGTTCTTCGCGGCTCCGCCACCGAAATCGCTCGACCGCAACGACTTTGCCGCGCTGAAGCTTGGCGACGTCCCGCCGGCCGACGGCGCCGCGACCCTGACCGCCTTCACTTCGGCGGCGATCGCCCGGATCATCTCGCTCCTGCCGCGCCGGCCGCGGAGCTGGATCGTCTGCGGCGGCGGCGCCCGCAACCTCACCATGCTGCGTATGCTGCGGGAGCGGGTAGGGTCGGCCACCGTCGAGGCCGCCGAGACGCTCGGCTGGGCCTCCGACGCCATCGAGGCGCAGGCCTTCGGCTTCCTGGCCGCCCGCGGCCTCAAGGGCCTGCCGCTGTCCTACCCGGCCACCACCGGCGTGCCGATGCCGATGACGGGCGGCGTGATGGCGCGGCCCTGAGGTCCGGGCCTTAGGATCCAAGGACGGTTGATGCAAATGCATCGATCTTGACGTGTGAATGCAATTGCATCTATATTTGATGCAGTTGCATCAAACCGCCGGGATCATTGCCATGACCGCTTCACTGAAACTCATCAGCCACAAGCTCTGCCCCTATGTGCAGCGTGCCGTGATCGCGCTCAACGAGAAAGGCGTGCCGTTCGAACGGATCGACATCGATCTCGCCAACAAGCCCGACTGGTTTTTGAAACTCTCGCCGCTCGGCAAGGTGCCGGTCCTGGTGGTGACGACGGAGAAGGGCGAGGTCGCGTTGTTCGAGAGCAACGTGATCTGCGAATACATCGAGGAGACGCAGGCAGGCCTCAAGCTGCATCCGGCGGATCCATTGAAGCGCGCCGAACATCGCGCCTGGATGGAGTTCGGCTCGGCGATCCTCGGTGACCTCTGGGGTCTGGAGACCACGACCGATCCGGCGACGTTCGAAAGCAAGCGCCAGGCGGTTGCGGCGAAATTCGCGCGCGTGGAGGCAGCGCTCGGCGCAGGGCCTTACTTCGCAGGCGATGCGTTCAGCCTCGTGGACGCGGTCTTCGCCCCGATCTTCCGCTATTTCGACCTGTTCGACGAACTGACCGAGCACGGCATCTTCAGCGATCTGCCGAAGGTCCGCGCGTGGCGCGTGGAGCTTGCGAGACGTCCGAGCGTGCGCGCCGCGGTCGGCGCGGACTATCCGCAATTGCTGCGTGCCTTCCTGGTGCGCCACGACGCGCATCTGCTGAAGCTTGCGGCCTGAGCGCACGCCAATGTCGCAATCCATGGCCTGGCTGATGCTGGTGATCGCCGGTGCGCTCGATGTCGGCTGGGCGATCTCGATGAAATATGCGGAAGGCTACACGCGCGCAGGCTGGAGCATCGTCTCGCTCGTGCTGCTCGCCGCCTTCGTCTTCCTGCTCGGACGCGCTTTGCAGGTGCTGGAGGTCGGCGTCGCCTATTCGGTGTGGACCGGCATCGGCGCGGCCGGCACCTTCCTGCTGGGCGTCGTGCTGTTCGGCGAGACCTTGAGCGCGATGAAGCTTGCCGGCATCGCGCTCGTGCTGATGGGGATCGCCGCGCTCAAGCTGGCCTAGATCTCCGCGGCCATCTTCGCGAGCGTTGCGACGGTATTCATGTTGCGCGCGGTGCCGGTCTTGGCGGCGGGGATGACGAGCTTCGACGTCCCCATGCCGTCGCCATAATGCACGTAAATCTCGCGGCGGCCGAGGCGGAGCTCTTCGCTGTTCCGGCCGCGGATGTTGGCAAGCGCGTCTTCAGGTGGCGCCCTGTCGAGGAAGATCGCGACGGTGCGATTGGGCGTAGCCTTTGGAAAAGGATTGTCGGCCGAGACTTGCGCCATCTCGGCGGCGCTACGCACGAGCACCCCGACCGGCGCGCCGGCGTAGGCGTGCAGGCGCTTTTCGAGGGCGGTCTTGATTGCAGCTTCCGACTTGCGGCTCGTGAAGACGACGTTGCCGCTCGCAATATAGGTGCGCACGGCGGCGAAGCCGAGCTCTTCGCACATGGCCTTGAGCTCGCTCATCGGCAGCTTGCCGGTGCCGCCGACATTGACGGCACGCAGCAAGGCGACGAAGGAGCCCATTTGAGGCCTTAGCGCACGTTGGCGAGGCGCATGTCGAGATAGGCCGTGATGGTTTCCATCAGCGGCTCGAGCTTGGCGTCGAAGAAGTGGTTGGCGCCGGGGATGACCTGTTGGTCGATCACGATGCCCTTCTGCGTCTTCAGCTTCTCGACCAGCGTGTTGACGTCCTTGGGCGGCACCACCGCATCCTTCTCGCCATGCACGATCAGCCCCGACGAGGGGCAGGGCGCCAGGAACGAGAAGTCGTAGAGGTTGGCGGGCGGCGCGATCGAGATGAAACCCTCAACCTCGGGACGGCGCATCAACAGCTGCATGCCGATCCAGGCACCGAACGAGAAGCCCGCGACCCAGCATGCGCGTGCTTCGGGATTGATGGTCTGCGCCCAGTCGAGGGCTGCGGCAGCATCCGACAGTTCGCCGGTGCCGTGGTCGAACGAGCCCTGGCTGCGGCCGACGCCGCGGAAGTTGAAGCGCAGCACCGAGAAGCCGCGATGCGCGAAGGCGTAGTAGCACTGGTACACGATCTGATGGTTCATCGTGCCGTGAAACTGCGGATGCGGATGCAGGATCATCGCGATCGGCGCGTTCTTCTGCTTGGCCGGGTGATAGCGGCCTTCGAGACGGCCAGCAGGGCCGGTGAAAATGACTTCAGGCATGATGATCTCTTGATTGATCCCTTGAAGACGCTCTTCAGCAATCAACCGATTGTGCGGACTTCATCGACTGCTGTGCCGATCAAACCGCGAATGGAAGAGTGGAGCGGCGCCCTCGGATGGTGCGCGAGCGGCGCGCGGTGAACTGACGCGGGCGTTCTAACATGAGGCGAGGGTCAAAAAGCAAGCATCTTGAACATCCCGCAATGGGCTCAAGATGTTAGCGCGTCATGGCGGCGTCATTGAACGGTGGGGATTCGGAATCGAGTTGCCAAGCGCTCCACGGGGGCCCATGTCGGGCTCCAGGACGGGCACACCAGCTTGATCCATGGAGTAACATAATACCTCATGCAGAGTCGTGTCTATCTCGACTGGAATGCGACCTCGCCGCTCCGCGCCGAAGTGCGGACCGCGATGCTTGCAGCCTGGGAGCTGATCGGCAATCCGTCCTCGGTTCATGCCGAGGGTCGCGAGGCTCGCCGGCTGGTCGAGGAAGCCCGCGCCACGCTCGCGGCAGCCGTCGGTGCATTGCCGAGGAACGTCGTCTTCACCTCAGCCGGAACCGAGGCCAATGCGTTGGCGCTGTCGCCCGGTCTGCGGGGGGCGTCCGGCGGCCCCGTCGAGCGCCTGTTGGTCTCGGCCGTCGAGCATGCCTCGGTGCTGTCGGGCGGCCGATTCCCACCGGAGAAGGTCAGCCAGATCCCGGTCACACGCGCCGGCGTGATCGACCTCGACCGTCTGCAGGCTTTGCTCGGTGACGGCCCACCGGCGCTGGTCTCCATCATGGCTGCGAACAACGAGACCGGCGCAATTCAGCCGATCGCAGAGGCTGCTGGTATCGTCCACGAGGCGGGGGGGCTCCTGCACGTCGATGCGATCCAGGCGCTGGGGAAAATCCCGTTCGATATCAAGACTGTGGACGCAGACCTTGCGACCTTTTCCGCGCACAAGATCGGCGGCCCCAAGGGCGTCGGCGCGCTGGTCCTGGCGGAGGGGATCGCCGGACTGGAACCCGTGCTGCGGGGCGGCGGGCAGGAGCTGAGCCGGCGCGCGGGAACCGAGAATGTCGCCGGCATCGCCGGCTTCGGGGCGGCGGTGAGAGCGGCCCTTCAGGCTCTGCCGGAGGATGCGGAGCGGATGGCAACCCTCAGAGATTCCTTGGAAAATGGTATCCGCGGGATTGCCGGGGCGATGGTCTTCGCGGATGACATCAAGCGGTTGCCAAATACCACCCTTTTCACTGCCCCCGGCCTGAAGGCCGAAACCGCCGTGATCGGCTTCGATCTCGAAGGCGTGGCTGTGTCCTCGGGCTCGGCCTGTTCATCAGGCAAGGTGCAGCCGTCTCACGTGCTGTCGGCGATGGGGTATGATGCCACCCTTGCCCAGGGAGCGGTGCGTCTCAGTCTGGGCTGGTCCACGGAACCAGATGACATCAACAGGACGTTAGAGGCTTGGCGAAAGCTTGGTAATACCCTACTTAGAGCCTAAGCGACGAAACACGGCTTGAACGGTTCTAAGCGCGTGCTTTCTGCCGAAAAACATCGTAATACTCGTCCAAGTTTGTGATCCACCGCGGTCCTTGAAACCGCGAGCGGAGGATAGAATGCCAGCCGTGCAAGAGACGGTCGAGCGCGTGAAGCGCATCGACGTCGATCAGTATCGTTATGGGTTTGAGACCCTGATCGAGTCCGACAAGGCCCCCAAGGGACTGTCGGAAGAGACCGTCAAGTTCATCTCCGAGAAGAAGAACGAACCCGCCTGGATGCTCCAGTGGCGGCTCGAGGCCTATCGGCGCTGGCTGACCATGACCGAGCCTACCTGGGCGCGCGTCGACTATCCCAAGATCGACTTCCAGGACCTCTATTACTACGCGGCGCCGAAGCCGAAGAAGACGGTCACCTCGCTCGACGAGATCGATCCGGAGATTCTGAAGACCTACGAGAAGCTCGGCATTCCCCTGCGGGAAGTCGCGATGCTCGAAGGCGTCGAGCCGAAGCCCGGCGAGGAAGATCCGGCCCGGCGCAAGATCGCGGTCGACGCGGTCTTCGATTCGGTCTCGGTTGCGACCACGTTCAAGGCCGAGCTGAAGAAGGCCGGCGTGATCTTCATGCCGATCTCGGAGGCGATCCGCGAGCATCCCGAGCTGGTGCAGAAATATCTGGGCTCGGTGGTTCCGACCTCGGACAATTTCTACGCGACGCTGAACTCGGCGGTGTTCTCCGACGGCTCGTTCGTCTACGTGCCGCCGGGCGTGCGCTGCCCGATGGAGCTGTCGACCTATTTCCGCATCAACGAGCGCAACACCGGCCAGTTCGAGCGCACGCTGATCATCGCCGACAAGGGTTCTTACGTCAGCTATCTCGAAGGCTGCACCGCGCCGCAGCGCGATGAGAACCAGCTGCACGCCGCCGTGGTCGAGCTCGTTGCGCACGATGATGCCGAGATCAAATACTCGACGGTGCAGAACTGGTATCCCGGCAATTCGGAAGGCAAGGGCGGCATCTACAATTTCGTCACCAAGCGTGGCGACTGCCGTGGCGACCGGTCCAAGATTTCCTGGACCCAGGTCGAGACCGGCTCCGCCATCACCTGGAAGTACCCGAGCTGCATCCTGCGTGGCGACAATTCCAGCGGTGAGTTCTACTCGATCGCGATCTCGAACGGTTTCCAGCAGGTCGATTCGGGCACCAAGATGATCCACCTCGGCAAGAACACGTCGAGCCGGATCATCTCGAAGGGCATCGCCGCCGGCAAGTCGCAGAACACCTATCGCGGGCTCGTCACCGCGCACCGGAAAGCGACCGGCGCGCGCAACTTCACGGCGTGCGATTCCCTGTTGATCGGTGACAAATGCGGCGCGCACACCGTGCCGTATATCGAGGCCAAAAACTCCTCGGCGACGTTCGAGCACGAGGCGACGACCTCGAAGATCTCCGAGGACGTGCTGTTCTATTGCATCCAGCGCGGCCTCACCCAGGAAGAAGCCGTCGGCCTCGTCGTCAACGGTTTCGTCAAGGACGTGCTTCAGCAGCTGCCGATGGAATTCGCGGTGGAAGCGCAGAAGCTGATCTCGATCTCGCTTGAAGGGTCGGTCGGCTAATCGCCGACCCTCGCGGTGCGCTACGGCGCTCCATGCATCATTTGAATAGACTGGACACCAAGATGGCTTTGCTTGAAGTGAAGGATTTGAAGGTTCGTGTCGAAGAGCGTGAGATCCTCCACGGGCTGACGCTGACCGTGAACGAGGGCGAGGTTCACGCGATCATGGGGCCGAACGGCTCCGGCAAATCGACGCTCTCCCACGTCATCGCCGGCAAGCCCGGCTACGAGGTTACCGACGGCCAGATCCTGTTCAAGGGCGAGGACCTGCTGGAGATGGATCCCAACGAGCGCGCCGCGAAGGGCGTGTTCCTGGCGTTCCAGTATCCGGTCGAGATTCCCGGCGTCGCCACCATGACCTTCCTGCGCACCGCACTGAACGCGCAGCGCAAGGCGCGCGGCGAAAGCGAATATTCGACCCCGGACTTCCTGAGGAAGGTCCGCGAGGTCTCGAAGTCGCTGAACATCCCGCAGGACATGCTCAAGCGCGGCGTCAATGTCGGCTTCTCCGGCGGTGAGAAGAAGCGCAACGAGGTGCTGCAGATGGCGCTGTTCGAGCCGAGCCTGTGCATCCTCGACGAGATGGATTCCGGCCTCGACATCGACGCGCTGCGCATTGCGGCCGACGGCGTCAACGCGCTGCGCTCGCCCAAGCGCGCGATGGTCGTCATCACCCATTATCAGCGGCTGCTGAACTACATCGTGCCCGACGTCGTGCACGTGATGTCGAAGGGCCGTGTCGTGAAGAGCGGCGGCAAGGACTTGGCGCTGGAGCTGGAAGCGTCCGGCTACGCCCAGTTCGAGGATGCCGCGTAAGGAATTTTAGGATGAACGTTGCTGTGGCAAAGACCGGAAACGGCCGTGCGGTGAGCGATCTCTTCGCCAGCGCCGAAGGCCGCCTGCCGGGTTCGCCTTCTGTGATCGCGGTACGCCGCGAGGCGTTCGAGACCTATGAGCGTCTCGGCCTGCCGCATCGCCGGATCGAGGAATGGAAATACACCGACCTGCGTGCACTGGTCGGCGAGGTGCTGCCGCTTGCAGCCAGCCCCGATGCGGCCGCGCTGAAGCGTGCCGCGGATGCCGTCAAGGCGCATGCGATCGAAGGCGCCCGCAAGCTGGTGCTGGTCGACGGCGTGTTCGCGGCCGATCTCTCCGACGTCAAGGCGCTTGCCTCTGAGGCGGGCCTCAAGATGCTGCGGGAAGCGCTGGAGAAGGACGCAGGTCTCCTGAAGACCGCGGCCACCGATGCCGTGATCGCGCTGAATGCGGCGCTGGCAACCGACGGCGTCGTGTTGTCGATCGCCGACGGTTCGCAGCTGTCCGCGCCGATCCAGATCATCCACATCGCGACCGCTTCGTCCGCGTCGGCTTTCAGCCGTTCACAGATCGCGGTCGGGAACGGCGCTCGCGCCACCATCATCGAGAGCTTTGTTGCGGCCGGTGCCAAGGCCTACCAGGTCAACGACGCCGTCATCCTCTCGGTCGGCGACAATGCCGACGTCGGGCATATCCGCCTGTTGGACGATGCACCCGACGCAGTGAATGTGACTTCGCAGTTCGTCACGGTCGGCGCGAACACGAAGCTCAATTTCTTCAACATGACGACTGGCGCTGCCGTCAGCCGCCTCCAGGGCTTCATCACGATGGCGGGCGAGGGCAGCGACCTCTCCGTCAACGGCGTGAACCTGCTCCAGAAGACCGAGCACGGCGACACCACGCTGGTGGTCGATCATGCCGTGCCGAACTGCGTCAGCCGCGAGGTCTTCCGCGCGGTGATCGACGATCGCGCCCATTCGGTGTTCCAGGGCCGCATCATCGTCCGTCCCGACGCGCAGAAGACCGACGGCAAGATGATGACCCGCGCGCTGCTGCTTTCGGACGAAGCCGAGGCCGACAACAAGCCGGAGCTCGAGATCTTCGCCGATGACGTCTCCTGCGGCCACGGCGCCACTGCCGGCGCGCTCGACGACAGCCTGCTGTTCTACCTGAAGGCGCGCGGCCTCCCGGAGAAGCAGGCCCAGGCGCTGCTGATCCAGGCTTTCGTGGGTGAGGCGATCGAGCAGATCGCCGATGACGGTTTGCGCGAGCACGTGATCGGTATCGCCGAGCGCTGGCTGGAGCGGCGCCAATGAGCACGCATCCCGCAGTCAAGAACGGTGCCTACGACGTCGCACGCGTGCGCCAGGATTTTCCGGCGCTCGCCATGCAGGTCTACGGCAAGCCGCTGGTCTATCTCGACAACGCCGCCTCGGCGCAGAAGCCGAGCGCCGTGCTCGACCGCATGACGCAGGCCTATACGTCCGAATACGCCAACGTGCATCGCGGCCTGCATTACCTCGCCAATGCCGCCACCGAGGCCTATGAGGGCGGTCGCAGCAAGGTTGCGCAGTTCATCAACGCGCCGCGGACCGAAGAGGTCATCTTCACCCGCAACGCGACGGAGGCGATCAACCTCGTCGCGTCGTCCTGGGGCGAACCGAACATCAAAGAGGGCGACGAGATCGTCATCTCGATCATGGAGCACCACTCCAACATCGTGCCGTGGCATTTCCTCAGGGAACGCCATGGCGCCGTGATCAAGTGGGCGCCGGTCGACGACGAGGGTAACTTCCTCATCGACGAGTTCGAGAAGCTGCTGACGTCGAAGACCAAGCTGGTCGCGATCACGCAGATGTCGAACGCGCTCGGCACCATTGTGCCGATCAAGGACGTCGTGAAAATCGCCCACGCCCGCGGCATTCCCGTGCTCGTCGACGGCAGCCAGGGTGCAGTGCATCTGCCTGTCGACGTCCAGGATCTCGGCTGCGATTTCTATGTCTTTACCGGCCACAAGGTCTACGGGCCGACCGGCATCGGCATCCTCTGGGCCAAGTACGACCACCTCGTCGCGATGCGTCCCTATAACGGCGGCGGCGAGATGATCCGCGAGGTCTCGCGCGACATCGTCACCTATGGCGATCCCCCGCACAAGTTCGAGGCCGGCACGCCCGCGATCGTCGAGGCCGTGGGCCTTGGCGCGGCCATCGACTACGTCAGTTCGATCGGCAAGGAGCGCATCGCCGCCCACGAGCACGATCTCACCACCTACGCCCAGGACCGGCTGCGCGAGATCAATTCGCTGCGGCTGATCGGCACCGCCCGGGGCAAGGGCCCGGTGATCTCCTTCGAGCTCAAGGGCGCCCACGCCCACGACGTCGCCACCGTGATCGACCGCCAGGGCATCGCCGTGCGCGCCGGCACCCATTGCGTGATGCCGCTTTTAGAGCGGTTCAACGTGACTGCCACCTGCCGGGCGTCGTTCGGCATGTATAATACGCGGGAAGAAGTCGATCATCTGGCACAGGCGCTGTTGAAGGCGCGGGATTTGTTCGCATGAGTGACACGGCCGAAGTCAAAGCCAATCCGATGGAGACCCAGTCGGCGCTGCCGCCTGAGGAGACCGAGCGTCTCACCACCGAGATCATCGCGGGCCTCAAGACCGTGTTCGATCCGGAGATCCCGGCTGACATCTACGAACTCGGCCTGATCTACAAGGTCGAGATCAAGGACGACCGCTCGGTTGACGTCCAGATGACGCTGACGACGCCGAACTGCCCGGCTGCCGGCGAGCTCCCGACCATGGTCGAGAACGCGGTCGCCAGCGTCCCCGGCGTCGGCGTGGTCGACGTCAAGGTCGTCTGGGAGCCGCCGTGGTCGCCGGAACGCATGAGCGACGAGGCCCGCCTCGTGCTCAACATGTGGTGACGCGTAACTCTGGCATTGAATTCGCTCAGCAACGGACCACATCACTGACATGACACAGATATCGTCCGGCCCAACACCAGCATCCACTCCGAAACCGCGGCGCCCGCGTCCGCAGGTGATGCGGCTGACCGATGCCGCCGCCCAGCGCATCAGCGAGCTGACGAGCCGCGCCGATTCCGAGATCGTGGGCCTGCGCGTCGGCGTGAAGAACGGCGGCTGTGCCGGCCAGTCCTACACGGTCGAATACGCCCATGATGTCCGCCCGACCGACGAGGTCGTCGAGGACAAGGGCGTCAAGATCCTGGTCGATCCCAAGGCCGTGCTGTTCCTGCTCGGCACCGAGATGGACTACAAGGCCGACAAGATGCAGGCCCAGTTCGTCTTCAACAACCCCAACCAGGTCTCCGCCTGCGGCTGCGGCGAGTCGGTCGAGCTGCGGCCCGCGAAGATCGACGGGTAAGTCGCTGTCGTCCCCGCGAACGCGGGGACCCATACCGCGTGATCTGGCGATGACGCTCGGTATCAGTACCAAGCTTTCCTGGCTGGTAGTCTTCGCTAAACTCCTCCCTGTGGTTATGGGTCCCCGCGTTCGCGGGGACGACCGTGGGGAGACAGCTTGGCCATGGACCGCGAATTCCTGATCGACCTGTTCGCCGATTTCGGCCCCGTCACCATCCGAAAAATGTTCTCCGGCTACGGCATCTCCGCCGACGGCATCAACTTCGCGCTCGCCTTGCGCGCGGGCCTGTTCTTCCGCGCCGACGAGGTCACCATCCCGGACTTTGAAGCGGAAGGCTCGAAGCCGTTCCAGTATTCGACCCGCGCCAAAACCGTGCTGGTGAATTCCTATTGGGAATTGCCGGCGCGCCTGTTCGACGATTCCGAGGAGCTTGCGCAATGGGCGAGGGCAGCGCTCGCCACCGCCCAGCGCGCCAAGGTGAAGAAGCGGCCGAAGGGGAAGAAGGCGGTGGCGAAGAAAACGCCGGCGAAGAAGACTGTGAAGAAGCGAGCAGCCAAGAAAGCGGTTCGTAGGGTGGGCAAAGCGACTCGTCCGCCGTAGCTCGTAGAGCGAAGGCGGAAGCGTGCCCACCGTTCAGGATAAAGGTGCTGGAGAGATGGTGGGCACGGCGCCTGCGCGCCTTTGCCCACCCTACGAGACCTCAGTCCACCGCCTTGGTCAGTCCGACCCTCATGTCCTTGGCCATGAAGACGCAGACTCCATCGGCAAGCACACGACCGCCGGCAATTCCGAGCACCAGCTTGCCGCGCCGGACCATACGCATGGCGACCTCGTAGCGCACGCAGCCCGTGTCGGGTGTGATGGATCCCGTGACGTCGACCTCGCCGACGCCGATGGCGCGGCCCTTGCCCGGTGAACCCGACCAGCCGAGCCAGTAGCCGATCATCTGCCACATCGCATCCAGGCAGAGACTTCCCGGCATCATCGCGTCACCGCGATAGTGGGAATCGAAGAACCAGTGGCCGGGCACAATGTCGAGCTCGCCGACTATGTGGCCCTTGCCGAACTCGCCGCCGTCCAGGCTGATCTCGGTGATGCGATCCATCATGAGCATCGGCGGGGCCGGCAATTGCGCGTTGCCCGGGCCGAAATAGCCGCCGTCGCTCGATCTCAGCAGTTCATCCCTGGTGTACGACGGCTGCGGTGTGTGAAAGTCATGGGGATTGGGCAAGACGACAAGTCCTCTCGACGCTCGTAGTCGGGCGGCGGGGAAGATGTCGTTCGGCGGGTTGGAATGTCAAGCGCCGGCCGTTTCTTCGGCGCGCTGCTTCGGCGTCAGGCCACCCGGCTGTGCGACTCGATCGCGAACTCCGGATCGGCCTCGCAGATCACGCGGTTGCGCCCGTTGCGCTTGGCGGCATAGAGGCAGGCATCGGCACGCTCGATCAGTGCGTCGGGATCGTCGCCCTGCTTGAGCATGGAGACGCCGACGGAGATGGTGACGCGGCCGAGGATCTCGCCGGTCGATTTCTTCTTCAATTCCTTCGCCATCACGGCGCGGCGGATGTGATCTGCAACGGTGAGGGCCTGGCGCAGCGCCGTGTTGGGCAGCAGGACCGCGAATTCCTCGCCGCCATAGCGCGCGGTGATGTCCTGTCCCTTGATGGTCTGCTTCATGGACAGGCCGACCAGCCGCAACACCTGGTCGCCGGTGAGATGGCCGTAGGAATCGTTGAACGATTTGAAATGATCGATGTCGAACAGCAGCAGCGACAGTGGCTCGCCCGAGGCGAGCGCGCTCTGCACGGCCATGCCGATCATGCGATCGAAATATTTGCGATTGCCCAATCCCGTAAGCGGATCGGTCAGGCTCTCGGCGCGGATCGCCTCCAGGCTCTGCTGGAGATTGCTGATCTCGTTCTTGGACAGGGTCAGCCGGTCTTCCAGCGCCTTGTTGGTCTCGCGCATCTCGCTGGTCGAACGCAGCAGCGTCTCGACGATCGACTTGATCTGGTCGCGGTTCTTGGCCGACGACAGTTGCTCGGTCGCGCCCGACAGGCTGGCATCGTAGGAGCCGGTCATCCCGAGCGCTTCGCTCAGCACCGTCATCACGTCGTCGATCTCGCCGATGACGCGTGCGCCGACCTTGTCGATGCGGTCGGTGGTCTTGATGTGGGAAAGATAGGTCTCGTAGATCTGCTCGAGATCGCCTTCGGTCAGCTTGCCGTGGCGCGCCAGCGTCTCGTTGATGATCTTGTTGAGCGGCGCGTTATAGCCGGTGGCGTAGACGTACCAGATCTCGTAATTGCGGGGAATTGCAGTCTGTCGAAGCGAGCGGATCTGACCGAGAGCCACTTCGGCGAACGCCATCGTGCGTTCGTGTTCGTCGAGCACCTTGACCACTGAACATACCCCACAGCGGTCGGTGCGCCATCGACCGCAGCAATACTTAAATTATGTTCGCAGGCTAACGGACGATCGTGAACGCTCTGTAAACAGACGTTCGCGAATGCATCAGAATAAGTGTGAAGCGGCTCTGCTCAACCGAACCTGAGTCGCGCCGGCGCGTCAGGCGCCGGCGGGAGAACGCACTGGCCGGAGCAGAAACGCCGGAAGGTGCGAGTGATCGCCGGGCTCGGTATCGGCCTCGCGCTGGCGGCGCGGCTCGGGGCGGCCGATCGACGGCACATGCGATGGATTGGCTTGCTGGCGCGATCCACCGCGCGGCTCCGATGATTGCTTCGCTTCACGCGGAGGCCTCGCCTCCCGTGCGGGCCTCGGCTCACGTGCAGGTCTCGCTTCAGGAGCGGGCTGTGTCTCTGCGGAAGGCCTCGCCTCGCCGCGCGGTTCGCGGGGCTCGTGGCTGCGCTCACGATCGCGGCCACGCTGCGGCTTGCCGCGTCCGCCGCGGGAACGTTCACGGTCGCGCCCGCGCGGTTCGCGCGAACGTGCGCTCTGCTCGCCTGCGTCCGCGGGCACTTCGAAATCGCCCTCGGCGCGCGGAATGCTCTGGCCGATCAGCTTCTCGATCGCCACCATCGACTTCTGGTCGAGCGGCGTCACGAGCGAGATCGCCATACCGGACCGGCCGGCGCGGCCGGTGCGGCCGACGCGGTGAACATAGTCGTCGGGGTGGTGGGGGACGTCGAAATTGAAGACGTGGCTGACCTCAGGGATGTCGAGGCCGCGGGCGGCAACATCGGAGGCGACCAGCAGCGGCAGTTCGCCCTTGCGGAACTGTTCGAGCGCCGCCGTGCGGGCCGACTGGTCCATGTCGCCATGCAGGGCGCCGACGCTGAAACCATGCTTTTGCAGTGATTTGTGAACGACGGCGACCTCGCGCTTGCGATTGCAGAAGATGATCGCGTTCTGGAGATCCTTGGCCTCGCGCAGCAGGCGTCGCAGCAATTCACGCTTCTCATGCGCCTCGCGCCCGGCCGGGACCTGACACTGCGTGACGGTCACGGCGGTGGTGGCGGGCTTGGAGACCTCGACCTTCTGCGGATTATGCAGGAAGGTCTCGGTGATGCGCCGGATTTCCGGCGGCATGGTCGCGGTGAAGAACAGGGTCTGCCGCGTGAACGGGACGAGCTTGCAGACGCGCTCGATGTCGGGAATGAAGCCCATGTCCAGCATGCGGTCGGCTTCGTCGATGACGAGCAGCTCGACGCCGGTGAGCAGCAGGCCGCCGCGCTCGGTGTGGTCGAGCAGGCGGCCGGGGGTGGCGATCAGCACGTCGACGCCGCGCGTCAGCTTGGCATCCTGGTCGCCGAAGGATACGCCGCCGATCAGCAGGGCGACGTTGAGCTTCTGGCCGGCGCCGTAGCGGTCGAAGTTTTCCTTCACCTGCGCCGCGAGCTCGCGGGTCGGCTCCAGGATCAGCGTGCGCGGCATGCGCGCGCGGGCGCGACCCTTTTCGAGGATGGTGAGCATCGGCAGCACGAAGGCCGCGGTCTTGCCGGTGCCGGTCTGGGCGATGCCGAGCACATCCTTGCGTGCGAGGACGTGGGGGATCGCCTGTTCCTGAATGGGGGTGGGGGTGGTGTAACCGGTGGCCGCCACTGCGGCGAGGACTTTTTCAGACAGTCCGAGATTTGAAAAGGACATTGAGCCTCTGGTCGAAACCGCCGTTCGGAATCGAGAGTAATTAAGGCTGTCGCGTTCCACCCCGAAACGGCGCGCTCTCAAAGAAGCTGGGGGTGCTGACTCACGCGAACAAAGCGCAAGGCTCAAGAATCGGTCTTCGATCTGAGCCGCGTCGCCCTGGAACATAGGCGGGAATCGGCCAAAGTCAATGGAGCGGGCGCGGGAAGACCCTAAAAAACCTGAGGTTTTTGCTCAAATAGCGGGCCCGGCTGGGCTTTTCCGCCTCCACCGTCAACCGGGCGATAGCTGCCGGAGGGACGGCTAACGCCCCTCCGGGCCCCGGGCCCGGAAATCGCCGGGGGCCATTCCGTAGGCGGCGTTGAAGACCCGGTAATAGGTCGCCAGGCTCTCGAAGCCGCAGGAGGTCGCGATATCAGCGATCAGCCGGTCCGGCGCCTCGCGCATCAGGCGGCGGCTCTGTTTCAGGCGTTCGTCCGTCACGGTCTGCGAAAAGCTCTTCGCCGCGGCTTCGAACAGCATGTGCAGGTGACGCACGGACACACCGAGCTGGTCAGCCACCATCGTCGGCGCCAGATCGGGGTCTTGCAGATAGCGCGCGATCAGGCGACGCGCCTGTGAGAGCCGGGCGGTCCGCAGCGCGGCCTGCCCACGGCGGCTGCCGGGCCGCACGATGCCGCGCTCGATCAGCGCCAGATGGGCCAAGGCCTGGACGAGCGAGGCTTGATCCAAGGCCTGATCCAAGGAGGTCTGGGCGACTGAGGTCGCATCAGTGGCGCCGTTATCGCCTGCGGCGGCCTCATCGAGGTCGGCGAAGCAGGCGCCGAGCAGGGGCGCCAGGCCGGGATCGTTGAACGTCCGGGGCGCAAGCTCGCGCATGCGCCTGTCCTGCGTGGAGAGGCTGCTCACGGGGATCTTCAGGATGCGCAGGTGGAAGCCGCCTGCGCCGAGCGGCGCGGTGCGATAGGGCTGGTCGGTATGGCTGGTGGCGAAGCTGCCGTTGGCGATCGCAAAGTCGCCGGTGCGCATGCCGCCGAACCAGCCGCCGCTGCCGAGCTGCTGGTAGACGCAGATGCTGTCGCCGGGCGCGTAGGCGATGTCGGAGTTGCTGCGCTCGACCGTGTAGTGCGACGCCTTCAGCTCGACGAGCCCACCGCCGCCGAGCTGGCGCAGCGAGAATTCGCCGTAGAAGTCCGCGCGGCGCTCGCGCTCGAGTTCGGCGGTGACGCCGAACAGGCCCTTGGACCGGACCTCGCGCCAATAGTCGAACCGGTCATGCGGCTCGACCTCGTTAGTACACCATCGATACACGGCAGCCCCCGCTTGCAGCGCAGCTTCCTAGAAAAAGCAGATTCCGGAGGAATCTGCCATAGTCCAGATGACGGAACCCGTGGGCTCTGCGCGTTGAACCGTCGATATGGCTGGACCGACTATCATCAACGGCAGAGGGTTCCAATGAATCGCTGTTCGAGGGGGCCGGCGGAGCGCCGTTCTGCAACGGGAATTTTACGATGACGCGTCGGCTTTTCAGAATTCTGGCGGCCCTTGGCCTTGCGGTGAGCCTGAGCGGCTTCGCGCTGCCCGCACAAGCCGAGAAGCGCGTTGCGCTCGTCGTCGGCAACAACGACTACAGGAACGTCCCCAAGCTCCTCAAGGCGGTCAACGACGCCCGCACCATGGGCGATACACTGAAGCAGCTCGGTTTCTCGGTGATGGTCGCCGAGAACCAGAGCCGGCAGCAATTCTCCGAGACGCTGCTCGCGTTCGACAGGACGATCGAGCCCGGCGACACCGCATTCTTCTTCTACGCCGGCCACGGCTTCGAGATCGCGGGCCAGAACTACCTGTTGCCGACTGACGTACCGGCGGCGACCGAAGGGCAGGAAGAGCCGGTGCGCGACGCTTCCATCCTGGCCGACCGCATCGTCGAGCGCCTTCAGAACAAGAAGGCGCGCACGTCGATTCTGGTGTTCGACGCCTGCCGCAACAACCCGTTCGAGCGCAAAGGCACCCGCGCGGTCGCCGGCGGCGGCGGCCTCGCGCCGATGGTGCAGCTGCCCGAAGGCGTGTTCTCGGTGTTCTCCGCAGGTCCCCGCCAGACCGCACTCGATCGTCTCTCCAACGACGACGCCAATCCCAATTCGGTGTTCACGCGCACCTTCGCCAAGGAGCTGCTCCAGCCCGGCGAGAACCTGGTGCAGGTGGCGCAGCGCACCCGCCGTCTCGTCAGCGAGATGGCCGACACCGTCAAGCACAGGCAGGTGCCGGTCTATTTCGACCAGATGGTCGACGACGTCTTCCTCAGCGGCGTTGCCAAGGACGCGACGGCCGCTGCGCGCCCGGCCGATCCGCCGCCGCAGAAGCTCGCGGCTCTCCCGCCGGTGTCGGTACCGCGCGTGCCGAAGGAAGAAACCACCAACGCGCCGATCGCCAGCTTCTCGCGCCACAATGGCGGCTGGAGCGTGGTGTTCTCCTTCGCCGACCCGACGCTCGGTATTTCCTGGCGCATGGCCGGCAATGGCGATTTCCGCGAGACCGGCTTCATCGACACGCTCGATCCGCGTACGCGCAAGCGGATGCCGAACCCGTCGATCGAATTGCCGCCGGATGCGCAGGCCGGCACCATCGAGGTCCGCTATGTCGATCAGTCCGGCGACATGCAGGGGCCATTCCCGATCAAGTTCGATCCCGAGGCCGCGCTGATCCGCGACCAGCGCAAGATTCTCGACATGACCGCGACGAGCTGGCTGTCGTTCCGCGAGTTCAACGGGCTGCTCGTCTATTACACGCATCTCGTGTCCTACCGGTGCGCCATCCGCGAGGTGCGCATCGGCATCGACACCGCCGTTCCGAACCAGGTGTTGAAGATGCCGGGCTGCGACATGCGCGATCCCAGCGCGATCAGCGCCGGCATGCCGCTCTACATGAAGCTTGCCCCGGCGACGCAGTTCGTCTCGGTGGAACTGACCTACCGCGATGGCAGCGTGTCGGAAATCAAGAGTTTTCGGGCCGCGAACCGCAGCAACAACTGAGCGGTCTGCCATTGTTGGGCGGCGAGCGCAGTTGGCGCGGGAAACTAGCCGCGACGCTTCCCGATGTAGCGCTTGATGGCGTCGATCGCTTCCATCAAGGGCGGCGCAAGCGAGAAGAACGTCCCCATGGCGATCGAGATGACCACATGGCGAAGCAGGACCTTCTCCTGTTCCTCGAACGGATAGCCGTTCTGGTCGATCCGTGCCGGCGCGAGCGTTCCCGCCTCCTGAGGATCCGGCTTCCGCGGCTTGCGCGGCGGCAGCATGATCACGACGAAAAGCACGTTGATCAGCAGCCAGATGCCAAGCACTATCAGTATGGTGCGCAACGCGGGATCATCCTGAAATCAATCGAAATTATCAGCAACGCTACCGGCCATTCGGCATTGCGGCAAACCAATTCCGGCTTGTTGCACCGCACAGAGTACTAAAGTTGTAAGCGAGGAGTTGATGACGGAATCTGATACCCCAGAGCAGACCGTGCGTCACTCCGTGAGAGCCCGATGTTGCATCGTCGGCGGCGGGCCGGCCGGCATGATGCTCGGCTATCTCCTGGGACGCGCCGGCATCGACGTCGTGGTGCTGGAGAAGCATGCGGATTTCTTCCGCGACTTTCGCGGCGATACCGTGCATCCCTCGACGCTCCAGGTGATGGATGAGCTCGGCCTGATCGATGGGTTCCTGAAGCTGCCGCACCAGCGCCTGCAGATGATGGACGGCCTGTTTGGCGGCACGCCCGTGCGGATCGCCGATCTCCGCCGGCTCCGCACCAAGTACCCGTTCATTGCCTTCATGCCGCAATGGGACTTCCTGAATTTCCTGCGTGAGGCCGGCCAGCGCTTCGCCTCGCTCAAGGTGATGATGAATACGGAAGCCGTCGATCTGATCCGTCGCGGCGAGACCATCGCCGGCGTGCGCGCGATGACGCCGGATGGGCCGATCGACATCGAAGCCGATCTCACCATTGCCTGCGATGGCCGGCATTCGACGGTGCGCGAGCGTGCGGGGCTCCGCGTCGAGGAGATCGGCGCGCCGATGGACGTGCTGTGGTTCCGCGTCGGCCGCAAGGCGGACGAGACCGAGAACCTGTTCGCGCGCGTCGAGCCCGGAAAGATGATGGTCACGTTCGACCGCGGCGACTATTGGCAGTGCGCCTATGTCATCGCGAAGGGACAATACGAGGCAGTGAAGGCGAGGGGATTGCAGGCGCTGCTCGACGACGTCGTGCGCATGGCGCCGATCCTTCGATCCGGCATTGCCGATGTGAAGAGCTTTGACGACGTCAAGCTGCTCACCGTCGCGATCAACCGCCTGGCGCGCTGGACGCGGCCGGGCCTGCTTCTCATCGGCGATGCCGCGCACGCGATGTCGCCGGTCGGCGGCGTCGGCGTCAATCTCGCCGTGCAGGACGCAGTTGCGACCGCCAATTTGCTGGCCGACAAGCTTCGGCAGGGCTGCCCAACCGAGAATGAACTCGATGCCGTGCGCCGACGCCGCGAATTCCCGGTGAGGATGACGCAGCGCATGCAGATGATCGTGCAGAACAACATCATCAGCGGCGCCCTGCAGGGCGCCGATCGGCCGCTGAAGGTGCCGCTGGTCGTGCGCCTGATCACTGCGCTGCCATGGCTTCAGGGTATTCCGGCGCGCCTGATTGCGCTCGGCGTGCGGCCCGAGCATGTGCAGTCCAAGGCCGCGCCGGCATCGTAGTGCAGGAGGTCGGTAGGGATAACGCGGCGTTAAATCGCGCGCCGCGCGTTGCGTGCGTGCAACAGCGCAAACGGATTCACGTCGCGCCGCTTGCCAATCCGGCGTCTTAACTTTCTTGATTCAAATTTGAGTAAGACCTGCGTGTGACCGTGCACCCATCAAAGGACACGGGGTGTACCATGCGTAATAAATTGATTGCCGCCTTCGCCTGCACGACCGCTCTGGTTTCGACCGGCGCTGCTTCAGCCGCCGATCTCGGTGCGCGTTACACGAAGGCGCCCGCCTATGCGGAGCCGCTGTTCAACTGGACCGGTTTCTATGTCGGCGGCCACATCGGTGGCGCATGGACCAACGAGCAGTTCATCAACAACGGGACCGGCGCGCCGTTCGGTGATCTCGTTCCGGGCCAGGGCTATCGCCAGCGTGGCGCTGGCATCATGGGCGGCGCCCAGATCGGCTACAACTGGCAGGCCAACAACTACGTGTTCGGCATGGAAGGCACGATCTCCGGCCTCGACAACAAGGGTACGGTCGTCAACACCGCCTTCGGCGCCGCTGACGACATCTTCACCTGGCGCGCCAACGTGCTCGCGACCGTCGTCGGCCGCGCCGGCTTCGCCGTGCAGAACAATTTGTTCTACATCAAGGGCGGCTATGCCGGCGTGAACAACCGTCTCAACGTCAGCGACACCGTTGCGCCCTCGACCGGCTCGGGCGGTCAGACCCACTGGGCCAACGGCTGGACCGTCGGCGCCGGCTGGGAATACGGCATCACCCGCAACTGGATCGTCGGCCTCGAGTACAATTACGCGGCCTTCGGCAGCCAGACCTATCAGCTCGGCGGCACCTCGGGTAACTACACCTTCGATGCCAAGCCGCGCGACATCCAGTGGGCCGTCGTGCGCGCAAGCTACAAGTTCGACGCACCGGTCATCGCGCGCTACTGAGCACGTCAACAAACGACCGAAGCTAAAAAAGTACTGCCAACAACTGAAAGCCCCGGCTCCGTCCGGGGCTTTTTTCTGCCGATTCGCGCGTCGTTGTCGCCACAGGCGGGACGGCGCAGCGGATGGTCATCTCCGGAAACTGACCGTGACGGTGCATAAGGGTGCAGTAGGTAAATAGCACTTGCCTATTTCTGCCCTCACGGACTCCGCGACGTATCGTTTCAGCCATGTCGTTGATGCGGTGCGCGTCGGCGTGAACTACCGCTTCGGTCCCTCGGCCGTCGTCGCAAGGTACTGATCTCTCCGAACGTGAGAGCTTTCAAAGCCCCGGCATCTGCCGGGGCTTTTTCGTCGGCCGCGGCCAAGCTTACGCCATCACGGAGAATCCACCGTCGACGGGGATCGCAGTGCCCGTGACGAAGTTCGAGGCGGACGAGGCGAGGAACACGGCGATGCCGGCGAAGTCGTCGATATCGCCCCAGCGTCCCGCGGGCGTGCGCGCCAGCACGCGCTCATGCAGTCCCGAGACCTGCTGCCGCGCGCCGCGCGTCAGGTCGGTGTCGATCCAGCCCGGCAGGATGGCGTTGACCTGGATGTTGTCGGGCGCCCACGCATTGGCGCACGCGCGCGTGTACTGCACGATGCCGCCCTTGCTTGCCGCATAGGCGGTGGCGAAGCTCGCGCCGAAGATCGACATCATCGAGCCGATATTGATCACCTTGCCGTTGCCCGACGCCTTCAGCGCCGGATAGGCCAGCTTCGAGCACACGAAAGCGCTGGTGAGGTTGGTGTCGATCACCTTGTTCCACTCGTCGAGCTCGAGCTCGTGCGGCGGCTTGCGGATGCTCATGCCGGCATTGTTGATGAGGATGTCGATCCGGCCAAGCTCCTTGACGACGCGGTCGATCATGGCCGCGACCGCCGCCTTGTCGGTGACGTCGGTGGTGACGGCAATCGCCTTCACGCCGCGCTCTCTGAGATCGGCAACGGCAACAGCCGACTTGGTTTCGTTACGTGCGACCACGGCGATATCGGCGCCGGCATCGGCGAGTCCGTGGGCGAGGCCAAGACCGATGCCGCCATTGCCCCCTGTGACGATCGCGACTTTGCCGCGGAGATCGAACCGGTTGGATGTCATATTTGTATTCCCTGGTTTCTTCTATTGGTTGCTCTGCCAGATCAGGACCAGTCCGAAGCCGGCCATGGCTGCGCCATAGCCGGCCCATTGCAACTGGTTGACCATGAAGCTCGACCGCGGCCAGGCGACGGTGCCCGTTCCCTGTCCGATCCAGAGCAGCCCGACGGCGAGGGCAAAAAGGCCTGCGATCAGCAGAAATCTGCGCATGCATTCCTCCCCGTTGGTTTGCTTCTGTCGTGGCCCACGGCATCAACGATCGCCGCGGATCACGAAAACTTCCCGCCAGACTAGCCGTAGCTTCGGTTTGGATACAATGGCTGCGGATGCAGGGCCGCTGGGAGGATCCATGTCCGTGCGGAAGATGATCCTGGGTAGCGCCCTTGGCATCGCGGCTGCGGTCGCACTGGTGGCGGCCTATGCCGTCATTCCGCGTCGTGCGGATCTGCGGGCGTTCGATCCGGCCGGGATGGCGCGGCTCGAGACAGCGATGTGGCGCGACTATTACGACAAGCGCTATGCCGCGCTGTTCCACCATCTCTACGAAGCGACCCGGACGCAGTTCGGCTTTTCACCGCTAGGAAGCTTGCAGATCGCGCTCGGCGCCGCCGGGGCCGCCAGGAAGTTCCAGCCGACGCGATCACGCCGGGAGGCCGATGCGGCCCTGCCAGCGCTCGTTGGATACTACCGGGATTTTGCATCGGCCGCGCCAGTGTCGTTCGACGCGCACGAGGCCGCCCGTCTCGAGCTTGACTGGTGGCAGGCGCGGCGCGAGGCGGTGGATCCGCGCGACTATGGCCTCACCATCGCACGCGTGGCGGCGCTGACCTACGGCAAGAGCGCGGACGATTCCGGCATCAGGCAGTTCGGCATCGCGCGGGGAGAGGCCATGGCGTTTCGCGATGCGCGGGGCGAGGCGATCACTGAGGCCGACTGGGCGGGGATCGAGAACCGGCTTGGAGAGGCGTACCGACCTCTGAAGGCGAGCGTCGGCCGCTGACAATCCGGCAACGAAAAAGCCCCGGACGATGCCGGGGCTTTGACGTCTAACTAGACTGGATCAGGACCTGTCTCAGGAGTTGGGGCGCTTCAGTTGAAGCGGTAGACCAGCGACGTGCTGATGGTCTGGACCCAGGGCTTGAAGGTAATTGCGGTGCCCGTCAGACCCACCGCCGGCGCGCCGAAATTATTGCCCGGAGCAAACGTCGTGGGCCGGGAAATGCGGTCATAGTACGCCGAACGGTATTCGGTTTTCATGAACCAGCCGGGCGCAGCAATTCCGAAAATGTCGAGGTTGTTCTCGACGCCACCGCCAACGAAAAAGCCATCGCGGTGGAAGGAGCCAGTGGTCGTCTGCGTCGCGGTACTGGCGCCCGGTCCCACACCCAGAAACGTCTGAGACGTGCCTGACCATTCCGAACCCGAGTAACCGGCGTTGACGTAAGACAGGACATTGGGCGCAACGAGATAGCCTAACCGCGCGCCGGCCGTGTAGCTGGTGCGAAGCTTTTGGCGGCCTTCCGTTTGCCAGAAGGCGGGGTCGGTCAGCGAGCCACTGATGTCACCGAACTGTCCGTCAGCAAAGACGCCGGCCACCCAGCGGCCGTTGAATTGCCAATCGTAACCGGCGCCGACGGTTCCAAACCAGCCGCTGCCGCCCAGGCGCGTATCGCGGGTTATAGCGGTGCCCGCCGGTCCGAAGGCACCGAACCCTCCAGCAACACCAGTGCTCTGGATGTTGCTGTCAGCGGACCACAGACCGCCGCCGCCGCCGCCGAAGATGTAGAAGCCGGTCCAGCTTTGGACGGGCGCGGGCGCCAGAGCCTTCACATAGGGGCGGGCCCCAAGGTCAGCCGCCGCGGCCGAACCGGTCATCGCCGCCAATGCCGTCAGAGCGAGCAAAAACTTCTTCATGATTAAATCCCAACCTTGGTCTGTTCCGCGCGCGCGCTGAACTTCGAGTCATCGGATGACCAAGCTATAGGCGGTTCCAGCCAAAAAGCTGTTGCCGGTCAGGTACATATGAATTGGGAACGCAGAGCTTGAGGCGACGCCTCCGGACTGGCACGACCCGCTGGGGCACCGCGCACCGGAGCTCTCGATGTATCGAGCCTTGAACTCCGCAAAACAGAAGCCGCAACGAAAAAGCCCCGGACAATGCCGGGGCTTTGACGTCTGAATTTCAGATCAGATCAGTACTTCGCGACGACCGGACCGGTCCAGTTGAAGCGGTAGACCAGCGAGGTCGAGATCGTCTGGTTCCAGCTGTTGGCGCGGATGCTGTTGCCGGTCGGGAGGTTGGTGCCGTCGATCAGTTCGTCCTGGGTCTTGGCGTTGTAGAAGGCCGAACGATATTCGGTCTTCATGAACCAGCCGGGCGAAGAGATGCCGAAGATGTTCAGGCTGTTCTCGACGCCGCCGCCAACGAACCAACCATTGCGGTTGTAGCTGTTGAGGTGGGCACCAGCGGGAACGCCGGCCAGCGTCAGGAAGTTGGTCTGGCCGAAGTGAGCGCCGGAATAACCGCCGTTGACGTAGGAGAGAACGTTCGGAGCAACCAGATAGCCGAGGCGCACACCAGCGGCCCAGGAGTCTTCCAGCTTCTGCGAGCCGGTGATGCCGAAGAAGGGATCCTGAACCGTGCCACGGATGCTGCCGAACTGACCGTCAGCGAACACGCCGGCGACCCAGGTGCTGCTGACCTGCCAGTCATAGCCGAGACCGACGGTGCCGAACCAGCCCGAGCCACCCTGGCGCTGGCCGATCGTCAGCGGAACCGCGCCGACCGTGGTCTGGACGGACTGATCGGAGTTCGAGAGGCCACCACCACCACCGCCGAAGATGTAGAAGCCGGTCCAGTTGGCGACGGGCGCCGGAAGCGGGGCCTTCACGTAGGGACGGGCAGCCAGATCGGCCGCCGACGCCGAGCCGGTCATCGCGGCAACCGCGGTGAGTGCGAGCAAAATCTTCTTCATTTCAAAATCCCCAAGCTTTGGTCTGTCCGGCAGGCGCGAGCGCACTGAAGTCCGATTGATCTGATGCCCGGACTATAGCTGCTTTCCGCCGAAATGCTGTTGCCGGACAGGCACAGTCGCCGGGAAACGCCGCCTGGCAGCGATTTCGGGCGCGATCTCCGAAATCAGAAATAGCTATATGATTCCAATGTGTTGCGTCATTTTCCGAAGATCGAATTCCGGTAACTTCTCGTTAGCAAATCCGGCTCTGTCCGAAATGGTAGCAATCCTGCCTCAGCCTTGATGCCGGTGAGTCGTTGACCGAGTCGTTCCGCCCCAAGATGAGTCGGGCAGCGGAGGCGGTCTGGTCGGCGCCTCCGCGAGCAGCCGCAAACAAAAAAGCCCCGGTGTCGGCCGGGGCTTTTTGCGTGACGGCGGAAGACTGCCTCAGACGTCCAGCAGCTCCTCGCTCGCGAACTCCGCCTTGTCCGAGATGAACGCGAAGCGCGCCTCGGCCTTGGTGCCCATCAGGCGCTCCACCGAATCCGCCGTGGTGTCGCGGTCGTCGGCGAGCAGCACCACCTTGAGCAGCGTCCGCTTGCGCGGATCCATGGTGGTTTCCTTGAGCTGCGCCGGCATCATCTCACCGAGACCTTTGAAGCGGTTCACCTCGACCTTGGCGTTGGCGTTGAACTCGCTCTTGAGCAGCGTCTCCTTGTGCTTGTCGTCGCGTGCGTAGACGGACTTCGAGCCATGGGTCAGCTTGTAGAGCGGCGGCACCGCGAGGAAGAGGTGGCCCTCGTCGATCAGCCGCGGCATCTGCCGGTAGAAGAAGGTGATCAGGAGCGAGGCGATGTGGGCGCCGTCGACGTCGGCGTCGGTCATGATGATGATGCGCTGATAGCGCAGATCCTCTTCGCGATATTGCAAAAGCTGGCCGCAGCCGATCGCCTGCACGAGGTCGGAGAGCTGCGCGTTCGCGGTCAGCTTGTCCTTGCCGGCCGAGGCGACGTTGAGGATCTTGCCGCGCAGCGGCAGCACCGCTTGCGTCTTGCGATCACGGGCCTGCTTGGCGCTGCCGCCTGCCGAGTCACCCTCGACGATGAAGAGCTCGGAGCCCTCGGTGCCGGCATCGGTGCAGTCGGCGAGCTTGCCGGGCAGGCGCAGCTTCTTGCCGGCGGTCTTGCGTGCCGTTTCCTTTTCCTGGCGACGGCGCAGCCGCTCCTCAGCGCGGTCGATCACGAAGTCGAGCAGCCGGTTGGCCATGTTCGGATTGCCCGACAGCCAGTGGTCGAACGGATCCTTCATCGCCTGTTCGACGATGCGCTGCGCTTCGGCGGTGGCGAGACGATCCTTGGTCTGGCCCTGGAATTCAGGCTCGCGCACGAACACCGACAGCATCACCGCCGCGCCCACCATCACGTCTTCCGACGTAATGGATGACGCGCGCTTGCCCTGGCCGACGCGCTCGGCGTGATCCTTCAGGCCGCGCAGCAGCGCGCTGCGCAGGCCGGATTCGTGCGTGCCGCCATCGGGCGTCGGAACCGTGTTGGTGTAGGAGGACAGGAAGCCGTCGGCATCCGCAGTCCAGGCGACAGCCCATTCGCAGGCGCCATGCGCGCCGTTGCGGCCCGATTTGCCCGAGAAGATGTCGGGATGCACCAGGGTGTCGGCGTGGATCGCAGCGGCGAGGTAATCCTTGAGGCCGCCGGGGAAGTGGAAGGTCGCTTCCGCCGGCACATCCTCGACGCCCTTCAGGAGCTCTGGTGCGCAATTCCAGCGGATCTCGACGCCGCCGAACAGATAGGCCTTCGAGCGCGTCATCTTGAACAGGCGCTGCGGCTTGAACGCGGCCTTGGCGCCGAAGATGTCGGTGTCGGGCTTGAAGCGCACGCGGGTGCCGCGGCGGTTGTTGATCTTGCCGAGATCCTCGAGCTTGCCCTTCGGGTGCCCGCGCTCGAACGTCATCCGGTAGAGTTTCTGGCTGCGCGCGACCTCGACCTCGAGCAGCGAGGAGAGGGCGTTCACCACGGAGATGCCGACGCCGTGCAGACCGCCGGAAGTCTCGTAGACCTTGGAGTCGAATTTGCCACCCGAATGCAGCGTGCACATGATGACTTCGAGCGCCGACTTCTTCGGGAACTTCGGATGCGGATCGATCGGGATGCCGCGGCCGTTGTCGGTGACGGTCAGGAACCCGTCGGCGCTGAGCTCGACTCCGATGAAGGTCGCGTGCCCGGCCAGCGCCTCGTCCATCGAGTTGTCGATGACTTCGGCGAAGAGGTGATGCAGCGCCTTCTCGTCGGTGCCGCCGATATACATGCCGGGCCGGCGGCGCACCGGTTCCAGGCCTTCGAGCACCTCGATATCGGCCGCAGTGTAGTCGGCTTCGCCGCCGGTCCCGCGCGAGGCCGCCTTGGCGGGCGCGCGCGACTTCGGCTCATCGCCGCCGAAAAAATCGTCTTTTGCTTTTGGCTTCAACTGCTTGGACATATATTTTGATGCACTTTGATGGCCGCGATGGCGGCGAATCGGTTGGGCCGACTATGCCACGGCTGGCCTGCAAAGGTCACCGCAGGTCCGCTCGGCGGGTGTGGGTGGGAGCCAATCCCGGCGATTTTACGCCGCAGGCCCCACCAATTCCCGGCAATTTGACACCTGGGCCCGGCTCAGGCCCGGCTTTGTGACTTGATGTCACACAAGTCCTTGGCTTACCAGTCCTTTTATCTGACAGGACCGTGACGGGGCGGGAAGGCAATCTGGAATGGAGCAGTACGCGCACGCGCTGGCCGATTTCGTGCGCGCTCACCAGGCCTGGGCGGCCCCGATCGTGTTCCTGCTCGCCTTCGGGGAGTCGCTGGCCTTCATCTCGCTGCTGATCCCGGCCTGGGGGGCGCTGGTTGCGATCGGCGCGCTGATCGGGGCCAGCGGCATCAGCTTCTATCCGGTCTGGATCGCCGGCGGCATCGGTGCTGCGCTCGGCGACTGGGTCTCCTACTGGTTCGGCTATCGCTACAAGGAGCAGGTCGCGCAGATGTGGCCGCTCTCGCGCTATCCGGAGCTGCTGCCCAGGGGCGAAGCCTTCGTGCGGAGCTGGGGCGTGCCCAGCATCTTCATCGGCCGCTTCTTCGGCCCCTTGCGCGCCTCGGTGCCGCTCGCAGCTGGCATTTTCGAGATGCCCTATTGGAGTTTTCAGGCCGCCAATTTCATCTCGGCGCTGGTCTGGTCCGCGGCGCTGTTGCTGTTCGGCGACGTGATCGCGAAGATCATGGAATGGATCTGGCGCGTGATCTGACCGGGCAGCTCGGCCGCCCGGTCAGCGCATACGGCAGAGCTTAAAGCGAGGCGTTCCAGATCGACGGAATCCAGCGATAGCCCGAACCATCCTTCTCCTTCTCGACGCGGACGAGACCTGGGAAGGCGGCATGGAAGGCCTGGATCGGCATCTTCTCGGCAATCGCCATGTCGTAGAGCTTGCGCCGCGTCTCTTGCGCCAGCGGCTTGTCGACGTCGGAGGCGATGTTCCATTCGGGGTGCTTCACGAACAGGAACGCTGCGCCTGCGGTGATGTCGACCTGCACAAGTACCTTTTCCGCGCCGGACGCGACGATGAAGGAGTTGTGTCCCGGCGTGTGGCCCGGGCTCGCCACCGAAGTGATGCCGGGCGCGACTTCCTTGCCGGACTCGTATTGCGTGACCTTGCGGCCGAGCGCATCGAACACGCGGCGGATGTTCTTGAAGTTGCTTTCGAGGATCGGATTGCCGGTCCCCTTGCTCATCTCGCCGTCGTCCATCCAGAACTTCCATTCCACTGCCGGAACCATGATCTCGGCGTTGGGGAAGGCCGGCTTGTTCTCGGCCGCGAGCAGGCCGTTGATGTGGTCACCGTGGAAGTGCGAGATAATGACGGTGTCGACTGCCGCGCGGTCGATGCTGGCCGCCGCAAGGTTGTTGTGGAACTGGCCGACCTTGCCCTTGGTCTGCGTGAACTGGTCGGGCCCGAGACCGGTATCGATCACGACGAGCTTCGGCCCGGTGTTGACGACGACCGGATTGAAGGTGTGGGTGACCTTGTCGGTCGGCAGATGGTTCTCGGCGAAGATCTTGTTGATGTCGTCCTTGCTGGCGCCGGCCGCGTAATTGTCCGTCAGGTTGACGGTCGCGACGCCGTCGCAGACCACGGTGATCTGGTGAGTGCCGACATTGTAGCGGTAGAAGCTCGCATTCTGGGTTGCGGCCGGGGGCGCGGCGGCGCTCGCGGGCGAGGTCTTCACGAAGGGCAGGAGCGCCGAGGCGGCGGCGCCGGCTAGCGTTGCGCGACGGGTGATCTCGGTCATGGCGATGTCCTGGGGCTGGGTTGCGAACGAAAGGCACGAACCGGCGGGGTTGTGGCGCGCCGGTCCTCTCTCGGGAACCCCCATGTTTAAGGGAAATTCCGCTGCGACCCGATGACATCCGTGCGGCATCCTGCCGTCACGAGGTGCGGCAGCCGTCACGCCCCATCGATTTGGACTTGACCCTGGAACCCGCCGGCCTTATAGCCGCGCGCCATGATCAACGCCGCGACCATCCTGTTCGCCCGTCGCCGCCGCCGCTCTTTAGCGGTTTGGGCGGTCGATCGCGTTTGAGATCATCGTCTTTGCCGCTGGATCCGATCCGCGGCATTCTCTCTCCTGTCAGCGCGATCTGATCCGGCGGCCCCCCCGAGGAGGCCCAGCAGGAGACCACGATGTACACGCCACCCTTTTTCAAGCAGGACCGCGCCGCGAGCCTGAAATTCGCCGAGGAGCGCGGCTTCGGCACGATGTGCGCCTTTGACGGCCACAAGCCGGTCGCCTCGCCGCTGCCGTTCTACCTGACTTACGCCGCTGACGGCACGCCGCAGGCCGCCTTTCATGTCGCCCGTCACAATCCGCTGCTAAAGCTGGCGGATGGGACGACCTCCTGGCTGCTCGCGGTCAACGGCCCTGATGCCTATGTATCGCCCGACTGGTACGTCTCGCCGGATCAGGTGCCGACCTGGCTCTACCAGTCGGTGCATCTGAGCGGGCCGGTGCGCCCCTTGTCGGACGATCAGCTGGCGGTGCAGATCGACACGCTGAGCGACAAGTTCGAGAGCTGGCTGTTGCCGAAAGCGCCGTGGACATCGGCGAAGATGACGGCAGGCCGACTGGAAGCGTTGAAGAAGGGAATCGTGGGCCTGGTCATGACGGTTGAAGAGGTCGAAGGCAGCTTCAAGCTCAACCAGCACAAATCGGACGCCGACTATACCGCGATCGCCAACGCGCTCGGTGCGCAACCCGCAGCCGACGCCAGAGAGATTTCACAGCTGATGCAGGACGTGAGGCCGGAGGCCTTCGCGAACGAAACCAACATGCTCGAAAGGAGCGCGCCATGAGCCTCACCGAAACCACCAAGGCCCCGACCACCGGCGCGGCCAAGAAGCCCGCCACCGTCTTCGTCGACGGCGGGTCCGGCACCACCGGGCTCGGCATCAACGAGCGGCTGAAGCTCCAGAGCGACGTCAACGTGAAGACGATCTCCGACGACAAGCGCAAGGATCCCGCGGCCAAGAAGGCGCTGATGGAGGAGGTCGATCTCGTGATCCTCTGCCTGCCTGACGATGCCGCGAAGGAAACAGTCGCGCTGGTCGACAGCATGGGCGCTTCGGCGCCGAAGGTGCTGGACGCTTCCACCGCCTACCGGGTCGCGCCCGACTGGGCCTACGGCTTTCCGGAGCTGACGCCGGACCAGGCGGGCAAGATCAAGGCCGCGAAGAAGGTCTCCAATCCCGGCTGCTATCCGACCGGTGCGATCGCGCTGCTGCGGCCAATCGTCGATGCCGGTCTGTTGCCGCCCGATTATCCCGTCACCGTCAACGCGGTGAGCGGCTATTCCGGCGGCGGCAAGTCGATGATCGCGAGCTTCGAAGACGGCAGCGCGCCGTCCTTCGAGCTCTACGGCCTCGGCTTCGAGCACAAGCATCTGCCGGAGATGCAGCTCTATTCGAAACTGACGCGGCGGCCGATCTTCATTCCCTCGGTCGCCAACTACCGGCAGGGCATGCTGGTCTCGGTGCCGCTCCAGCTCGACGCGCTGCCAGGCAAGCCCAGCGGTGCGGACCTTCAGGCCGCGCTGGCCAAGCGTTACGCCGGCTCAAAGTATGTCGCGGTGATGCCGCTCCAGAACGAGGCGACCAAGGGCGGCAAGCTCGAGCCGGAGGCGCTCAACGAGACCAACACGCTTGAGCTCCACGTCTTCGCCAGCGACAAATATCACCAGGCGGTACTGGTCGCCCGGCTCGACAATCTCGGCAAGGGCGCCTCGGGTGCGGCCGTGCAGAACATGCGGCTGATGCTGGGCCTTGCCGACAATAGCTGATCGAACGTTGCTCGGGAGGCCAGCCCGGTGGACGAAGCGACGCTGCGACTTTCGACCCCGGCAAGACGATCAAATGACGCCTGAAAGGTACGCGTGATGAGCTCGAAGAAGATCGGCATTCTCGGCGCCTCCGGTTACACCGGGGCCGATGCGGTGCGCCTGTTGGCCCGGCATCCGAATGCCGAGATCGTCGCGCTCACCGCCAACACCCATGCCGGCAAGTCGATGGGCGACGTGTTTCCGCATTTTTTCATGCTGGACCTGCCGAAACTCGTGGAATGGGAAAAGGTCGACTGGAGCAAGCTCGATGCGGTGTTCTGCGGACTGCCGCACGGCACCACGCAGGAAATCATCGCCGCGGTCCTCAAGGCAAATCCCAAAATCAAGGTCCTCGACATGTCCGCCGATTTCAGGCTGCGGGACAAGAGCACCTATGCGCAATGGTACGGCCATGAGCACCGGGCGCTCGAACTGCAGGGCGAAGCGGTCTACGGTCTCACCGAATTCTATCGCGAGAAGATCACGTCGGCGCGGCTGGTCGCCTGTCCCGGCTGCTATCCCACGGCGGCGCTGCTCGCGCTGGTGCCGCTTGCGAAAGCCAAGCTGATCGACGTCGACGACATCGTCATCGACGCGAAATCGGGCGTCACCGGCGCCGGCCGCGGGCTGAAACAGAACACGTTGTTCAGCGAGGCGGGCGAGGGGCTGTCGCCCTATTCGGTCGGCACCCACCGGCACGCGCCCGAGATCGAGCAGGAGATCGGCGTCGCCGCCGGTTCCGCAGTGACGATCAACTTCACGCCGCATCTTATTCCGATGGCGCGCGGCGAACTCTGCACCTCCTACGTCAAGCTCAACGGCGCGACGCCGGACGATCTGCGAAGCGCGCTGGAGCAGGCTTATGCCAACGAGCCCTTCGTGCATGTCGCCAGGAAGGGCGTGCTGCCGCAGACCCAGAATGTGCGCGGCTCCAACTATGTGCAGATCGGCGTCGTCGCCGACCGCATCAAGAACCGGGCGATCGTGATTTCCACGCTCGACAATCTGGTGAAGGGGTCGGCCGGGCAGGCGATCCAGAACATGAACCTGATGTTCGGGCTGCCCGAGACGGCGGGGTTGGAGCAGATCGCGCTGTTTCCATGACACGAGGTACTGCGGTGGACGAAGCGACCTTGCAATTCTACCGGCAGAACGCCGAGGCCTATGCCGGCTGGGCGAAGGCCGCATCGACGCGGTTGCGGGGCTTTCTCGCCCTGCTGCCGCCGGGAGGCGCGATCCTCGAGCTCGGTTGCGGTGCCGGCAATCATTCCGCAGTGATGCTCGCCGAAGGTTTTTCAGTGCGTGCGACCGATGGCTCGCCCGAAATGGCCGGGATCGCCTCGCGCCGGCTTGGTCATCCCGTCGAGGCGATGCGGTTCGACCAGCTGGATGGGCACGAGGCCTATGACGGCGTCTGGGCGAGCGCCTGTCTGCTGCATGTGCCACGCGACGAGCTCGCCGGCATCCTTGGAAAGATCCACCGTGCACTCAAGCCATCAGGCGTGTTCTACGCCAGCTACAAGATGGGCGAGGGCGACGCGCGAGACAGCCTCGGGCGGTACTACAGCTACGTCTCGCGGGAGTGGCTCGAGATGACTTACGCCAGCGCAGGTTCGTGGATCACGCTGTCGTCGGACACCAACGTGATCCAGAGTTTCGACGAGACGCCAGCCAACATGCTGAACCTCGTCGTACGCAGGGCCTGATCCCTAAGAGACCCGATTTCTAGAGCACCTTGAAGATTGCCAGCGCAAGCACGGCCTGGGCGAGGAAGCCGACGGTGAAGGCGAGAGTCCGGAACACCGGGATTCCGAGCGCATAGACGATCAGATGCGCGACACGCGACCAGAAATAGACCGCACAGGCGAGCACGGTCCATTTCGAGGAATAGTCGATCGCGTTCAGGATCAGCACCAGCGGCGCGAAGAGCACGAGGTTTTCGACGGCGTTGTCATGCGCGAACATCAGGCGGTTCGCCCACTCCGCCTGCGGCTTGTCGGCGCGCGAGGGATTGGCCAAGGCGCCACTGAGCCCCCGAACCTGGCAGCGGTTGATGGTGTAGGGAATCCAGAGGATCCCGGTCAGGATCACCGTCAGTGTCAGCCAGAACAATTCGCGCGTCATGGTCCGTCCCCTGTGTCTTCGCTGCGTTGAGAGCGAGTCTATACGAAAGCGCGGGCGAGTCCGCTATGCGCGAACCCTGACATAGCTGCCGGGCGCGTCCTCGATCGGGGGCAGGGCCTCGCTGCCGACCACGCGCGCCGGGACTTCCTCCGGATCGAGCTCGCCCAGCCATTGCCGCCAGTCCGGCCACCACGAGCCCTTGTGCTCCACCGCGCCCTTCATCCATTCGGCGACGTTGACATCCTTGACGTTGTCGTTGGTCCAGTACTGGTACTTGTTCGAGGCGGGCGGGTTGACCACGCCGGCGATGTGGCCCGAGCCGGACAGGACGTATTTCACCGGGCCGCCGAAGAACTGCGAGCCGTACAGCACCGATTCGGCCGGCGCGATGTGGTCCTCGCGGGTGGCGAGGTTGTAGACGGGCACCTTGACCTTGGAGAGGTCGAGCAGCGTGTTGTCGAGCACCATGGTGCCGGTGGAGAGCCGGTTCTCCAGGTAGCAATTGCGCAGGTAATAGGAGTGGTTCGATGCGGTCATGCGCGTCGCATCCGAATTCCAGTGCAGGAGGTCGAACGCGCTCGGCTGCTGGCCCTTCAGATAGTTGCTGACGACATAGGACCAGATCAGATCGTTGGAGCGCAGCATGTTGAAGGCCATCGCCATCTTCGAGCCTTCGAGCACGCCGGCCGCCTTCATGTCCTGCTCGAGGGCCGCGATCTGGTCCTCGTCGACGAACACGAGGAGATCGCCGGCATGGGTGAAGTCGACCTGCGCGGCGAAGAACGTCGCCGACGCGACGCGCTGGCGGCGCTTCTCGGCGAGCCAGGCCAGCGTGGTCGCGAGCATGGTGCCGCCGACGCAATAGCCGGCGGTGTGCACCTTCAACTCGCCGGTGACCTTCTCGATCACGTCCATCGCTGTGAGCGGGCCTTCCTTCATGTAGTCTTCCCAGCTCTTGTTGCCGAGCCGCTTGTCGGGATTGACCCATGAGATCACAAACACGGTGATGCCCTGGTCGACGCACCACTTGATGTAGGATTTCTCCGGCTTGAGATCGAGGATGTAGAACTTGTTGATCCAGGGCGGCACGATCAGGAGCGGCGTGCGCAGCACGTTCTCCGTGGTCGGCGAATACTGGATCAGCTGCATCATCTCGTTCTGGTAGATCACCTTGCCCGGCGTCGTCGCCATATTGACCCCGACGACGAGATTGTCCGGATTGGACTGGCGGATCTTCAGCATGCCCTTGCCGGCCGCGATGTCCTCGGCCAGCATCTTCAGGCCGCGCGCGAGGTTCTCGCCGCTGCTGGCGACCGTCTCGCGCAGCACTTCCGGATTGGTCAGCACGAAGTTGGACGGCGAGATCGCGTTGGTGATCTGCTGGATGTAGAACTCCGCCTTGCGGCGGGTCTGCGGGTCGAGCCTGTCGGCGTCGCGCACCAGCTCCTGCGCCCATTTGGTCGTGAGCAGATAGAGCTGCATCATGAAATCGAAGAACTGGTTCGACTTCCATTCCGGATCGGCAAAGCGCTTGTCACGCGGCGAGGGCGCGATCGCGGGCGGGGCGTCCTGGCCGGCCATGCGGCGCGCCGCCGAGCCCCAGAGGTCGAGATAATCCTTGGCGAGCTTGGTCTGCAGATCCGACGCGCGGGATGTGTCCGACAGCCAGTATTCGGCGACCGACGTGAAGGCCTTGACCACTTCCGTCAGCTCGGCCGGCGGGCGATCCTGCACCTCGCCGCTCTCGCGTGGCTTGAGATACGCGGCGAGCGCCTTGCCGCCGCTCTCCATCGCCTGCGCGACATTCATCGCGAAGGCTTCCGCATCGAACTTCGTTTCGGATTTGGGTGTGTCGGTCGTGGCGCTACTCATGAGCAGAACAGTAACGATTCATTCCGTATTCGTCACCGCGAAGCTCGCATGTTTGGCGTTAAACAAGCTCCAACATGTGCTGCACTGCGACAAAGCCCCTTGGTTTTGTCACAATCAGCGTGCACCTCTTCCGCAGTGGGCCTTGGAAGTATTCTCGCTCGTACCATTTGTGGGCAGCAATGGTTTGAGCTTGGGCAGGTTGTCGGGTTAAGTTCCGGCAGCCTCGCATTGGGACGAGTAGGGGATTTCCCAAGTGTTAGCGTTGAGGGACCTGCAAAAGTCGCTGCCGATCTGTGGCGCGCTGCTGATGGCGGCGCTTGCCTTGGGCGGCTGCTCGAGTCAGCTGGCTGACTATACGCCCACCGACGCGCAGGCCCATCCCAGGGAGCCCGGCTCCTACCTTCCGGTGCACGATCTGCCGCCGGATCGTGATCAGGCGATCATCCCGCCGGACCAGCGCGCCAAGATTGAAGCCGAGCTGGCCGCCGCGCGCGAACGCCAATCGGTTGCCGCAAAAGACGCCAAGTAACGCGGCGTAATCGCTGGCGCCCCCGCCATGCCGTGCTAAAAGACCTCAGTTCAGCCGAGAGTCAGGGCGAACGACTTCAGCTCCTGCCGTCGAATATTACTCTAAGCGTTTGATTTTGAGTGATTTTCGCGAGGGGGCGAGAGCTTTCCCGAGCGGCTGTCATGGCCGGTCGATTCTGTCCTGACCGGTTGCCCGGAGCCCAGAGAGCCATGGAAGAGTTTTACCGCATCCGCCGCCTTCCGCCTTACGTGTTCGAGCAGGTCAACCGGGCCAAGGCGGCCGCGCGGAATGCCGGCGCCGACATCATCGACCTCGGCATGGGCAATCCGGACCTGCCGGCGCCGGCGCATGTGCTGGAGAAGCTGAAGGAGACGCTGGGCAAGCCGCGCACCGACCGCTACTCGGCCTCCCGCGGCATCCCCGGGCTGCGCCGGGCTCAGGCCGCTTATTACGCCCGCCGCTTCGGCGTGAAGCTCAACCCCGACACCCAGGTCGTGGCGACACTCGGTTCGAAGGAGGGCTTTGCCAATGTGGCGCAGGCGATCACCGCGCCCGGCGACGTCATCCTCTGCCCGAATCCGAGCTACCCGATTCATGCCTTCGGCTTCCTGATGGCGGGCGGCGTGATCCGTTCGGTGCCCTCGGAGCCGACGCCGCAATTCTTCGAGGCGGTGGAACGGGCGATCGTGCATTCGATCCCGAAGCCGCTCGCGCTCGTCGTCTGCTACCCCTCGAACCCAACCGCCTATGTCGCGAGCCTCGACTTCTACAAGGACCTCGTCGCGTTCGCGAAGAAGCACGAGATCCTGATCCTGTCCGATCTCGCCTATGCCGAAGTCTATTTCGACGAGAACAACCCGCCGCCCTCGGTGCTCCAGGTGCCCGGCGCGATCGACGTCACCGTCGAGTTCACCTCGATGTCGAAGACCTATTCGATGGCCGGCTGGCGCATGGGCTTTGCGGTCGGCAACGACCGCGTGATCGCCGCGCTCGCCCGCGTCAAATCCTACCTCGACTACGGCGCCTTCACGCCGGTGCAGGTCGCCGCGACTGCCGCGCTGAACGGCCCCGACGATTGCATCAAGGAGATGCGCGACACCTACCGCAAGCGCCGCGACGCGCTGGTGGAGTCATTCGGCCGCGCCGGCTGGGAGATCCCGCCGCCGGAAGCCTCGATGTTCGCCTGGGTGCCGCTGCCGGAGGCCTTCCGCAGCGTCGGCAGCATGCAGTTCGCAACCCTGATGGTGGAGAAATCCGGCGTCGCGGTCTCGCCCGGCGTCGGCTTCGGCGAGCACGGTGAAGGATATGTCCGCATCGCCATGGTGGAAAACGAGCAGCGGATCAGGCAGGCCGCGCGCGGCGTGCGGCGCTTCCTTGAAAGCGGCATCGAAACGTTGCACAACGTCGTTCCGCTCGCCAATCGGCGTTAAGTTTCTCTTCGGCAGGTTTTCTAAGGCATCATGGTTGCACCCCTGAAAGTGGGCATAGCGGGGCTCGGCACCGTGGGCGCCGAAGTTGTCCGTTTGATCGAGACCCAGGCCCGCGTGCTCGCGGGCCGCAGCGGCCGCGGCATTCGCGTCGTCGCCGTCACCGCGCGCTCGAAGGCGAAGAAGCGCGGCGTCGATCTGCGTGGCGTCGAATGGGTCAGGGACCCCATGGCACTGGCCACGCATCCCGGCATCGACTGCTTCGTCGAGCTGATGGGCGGCGCCGGTGATCCCGCTCTCTCTGCGGTCGAAGCGGCACTGAATGCGGGCAAGTCGGTCGTCACCGCCAACAAGGCGCTGCTCGCTAAGCACGGCCTGAAGCTTGCCAAGGCCGCCGAAAAGCACGGCGGCGCGCTGAATTTCGAGGCAGCGGTCGGCGCCGCGATCCCTGTCATCAAAACGTTACGCGAAGGGCTTGCCGGAACCGGCGTCACCCGCGTCTACGGCATCCTCAACGGCACCTGCAATTACATCCTGACGCGGATGGAGCAGGAGGGCCTGTCCTTCGCCGAATGTCTCAAGGATGCGCAGCGGCTCGGCTACGCCGAGGCCAATCCGTCCTTCGACGTCGATGGCCACGACACGGCGCAAAAACTTGCCATTCTCGCCAGCCTCGCTTTCGGCACGAAAGTTGCTCAAAGCGCGGTGTATGTCGAAGGTATCTCATCCATCGCGCCGGAAGATCTGCGCGCGGCCGACGATCTCGGTTACCGGCTCAAGCTGCTCGGTGTTGCCGTTCGCACCGCCAAGGGCATCGAGCAGCGCGTACATCCGACCATGGTTCCAAAATCCTCCTCGATCGCGCAGGTGATGGGTGTCACCAATGCGGTCACGATCGATGGCGAGGGCATCCCTCCGATCACGCTGGTCGGCCCCGGCGCCGGCGGTGCTGCGACCGCATCCGCCGTCGTCGCCGACATCGCCGACGTTGCGCGCGGCATCCGCGCCAATCCGTTCGGCCGGCCGATCTCGCATCTGCGCGACACCAAGAAAGCGCCGATGGAGCGGCACGAGGGCGGCTACTATATCCGCCTGCTGGCGCGCGACTTCCCGGGCACTGCGGCCGCGATCGCGACCCGGCTCGCGGAGCAGAAGATTTCGATCGAGTCGATCGTGCAGCGTCATCCCAATGGCGGCGCTGCGCCGGCGAACGGCAAGGCGGTGCCCGTGCCCGTCATCCTGATCACCTATGCGACGCATGAGGACGCCGTGCGACGCGCGCTCGCGGCCGTGCAGAAGGACAAGGTGATCAGCGGACGGCCACAGGTGATCCGGATCGAGAAGAACTGAGCATGACCCGGAAAAGTGTGAAGAGGTTTTCCGGAAAGGTCATGCTCAAACAATAGGACACGGTTCGAACGAACTGTGGGTGTTACGAGTTGATGCGGGCGGAGATTTCCGTCCAAAACTGTTCCGAAGGAGTTAGCCGATGTCGACCCATATTTCAGTCCCGCCGCACGCGTTGCTCGAGCGCATCCTCACGCTGGAGATCGTGCGGGTGACGGAGCGGGCGGCGGTGTCTTCGGCGCGGCTGCGCGGGCACGGCAATGAGAAGGCGGCCGACCAGGCCGCGGTGGACGCCATGCGGCGCGAGCTCAACAAGCTGCCGATCGAGGGCACCATCGTGATCGGCGAGGGCGAGCGCGACGAGGCGCCGATGCTGTTCATCGGCGAGAAGGTTGGCATGAACGCCGGCCCGCAGGTCGACATCGCGGTCGACCCGCTCGAAGGCACCACGCTGTGCGCCAAGAACATGCCGGGCTCGATTGCCACCATGGCGATGGCCGACGGCGGCACGCTGCTGCACGCTCCTGACGTCTACATGGAGAAGCTCGCGATCGGTCCCGGCTACGACAAGGGTGTTGTCGAAATTGATGCCTCGCCCGCCGACAACGTCCGCCGCCTCGCCAAGGCCAAGGGTGTCCAGCCGGAAGGCATCACCGTTCTCGTGCTCGACCGCCCGCGCCATGCCAGCATCATCGAGAGCGTGCGCTCGACCGGTGCCGCCGTCCGCCTCATCACCGACGGCGACGTGGCCGGCGTAATCCACTGCGCCGACCCCGATAACACCGGCGTCGACATGTATCTCGGCACCGGCGGCGCGCCGGAAGGCGTGCTCGCGGCCGTGGCGCTGCGCTGCATCGGTGGCCAGATGCAGTGCCGCCTGATCCTGGATTCCGACGAGAAGCGCGAGCGCGCCGCCAAGATGGGCGTCAACGATCCCAAGATGATCTACGGCATCGAGGACATGGCGCGCGGCGACTGCCTGTTCGCTGCCACCGGCGTCACCACGGGCTCGTTGCTGTCGGGCGTCAAGTTCCGCAAGGACGGCGTGATCGAGACCGAGACGGTCGTGATGCGCTCCGTCACCGGCACCGTGCGTTACATCAAGGCCGAGCACCGGCAGTTGGAGAAGTTTTACCTGGGCTGACGCGCTTCGTCATTCCGGCGCGACGGGACCGCGCAAAGCGCGCGGCCCGGAGAAACCGGAATCTCGCGCCATAACTTCTGGATTCCGGGTTGGTGCTGACGCGCCCCCCGGAATGACAAGAACAACAAAAGAGGAAGCGCACATGTCCGATCTCTCCTCCGTCAAAGCCCTGGTCTTCGACGTGTTCGGCACCGTCGTGGACTGGCGCACCAGCCTGATCACCGACCTCACGTGGTGGGGCAAGGGCCGCGGCATCTCCGCCGACTGGACCGCTTTGGTCGACGGCTGGCGCGGCATGTACACGGCCGCCATGGATGACGTGCGCAAGCACCCCGAACGTGGCTATGTCATCCTCGACGTCCTGCACCGCCGCTCGCTGGACAAGCTGGTCGAGAAGTTCGCGATCAAGGGTTTGACCGAGGCCGACCTCGACTACATCACCAAGGGCTGGCACCGTCTGCATCCCTGGCCCGACAGTGTCGCGGGCCTCACACGGCTGAAGTCGAAATTCGTGATCTCGCCGCTGTCGAACGGCAATGTCGCGCTGCTCACCAACATGGCGAAGTTCGCAGGCCTGCCGTGGGACCTCATCATGTCGGCCGAGCTGTTCGAGCACTACAAGCCCGATCCCGAGACCTATCTCGGCGCCGCGCGCCTGCTCGGCCTCAAGCCGGAGCAGGTGATGATGGTCGCCGCCCACAACGGCGATCTCGCCGCCGCGCAGAAGAACGGGCTGAAGACCGCGTTCGTGGCGCGGCCGACCGAATACGGTCCGCTTCAGAAGGTCGACTTCGAGGCGACCGGCAATTGGGACATCGTCGCCAAGGATTTTGGCGGGGTCGCCGACAAGCTCGGCTGCTGAGCGGCATCGCTTCTGTTTGACATCCTTCAAGACAGCGCCTTTCATATCGACAATGTCGATGTGTGAGGTGCGCCCCTGGATACCGAGCTCGCGCGTACATTCCTGACGGTGGTTGCCACCGGCAATTTCATCACCGCCGCCGACCGGCTTCACGTCAGCCAGTCCACCGTCAGCACGCGGATCCACTCGCTCGAGGAGCTGCTCGGCTGCACGCTGTTCGTGCGCAACAAGGCAGGCGCGACGCTTACGGTGGCGGGGCGGCAATTTCAGCGCCATGCCTCGACGCTTGTTCGCACTGTCGAGCAGGCCCGCCATGACGTCGGCCTCCCCAAGGGCTTTAGCGGGGTGCTGGTGCTCGGCGGCCGCATCGGCCTGTGGGAGGAGTTCCTGCTGCTTTGGGTGCCGCGCATGCAGGAGGCCAATCCGCAGATCTCGATCCGGGCCGAGAGTGCCCTTGAGCCCGAACTGATGCAGGGGCTGGTCGAGGGACGCATCGACATCGGCGTGATGTACACCCCGCAAAGCCGCCCCGGCCTCAAGGTCGAGTTGCTGATCGAGGAGCAGCTCGTGCTGGTGTCGACCAATCCCAGGAGCGATCCGGAGCCGCAGGAGGGCTACGTCTATGTCGACTGGGGGCCCGAATTCTACGCCCGGCACAGTGCCGTCTTTCCCAATTTCGCGGGGCCTGCGCTGACCGCCAACATCGGCTGGCTCGGGCTGCAGCACGTCCTCGCCAACGGCGGCTCCGGCTATTTTGCGCACCGGATCGTCGAGCCGCTGCTGAAGGCGCGGCGGCTGCACCTGGTGGTGGGAGCGCCGAAATTCTCGATGCCGGCCTATGTCGTCTATTCGGTCGACCAGCCCGACGACCATGTGCAGAGCGCGATAGCGATCATGCGCGACCTCGCCGCCGAGCAGACCCGGCGCGTGACGGAAACGCCGGCGCGTGGCGCGCGCAGGCGCCGCTGACGGCTCGTTTGACTGGATCTATCCGCGCCGGTGCAGGCGGGTCTCGGCGAGCGCCGTCACCGCGCCAAGTGCGAGCGTCGCGACGACGATGTCCGCAGTCGCGTCGAAGCCGATGGTGAGAATTGCAGCGGCGATCACCGCGGCCAGCACGGTGATCGTGAAGCCTTCGTCGGTTATCAACTGTCGCGCACCTCTGAGAAGCGGCGCACGCTTGCTCGTGGGACGCATTCGCCGCCTACTGAAACAGCTTCATGACGTTGAGCAGGGTCTGGATCACGCCCGCGAGCAGGGGGATGCCCGCAAAGCTCCAGGCCAGCGCCAATTGCAGCGGGGTGGTCTTTGCCGTCTGAGCGGTCTGCATGATGTCAGGCCCCCGAGGGATTGTTGCTCGCCGCGGCTGCAGCCGCGATCTCGGTGGCACGATGCACCGGCCGCATCGCCGCCATCGTCCGGGATGCCCTCCAGGCGATCCAGCTCAGCAGCGATTGGGAGAATGACGCTTCGGTCCGTAATGTCGTGGTCATGGTCGCCTCCTTGTGTTCGTCCGAACGTCAGGCAGCACGCGCCGCCTCGAGACCTGAACTGTCCTCGCCTTTCATGTGATGACGCTTGTCGACGGCACGGACGCAGAGATTGGCGAGGAAGCCGACCACGAGCAGTCCGGCCATGATGTACATGGTCGTGTTGTAGGCCTGCGCCTTCGGCACGCCGTGCGTGACGTTGTATTCGCGGATGTAGTTGATCAGCACAGGCCCGGCGATTCCGGCCATCGACCAGGCCGTCAACAGGATGCCGTGGATGGCGCCGACATAGCGCGTGCCGAACATGTCGCGCAGATAGGCCGGCACGGTGGAAAAGGCGCCGCCATACATGCTGACGATGATCAGGAAGCACAGCACGAACAGCACGACATTGCCGCTCGCGCCGGCATAGGGCACGGTCACGTAGAGGGCGATTCCGAGCACCATGTAGACGAAATAGGTGTTCTTGCGTCCGATGAAGTCGGATAGCGAGGCCCAGCTGAAACGCCCGCCCATGTTGAACAGGCTCATCAGGCCGACGAGACCTGCGGCCGCCACCGCGGTGATGTGGCCGGGGAACATCTCCTGGCTCATCGCTGAGGCTTGGCCGAGCACGCCGATGCCGGCCGTGGTGTTGCAGAACAGCACGATCCAGATCAGCCAGAACTGCGGCGTCTTGATCGCCTGGTAGACGAACACGTCGTTCCTGGTCATCAGCCTGGTGGCGGCCGCAGGCGGCACATAACCCTCCGGCTTCCAGCCCTGCGCCGGCACGCGCACGATGGCGGAGCCGACCATCATGAAGACGAAGTAGACACAGCCGAGCGTGATGAAGGCACCGAGCACGCCGACGTCGCTCGTGGTCGCAAACTTGCTCATCAGCCATACGGAGAGGGGGGAAGCGATCAGCGCGCCGCCGCCAAAGCCCATGATCGCCATGCCGGTGGCCATGCCCGGTCGGTCGGGAAACCACTTCATGAGCGTCGAAACCGGGGAGATGTAGCCGATGCCGAGCGCGCAGCCGCCGATCACGCCGTAGCCGAGATAGATGATCCAGAGATTGTGGAGATAGACGCCGAGGGCCGAGATCAGGAATGCGCTCGCCCAGGCAACGCCGGCAGTGAACATCGCCTTGCGCGGGCCGCCTTCCTCGACCCAGCGTCCGAACACTGCGGCCGACAGTCCGAGGAACACCATCGCGATGGAGAAAATCCAGCCGAGCTCGGTGAGCTTCCAGTCGCCGGGTGCCGATTGGGTGACGCCGATCAGCTTGGTCATCGGCAGGTTGAAGACGCTGAAGGCGTAGGCCTGCCCGATGCACAAATGCACGCAAAGCGCCGCGGGCGACACCATCCATCGGCTGTAGCCCGGCCTTGCGATCGTGTGCTCGCGATCGAGGAAGGGCAGCAGCGAACGTGCAGGCATTCCCGATGCGTCGAGCGTCGTCGTCATCCAATCCTCCGGTGCCTCGCTGTTCTCGGGGGCGGCCTTTACGGGCAGCCGGGCGATGGCGCGGGATCAGGCTACGCAGAAGGAGGATTTTGGCAAACGAATAATATGCGCTGTTACAATCGGATTAATCGATATTAGAAAAAGCAGAAATCGTCATGGCGTTTTCGCGATGGACAAAAGGTCCGGGCGGTCTCGCGCCGCCCGGACCTGATCTGAAGAATGACAACGTCATCTGCATTGGTTCGGTATGGTATGTCAGCTGATGCTACTTCGCTGTGACCGCATTCGCAGCCTTTCGGATCACATCCAGCACCACATCCGGCTTCGACAGCATGGGGACGTGGGACGAAGGCACTTCGGTCACGGTGGCGTTCATGCGCTTCGAGACGAAGTGTTGCAGATCGGGGTGAACCGTCTGGTCCTTGCTGGCGAGGATGTACCAGCTCGGCTTCGAGGTCCACGCTGTGCCATCGACCTTTTGGGTCAGGAGATCCGCAACCGGCGCCCCTTGCGTTGCGTAGACCAGCTTTTGCTCGGCTTCGGGCAGGTCGCCGGCAAAGTGCGTCAGGCCGCTTGGCTTGAGCCAGACACGGCCCGCCGGCGCGTCGATGTGGCCGAACACCTGCGTCGTCGGAAATTTTGCAATCTGGCTCTGCGAAGTTTCGTCGGCAGCGGGCGCGAGCGCCGCGATGTAGACCAGCGCGGTGACCCGCGGATCGGTTCCGGCATGCGTGATCAGTGTGCCGCCATAGGAGTGGCCGACGAGGACCACGGGTCCGGGAACACGGCCAAAGCACGCCGTCACGCAGGCGACGTCGGTTGCGAGTGAATCGAGCCCGTGCTGGCTCGCCAGGACCTCGTGGCCTTCGGCTTGCAGCGCCGGGATCAGCTTGCCGAAGCACGATCCGTCAGCCCAGAGGCCGTGCGCGAAAACGATGCTTGGTTTGGTCATGAGATGGTCTCCGTTGGCTGCGCAACGGCGAGCCGAGGTGCTCGCGGAGCGTGAAGCGGGGGAGCTTCACGTCTAACGCGCGACCACGTCAGCTGACAGAGGGTCGCAAGGATAATCGGGCGAATGCGAAATTGAGCAAGTTCGGCTCGTGAGCCGAATGCAGCGTTTACCCCACACGACAGAGAGCGTGCATCAGTTCAATGGTCCGGGCAGCGTGCACCGTCGCGATAGTGTCTCCTGATTGCGCGATGCGGCAGGACTGGACGAATCTTTGCGTCAGGATGGCGTGCGCATGCCCAGGCGTTCGACGAAGCGCACGAGGTAACCGTCCGGATCCTGGACGAGGAATTCGCGCTGGCCGAATTCCTGGTCGCCGACCCGATACCAGGCTTCGTTCGGCTGCTCGTAGAGCGGCCATTTGGCATCGCCGAGAGCCCTCAGCATGGGATCAATGCGATCGACGACCATCTGGAAATTGACGCCGCGTCCGAATGGCCGCTGCATCTCGGCCGTCTCCCAGCGTCCATTCAATTCGCAGAGCATCACCTGCAAACGCCCCCTGACGAGATACGCAAATCGCGCATCGGGGCGATCATAGGCGAGCTCGAAGCCGAGCAAGTCGCGCCAGAACGGCAGGCTGGCTTGAATGCTGGAAACGCCGAGTTCGGGAACGAGATCGGCAAAGCCGCCTTGCGGTGCGCTTCCCGTGCTGTTGGAGGTCGCACGCGCGACGGGGTCAGAGGGCAGCAGTGGTTTGTTCATTGCGGCGTCGCCTGATCTTATGACCGATCTTCGAGGCGGTTATCGCAGCGAAGCGGCGCGAAGGCCAGACGCGGAATGGGGCGAACGAGTGCTCGCCGGGCACGGCCGCCTCATGCGATCCGCAGCGCGAGGTCGTTTCCTTCCGTCTCGGCAAAGCCCGCCTGCAAAACCTCTTCGCGCTTGTGGCGCAGATGCGCACGCAGGATGTGGGAGAGGCCGGCGCCATCGCGCCGCTGCAGCGCGTTCAGGATCGCCTCGTGCTCCTTCACGGCGAACGCCCAGCGCTGCGGTGTCATCGGCGTGACATAACGCGCGCGGCGAATGCGCGCGGTCACGGAAGCATAGAGCCCGGTCAGCGCGGGATTTTCGGCTGCGGCGACGATGGCCTCGTGAATGGCGCGGTTGCCACGATAATACTGGATCAGATCGCCCTCGCGATAATGCCGGACCATGTCGTCATGTGCGGCGGCGATTTCGCCGATCCCGGCGTCGCTGATGCGCTCGCAGGCGAGCTCGCCGGCGAGCGCCTCGAGACCCTGGCAGACCTTCGGTGGCTTCCCATTCCCGATCTGCACGCCCGCGCACGGCACGGCCTACGACATCGCGGGGCAAGGCATCGCGTCGATCGGCGCCAGCCGCGCCGCGTTGCTGCTCGCCGCGGAGATGGCCGCGCGCCGCGCTGCGTGACGAGCCGGCGCTACTTCGTGATCGGCGTGACCAGCTCCTTGTCTGCTGAATCCACGACGAAGACGGCCAGCAGCTTCGCAGGTTCGGTATCGCTGGCATTCGCGCTTATGGCGTGACGGTCGCCGGGCTTTTCGAAGAAATTCTCTCCTTTGCGATAGACCTTGGCGGGCTCGTCATTGACCTGACTGCGGATCGCTCCTTCCAGGATGGTCGCATAGATGAATGCGGAGCGCGGATGCATGTGGGCCGGCGAGGAGCCTCCGGGACCATACTCGACCAGCACGCCCTTCATGCTCTTGCCCGGGACGTTCGGCAGCGCCTGGTCGAACACGACCGTCACTTTGGCCAGAGGTGCCGGTTCGGCCGCATGGCCCGTCAAGACTGATGCGGCATAAACCGCCGTTGCGATCAGCAATCTGCGCATGGGATTTCCTTCATTGCAGTGGTTGTCGTGATGGAAGGTCTGGCGGATCCTCAGAGCCTTGCGAGCCACGTTGCGAGCGGCGTTTTTCCGAGCCGCGCCTCGCCGAGCGGGTTCAGCGATGTGTCGTCGATGGGGGCGCCGTAGTACGGTGCCTTCGGGTCTCCCACCACCGGTCGGGCGTCGCCGGACGCCTTCAGGCGCCGCGCAATGAATTCATTGAAGGGGGCCTTCTCGGGTCCTGCGATATCGATGGTGCCGTTGAGCGGCCGGCCCATGGCAACCTCTGCGAGGCGATCAGCGACGTCTTCGGCGGCGATCGGCTGAAACAGTGCGGACGGGACGACGATCTTTCCTTCGACCACAGCCGTTTCAGCAATGGCGCCGAGGAATTCGAAGAACTGGGTGGCACGAACGATGGAGTAGGGGACCGACGAGGATTTGATGATGGTCTCCTGGGCGAGCTTGGCCCGAAAATAGGAATTGTCGGGCGACCGTTCGGTCCCCACGATCGACAGCGCCACGTGATGCTTCACGCCCGCGGCCGCCTCTGCCGCGACGAGGTTAGTGCTCGAGCGCTGGAAGAAATCGAGCACGGCGGCGGGCTCCCAGGACGGCGCGTTGGCAACGTCGACGACGACATCCGCGCCAGCCAGCGCTGCTGCGAGGCCTTCCCCGGTCACGGCGTTCACGCCTGATTTCGGCGAGGCTGCAACGGCCTCGTGGCCGTGTTGTTTCAACTTCGTCACGAGCTTGGATCCGATCAATCCGGTCCCGCCGATCACGACGATCTTCATGGCATATCTCCTCGGCATGGGGCGAGCGTGAGTGATCCAGGTCCGTGGGCCGATCACGTCACGTCCGCCCAACGTGATGCGAAGCGCAGCGTAGCCGAGCAATGCGGCAAGCTCTTGCCTGTAACCGGCCTGCCTTGCCGGAAAATGCTCAGAAGTCTCATTGCGACGGGGTGGGCGCCGCGCCCGCCGTAGTCGGATCGAAGTCCAACGCAAAGGGTTTGCTGCGTCTGCTCTGCTCGTGCGGAGGCGACGAAATTGCACCGAGAGCAATGTTCTTATTGTACTGATATTTGTACCGGTTCATATTGCAGCACATCGACCCTCAAATGCACCGAGAGGTGGTCGCGCCCGACAAAGCGGAGCAACAGAATGAGCGTGAGTTATCTTGATGTGTTTCTGGCATTCCTCGGAATGACCTTTGGCCTGCCTTCAGTGCTGCCCGGTCTCTTTTTCCAGCGGAAGGCCGAGCCGCCTCGGACCTCGCAAGCGACGTCGACCGATGCCGGCCCAACAGCAACCGATGACGAAGTCACGGCGACCTGAGCCGAGTCTCGCCCGCGATGTTTCGGCGTGACGTGCGCCGAGGCGCGAGCGTGCCGGTCATGGAGATGCGCAGATGGATTTGACGGCCGCCACGGTGATCATCGCCTTTTCCGGCGTCTTCCTGATCTGCTTCATGAAGGGCGCATTCGGCGGCGGCTTCTCCATCGTAGGCATTCCGTTGCTGTCGTGCGTGATGGATCCTGTCACGGCGGGCGGCCTGCTCGCGCCGCTCTTCCTCGCCATGGACCTGTTCGCGCTGCGCTACTGGAAGCCCTCGACATGGTCGAAGCCAGACCTGGTGGTGCTGTTGCCCGGGCTCGTGATCGGCATTGCCCTCGGCTATCTCTTGTTCCGTGTATTGGACCATCGCGCCGTGGCGATCGTGATGGCGGTCGTGACGTTGAGCTTCGTGGGCATATGGCTCGTGAGTGATCCGAAGGTGGTCATTCGTCCGCGCTCCTCGCCGAAGGCGGTTGCTGCTGGTCTTGCCTCGGGTGTCACGACCATGGTCGCGCATTCCGGCGGACCGCCGTTGGCGATGTACCTCCTGCCGCTTGGCCTCAGCAAGGAGGTCTACACGGGAACGACGAGCCTGTTCTTCACCGTCGGCAACGCGATCAAGGCGGTGCCTTGGCTGTTGCTGGTGCGGCCGGCGGGCAACGTCTGGATCGTGATGGCGGCGTGCCTCTTTGCCATTCCCAGCGGCGTCTGGCTCGGCTGGCGGCTGCACGGAAAGCTGGACCAGCGGCACATCTACCGGGCGTGCCATGGCTTGCTGGCCGTGACGGCGTTGAAGCTGTTGTGGGACGGAGTGTCTGGCTATCTCGGATAGGCTGCAAGTCACTCCGCATCACGGCGCGACCATCGTTCGACGGTCACGCTGCCGCGCTCACAGATCACGCGATGATGTCGTCACGCCCCGCAGACGATCACGCCGTACCAGCCGAGGCCGCGATAGGTCTCGTAGCCCGGGGTCGCATGGAACGCGACCAGCGCGCCCGTGCGGTCGTGATAGAAGCCGGACCGCTGGCCGTTCAGCGAGATCGCGATGCGCTCGCTCAAAATACCCTGGCCGTCGGAAGCTGCGATGACACGCAGATTGGAGTCGACCAGCAGCACGCGCGCCTTGTCGCCGTCGCCGACGCGCACGCCCTGCACGATGGCGCGGGCCTGCGCCTCCCAGTCGAAATGGATGGCGAGCACGCCGATCGGCGCGCCGTTGGCCTGGCCGCCGGCGCGGACGCTGGCACAATAGGTCGCGACCTGGGCATTGCCGAGCAGCGGCTGGTTCTCGACGTCACCGGCGACATAGTCGTCGCCGGAGCGCAAGGTTCGCGCCTCGCGAAACCACTTTGTGTGGGCGACGTTCTGGCCGACGACGCGAAAGCGGTCGGCGCGGCCGTTGGCGATGACATTGCCGTCGAGGTCGCAGAGCCAGAGGTCGAGATAGACGGTGTAGGCGCCGAGGATCACGCCGAGGCGCTGCGAGGCATGGGAGACGGCAGCAGCGTTGGGCGAGGCCGCGCAATCGACCACGGCGGAATCGGTCGCCCACCAGCGCACGTCGCAGGTGCGTTCATAGAGATTGCGATCGATCAGCTCGATGGCGTTGAGCGACAGGTCGACCATGCGCTCGCCGCGCGAGCGCTGGCTCATGCGGTCGATCGAGGCAACGAGATCGCCGGTGCGCTTCGTCAGCTGGGTTTCGAGCTCGCGCGCGATGGTTTCGACCTGCTGGCCGACGCCGCGCACCTCCTGCGCCACCACCGCGAAGCCGGCGCCCTGCGCGCCGGCGCGCGAGCTCTCGATCAGCGCGTTCAGCGCCAGCATCTTCATCTGGTTGGTGATCTGCTGAATCGCCTTGGTCTTGTCGACTGCGATCTGGTTGACCTCCGCGGTCAGGCGATTGATCAGTGCGGAGATATCGGAATCGTCATCAGCGGGTTCGGTGGCGATCGGCTTGGCTTTCAGACCCAGCGCAGCAGACATCGGGGAGCTTCCCTTGGCAATGAGGCCTGATCTGCAACGAACCCGGAACAACTAATTACAGATCGAATACGAGTCTTTTTCGAAGATTCCGCCTAACGCCTGCTTAATTTGCTGTTCCACGGAATGCCCAAATGATAGTCAGTCCGCGCAGCAAAGCGGCAATCCACCGCTTTGTGCGGCGTGGACATTGCAAATCCCGGGGGATTCCAGGTCAATCGTCATTGTCGGCCGATCGCCGCAACGCCCGGTTCGATTCCCGGGTTCCTCAAGCCAGTCTCGACTCATGACGCCGCCCGCAACCGCCTTGCCCGTCGAAGTGCCCCAGGCGTTTCTGGGCGTCGCGCGCTCGCTCACCGACAAGCTCTGGCTCGACCGGCTGGATGCGCGCGGGGCTGCCAAGGCGCTCGCCATCGTGCAGCGGCACCAGCTGCCGGAGTTGCTGGCACGGGTGCTGGCGGGCCGCGGCATCGACATCGATGGCGTCAGCGACTTCCTGGATCCGACCATCCGCAAGCTGTTGCCGGACCCGTACACTGTGACCGAGATGGAGGCCGCCGCGAAGCGGATCGCGGACGCAGCGATGCGCGGCGAGAAGGTCGCGATCTTCGGCGACTACGACGTCGACGGCGCGACCTCGGCGGCGCTGCTCGCCTGGCATCTGCGCCATTGCGGGCTCGATCCGCTGATCCATATTCCCGACCGGATTTTCGAAGGCTACGGCCCGAACACTGAAGCGATCCGCGCGCTGGCCGCGAAGGGCGCCACGCTGCTCGTCACCGTCGATTGCGGCACCACCAGCATCGAGCCGCTCGCTGAAGCCAAGCGCCTCGGCATGTCCGTGGTCGTGATCGATCATCACCAGGCCGGCACGGAGCTGCCGGAGGTCGATGCGCTGGTCAATCCGAACCGGCTCGACGATCTCTCGGGCCTTGGCCATCTCGCCGCCGTCGGCCTCGTGCTGGTGACGCTGGTCGCGGTCAACCGCGAGCTGCGCCAGCGCGGCTTCTGGACGAGCGAGATGCCCGAGCCCGATCTCCTCGGCATGCTGCATCACGTCGCGCTCGGCACTGTTGCGGATGTCGCGCCGCTGATCGGGCTCAATCGTGCTTTCGTCGCAAAAGGCCTGATCGCGATGCGGCGGCGCGACCATGTCGGCCACACCGCGCTGATGGACGTGGCGCGGCTCAACGGCCCGCCGGAGGCCTGGCATCTCGGCTTCATGCTGGGGCCGCGCGTCAATGCCGGCGGCCGCATCGGCCGCGCCGACCTTGGCGTGCGGCTCTTGCTCGAAGGCGACAGCGTCGAGGCGGCTCGGATTGCGGCCGAGCTCGATCGCCTCAACAGCGAGCGCCGCGTCATCGAGCAGGCGGCCGAAGCGCAGGCCGAAGCCGAGGCGCTGGCCTCGATCGGGCTAGAGGACAAGATTGGCGTCATCGTCACGGCCTCCGAAGGCTGGCATCCCGGCGTGGTCGGCCTAGTCGCGTCCCGCCTGAAGGAGAAGTTTTCACGGCCGGCCTTTGCGATTGCGCTGGAGCCCGGCGGCATCGGCACCGGCTCGGGCCGCTCCATCGCCGGCGTCGATCTCGGCAAGGCGGTGCGGCAGGCGGTGACCGACGGCATCTTGCTGAAGGGCGGCGGCCACGCGATGGCCGCGGGCGTAACGTTGCGGAAGGAGAAGCTCGCCGAATTCCGCGCCTATCTCGAAAATGCGCTGGCGCGGGACGTTGCCGAGGCGCGCCATGTCAACGAGCTCTATGTCGACGGCGCGGTGTCCGCGCGCGCCGTGACGACGGAGCTTGCGACCACGCTCAACCGCGCCGGTCCCTTCGGCAGCGGCAATCCGGAGGTCGTGCTGGCGCTGCCATCGCATCAGCTCGTCTATGCCGATGAGGTCGGACAGGCGCATTTGAGGCTACGCTTCAAGTCTGGCGACGGCTCGATCGTCAACGGCATTGCGTTCCGTTCGGTCGGCCAGAAGCTCGGCAATGCACTTCTCGCCAATCGCGGTCAGCAATTGCATGTCGCGGGATCGTTGTCGGTCGACCGGTACCAGGGCGCCGAGCGCGTGCAATTCCGCGTCGTCGACGTCGCGCTACCGGATCAGGGGCCATCCGTGATTAGATAACGCAAGATCCCTCGCGACAAACGCGGTACGCGTTTGCGCGGAGATCATGCGTCAAAAATGAGCCGCTCAAACAACAAAAAATGGGAGTGAACATGGCAGGGCAGGTTGAGGGCAAGGTCGCGCTGGTGACGGGCGGTGCGTCGGGTATTGGCGAGGCGATCGTCGAGCTGTTCGCCCGCGAAGGCGCCACTGTCGTCGTCACCGATATCGACGAGCTGCGCGGCCCCGAGCTCGCCAAGCGCGTGACCAAAGCCGGCGGCAAGGCGATCTTCCTGGAGCAGGACGTCACCAGCGAGGAGCCCTGGATCGAGATCGTCGCCGAGATCGCCAAGCGCTATGGCCGGCTCGACATCATGGTCTCCAATGCCGGCATCGGCATTGCGGTACCCTCGATCGTCGATATGACGCTCGCTGACTGGCACAAGCAGAACGCGATCAACCTCGACGGCGTGTTTCTGTCCGTGAAGCATTGCCTGCCGCTGATGCGCAAGACCGGCGGCGGCTCCATCGTCATGATGTCCTCGCTCGCGGGCTTGCGCGGTGCGCCGGGCCTGTCGGCCTATTCGCTGACCAAAGGCGGTGTGCGGCTGTTTGCCAAATCGATCGCGATGGAGTGTGCGGCGGCCGGCGACGGCATTCGTGTCAACTCCGTGCACCCCGGCATCATCGACACCCCGATCTGGGGCAAGATCCCGACGGGGGCGACGGGGGCCGGCCAGAACGCCCCGATCGACCCCGAGGAGCGGGCCAAGGTCGCGACGCCGCTCGGTCGCGCCGGGCAGGCCGCGGAGATCGCCTCCGGCGTGCTGTATCTGGCCTCCGATGCGTCGCGCTACGTCACCGGCAGCGAGCTCGTCATCGATGGCGGCATGAACGCCGGCGGCGTGCCGCGGCGGCAATAAGCCGCCGCGCAAGACGCGAAGGGCAGGGTGGCGCCGGCGGGGGCTGACGCAGAGGCGTCGGCCCTGTACAACGCGGGCCTCTTCCGACCGAAAGAGGTTTCCTTCGCCATGGCGCACAGCCTTCAATCCTCCTCATCCGCACCTGCGCCGTTCCGCTCGAACCGGCCTGATCTCGCCACCGACGCGATCCGCACCGCGCGCGAGGACCTCGCGGCCTGCTTCCGCATGGCCGCGCGCAATGGTTTTGAGGAGGGCATCTGCAACCATTTCTCGGCCGTGGTGCCCGGCCATGACGATCTCTTCCTGGTCAATCCATACGGCTACGCCTTCCGCGAGCTGACGGCGTCAAAGCTCCTGATCTGCGATTTCCACGGCAACGTGCTCGACGGCGAGGGCGCGCCCGAGGCAACCGCGTTCTACATCCACGCCGAGATGCACAAGCGCCTGCCGCGCGCGAAGGTCGCCTTCCACACCCACATGCCCTACGCCACGGCGTTGTCGATGACCGAGGGTGATCCCCTGATCTGGGCCGGCCAGACCGCGCTGAAATTCTACGGCCGCACCGCGGTGGACCGCGACTACAACGGCCTCGCACTCGACAACCGCGAGGGCGCGAGGATCGCATCCGCTGTCGGCGATGCCGACATCGTCTTCATGAAGCATCATGGCGTGATGGTGCTGGCGCCGACCATCGCGGAGGCCTGGGACGATCTCTACTATCTCGAGCGCGCCGCCGAGGTGCAGGTGCTGGCGATGTCGACGGGACGAAAGGTGCTGCCGGTCGATCCCGCGATCGCGGCGGAAACCTACAGGCAGATGCGCGAAGGCGATTCCGAATCCGCGCGATTGCATCTCGCCGCGATCCGCCGCCAGCTGGACGCGGAAGAGCCGCAGTACCGGCACTGACCCCAACCGCCGTCATTACGGGCTCGCGCCAAGTGGCGCGCCCCGGAACGACAAAGTGAGAGAGCGGGCCCTACGATCCCTGCCGCAACTTCGCCAGCACCTTCAGCCCACCATAACCATCGGCGGGCGTGATCCCCGCGCGCTGCTGAAAATCCTTGATCGCCTTCATGGTGTCGTTGCCGACGCGGCCGTCGGTGCCGCCGGTGTCGAAACCGGCCTTGGTCAGGCGCGTCTGCATCTCCTGCACCTCGGCGAGCGTCAGCGCGCGCTCTGAGCCGGGGAAGGGCTGGATAAAGGGCGGCGCGCCGAGGCAGCGGTCGCCCAGATGGCAGATTGCGAGCGCATAGTTCATCGAGGGATTGTAGCTCTTCACCGAATAGAAATTCGGTCCCAGCAGGAATGTCGGCCCGCCCGCAACCGGCGTCCACATCTGCGCGGATGCATTCGGTTGCGGAAACGGCTGGCCATCGGCGCGGGTGACGCCGGCCGCCTGCCACGCCGCGTAGGTCCGGTTGCCGCTCGCCTCGCCGGATGCGCGCACCTCGTAGCCCCAGTGCTCGCCACGGCGCCACTTGCCGCGATTGACCAGATACTTTGCCGTTGAGCCCAGCGCGTCGTCGGGCTTGCCGAACGGCGAGACCTTGCCGTCGCCGTCATAGTCGATGCCGACATTGAGCCAGACCTCCGGCATCCATTGCGAGTGCCCCATCGCGCCGGCCCAGGATCCCTGCATCTGCTCCGGCGTGCTCCAGCCCTTGTCGACGATGCGCAGCGCGTTGATCAGCTCGGTCTCCCAATAGGCTTTTCGCCGCGGCTCGTTCCAGGCGAGCGCGGCGAGCGAGGGGAATACCGGCGTCATGTGGTTTTGTTGCACCAGCGGATCGCCATAGGCGGACTCCACGCCCCACAGCGCCAGCAGCGTGCCGCGCTCGACGCCGAAATCGCGCTCGATGCGCGCGAGCAGCGCCTCGTTGTTTTTCAGTGCGATCTTGCCGTTGATGATGCGCCAGTCCGAGACGCGGCGGTTGATGTATTGCCAGACCTGCTCGTGGAATTCGGGCTGGTTGCGCATCTGCTTGAACACGCTCATGTCGGGCTCGACCCGCGCCATCGCGCGTTGCCAGGTCGCGGCCGAAATGCCCTTCGCCATGGCGCGCGCACGAAAACCCTCGCGCCATTCGTCGAAGCCCGGAGGCGCGGCGAGAAGCTGCGTGGGGAATGTGATGAGTGCGGCTGCGCCGAGCGTGGATCGAAGCAGGGCGCGGCGGCTGTGATTGGCCGAGGAATCAGCTTGTTTCATGGACCCATTCTAGCGGGAAACACGGCTGCTGTGGGCCGGTTCCTGGAACACCGGGAACAGGCCGTCGCGCCGCGTTCCGCCGGAACAAAGTGTCGCAGTCCCGCATTCCCTCCGCATACACTGGAGGACGAAGATGAAGAGATATCTGTTTGCCGCCGCCATGGTCACGGCCATCGCCGCCCCTGCATTCGCTGACGAAGTCGGCGTTCACGTCGGCCCGGTCGGTGCGGGCGTGACGGTCGGACAGTCCCACGAATATCGTGAGCGGGACCGCGATCGCAACCGCACTACGGTCATCAGGGAGCGCGAGCCTGCCAACCGCACCACGGTGATCAAGAAGGAAGATGAATTCGGCAATCGCAGCAAGACCGTGCTTCATCACGACAACGACTGACGGAGCAGGGCCCCGGCCGAGCGCCGGGGCTCGCCTTCTACACGCAGTCTGCTCATCAAGAATTCGGGGTGGAATGAAGATACGGGCACATGCGGAAAGCCACGTCGTCGAGCTCGACGACGGATCGCAATGGCGGATCTATCCCGGCGATCTCGCGACCACGTTGAGCTGGAAGCCCGAAACCGATCTGCGTCTCGAGCCGAGCGGTGATCGGACGAGTTCGCATGTGCTGGTGAATGCCGCCGATCAGAGCCGCGTGCGCGTGAGCGCGGCGGGCGATGCCTGGCCCGACGGCGAGGTTAAGAAAGCGTTGAAGGGCGGCTGAGCGTCCTTAGGCTTGCCCGGATATCCCCAATTTCAAGCCTGTCGCTTTACGGTCGGTTTGCTTCCGTCTGCCCAGAATGCGCGCATGCGGGAGCTGTTCGACATCATCCGTACCAATCCCTGGCCGTTCGGCGCCGGGCTGTTTGTCGTGATCCTGATGATCATCGCCGAGAACTTTGGTCGTGGCATCCAGGGCGACGGCGCCGTCAGCGATTTCTCGGATGCCGATGGAGGCGACGGCGGCTGCGGTGGTGACGGAGGCGGCGGCGACTAGAGCCGGTTAGTCCTCCTGCAAATCGGCGGCAATGCCGGCGAGCCAGCGCCGGATCGCGGTCTCTGCCTTGGCGTCCAGACTTGCGGCAAGGCGCTTCTCCAGCGCGATCACGCGCTCCCTGCAAGCCTTCAACAGCGTCGTTCCCCGCTGCGTCAGCGTCCATTGCTGGATCCGGCCGTGGACCGGATGAGGCGTCATCACGATCGCACCGTCGCGATCGAGGTTGCGAATGATCACGCCGACCGTCTGCGGGGTCAGGAACGTGAGCCGGGCGACGTCGGCGCCGGAGAGGCCGGGATAGGCGTTCAGCATGGTCAGCACGGCAAATTGCGGCGACGTCACGCCGAGGTCGGCGAGCGTCCGTTCCATCGTCAGGCGGACCGCGGCGTGGGCTTGTCGCAGCAGATAGCCGAGATAACCTTGCTCACCGCGCTTGCCTTCGCCGGGCGCAGGCACGCGAACGGCAGCGATTTCGGCAGGCGCGGCCGGCTTCCGCGAAGCCTTCGATTTCGTGATGGCAGCGGTCTTGCGTGTCATATAAGAGCTCTTATAAGATGTAAGTAGTCTTACAATACACGAGGTGAACGGCAATGTCACACGCCCGCAGCGAGTACGAGGATTTCAAGAAGATCGCACCCGATGCGTATGAGCTGGTGCTGGCGCTCGGCCAGGTGGCGGCCAAGGCGGGCCTCGACAAGCAGCTGCTCGAGCTGGTCAAGCTGCGCGCCTCGCAGATCAACGGCTGCGCCTTCTGCGTGCAGCACCACGTCCTGTTGTCGGAGCGGATCGGGGTGCCCGTGGACAAGCTTAATCTGGTTGCGGTCTGGCGCGAGGCGCCGGTCTTTTCCGCGCGCGAGCGGGCCGGGCTGGCCTGGGCGGAGGCGCTGACCTTCCTGCCCGATGGCGTCAGTGAAGAGGTCTATGCGGACGCTTCCGGCGAATTCTCCGAGGCCGAGCTGATGTACCTGACCTCGGCGGTCGCCTCGATCAACGTCTGGAACCGCTTTGGCGCCGCGTATCGCTGGACACCGGCGAAGCGGCCGGTCGCAGCGAGCGCCGCGGCATCTTGATTGCAACAACGAGAAAACAAGGGGAGGTTATCATGACTGCAATGAGTTTGACCCATGCGCAGCGTCCGGTGCCATCGCGCTCGATGGCGCTGGCCGTCGTCGGCGGGCTCGCCTGCGCGCTTGCGATCGGCAACGCGTTGCCGGTGACGATGGACGCCGTATCCGGCGCGTTGGCGCCGCTCTGCGCGACCGCAGCGGAGAGCTCACCGCTCGACAAGGTCGAGCCGATCGGCTCCTACGCGCTACCGAACGTCCCGGGCAAGCGCGTCACCATCGTGCGTGTGTTCTACGGTCCCGGCGGATTCTCGCGGCCGCATCGTCACGCGGGTTCGGTGACCGCCTACATCACCAAGGGTGAAATCCGTTCCCAGCTTGGCGGCGGTCCTGTCGAGACATTTGGTGTCGGCCAGTCCTTCTTCGAGCCGCCGGGATCGACGCATCTGGTCTCGGCCAATGCCAGCACGACCGAGCCGGCGGAATTGATCGCGGTATTCGTGGCGGACGAGGGCGCGCAGCTGACGACGCTGTTGGAGTAGTCCGTAGCGGCCGCATGAGCGAACTCGCCCCTTAATTCTCCTCGCCGCTCGATCCCTCGCGCAGGTCCGGCTTGATCACGTCCTCCGGCAACGCATGCGCCACCGGCTGCGGCGTGCCGGCGATCTCGGGGCCGACTTCGCGGCCGCGGGCGTGGATCAGGCGTTCATAGGCCGAGACCAGCGTGACGTAAGGACTGACCCAGATCCAGCCGTCGCGGGTAAACACCTGCACGTCGAAATGCAAATGCATCGATGTGCCGGCGGGATGGTCGAGATAGTTGGAGACCACGCCGATCTTCTCGCCTTCGGTGACGATGCGGCCGTTGAGCATGCCGTCGGCGGTCAGCGCCTGCGGGTTCATGTGCATATAGCGGAAGCGGATATGCTCGGTGCGGCTGTTGACCTCGAGCGTCGCGGCCTGATCCTTGGCGCCGCGGATCACGATGGCGTCGCGCACCGCGACGACGCCGCGCTGCTTGCGATCGCAGGGTTCGTGGCCTTCGCCGGGCGGTGGGCATTCGGCGGCGCGGATGTCCTCGCCCTGGTGGCCATAACCGCCGCCGCACTGCCAGACCTCGAAACTGCGGGACTCGCAGAAATTGTCGCGCCAGGGATAGGCCGTCGGGCCGTCGCTCTTGTCGCGCTTGCCGTAGGATTGCGAACGCACGAAGGCGGGCGCCTTTTCGAGCGGAAAACGGATCTGCGCATAGGCCATCACATCCGGATGGCCGGCCTTGTTGCGATAGCCGGTGTTCGGGATGATATCGCCGCTCGGTCGGTAGGTGAAATCCGGCGACCGCGCTGAAGGACGATCGATGATGCCGGAGGCCATGTCCGTCAGCGGCCGCATGCGCTGGCCGCCGGCGATGCGGAGCCCTTTCAGGAAGCGCTCGGCAACCGGATAGGCTTCCTTGCAGGCGAGCCTCCGCGGCTTTGCGATGCTGTCCAGGCACTGGATGGAGACGACATAGGCAACGCCGAAGCGGGTGAAGGCGTAGCGCACATAGCCTTCCCGGATGAACCTGCGCAGGTCCGGATAGGTTGCCGCAAGCGGCTTGACCTGCTCGCCCTTGCCGCCGGCGGGATCGGCGACGTCGTAAACGAGTGCCGAGCCCGTGATCTGCACCTCGACCGGCCTTGTGTAGACGCGGCTCGGCAGGCCGTCGCCGGCACCGGGTTCGAGCGAGAAGCTGGCACTGTAACCTGAGGGGCCGGCATCAAACATGTCGACGGGATTGAAATCGGCCTGATAGTGCGAGAGCGCGAGTGTCCCCGGCGCGCGATTGCGCTGCGCCTCGAGATAGGCGGCAGCATCGAACGGCAGCAGCACGGGCACGGAGCTGCGGGCGATACCGGTGAAGAATTGCGATGAGACCGCGTTGAGCTGCACCAGCGCAGGCATCGCGCGCGGATCGTAGCGTGGCACCGAACGGCGGGGCGCGAAGATGAAGTCGCCCGCGATCGGGGGACGGCTGTTGACCTCGGTGCGGAGCTGGTCGAGCGCTGCGCGCCAATCGACGCGCAGCGCCGTGAGCGAAGGGCTGCGGATTTCGTCCGCAGCGAGCGGCGTGGCGGTGAGAAGCGAAAGCGCCGCCAGAAACAGCGAGACGAAGCGGAAACTTTTCCCAACCACTGTCTCGGCCCCCGGCGGCACCTGCTCCGATTCCTCGCTTAGTCCTTGGCGCGCTCGGAGTAGGAGCCGTCTTCGGTCATCACCACGATACGGGTGCCGACGGCGATGTGCGGCGGCACAGTGGTGCGCAGGCCGTTGGAGAGCACCGCGGGCTTGTAGGAGGAGGAGGCGGTCTGGCCCTTGGTCACGGGCTCGGTCTCGACCACTTCCAGCGTCACGCGCTGCGGCAACGCGATCGACACCACGTTGACGTCATGCGTCGACAGCTTGACCGTCATACTCTCCTGGAGATAAGCGGCCGCATCGCCGATGACGTCCTTGGACACCTGGACCTGGTCATAGGTTTCCGGGTTCATGAAATGGAAGCCGTCGCCATCTTCATAGAGGAAGGTGAAGTTGCGCTCTTCAATCGTGGCCTTCTCGACCTGGTCGGTGGTCTTGTAGCGCTCGGAGATCTTTACCCCGTCCGAGATTCGGCGCATTTCGATCTGGCTGACCGGAGTGCCCTTGCCGGGATGGATGTTCTCGGCGGTCACAACGACATAAAGCTTGCCGTCTTGCTCGATCACGTTGCCCTTGCGAATAGAACTGGCGATGACTCTCAAAGCTATATTTCCTGCTTGCTTGGCCCGGCTCCGGCCAGGACGTGGTCAAATTGATGGGGGACCTGGGGCCTCAAATCAGACCGCGGCACCCGTTTCGGGCCGCAACATACGCATTTTGTCGTTGAATGCCAGCATTTTGCTGGCCTGCGGGGCGGCCGGTTGATGGTTGGGGACAAGCCGATTTCGCCGTTCTGGTCGCCCTCGCGGCACCTCGACCGGCGGCCGTTCCTCCAGGCCAGGGGGGCCATTACCGGGTCTCTCAGGGGCTTTTTCGCCGAGCAGGGGTTCCTTGAGGTCGAAACCTCGGTCCTCCAGGTCTCCCCGGGTAACGAAACCCATCTGCACGCCCCCCGGACCGAGATCATGTGGCCCGATGGCAGCCGTGCCAGCCGGTACTTGCGGACCTCGCCGGAATTCGCCTGCAAGAAGCTGCTGGCGGCGGGCGAGGAGCGGATTTTCGAATTCGCACGGGTGTTCCGTGATCGCGAGCGCGGCGACCTGCATCTGCCCGAATTCACCATGCTGGAATGGTATCGGGCTCGCGCCCCCTATGACGCCATCATGGCGGACACCGTCGTGGTCATCGCCCGCGCGGCGCAGGCGACCGGGATCGGGAATTTCTCGTTCCGCGGCCGGGCCGCGGACCCCTTCGCGGAGCCGGAGCTGGTGACGGTCGCCGGCGCCTTCGAGCGGTTCGCAGGGATCGACCTGCTGTCGACAATTTCGGGCGGTGAGGGTAACCGTGCCGCGCTCGCGCAGGCGGCCGGCGGCAAGGTCCGGGTGGCGGAGGACGACACCTGGTCCGACATCTTCAGCAAGGTCCTGGTCGAGCATGTCGAGCCGCATCTGGGGCAGGGGCGTTTGACCATTCTGTTCGAATACCCATCTCCAGAAGCGGCGCTGGCGCGGGTGAAGGCCGATGACCCGCGGGTCGCCGAGCGGTTCGAGGTCTATGCCTGCGGCGTCGAACTCGCCAACGGCTTTGGCGAGTTGACCGACGCCGAGGAACAGCGCAAGCGCTTCACGGAGTCGATGGCGGAGAAGCAGCGCCGCTATGGCGAGGCCTATCCGCTGGACGAGGATTTTCTGGCCGCGGTCGCCCAAATGCCGGAGGCGAGCGGTGTCGCGCTCGGCTTCGACCGGCTGGTGATGCTGGCGAGCGGCGCAGCGCGGATCGATCAGGTGGTGTGGACACCGCCCGCAAATGAAACGTTAAGTGAGACATGACGAAGACCAACCTTGCACGCACCCTGCGTGAGCCGGCCGAACTTGTGGCCGCGCAGCTTGCACCGGCCGAAGCGCTGCCCGCGCTCGAGCGTGTCGCCGCGCGCTATGCGGTGGCGATCACGCCGGCGCTGGTCGAGCTGATCGACACGTCCGATCCCGACGATCCGATCGCGCGGCAATTCGTTCCGACCGTCGCGGAACTGGAGATGCAGCCAGGCGAGAGCGCCGATCCGATCGGCGATCATCCGCACTCGCCGGTTCCGGGCATCGTCCATCGCTATCCCGACCGCGTGCTGTTCAAGCTCGTCCACGTCTGCGCGGTCTATTGCCGCTTCTGCTTCCGCCGCGAAATGGTCGGGCCCGGCAAGGAGAACGCGCTCTCGGACGGCGCATATCGCGCGGCGATCGATTACATCCGTTCGCACAGCGAGATCTGGGAAGTGATCCTGACCGGCGGCGATCCCTTGATGCTGTCGCCGCGCCGGATGAGCGAGATCATGGCCGATCTCGCGGGAATCGATCACGTCAAGATCATCCGTCTTCACACCCGCGTGCCGGTAGCCGATCCCGCGCGGATCAGCGACGAGATGGTGGCTGCGTTGAAGGTCGAGGGCGCGACCACCTGGGTCGCGGTGCATGCCAACCATGCGCGCGAGTTGACGGGGCCTGCGCGCGCGGCCTGCGCGCGGCTTGCCGATGCCGGAATTCCCATGGTGAGCCAGTCCGTGCTTTTGCGCGGCGTCAACGACAGCATTGCCGCTTTGTCGGATTTGATGCGAGCTTTCGTCGAATGCCGGATCAAGCCCTATTATCTGCATCACGGCGATCTCGCGCCGGGCACCGTGCATTTGCGAACGACGCTGGCCCAGGGGCAGGATTTGATGCGGCAGTTGCGCGGACGGGTGTCAGGACTGTGTCAGCCCGACTATGTCATCGACATTCCCGGCGGCGCCGGCAAATCGCCGGTGGGGCCGAATTATGTGTTGGCGGTGCAAAATACCGCAGCCGACGCGCGTGAAGCGGAGACGGAAACGCGCTATCGTATCGTGGATTATTGCGGCGACGTTCATCTCTATCCGCCCGAGACGTGAGCGGCGATGCAGAGAACGTGGGTTTGAGAATGGAGGAACGGACATGAAGAAGATCATGGTGGTGGCAGCGTCGCTCGTGGTCTTGCTTGGCGGAGCGGCGGTTGCACAGCCCAGCGGCTCCAAGGGGTCGACATCCGGCGGCGCCACGTCGGGATCAGTGCCGCAGGCACCCATCGGTCATCGCCAGCCGCGCGCCGGCGATGTGCCGAACGAGAAGAATCTGAGCGATCCGAATAATCCCGTGAATAAGGAAGACGCGGCGCTCGACAAGAAGATCAAGAGCATCTGCCGCGGCTGTTAGCTTGTGGCTAGCGGCGGGCAGGGCGCGACAGCTCGCCCCGCCCGCGTTGGCTTTGGCCTTACGCCGAGCGTTCGTGCAGCCCCGCGCGCTTCGTGTTGCGCCGGATCTCGACCGCGTCAGCGAGTTGCTCGAGCGCGGTTGCCGTGGTCGCCCAGTCGATGCATCCGTCCGTGATGCTCTGGCCGTAGGTCAGCGGTTTGCCCGGCACCACGTCCTGGCGGCCGGCAACGAGATTGCTCTCGATCATCACACCCATGATACGGTTCTCGCCACCTGAGATCTGGCCGGCGATGTCGGCCATGACCAGCGGCTGGTTTTCCGGCTTCTTGCTCGAATTGGCGTGGCTCGCATCCACCATCACCAGCGGCGCGACGCCGGATTTGGCCAGATCGTTGCAGGCCGCAGCGACGCTTGCCGCGTCGTAGTTCGGCTTGCTGCCGCCGCGCAGGATGATGTGGCAGTCCTCGTTGCCCGCGGTCGAGGCAATCGCCGAGCGGCCGAGCTTGGTCACCGCCATGAAATGATGCGGATGCGAGGCCGACTTCACCGCGTCCGCCGCGATGCGCACATTGCCATCGGTGCCGTTCTTGAACCCGACCGGGCACGACAGCCCCGAGGCCAGCTCGCGGTGGATCTGGCTCTCGGTCGTGCGCGCGCCGATCGCGGCCCAGGACACGAGGTCCGCAATGTATTGTGGCGTCGTCATGTCCAGAAATTCCGCGCCGGCGGGCAGGCCGAGATTGTTTACCGCGGACAGCACGTTGCGCGCCAGCCGCAGGCCCTTGTTGATGTCGAAGCTGCCGTCCAGGTCGGGATCGTTGATCAGGCCCTTCCAGCCGACGGTGGTGCGCGGCTTCTCGAAATAGACTCGCATCACGATCTCGAGCTGGTCGGCAAGGTCTTCGCGCAAGCTCGCGAGGCGCTCGGCATATTCGAGCGCGGCCTTGGGATCGTGCACCGAGCAGGGGCCGACCACGACCAGCAGGCGGTCGTCCTGGCCGTTGAGGATGGCATGGATGGCGTTGCGCGCCGCCATCACCACACGCGTTGCGGTGAGCGTGCGCGGGACTTCCCGCATCACCTCTTCCGGCGTGCTCAGCTCTTTCAGTTCGCGGATACGAAGATCGTCGGTCGTGCTCAGCACGGCGGGCTCCTGTCTGTTTGAACCTGCCGGCAATAAAAAAGCCGCCAGGTCTGGCGGCTTGTTCGGACGTTTGCTTCAATATTCAGATTGAGCGCGATCCTCCTGCCGCCAGCGAGCTGTCGTAGCTAAAGTACCAAAAATAGCTGGTGACGAGGGTGATCATGGCCGCTCATATAGCGTGCGATTGGCGGGTTGTCACCCCCCAATCGGCGCGAGGGGCCACGAGGCACCCTCAACTGTTGCTCTTGCGTGCCGCCAGCGCCATGCCGATCAGGGTGGCGCCGCCGAACAGCAAATTGATACCGACGAGGATGCCGATCGCCCATTCCGCCGAGCTCGGCAGCCCCGTGATCACCATGAACGCGATGGCGATGTCGACGAGGCCGGAGATCAGGAGCCAGGACCAGCGGCTGCTCAGCTCGCGGCGGTGCTCCAGCGCATACATGATGGTGGCGACGCCCTCGGCGAGGAAGTAGGCGCCGAGCACGATGGTCAGCGTCAGCACGGCCTGCATCGGCCGGGCCAGCAGGAGCATGCCGGCGAGCACGGCTAGCGCGGCCGAGATCAGCGACCACCAGAATCCCGGCGAGCTGCGCGCCCAATAGGTCACGATCAGCCCGCCAATGCCGCTGATCAGGAACATCCAGCCGAGAAAGATCGTGATCGCAAGGCTTGCGAGCGGCGGCAGGATCAGCGCGGCGACGCCGAGAACGGCAAGCAGGATGCCTTCGAACAGGAAGGCCTTCCAATGCGCCTTGACCGTTTCGCTCATGGCGGATTGCAGCCGGGAAAAATCCTCAGGCGATGTCATCGGCAGGCTCCAGATCGAAAGATGTCTGCTCAATCTAGTATGCACACACCGCGCTTGCCATCCCGTGGCTCAACCGCCGCCGTGCGCTGACGAAAAACCTTCGCCGCTGGTGCGAACGCGGTTGCGGCCGAGAATGTAGATCGCGATCGTGACAATCAGGAGCGCGAGGCCGAGCAGGATCGAGACGAAGCCGATCGGGATCAGGGCCAATGTCAGATTGCGCTCGGGGTTGATCAGCCAGTGATGGATCGAGGTCAGCACGAAGGCGAGGCCGAGGAAGCCGACGCCGCCGCCGGCGAGCAGCAGCGCCCACATCCGGCGCAGCTGGCTGAGCCGCTCCCGCGCGATATCGGTCCTCGGCGCGTGATGGCGCGCGACCCGCCGCACCAGGCGGATGGCGAAGGCGATCGAGCTGAAGCCGATCAGCAGGCTCGCTCCGCCCAGCCACATCCGCAGCGTGGGATCGAGATCGGGCATCCGCTGCAAGGTCAGCAGCGGGAAGTCGAAGGCCGAATGCAGCGCGACCGGGCCTGCGAAGATCAGCAGGCGGCTGGACAGGCGGGCCCAGTCGCGATGGTGGCGGTTGGCACCCAGCGCCGTGCCGGCGCGCGCGATCGTCAGGTAGGCGCCGGCGATGATGCCGAGCGCGCCGTGGAACGGCACGGTCAGCACGCTGCGCAGGGCGGCCAGCGAGCGCCACATCTCGGCGTGCTGGACGAGGTAGGCGAGGTTCTCGTAGGCGGCGAAGCCGAGGCCGACGGCGGCGCCATAGACCACGGTATCCATCGGATTGGCGAAGGTCCGCCGCTTGGTCGAGGAGACCAGCACGATGGCGATCACCTTGACGGCTTCCTCGGGCAGCGCGACCCCGAAGACCGAATGCATGGCGAGCGCCGCCCAGGGGTTGTCGGGGGCTGCAACCATCTTGGCGAAGGGCGCGCGGGCAAGGCCCAGCAGCGAAATGCTGGCCGCGCCGAGCAGGAACGCAGTCCAGACCTGGGCCGGCGGCCCCGGGCGCTCCTCGGCGGCAATGACGAGCCACAGCATCAGCAGCGCCGGGGCGATGGCGGCAGTTCCGATGACGGTGGGCAAAGCTTCAATCAGATACATCGGCGCCGAAAATAGGTTCCCTTGATCTGCTTATCTACGTCTACCGATGCCACCATGTGTCATGCATTTGCTGTCGCGTCACTTAACAGGCGCGACAGCCGGCGTTCATCGAGATCGGCACCGAACGTGTAGAAGACGAACGCAATCAAGCGCATGACCGAACCAATTCGTCATCGATGGGAGCGGTCCGCGCTCGTCACCAGATCGCGATTGGCAAGTTAGATCAAGGCACTGCGCAGGTTTCTTCGATTCACGATGCACGTGCGCGAGAGGCGTGTCCAGAGGCGGCGTGGCTGCCGCCTGGACAACGCGCGGCCGGGCCAACCGGCCTAGTCACGCTTCGTTGTGCGCCCGCGGGGCGGCGCAGCGACCCGGCGTGCCCGCAGCTGCTCCAGCTCCCAGAAGGCGCGTACGAGGCACGTGCCGAGGCAGAAGACGATGAGCAGCAGCAGGAAGGCCTGGTCGACAGCGGGGATGTGCATCATGACGTTGATTAAGCAACGTGCATGCCATGTGTTCCCGCAGTCGCGTGCGCCGCGCGCAGCCCGCACGGCGATTTGGGCCGGCGTTTCCCGCGCTTCAATGCGTGGTGAACGGCGGCGGTGTGTCCGGCGCGATGTCGAAGGCGCCGAGATGGAATTCCTCGCCGACGGCCTCGTCCGGCTCGGCGTGGTGCGCGAGCAGCGTGAAGGCGGCTTGCGGATATTGCTTCCAGATATCGAGATCGCCGGCCGTAATCGTCAGCCAGCCAAAGGTGTACATGTAGCGTCCGGGCTCGGTGACCCGGCCAACCCTGTCCCAAGTGATCTTATCAATCCTAATCTTGTTGACTGCCATTCGGTCCCCCGATCGCAAGTCTGCAAATGAGGTCCGGCACGAGGCACAGACCCTCAAAAGCTGATCCCGCAATGGGGCCGCGATAGGGCAGCGGAGCGGAGGCAAGCCGGCCGGAGGAACGGCCGCCGCCTGCCGCCTTTAGCGCGCCGTCGTGGCCGCCTGCGCCTCCGCTTCGGACGCCAGCTCGAGCTGACGGTGCGAGGCGTGGAAGACGTCGTGGACGAGGCCGATCTTCTCCATGCCCAGAATGATCAGGCCGTTGAGATCGATCTCCCACCAGGCGTGCGAGATATAGGCGTCCCGCGGGAAACGGTGATGGTTGTTGTGCAGACCCTCGCCGAAGGTGAGGATCGTGGTCACGAACTCGTTGGTCGAGGCGTCCTCGACCTCGAAGCGGCGGTAGCCGTAGGCGTGGCAGACCGAGCCGGTGAGCTGGCTGGTGAGGATCAGCAGGTAGCAGCGGAGCAGGCCGGAGAACAGCACGCAGCCGATCATGGTGTGCACGCCGCCGAAGGTGTAGCCGATTACGGCGGGAATGAAGACGCCGGACATCCCGTACCAGACCCAGCGCGTACGCACGAAGAACATCGCGATCGGATCGGCGAGGATGTCCTTGGCGTAGTATTCGTTGTCGGTGGTCGCCTGGTCGAACACCCAGCTGCCCTGGGCGTGCAGAAAGCCCTTGAGCGCGCTGACATAGCGATTGCCGAAGCCGTCGAATTGCGGGCTGTGGGGGTCGCCGACGTCATCAGCGTAGAGATGATGGCGGCGGTGGTTGGCGACCCATTTCGCGATCGAGCCCTGCACCGCCATCTGGGCGATGGCGCAGAAGAAGACGCGCATGATCGGGCCGGTGCGGAAGCTGCGATGGACGAACAGGCGGTGCATGCCGGCGCCGATGCCGAACGTCGTCAGCGCGAACATCCAGGCAAAGGTAAACAGCTCCACCTTGCCGACGCCTTGCGTGATGGCCCAGATGATGCCCGCGACGGCGCCGACGTAGAGAATACCGAGGAGGAGATAGCTTTCGCGCAACTTGGCTTGGACGAGCGGGCCTTCAGTGATGACGCCGGGTGGGAGCTGCGGCTTTGCGACGGCGGGCGCGTTTTGGGCGGTCTCTGCCGGGGCGAACTCAGCGATGGACATTCCGGGACTTCCAATAACTCGGGGCCCGCAGTGATTGCGGACATGCTGGGTCACACCCTACCGCGCTGGGATCAGCACCTCCAGTATTTAGTTAAAATTGAGTTAAAATCGATCGGGCCGATTCAGGCCGATTGCAGCATGGGCGTACGGACAACCAGGCGGACGAGGTCGTCCCGCTGCTGCTTCTCGGCGAACTTGACCGCAAAGCCGTTGGCGAATTTGCGAATGACGCGCCCGACGCAGGCGCCGACCGCAAGCGGGGTTCCGATCGGCGGGTCGTATTCGCAGGATATCGCGACCCCGGCCGTGGAGACGTCGATGATGAAGCAGGCATGGGTGCTGCCGTCGGCGAGCGTCAGAAAGGTGTGCGAGACCTGGGGAACGAAGCGCGCGTCATTGCGCAGTTCCAGAATGCTGGCGTCCTTCTGCTTCTTCTCCAGCCAGGTCAGCTTTTCCGACATCCAGGCGCGCCGCTCCCGCGTCATATCGAGTTCCATCAGGAAGCCCGCCTTCAGCGTCGCGCTGATGGTGCACTGGAATTCGCCAAAGTCCTGAAAATAGGAGGTCACGCGCTCGCCGACCTTTCCGACAACAGGCACGTCGACGATCATGCGGAACGGGGAGACACGCTTGGTGCGGCAGGCGAAGGTGCGCAGCTGGCCCTCACAATCGTACCAGCGCGGCAGCGAGTAGCTGCCGCTCACGCTGACTTCCACTGCACGCTGCCGGAGGAACTCTGAGACGGACATGAACGCCAATCGTGTTTCGGATTGTTTCCGTAGATTCACGGTAGGGCGCAACGTCTAAGCAAACGATACGCCGATCAAATAGCAGGGGGTAAATTTCCGGTAAACGCCCCGGCCGTCTCACGACATCGTCATTGCGCGCCGCTCAGAGAGATCCGAGCAGCACCAGCAAGGCGAGCAGGCCAAGGGCCATGAGGAGCTTGATCGTCGTCGCGGTCAGGCTGTCCGGCCTGATCTGGAATCCGAACCACGGCAATGCGTGCCGCATCGCCAGCCCCGCAGACGCTTCGACGGTCGCGAACACGACGGCGATGCCGGCAATGGCGGACCAGGAAGTATCCGTGGGCATCCATGCCGCGAGCCAGGCCGGGAGGGAAGCCTTCAACGACGCCAGCAGCGCGAACCATCCGAACAGGGAGGCGAAGCCCTTGATGATGTCGGGGCCGATCGTGTTGGGCTCGAACCGGATGCCGATCGTTCCGAGCGCGTGTTCGATGCGCTCGCCGTCGGTGAGGAAGAGGAAGGCGCCGAGATAGATCGGAACGCGCGACTGGAAGAGCAGGGCAATGATGCCGAACAGAACCGCGTAGCCGAAGGCATCGCCGAGAATGTCCACGCCGCTCGTGCGCGACGGCGCTATCGCGGTTGCGGCCTGGGGCTGCGGAAGCGATCGGGCGCGTGCCATGTGCTCCAGCATTCTGGCGCGCCGCTCCGGCGCATAGGGCGCTGTACGGTGCATCCAGGACGGCGGTGCCGGCGAGGCGGCGCCGGTCTGGCGGTCCGAGGGGGATTTGCGCTGCGCCATGGGCCTGCACCGGTTCCAACGGAACATTGGTCGTCGGTCAGGGGCGGCGAGGTTCATGGAGGGGCGGCGGATTTCGCCGCATCACCCGACCCGATGGCCCGGATGATGGCGCTCCCTGGCGGAATCGAACCGCTCTCTCCACCGTGAAAGAGATGGGATGATGTGCATGGTCGTTTATCCCCGGCTAAAAATGCGTGCTGCTTCGGCTTCCTCGTCGAGCTTACGCATCCGCTCCTGGTGGTAGGCCCTGGCGGCCGCTCGGTTCTCTGCCTTGGTCATTGCGCCATCGCAGCCTGGCGCCGCGAGAGTCAAATTATCAATCCCTTGGGCCGCGGAACGAACGCGGGCTACTGCGCATCGTGGGTGTGGAAAAGCAAAGGCCCGCCGGTTCACGATGGCGGGGCCCCAGCCTTGTTGCATGCGCTAATCATTCGTGAATTGCCCACCCCTGACGCCGTAGAAATACTGATCCAGCTATGATGGCGGTGGCGTTGATTACCGGCTGTGTCAGCGTTTTGGCTCTAGGTGCCACATTCGCGGTGGTCATCTATTTCGATGCTAGAGCGGATCGCAGGCGCCAACAGTAAGGCCGCCGCGCCGGAAGTTGATTGCCTGATGAACAGGATCACTCAAACGTTGGGCCGAACGGGGATGTCCCTTGTTGTCGTCTCTCTCGTCTCTGCCTGCTCCAGCTCAGAAAATGCCGCTCCGAAGTCAGTTGCTCGATCTGGCGCGCCGTGGGCCCGAGACCTCAATGAGCCGCCCCCAAATCGAGAGCCCGCGAGTGCCGCAACTGCACAGACAAAGGCAGACCTGAACGCTGCGCGCCAGAAGGTGGTTACCGGGCGGTAGGGGGCTTTCGCGCTGAGTCGTCCGCAAGCTTACCTGCGCTGGCAGAACTTCACGAGCGGCGGGGCTTTGGTCCCGCGCCTAGATCAGCGGAAAATGGTTGTTTCTATATTGAAGGGCTGACGGATCCGCAGGGCTCATGGGTTAGGAGCACGTGCCCGTGCCAACATTCATGGTGCGTTTGGGCGAAGCCAATCAAGGCCAGGATAATCAAAGCCACTGCGACGCATCCGGCTACAACGTTCTGCATCATGGCTGCCACTCCAGGTAAACTGTGACTGGCTTACTCGGCCAGGCACCGGCGAGCAGGCCTTCGAAGTCCGCGCTGGGCGCCCGGTCACCGAGTGATCACCGCGGACGGTGACCGCGCGGACAAGCTATCTGGCGAAACCGGAGTCTAGAAGCTTCAGAGTCGAAATCGGCCACTTGCCGTCGTGGCCACCGATCGAGATCCGGAGCCCGTGCACCTCGTCAAGGAAGACGTGATCAACCGTCCCCGCCTTACCGTCGGTCAGGATAACACCCCTGCCGATTAGCTCCGTCTCGGCAGCATGAAGTTCTCGAAGGATGTTCGTCGCTCGTTTGGTCCAGTCATCGGACATGGTCATGCCCTACGCGGCTGGCGGATTAGTGAAGATCAGTCAGCGGCAGATGCATTGAGGCCATCGCCGCTTCGCGCGAGTCAGTGCCGCCAACCGTCCTTGTCGAGCTCGACCCTGAAACCTTCCTGCAGCCACGGCGTCTCGCCTACGGTCACGACTTGCAGCGCGGGTTACTTCGGTGGGCGCAAATCGCCTTGAAGCCAGCGGCCATTGGAATGCATGGGATCTTCATGCGTTGCGAATGTCGTAAATGCGTGATTGCAGACAGCGCAGCGAAACATGTGCAAGTCCACGCTTAGGCTTTTTGGCTCGATGCTGACGAGCATCATCTGGGCCTTGCACCTCGGACAGGCTGGGCGCGCAAATGGAGCCGGCGGAATGGGCCGCGCCAATCTGGCGGCCCACCGTTGTTCGAACTTTCTTTCGAGGTCCGCAGGGATCGTGCTCATGATCCGAACTCCGGGGTTCGCGATCCTGCCCCGGTGCTAACGCCTCAACGCTCACCGCGCCCTAAAGGTCCCAAACAGCACCAGAGGGAACCATCGCGTCGGCAGCGGCGCGGTAGTCCGCCGCCAGCGCGTTCAGTCCGTCGCGCGCGAGAACGAGATCGTCATCGTCCGCCCAATCCGAGCAAAGGCGCTCCATTTCGCGCAGCTCCGCGACCCGGCGCTGTGTACGAGTCCATACCCGTATATTGGAAGGTGTTGGACACGGCGGCGGAGGAGGGCGGCAAGTGATTGATTTTGTTGGCGCTCCCTAGCGGAATCGAACCGCTCTCTCCACCGTGAAAGGGTGGCGTCCTAACCGATAGACGAAGGGAGCAAACACAAGGCCCCGCCGCTTTTCACGGCATGGCCGCCGGCCACCCGAGTCGAGCCCGGCGGCTGCAGCGGGCGAACGTATAGTGGCCTTTGGCGCCGTGGGCAAGCCGTTCGGGAACGGTCTTTTGGCACCGGTGGATAGCCTCCACCCCCGCTACATTCGGGGGCGATTTCAACGGTTTCTTAGGGGGGCCTGAGCTAGCGCTGGAACCGGAGAAATTTGTCCATGCCGCAGCCCAAGAAGCGCGCAGCCCGCAAATCGCTGTCGCGGCACGCCTGGATCACGCTCGACGGCGGATTCGCGGCGCGGCATTGCCTGGTCCAGGACATCTCCGATACCGGCGCAAAGATCACGCTGGACGAGGACGCGAGCCAGCTCCCGGGCGTGATCCGGATGGCGTTCGCGCGCGACGCCCGCACCGGGCGGAGCTGCCAGGTGATCTGGCGCCGCGGCAAATCGGCCGGCGTCAAGTTCATCTGATCCCGGCCGAGGCGACCCGGATGGCGCGGGGCGCCGGTCCGGGCTAGAACGGCTGCATGCGCGCGCCGCTCCTCATCCTCATCCCGTTGCTGGCCACGTCCGCGGCCGCGGCCGAGGCCCTGCGCCTTCCGCCCGCCGAGCCGCCACAGGCCGGCAAGGCTCTGCCGCTGAAAGGCGCGGGCGGCACGGCGAAGGCCGGCTCCTGCGCCGCCTATGGCCCGCGCTTCGTCATGGTCGAGAGCACGGGCACCTGCGTGAAGATCGGCGGCTCGGTCAGCGTCGAGACCACGGTCAGGCGCTGAAGCCGATGCCGCCGGATCTCATGCGGCCCGACATCATCGTCCCCTTCGTGATGTATTGCGCGCTGCTGTTGTGGGTCGGCCGCGGCCTGAGCTGGACGGCCAAGCTCGCCACCGCCGCCGTGACGCTGTTGCTGATCATCTGCGTGCTGCTGGTCGAGCGCGGCTGGCGCTAGGCACCACCCACAACAAAAACTGCGAAAACAACCCCATGCACAGTAGCCGTCAAGTTCCGGCGCGACGCTTGATGCGTGCGCCATGACGACGATTCATCGCGCCGTCCGCGCAGCTTACGCCGCGCCGCCGGCTCACGACATCGGCGGTGCGACAAACTGGGCAAATCCGGGCCGTTTGCCGAGCTCGGCGAGCCAGCGGGTCAAATGCGGTTGCGCCGGGCGGGTGATGCCTTCGACGCCCAGCCAGCGCCGTGCGTAGGCGCCGACCGCGATGTCGGCCAGCGTGAACTGGTCGCCGTCCATGAAGCGGCGCGACGAGAGCAGGCGGTCGGCGATGGCCCAGACCTCGGCGGCGGCATCGGCATCCCGCTGCACCTGGATCATGTCGCGCTCGGCGGGGGCCGTGCGCACGATGCCCCAGAACACCGGGCGGTCGACCGGCTGCACCATCGACAGCGTCCAGTCGAGCCAGCGGTCGACGCTGGTGCGCAGCTTCGCGGCTTCGGGATAGAGCGGCGTGCCGCGGCCATGCGCGAGGCAGAGATAGCGCATGATGGAGTTCGACTCCCACAGCACGAAGTCGCCCTCGACCAGCGTCGGGATCCGCGCATTGGGATTCATCGCGAGATAGTCGGGCTCGCGGGTCTTGCCAAAGCTCATGCCGGCGTCGATGCGCTCATAGGGCAGGTCGAGCTCGGCGAGGCACCACAGCACCTTCTGCACATTGACCGAGTTGGCGCGGCCCCAGATCGTCCGCTTGGTGTCCGGCATGAAGTCCTCCCGCATTTCGCTTTGGCGCGCGTGATAGCGGAATTCCCTGGCGGGAGCGACGGCGATTGCGGCGCGCCCCTCATGCAAAAAGCTCCGCCGTCGGCGGAGCTTTCATTGCAAGCCAAACTTGGCAAGTTGAACCTAACAAGTTGAGCCTGGCAAATCGAACCCGGCAAATCGAGCCCGATGATCAGTGGCCGAAGAACAGCCACAACAGAATGATCACCGGGATCGGCACGCCAAGCATCCACAGCAACAGTCCTCGTCCCATTGCGTCCTCCTCCAATCGTTATGTCGGAGGGACAACACGGGTAGCGAGGGCTGGTTCCTGCGTCGCGGCCCTACCAGTGGCCGGTATTCGGCATCGACGACCAGGGCTCGGCCGGCGCCTTCGGCTCGCCCTTCTGCAGCAACTCGATCGAGTGCAGGTCTGGCGAGCGGACGAAGGCCATGTTGCCGTCGCGCGGCGGCCGGTTGATGGTGACGCCGGCCTTCATCAGCTGCGCGCAGGTTGCGTAGATGTCGTCGACCTCATAGGCGAGATGGCCGAAGAAGCGATCCTCGCCATACTTCTCCTCGTCCCAATTGTAAGTGAGCTCGACCAGCGGCGCGCCGCGTGTTTGCGGCTGCTTCTTCAGCGCCTCGAGATCGTCCGCCGAGCACAGGAAGACGAGCGTGAAGCGCCCCTTGTCATTCTCGATCCGCCGCACCTCCTTCAAGCCCAGCGCATCCTGGTAAAACTTCAGCGCGACATCGAGATTGCGCACGCGCAGCATGGTGTGAAGGTATCGCATGGTTGTTGCTCCCTGATACGGAGGTGTTTTGGTTTGGGCCGGAACGGCGGGGACAGGAGATAGCAGGAAAGTGGGAGGAGGGGCAGGGGGCGCAGGCACATGTGCGTGAGGAAGAGACGGTGGGTGCGGTCAGCCAACTCAGCATGGACGGACAAGCCGTAGCGTCAGTCGGGACACGCAGATGAGTTCAATGCGCTGTCAGCGGAATTCAGCGCATCTCGTCAATGAGCAAGCCCGGTCCTGCCGATGAACCATCCTCAATGTCACGGTCACTAATGCCCATATCTGGAAGGTATTTCGCCGTGAAATGGTTCAAGCGATATGCAATTGGCTGCCTGATCTGGTTGATCCTCGGCGGCATCAACGATGGCTACAGACGGCCCGGCGAAGACATGCGTTGGGGCGCTATCGTCATGGTGGCGGGTTTTTGGCCAATCGTGACCGCCGTCATCGTTGGCAGCTCTGTTGGCGAGGTTGCGCACAAGATCAATGAAGGGAAGCTGGGGTGACTGACGTGTCCGACACCCAGAAACTGATGCCCGCACTCTCGACGTCTAGGCGCGCCCTGCTGAGGCGAGAAATATATAGGCAATTCGGAGTTGATGGTCGAAAGACGCTCTTCTTGCTCCTTCTCCACCGCCGCCCCCAGTCGACGAACATGCGTTCGAGCGCGTGCCGCCGACAGTCGTGAAGAGATTGGCGACCCGCTTTTCGCTAGGCGCATTCGCCGGCCGCTTCGAAGAGACGCGGCTCGGCGCGGTTCGCGAAGCCGTGGGCGAAGGGTCCATCCGACACCAAGGCGACGCTGGAGATAGCATCTATTGGCTGTGTTATCGGCGCGCGCAGCATCGATTATGGGTGGTGTCCAGCGGAGAGATGGGCGGCCCGGACCATCTCGTCACGGAGATCGTTGAAGAGCTCACCGAGAAAGACGCCGGGGCCTCGGCCGATTGCGCCATCATCCCGGAAAAGTTCTCGCCCGTCGTCCTCGACAGCAAGCTGCATTTAGGTATGTCGCGTCAGGAGGTAATCACGGCGTTGGGACCGCCGTCGAAGTCGGAAGCTGCTCAGATCGTGTATTCTCACGAGGGAAAGCTCGCAGACGGTTTCGATGAGACCGCTTGGCTCATTCTCGGATTTGGTGGGGACAAGCTTGTGTCCATGCGCGGCCGCAAGACCACTTCGAATTGAAGTGGCTGCGAGCAGCGTTTGCGCTTCGCGACGGATGCGAACGAGTCACGCTCGCTCCCGCACCAGCCCCATCATATACCCCAGCTTCTCCACCACCTTCGGCGAAAGCAAGCCAATGGCACTTGCCCCACGCGCGTCGACCGGGCCCCAGGGGATCTGGTCCGGCAATATGACGATCTCCCCTTGATTGGCGACGGTTGAATTTACTCCTTTTGGTTGCAGGGGACGCTAGCGGGTCCTAACGCAAGGCGTGAGCCGCGCATGCGTGACCGTCTGTCCGCGCGAGGACATGACACGATGCGGCTGCAACATCAAAAAGGGGGATCGCGACGTGCGCGCGACAGCTACGTCACTTGGCTAGCTCACTTGGCGTAACCCTGGGAACGGAGCCATGCGATCTTGCGATCGCCGTTGATCCAGTCGTCGGCATCTGCCTTGCTGGCGAATCCGGTGATTTCGCGCTGTTCGTGGTCGGGGTAGTCCGCCAGTATCTTCCAGTCGCTGTCTGAGAGGCGGACGGTTTTGAAGGTCACTTTTGCTTTGGCCATGCCGCACTATGCAGGGAATTCTCTCAAAAGAGAACCCGCCTTGCGGCGGGCTTTTCGTCAATCCGCATCGGCATCACTCACGGTGACGGAAAACCAATCCGCCCCCGATTAGCGCGTTCCTCGGCGATGAGGGCTGTTTACGAGTGTCGAGCAGCGACCTCGCCAGCAACCTATCGAACCGGCGCCGGCAATGATCAAACTCTCGGCAGTTGAACCCCGCCAGAGGTAGGGCGACTAAACGCCATGGCCGCTTTCTTTGCAGAACTCCTGTTTGATCTCGTCAGAATCCTCGTCGGTGACTGGCTGAGACGGGCTGCGGTGACCGTTTGTGCGTGGCTCGATACGAAGATTCACGGCCGCGCTGCACGCCTTGTCGTGGGCGGCCTTCTCGGGCTCGCCGCCTATTTCCTGATTCCGGTCATCGCCGGGCTGCTGGGGTTTTGATGCTCTCCGTGAAGGCAAACCTCATCATCGCATTGGCCATCGGGGCGATCATCTCGTCGGTGCTCCTCGCCATCGAGCCGCTGACCGACTTCGCTTTTCTTTCGCTGGAGTGGCCTGGCATCACCGCAGCGTATTTGTTCTGGGGAGCGGTCGGAGGCTCCAGCTTCGCAGGCATCGCCATATCCTGGGTCGTGAATGCACTCACCTACGCTCTCGGTGCCTTCGCCATTCTCATCGTTCTCAGCGCTCTCAGGCTGCTGGGCAAGCCGAAGGCTTGAGAGGCGCGGCGAGCTCCTGGAGCTTATGAAGGCTGATCTGGACAAAGGCGCAGCGGAAATCCACGCCATCATGAGGGCGGCATGAAGCGCTGGCTTCAAAGGCTCGGAATGATTGCGAGGGTTGCGGCGATTTGCGGGACCGTCGCGTGGCTTTTGCTTTTGACGAGTTCTCCCTAGGCGCCTGATGCCGCACATCCTGAGCGTTACAGCCACCGGCACGATGTCCGGTATGTGAGCCAGGAGATGGGATCGACCCTGCGAATTCTGCTCGGCTCGACGTTTGCTCTGGTCCTGGTGGCGTTTGGATGTCACTTCGCGACCAGGGACATGCGAGATGGGACGTAGCCGCAGCGTGTTCGTCGCTGTTGGACCATGCTTCGCATCGCCGCGAGCGCTGCGTCCGGGGCACGAGCGCACATGAAAAGCCGCCCCTGACATGGCCAGGGGCGGGTTTCGAAAAGTCGGTCTAGTGACCGGTGCCGGGCTTCGTCGTCTTCGGCGGCTTGCCGTCTTCGACGCGGCCTTCGTTCCTGAGGTCGCGACCCTCCTGAGCCTTCTTCTGGCTCTCGGGCGACTTGCCGTGCTCGTACAGCTCTTCCTTGACGTAGCCGGCGGCTTCCTTGGCTTTACCTTCAACGCTCATTGCAATCTCCTCATCTGGAGATGGGTCAATGTGCGGGAGAGCCAACCGTTCCTATCCGCGGGTCATCGTGAGGATGCGCTTGCCGTGAGCCGCTACGCAGCGATCCGCCGTTCGACAGGTGCCGTCAGATATTTGAGCATCTGCGCATGCTCGAGGTCGGGAACCGCGATCGCCGTGTGGCTGTAGATCGCATGGGTCCGCGAATTGGCAATTCTGTCCAGGATCTCTTTGCCCTTGATGACGTGGAGGCCCATGCCTTCCTGCGAGGGGAAGATCGCCAGCACCACGTCGTAGGCCGCGATGACGGCCTTGAGCGCTTCGGCCTTGTCTTCGGCGATGTCAACAAACACGCGAACATCAGCCGCGAGTTCACGCAGCTCGTCAAAATTCAGCACTGTGGGTTTACTCCAACGCAACGATACTGGCGGGGAGAGTGGATGGGTTAGGTTACCGAAGTCTCAACAAGGCGTGCCGGACCGCAGGTTTCACGACGAGGTGACGCGTTGGCTGGGGATAACCGGATTGCGGTGACGGTCCGCTCATTTCAGCGCAGCGCGCCCTAGCGCTTGGCTTCGTCCTTGCGAAGCCTGTTATCCCCGGCCTCGTCCACGAGCTTCAAGGCGCTGCCGTCGTAGCTCAGCTTGAGCCCACGGCCGACGATCCACGTCCATCCCTCGCGAGCGTCCCTGGTCGGTTGGGCGTTGAACTGGTCGGAGATCGACTTGACGGCCGCGTCCTGCGGCCCCGGATTGTTCAACGCGGCATTGACGCGCCGGATGGGGTGGCTGGCGTCGACGTCGTCATTATAGACCGTGACTTTGGCGCCGTTGATTTCGCATTCGAGGATGTACGAACCGCGACCCTGTCGGCAGCGATAGTGACGTTGCGTGACGAGCTTGTTGGTCTCCTCGAATGTCATCCCGGGCGAAAAGCCGAAGATGTCGGATTTCTTGACCTGTGCCAGAGACGCAGGCTTCAAGAACTCCGGCTGGATGGCGACCAGGGCGGCGACCGCAACGACGATCAGGCCGGCGACAACAATGGCAATCTTCATCAGCCCCTCACGAGAAACACCCGACCATATAACAGCCGGCGCGCTCCACCAGGCCTCCAAAAGCGAAAGCCCCGCCTGGGGGAAGCGGGGCTCTCTGATGGGGGTGAAGCTTGGGGACTTCAATTAGTTAGACGCGCCAGCCGCAGAATGGTTCAAAGCCAGCGCGGCACATGCTGCGACACTTTCGCGGGACAGGGTGGAACCCCTGCCGAAGCCATGCTTGTGTTTTGGGCCTCAATGGGTTCTAAGCCCCGTGACTTCATGACCTCCGGCGTGAATCGGCATCACACTTGCGTGGTTCAGCCGCGTCCTGAGCAGGATTTGCTCACCCGCACAAAAGGAATTCAGACATGGCGAAGATGACGAAAACTCAATTGATTGATGCAATTGCCGAGGGCACGCAGCTGTCGAAGAACGACGTGAAGTCGGTCATCGAGTACATGGCAACGGTCGGCTACAAGGAGCTCAACGAGTCCGGCGAGTTCGTCATTCCCGGCTTCGTCAAGATGTCGGTCGTGAACAAGCCGGCGACCGAAGCCCGCATGGGCGTCAATCCCTTCACCAAGGAGCCGATGCAGTTCGCGGCGAAGCCGGCGAGCAAGTCGGTGAAGGCCTCGCCGCTGAAGGTGGCCAAGGACTCCGTCTAAGGGGCCCGCGACGTCGTCACGGCGGCTCCCTCTCTCGGAGCGCCGCAACGACCGCCGGCTGGTGTGTCAGACACGGACAAGGAACTCTCGGGCATCGTCACGCTTTGCTTCCCAAAGGGAGACGTCACATGGCCAGTCTGAGCGAGGAACAGATCCGGGACCGCGCCTATCATCTCTGGCGGGAAGCCGGCGAGCCCGCGGGGAGAATGGACACCTTCTGGTATGAGGCCGAAAAGTTGCTCCTCGCCGAGCGGGCCGCGCAAGGCGAAGTCCCGCCGGGGCTGAACGACAATTTGCCGGTCTGACGGTCAACAAAGGCCGCACGGAAATTTGCGAGGCGCCGGAACGTTGTCCGGCGTTCGGCGGTTGAGGTGACGGCGACGGAATCTTGCGCGAAGCTGACAGTCGTCAAAGCAGCCACCCGGTGTAACGCCCGTGTGGCTGCTTTGTTATTCGCTGCCTTGTTGTAAGAGCGCACCGCAAAGAAAAACCCCGGCGTTGGGGACCGGGGCTTCTCAAAGCTGGACGGCCGCGTCGCACAGCCGCCAGCACCACTGAATTCGGCCTGATAACGCGGGGCGGGGACATTCGTTCCGGCGGCTACTCCGTCGACACCGACACATCGATGATCGCCGGCGGATCGATCTGGCGCTCGCGCCAGACGATGAATTCACATTTGGGATTGAGCCACTGATATTCGGAGCCGCGCGCCTTGAGGTGCGCAAGCGCCGCATCGTGCGCCGCGGTCTCGTCGGGGGCCTCGACCATGATCTCCACGGTCTCCTCGATCTGACGAACCACTTCGACGGCGTAAAATTTCCTGGTCACGGTCCCTCGCTCCGGAATGGCTAACGGGGAGGACGACGGCGCGTTCCCAAAAGAAAAACCCCGCGCTTGCGCACGGGGCTCTCTTGGCCGGCGGCGATGGGATTTCAGCGCATGGCCGCCAGCGACCTCGAACTTAAGGTTGAAAATCCAAAAAGCAACCCGCCGTGGCGACGGAGCATGTTCGTCAGGCGGCGCTGCCAGTGGCCGGGCGCGGAAATCCCCAGCTTTTCAGCGGGCCGCGCTGCGGCCGCAAGGCTTGAGGCGATGTGCGTGGGAAATCGCGCGCGAGGGGCTGGACTTTTTGTTCTCATTTTGTTCTAGTTGGTCATCACGTTGGAGGTGACTCATGACCATCGAGAAACAGCGCGAAGTGATCAGGCTCTGGAATCAGCTGAGGAAAGTCGAGGGGCCGGCCGCCGAAGAGCTCCGCATCCAGATCCTCGAATGTTTTTCCGAGAAGGCCAACGCCAAGCGAGCGGCGTGAGGCGCGCCGGCGGGCCACGACGGCGACCCAGTCAGCGCGATCTCGTCTGCCGATGAAAATCTTGCCGATGAAGCCGTGACGGCGCGCGCCTTCATCGATCGTTAGGAGTCGCGCCGCGCTGATTTGCTCGACTCCGATTCGTTCTTTGCGAACGAAATGGAGTCGGATGCAGAACAAGGCGTGCCTTCTGTGTCGATGCGGGATAGTCCTTCTCGCCGCGCGTGAGCGTGATGCTTCGCACGGCCCCGCCCTCGTGTCCTCGTTACGGAATGAGGCGAAGGAGAGCGACATGGATGCGTGCTGGTTTCTCGCCGAGATCGTCAAGGTGTTCTGGTCCGACAGGCACAAGCGGCTGCGCAAAGGCAGGCCCTCGGTGCCGCAGGTGCCGCAGCCACTGAAGCGAGACGACATGGAGTGATGGTGCCTTCGCTGCGATCGCACGTTCGCTTTCGCGACGATCCGCACCACTTGTTAAGAGTTGCTCCGCGCCGATTTTTTCGATTCCGATTCGTTCTTCGAGAACGAAATGCAGGCGAAGCTGGAACAAAGCCGTACCCGCGGCTCCGCCGGAGCGTTTACGAGTTTTGGTGCGGACGTTGTCTGAAGCGGCGCGCCGGGATCTCGAGGCTTGCGCAAACTCCTAACGAAAATTTGCGGGAAAGCCGATAACCCTATTCGGTTAGGTTAAAACCCCAATCGCGTTGCGCTTGCCGCTGTTTGGGATAGGTGTCTGGCAAGGACAAGAAACGACTTTGCCCAGAAGCAAGTTTGCATGACACCTTTTTCAGAACCATCCTTCTTTCAGGGCGACCGGCACACCTACCGGCGCGTCGCCGTCGTCGGCTCGCTGTTCTGCCTCGCCTTCGTGGTGATCAGCTTCTCGCTGCGGCCGCAGCTCGAGGACACGCGCGTCGCGGTCAAGGCCGACCGGCTGGTGCGCACGGCAGGCCAGGCGCCCCACACCAATTAGCGCTCGTCACCGTAGATGCGGTCGTCGGCGGAATGGTCCGGGCACGCGGTGCCGCGGCGCGCAAGCGCGACGAAGCCGGCATAGCCGGACAGGTTGAGCAGAACTTCAAGCCACGCGGGCATGGCGGGTCCCTTCTTGCGTGAAGGGGACTCAACGTGCGCGGGAAACCTTTGTTCCGTGCTCGCCAGAAACAAACCCGCTTACAGCGGAGAGGAGGGGTCCAGCCGCCGGCCGAGGGTCGCAACGGACGCGCTCGAGGGCTGCTCCTTGAGGAACTCGGCGATGGCCCGCGCCAGCTCGCCGTCGCTCATCGGCGTCGGCGGTCGGCGCAGCGCGCCGACACCGAAGTTGCGGACGATCTCGTCGTAATGCTGGTCGCGCGATTTGGGAACGAGTCTGCGGATGCGCCCCAGCAAAGCGGATAGCGGCAATGTGTCCTCCTCGGCATCCATCCCGTTGGCAGCCATTGATGTCTGCCGCCCTTTTCTGTCCGTGAAACTTCTTTCCGTGAAACCAAAAACCCCGCCAGCATCGCGGAGATGCTGACGGGGCATCGTGCTGTCGCCTCAACCGGATAGCGGAGGCTTCCGCACTCGCAGATGCAATCCGCCGAACCGGCTTTCGTTCCGCTCGTGCCGATATTTTTCTGCCGCCCGGGTTCCACGCCTCACGCGCAACCATCGCGGGCCGGCGACGTTGTCCCCGCAAGACGCGAAGGAGGAGAGTCATGAAGAAGACACTGGCAGTTCTGGCCACCGTTGCGGCCGTCGGCGTGACCGCGGTCGCGGCGCCTGCGCCTGCAGAGGCGCGCGGTCGCGGCATTGGCCCGGGCCTCGCATTCGGCCTCGCCGCCGGCGCGATCACCGCGGGCGCGATCGCTGCGTCCCATCCGTACGGCTACGGCTATTATGGCGGGCCCGCCTATTACACCCCCGGCCCGTATGCCTATTACGGCGATGGACCGTACTACCCCCGGCGCCACTACTACCGCCACTGGTAACGGCTGACCAAGTGAAAAGCCCGGAGCGATGCTCCGGGCTTTTTTCATGCGTGGCGATCGGAGGTGCCTTTATGGCCAGAGCGAGGGCCGCTCCACCTTGCGCGCATTGTCGAGCGTCGACACGAAATACTCTTCGCGCTCGCGCTGGAATCTTTCCTGGGTGGCACGGAAGGCGGCGACACGGGCGGCGATCTCTTCGCGTTCGCGGATTTTGCGTTGTTCGTCTTCGGTCATGTCAAATCCCCTCTACACGTCAGTATCTGTGCACTCCAATATGTGTGCACGGCCGAACTCACGCACTGCCGCCGCAATCACGTTGAGTCGCGTTAACACATGCATTGGCGCTTCTGATTGGGGCGTCAATGGGGAGGAGGCATTGCAGGATTGTGATAAGCGAAGGTCGGAAAAAATTGCCGACCGCGCTTGCGCGATTCTCACGCGGCAGTGGATAACAGCGTCAACGATCTTGTCGCTTGCGCATGGTGCGGCCAGCGCAAGGCCAACACGGGAGGCCGCGAGTGATTGCATCGGATCTCCGCAGCGGCGTCGAGCGACTCGGCGACATGATCGCCGAGTCGAGGACCATCGTGCCGTTCACGGGCGCCGGCATCTCCACCGAATGCGGCATCCCGGACTTCCGCTCACCGGGGGGAATTTGGACGCGCAACCGTCCGATCCCGTTCGACGAATTCGTCGCCAGCCAGGAAGCTCGCGACGAATCCTGGCGCCGCCGCTTTGCGATGGAAGCGGTCTTTGCCGCGGCCAGGCCCGGCCGCGGCCATCGCGCGCTCGCCTCGCTCTACCGCGCCGGCAAGGTTCCCGCCGTCATCACCCAGAACATCGACAATCTGCACCAGGCTTCGGGCTTTGCCGCCGAGCATGTCATCGAGCTTCACGGCAATACCACCTATGCGCGCTGCATCGGATGCGGGCAGGCCTATCAGCTTGACTGGGTGAAGCGCCGCTTCGACGATGATGGCGGCGCACCCAACTGCACCGCGTGCGACGAGCCGGTGAAGACCGCGACGATCTCGTTCGGCCAGATGATGCCCGACGACGAAATGCAGCGCGCGACCGCGCTGTCGCAAGCCTGCGACCTCTTCATCGCGATCGGCTCCTCGCTCGTGGTGTGGCCGGCGGCGGGCTTTCCGATGATGGCGAAGAACGCCGGTGCACGTCTGGTGATCATCAATCGCGAGCCGACCGATCAGGACGACATCGCCGACCTCGTTATCCGCCACGACATCGGCGACACTCTCGGGCCCTTTGTCGCAAATTGAGGCATCAATTTGATTCGCGGCTGTGCAAGCTGTTCATAGGTTCCGGCGAATCATTTTTTTATCTATGCGCCGCAACCGGGAGTGTTATCTTTTGAGTCGAAAGATTCGCATCGCGTCGAATTGAGAACATTCTCTTAAGACGCGTGATTCGACGCCGCCGCTGAGGCGGGTTGCAATGGGCAGTGTGGGGTCCGGGGTTATGGGGTCGTCGGACGGATTTGAGTCCAAGAAGATCGGAGTTCCCGCTGTGGGCGAGCACGGCGGCGGTCGCGATAACGCGCTAAGCCCGTTCAGCGGACTTGGTGAAGGCAGTGCCAACCTCGTCGAGGTCCACGGCGTCATCAAATGGTTCGACGCTTCAAAGGGCTACGGCTTCATCGTTCCCGACAATGGCTGGCCGGACGTGCTGCTGCACGTCACCGTGCTCAGGCGCGACGGCTTCCAGACCGCCTATGAGGGCGCCCGCATCGTCGTCGAGTGCATCCAGCGCGCCAAGGGCTACCAGGCCTTCCGCGTGGTCTCGATGGACGAGTCGACCGCGATCCATCCGGCGCAGATGCTGCCGCCGCGCACCCACGTCACGGTCACCGCGACCAGCGGACTGGAGCGGGCCCAGGTCAAATGGTTCAACCGCCTGCGCGGCTTCGGCTTCCTGACCTGCGGCGAGGGCACGCCCGACATCTTCGTGCACATGGAGACGCTGCGCCGCTTCGGCATGACCGAGCTCAGGCCCGGCCAATACGTCCTGGTCCGCTTCGGGCCCGGCTCCAAGGGCATGATGGCGGCCGAGATCCATCCCGAGACCGGATCGCCGGGATTGCAGTCGCACTAGCGGCGATCGCCAACTCCCGCAATCGTGACAAGAGGCGCGCAGGCCGTCCGGCGCGCCTCTGGCTTTTGTCACGATCGCCGCGTAAGGACTGGTCCAGTCCCACGCCCCTTGAGTACCGTCCCATGAATTTTGACCGAAAGGCCGTCTGGTCCATTGCGAGGGGCTGGCTGGCCGCCATCCTCGTCGTCGGCTGTGCCGTCGGGAGCGCGCCGGTGCGCGCCGCCAGCTTCCAGCCGCTCGAGATCGTCACCAGGAACGGCGTGCAGGTGTTCTCGGTGGAAATGGCGACGACCGAGGAGGAGAAGCAGACCGGGCTGATGTACCGCAAGGAACTGGCCGACGGCAAAGGCATGCTGTTCGACTTCAAGCCCGAGCAGGAAGTGTCGATGTGGATGAAGAACACCTACGTCTCGCTCGACATGATCTTCATCCGCGCCGACGGTCGCATCCTGCGCATCGTCGAAAACACCGAGCCGCTGTCGACCAAGATCATCTCGTCCCAGGGGCCCGCGCGGGCCGTGCTGGAGGTGGTGGCGGGAACGGCGCAGAAATACGGCATCCGTCCCGGCGACCGCGTCGGCCACCCGCTGTTCGGCACCAAGTAGGGAGACCCGGCGGGGTTATTGCCGCCTTGCTGGCGGCTTGAAAGCTTGATGGCGCTTTGGGAAGCGTGTATCGACGGGGCTCGCCGGACATTCGGGGTATAGCGCAGCCTGGTAGCGCGGCAGTTTTGGGTACTGCAGGTCGTTGGTTCGAATCCAGCTGCCCCGACCAGTCCCGAGGTTGAAGCTCCTTCAATTCTCTCGATATTGCGCCGCGCTCATCCCGTTGCCGCTGCCGATCGTCAGGTCAGCAGGGCGATCCCCGCGAAATTGCGTCCGCTGCAACTTTTGCGTGCGTCGACGTGCCGGCGGCGTTTCAATTTCAGAACAACAGCCAATCGACCAGGCGCCAGGCGATCCAGGCGAGGGCGCAGATCCAGCCCAGCATTGCGATCCCGGCGACGCCAAGCCCGCACAGTGCGAATAGCGAACTTTCAGTCTCCGGCGTGCCCGAGAGCTTCTCGGTCGTATCGATTTGACTCACTGCATCCCCTTGGCTTGCGGCCTGCTGTTCGTTGGTCTCTGCTCGCTCGTGAAAATTCACCGGCCGCGCTCCAGCTCACACGGTCGTGAGACGAGATGACCGTCCGTACATCGCGCGGGCATGGATCGCATCCACGCGGCTTCCCCGGACAGACGGGAAGAACCTGCAACTCATGGCGCGGTGATTGGTTGCGACCGCAGAGGCGGGAACTGCACGCCGCAGCGACAGACCTACAACGCGCAGGGCACGCTCAGCGCCGGTGCGCAGAGCCCGTCGCGCATCTGAGCGAGCGCGATTGCGGGGGATGGGCAGGCGAGCCTATGGCGACCTGAAGCGCGCGCGAACCTTGCTTGAATCCTTGCCTGAAGCCTTGGCGCTTGTTCTTCACTCAACGCCACTTCTGCGCGATTTTTCAAGGCATTGCGCCGGCCGGCCCGCCGCAGAATTCGCAAAATTGCTTCGAACCTTTGGCTGTCGCCCTAGACATATAGGCATTGGGGATTTCAGCGCCCAATGCCTAAACGGACGCCGCCAAGCGATGATATTCCGCTTGAGCGGCGTCGCGCTATTCCGGGGATCAGTTCGTCGCGTACCAGCCGAGCGGAAACGGCAGGAACGGCCACGCCAGATGATTGTCGTTGGCCGCCTTCGGCGGTTCAGAGACGGATGTCTTGACTGTCTTGATGCGCGGCGCAGGCGGCACCGAGCACACCGCCAGGCGCAAACGTCCACATTGCATATTCATTGTGGTGCCCCAGTCAGCAAGTCATTTGAAAAATGAAAATCAGTTCGCAATTGCCACGCGTCCAAAACGGCGCGCTCATTCTCAAATTGTGCACGCATCATAGAAAGATCGGCGCCGGCTTTCAACGGGTCTTGGCGGGTACCCACGAGGGGTAAGGTTGACCGGTTAGGTTAAGGCCGAGTGGTTGTTGCGGCCGCATTCCTGGCTGATATCAGGTCGGCAAGGCTCGCGATGGGCTGCCTGCAATCGATGGTCACACAGGTCACAGTTCGTCGCGGCGCTCATATCTTGTGAGTTTTGCGTCATGTCTTTCGATCGCAACGTCCGAACCGTCCATCCGCAGTCGAGCTGGACCGAGATCTGGCACCTCTGGACCGTGATCGTGCCGCGCCGCTCGATCAACGGGCAGCTCGTCTATGGAAAGGTCTGGCGCCGCCACGACGGCCGCGACTGGATCTACAAGAAATTCACCGAGTACGACACCGAGGCGGCCTGAGCCGGCTCCGCTGCCGCAACTGGAATCTGGCGCCCCGTTCCGATTTCATCGGAACGGAAACGGCTCTAGGCGGCCTTTGCGGGCGAGGCGGCCGCCGCAGGCTTGGGCGGCGGCGGCTTCAACGGCTTGTCCTGCTTTTTCGACCAGGAAATGTAATAGGCCACCGTCGTCATGATCGCGATGCCGGCGATGCTGACGAAGATCTGCGCGAACAGCGAGCCCGAGCTCATCGACAGCTCGAAATGGCCGACGAAGGACAGGAACACGCCGACGCAGAATACGGCGAGCGACTGCTGGCCGCAGACGATCAAGGGATCGAACACCTTCCACTCCAGGCCGGGCCAGTCCTTCGGCACGAAGCGGATCACCAGGATCACGATCACGACGAAATGGAGGAAGCGGTAGGGCGCAAGGTTGGTCTTGTCGTTGGGGTTGAAGGCCGAGAACAGCCATCCCGGGAACATGCCGCCGAGGGTGGGGAAGCGGCCGGCCATGGTCATGACCAGCGCGAAGGCGAGATAGCCGAGGCAAAGCCACAGCGTGATCGGCGAATTGATCACGGCTCCCGAACGCCGGGCGCCGCCCATCGCGCACCAGGCGCCGAACACGAACAGCACCTGCCAGGCATACGGATTGAAGTACCACTGGCCGGCCGGATAGGCGGTCAGGTTCAGGCCGTAATGGCGGGCGGCGAGCCACAGCACGATGGACAGCGCCATCGTCAGGTCGGGCTTGCGCAACATGAACCACAGCACCGGCGGAAACAGCCCCATCAGCACGATGTAGAGCGGCAGCACGTCGAGATTGAGCGGCTTGAAGCGCAGGAACAGGCCCTGGCGCAGCGTCTCGGTGGCGTTGTCGACGAGGCCGGCGACGTTGAACTCGTTGATCATGTCGGAATCGCCGAACCGCAGCGCCAGATAGCTGATCGAGGCGATGTAGATCACGAACAGGATGATGTGGGCGACGTAGAGCTGCCAGACCCGCTTGGTTAACCTCGTGGCGCCGACGATGAAGCCGCGCTCGAGCATCATTCGCGCATAGACGAAGGAAGCGGTGTAGCCTGAGATGAAGACGAACAGGTCGGCGGCGTCGGAAAAGCCGTAGTTGCGCGTGGTGATCCAGTTCACCACGTTGTCGGGGATATGGTCGAGGAAGATCGCCCAGTTCGCGATGCCGCGAAACAGGTCGAGCCTGAGGTCACGGCCCTTTTCGGGAAGCGTGGCGTTGATGTTCAGGAAGGCCATGCGACGGAAGCTTTCGGAGGGGGCGGGTACGCTGGTGTCGGCGAGACAGGGCCGCCGGGCGGGATCCCGGCGCGGAAGGCGGGTACGCAATTGTCACGGTGCAGCATAATGACTATACCCGTCGGCAAGGCACCCCCGGGGGACCGGAATCACCGATCAGTTCCCAAAAGGTGTCTCTATACTATGCCCGCGGTTTCCACCAACTGCTACCGTGACGCATCGAAATCGAACGAAAAGACCAAGAGGCCCGGACCACCCATGACCGCACGCATTTTCAAGCCCGCCAAGAACGCGATGCAATCCGGCCGGTCCAAGACCAAGGAATGGCAGCTGGATTACGAGCCGGAGCAGCCGCGTTCGGTCGAGCCGCTGATGGGATGGACCTCGTCCGGCGACATGAAGCAGCAGATCACGCTGCGCTTCCACAGCAAGGAAGAGGCGGTCGCTTATTGCGAGCGCAAGGGCATCGCCTACCAGGTGATCGAGCCGCAGGATTCGATCCGCCGCCCGGTCGCCTATGCCGACAATTTCTCGTTCCGGCGCGGCGAGCCCTGGACGCACTAAGAGGCATTCTCTTCCAAGATGCCGTCATGCCCGGGCTTGTCCCGGGCATCCACGTTTTGGGGGCGCGTTTGAAAGAACGTGTACATCCCGCCCGGCGCTGTGGTGTGGGAGCCAGCAGCCGGCGGCCACTCATGGCGGACGTGCTTCGCGTCGCCGGCTTCGACGTCATCACCAGTGACATTGTCACGTATCGGCGCAGTCGGCCGCACTCGCTCATCTTCGATTTCCTCAACGGCTCGGCGATCGTCCCGCCGCGCTTCTGCGACGTCATCATTACGAACCCGCCATATGGCCCGCAGAACTGCACAGCAGCGAAGTTCGCGCGCCTGGCGCTGCAACGGTGCCCGGGCGTGGTGCGCTCTTGCTGACCGCCAAATTCGATTCCGGCAGCACTCGCCGAGGCCTGTTCGCGGATAACCCGCGCTTCCTGTGCAAGATCGCGTTGACTGACCGGATTAAGTGGTTCGCCGGAGATTACGAAGGAATCGAAGATCACGCCTGGCCGGCGATCGGCGCCACCGGCACGCCCAGGCTTTGCTACGCGGGGCGGGGACAATGACGCTGACACCGAAGGACTGGCGCGAATTCCAGCACTACAAAGACCGCTCTCCGCCGTGGATCAAGCTGCATAAGAAGATCCTCGACAACGCAGATTTTCACCGCTTGCCGGTTGCTAGCAGAACGCTAGCGCCGATGTTGTGGCTTCTCGCGAGCGAGTATGACGACGGCCAAATCACAGCCGAGCTCGACGACATCGCGTGGCGCTTCCGCATGTCGCTTGAGGATCTCCACGCGGCCGTGCGCCCTTTGATCGCAAAGGGACTTTTCATCTCGGATGATCCTGCAAGCGCGCCGCTAGCGCCACGCAAGCCGGATGCTATGCCAGAGAGAGAGGAAGAGGCAGAGAAAGAGGAAGAGACAGACTCTCGGCCGGGCAAAGCCCGACCGGAGCGCGCGCCTTCTCGCTTCGATGAATTCTGGCAGGCCTACCCACGCCGAGACGGGCCGAACCCGCGCAAGCCCGCAGAGACCAGGTTCGATTCGCTGGTCAAGACCGGGCTCGACCCGCAAATGCTGATCGACGCGGCCAAGAAACTCGCCACCGATGAAGGCGCGCGCGGCAACATCGGCACGCGGTTCATTCCCCAGGCCGTGACGTGGCTCAATCAGCAGCGATGGTCCGATCACGCCGCAATCGCGGCTCTGCAGTCGATGGGCCCGACCAACGGCTTCACGATTGAGAACGCCGTCGAGCACTGGGCAAAGCTCGGACGGTGGCCGCGCGGCATGGGCGCAGAGCCTGGAATGGCGAGCTGCGAAGCCTCGCCCGGGCTGCTCGCGCAATACGGGATCGCGCCGGATGGCCGTAAGTTGGTGATGAGCCTAGACGATGCCCTCGAATAGCTCTGGTTGCAGGTGGCGCGGCGCGCAATTAAGGTGCGGATCGGGCGGAGCAGGGGAGGGCTATGTGGGCGTCGAAAGCAAAGGGCAACCGGCGGAGCTAAGCCAAGGATTTGTTTTCAAAGATTGGGCCATCTTTGTTCCGACGCTAACGACCGCGCTTGCGTTAGCCTGGCAAGTCGGCGCCCTAGTGCCGACTGGGGGATTTGAATATTTTAGTATCTCCGACGACCATCTCGTTGCGGCGGCGAAGGCGTTACCCTTTGCACTCTCAATTTCGTCCGCAGTATCTATGACCTATGTGGTTTATTTTCTGGGGCCGTATCGTCCTCAATCGATGTTTGACCTTGTTGGCAAGCTGATCGGCGTTTATGTCGCGTTTCCCTTTTTAGTGATATTTTACGCCCTTACATTTTATGGCGTTGAGGTGCCGGGCCTCTTTCTCATGTTGACGTTGATTCTCGTCGTTATCGGCGCGTGGTTGTTAAACAGGCGGTCCGTTGACAAGGGCTTGCTGCTATTTTTCGTTTTTATGGGCCTCACGATGCTTTCGACCGCGCTAGCGGTTGATCTGACACTGTGGCGTCTTTGGAGAGTTGATGGTGGCAGAACTCCCCTAGCAACGATTACGACGAAATCCGGAGCGACAAAGGGCTACGTGGTGATGGCTGGTGAGCGGGGGTTCTTGGTGTACAACTCACCTCGCTCGACCACCTTCGTTCGGTCAGATGAAGTGTTGATGATCAACTACCAACGCTAACGCTAACGCTGCTCGCTTCTGAAAGCTGTGCATTAGTTGCGCGCTCATCCACAGATGCAGCTTCGTGTTATTTTCGGCTGCGAGAGGCCCGCGTCAGGGCTAAGACAGCGTTTGGCTGTGCTTGCGGCGGGTTGGAAAGCAGGTGTGTGGTGAGCGATTGGTGGGTAAACCAGAAAAGACCTACAGGACCGAGGTGCGGGGCGGCTTCTTATGGTCACCAAAGACGCGCAAGGGAAACATCCGAAATCCTTTCTATGACAACATGCGCTTGGTCAGACCCGGCGATCTCGTCTTCTCTTTTTGGGATACCAGGATAAAGGCGATCGGGATGTATTACGACGTTGGGGAATTGACCAGGTAACGAACGTCGGGCTCATTTATGCCTGAGCAACAAGCCTATTTGGAGTATCATCGAACGGTGCGATTTCGTCGCTCATAGAATGAGGCCGGCTGCGCCTATCGCGTCGTGTTGGATACCACTATTTCTTTGTTGGGTCGTTCCCCTTCTTCTTTTCTGGTGGCCTCGGCTCTGGCAAGACCTGACAGTTATCTCCATTACATAGCATCCGTGGGCGCGAGGGAGCCGGGGAAGGTGAAGTTGTGGGCGCGGGCCTTGGCTCCGGTTTGATCTGCAATTGCGCGTCATTGGGAGTATTTGTGCCTGTGGATTTCTCAGACGGGCGCAATTCAGGATTAAGCTGAGGCGGAGTCGCCATTGCGGTAGTCGCGATCGTGTCCAAAAATCCTAAAGAAAGCAGGAAAGCAAAGATATTCGCTTTCATTTCTTGCCTCCGTCGTTCACCGTCGCAAAATCATAGTAGCTCGATGTGGCCCAGCCGATTTCCGTGCCGGGTCGCGATTTCCGGGCGTTTCGAAAATAGGTGTATACGCGCACGCCCTTAACATCGGATGGGGTCACAAATTCAAAATCGAGACTCTGTTTTTCTCCTGGTTCGATCTCAGCCGAGGGTTTGAAGGAGACGTTTCGCTCACCTATCAGCGGCCACGAAAAGCGGTCGTCCTTCCTATCGACCCCAGCGGAAGCTTGCTTGAGTTGTGTCGCTGCACACGGCTCATTTGTGCAAGGCGCCAATGGCAATATTTGGCAATATTTGCTGGACTCGAACTATCGACATGTCGACCAACATTAGAGAGCTCCCGGTGTTGGTCAATTCGAGCCCGACTCGTAACAGATTTTGCTGATCAGACAGCGCGAGGTGAGTGATTTTCTGCTCGATGTTCGCGTGCGGATACTCGCGCCGCTCTTTAATGAAGACGTTGTAAGTCCAAATGCCGCCGATAATGATGGCCGCGATGGTCACAAGACCTTGGATGATGTCCACCTTCTCTTTGAACGCTGCTGCACCAGTCTTTGGGGCGCACATGGCTGAGCTCAAAATATGATTATTGCTAAAATATCGGGCTCAGTATGGTTGCTAGTCCGGAAAAATGCAAGCAAAACGATATTCAGGTTGGCGTGCGCGGGTGGCGTGAACTCGGTCCAAATCTGTGCATGGCTCGTGCCGCCATCCACAGATTGCGTTCCGCACGCATTCTCTTCGCAAGGCAAATCAGCGCTCATGATCACGCATGAGCATTCACGATCTTAAGCACCGAATGAGCGACGTCCCGGGCATCGAGGCATTGACCATGGTCATGCTCTCGGGCCGCCAGCACTACAACATCGGCGGCAAGGTGGTGCAGTTGCCCGCCGCCGCGTCTGCCATCGAGGTTGAAGCGGCGATTCGCGCGGCCATGTCGTCGGATGCCATTGCACAGATACCAGCAGGGACGCCTGTGATGACAGCGCCCCATGCAGCGGAGGGGGCCGAAACGATGGTCCCTTCGCAGGCGGGAGAGGCCAGCCCAGTGGCAGCGCTTCATTCTGATGGCGCGCAGCGACGGGGAGCGCGTTTCGTGGCCGGTGCCGACCCACACCAAGAAGGCCGAGGGCCTCGCCTAATCCCCGGCGTCAAGCCGTGGCGGCCGGCCCGCGAAATCATCGATTGGTCGATCAACGGCAAGTCGATATTCAACCGCAAGAAGCCTCTCGCGCCGAAGACGCTCGCGCGCATCTATGCCGGTGCCGCAAAATTTGGCTGGCCGGAGCCGTTCCTGGTCATTCTCCGCAATCACATGGCCGGGCAGAGCGTCAACGATCCACTGCCGACCATCACCGCCGGCGGGACACATATCGGCGTTGCTCAACCAATCCTGCTATCGCAGCACAATTCGGGCGCGGCGCGCTCGGCTGACGACCCTTTGCCTACGATCACCACCGGCGGCGCGGTGGATGGCTGGGATAATCCGAGGGCTATCGTAGATGACAGCTGGAGGTTGACGGACGAGCTCGGCCGGTCGAGACGCCAGCTTTGGCGGGCTCCTCACCCTGATATCTCGACGCAAAACTCGACCTCATCCTGAGGGCACGGCGGAGCCGGCAGTCTCGAAGGATGGGGCGCAGGCAAGCTTCCCGCCCGCGCTTTTCTAGCCCTGGGGAAGCCTAAGGCGGTTGGCACCAATTCCGCCGCGTGCTTCGCTGCTGCGCATGACACGACCATGACGAGGGTGGGGTATGGCCGGGCGTGACCAGCTCGACGGCGTCGATCTGAAGATACTCTCCGAGCTGCAGCAGGACGGGCGGGTGCGCAACAACGAGCTGGCGCTGCGCGTCGGCGTGTCCGCGCCCAATTGCCTGCGACGGCTGAAATTGCTGTTCAGCCGCGGCGTGATCCGGGCGGTTCGCGCCGTCATCGACGAGCGGCTGCTCGGCTATGAGGTGGTTTCGTTCGTCTCGATCCAGCTCGTGAGCCAGGCCCAGCCGGTGCTGGAGGCGTTCGAGAGCTCGATTGCCGCGATCCCGCGCATCCAGCAGTGCTGGCGGATTTCAGGCGACACCGACTACCTGCTGAAATGCGTCGCGCCGAACGTCGAAAGCATGCGCCAGCAGCTGCTGCATTTCGCCGCGATGCCTGACGTGAAGAACGTCCGCAGCTTTCCGGTGCTGGGCGTCGCGAAGGATGTGCCGCTGCCGTTACAGGATGTAGTGGCGGCACCCGTCGGATAGGGCGTTCAAGTCTCGCTACTGAAGTTCCGAAGTCGGGGGCGCTTGCGCGCGGTGCGGTCTATTCGGATAGCTATAATAGCTTAGTAACTCACCTAACTGTGACATGTGATTTAGGCAGGACTGCAATGCGCGCAACCGTGATTGTCGGCATCTTTGCGCTGCCTAGATGCAGGGTGTGAACCTCGGTCTGCGTCGCACGCCGGGGATGCTTTTGTGGGACCCTAAGCAGGAAAAGACATCATGACATCGACTTCGAAGACGATCGCAGCCTCTGCTGCGACGCTGTTTGCGTCTGCGTTTTTTGTTCTGTCGGCGCCGGCTGCGAAGGCCGACGATTATTGCATCACCAACGGCGCCCAGGCCGCTCACGGCTGCGGCTATCCGACGATGGAAGCCTGCCGTCAGGCGGCCGGTGGCATCGGCGGCACGTGCTCGCAGGCCGGCGGCGCCAAGACTAGCAACGATGCGCTCGCCTTCCAGCCGAAGCAGACGAAGCAGCCCAAGGCTCGCCAGGGCGCGCAGAACTAACGCCTGAGATCGCGACCTGATCCGAGAGATTGCGTCCTCCGAGAGTGATCTCGGAGGACGTCAATTTATGACAAGCAGGTGACGCCGCGCCTCAGCGATAGCGCTCGCGAAATTCGCGCGGGCTAGCGCCGGTCCAGGTGCGGAAGGCGCGCGAAAAGCTCTTCTCGTTGCGGAAGCCGGCGATCTCCGCGATCCGCTTGATGGGGGCGCGGCCGCGCATCAGCTCCTGCTTGGCGAGCTCGAACTTTGCCTCTTCCTTGAGATCGCGCAGCGAGGTCGCTTCCTCGCGCAGGCGCCGGTGCATGGTGCGGGTCGAGAGCGCCAACTCGCTTGCGACATCCTCGGCGCCGAGAATGCGCCCGCGTGCATTGCGCAGCACGCGGCGGACGCGCTCGACCAGCAGCCGGTCGCGCCGGTAGGGCAGCACGGTGAGCCGCAGCGCGCCCTTGAGCATGCTGTCGAGATCGGCGGGGCTGCGGGTCAGCGGCAGAGAGAGATAATGTTTGTCGAACACGATGCGGGCGCCGTCCGCATCAAAGCTCAAATGCCTGCAGAAGATCGTCGGATAGACCGAGACGTGGCCCGGCTCGGAATAGGGAAACTCGGCCGCACGCAGCGCGATCGCGGAATCGACGGCCCAGCAGGAAAAGCCGAGGACATAGCGGAGCAGGGTGACCAGGCAGAATTCACGCAAGGGGCCGAGGTCGCGCTGTTCGCGAATGGAGATCGTCGCGGTCTCATCACCAAGCGAGAGCTCGAACAGCACGTCCTCGGTCAGCAGGCGATGATGCCGGCACCAGCGTTTTAGCGCGACTTCGAGATTGGGGGCCGTGATCGAGGCGCGGCACAGCATGCCGTAGGTTCCCCAAGGCAGCCGGCGCGAGAACCAGCCGAGCGCTTCGTCGTCGAGCTCGCGCATGGCATGGCCGGCCAGCGCCTCGAACTGGGCCGCCGTCACCCGTCCGTCGCGGGATCGAACGAGGTCCGCGGTGACCTGCCCCTTGCCCAAGGCTTCGGCCGGATCCCGCCCGTAAAGGGCATAAGCGGCAACCACGCCGCGGACGAAGGCGGCTGGGGTCATGGCGCGGCGGGGCGTCGCGGTCGCGGCTTGAAAGGGCATGAAAAATCCTCGCCAAACTTGGCGGAAAATGCAACCTTTTCGACCGCTGGGACGCCCGGGCGGGGGTAGGTTCGGACCCGACAAGAATACGGAGGAATCGCCTTGAACATCCCGAGCATCGATTTCGATCTGGGCGAAGACATCAGCATGCTGCGCGACACGCTGCGCGCCTTCGTGGAGGCGGAGATCGCCCCGCGCGCCGCCGAGATCGAGAAGGCCAATCTGTTCCCGGCCGACCTCTGGAAGCGCTTTGGCGACCTCGGCCTGCTCGGCATGACCGCGCCGGAGCAATATGGCGGCTCCAGCATGGGCTATCTCGCCCATATCGTCGCCATGGAGGAGATTTCGCGGGGCTCGGCCGCCGTGGGGCTGTCCTACGGCGCCCATTCCAACCTCTGCGTCAACCAGATCCGCCGCAACGGCAACGACGCGCAGCGCGCGCGCTATCTGCCGAAACTGATCTCCGGCGAATATGTCGGCGCGCTCGCGATGTCCGAGCCCGGCGCGGGCTCCGACGTCGTCTCGATGAAGCTGCGCGCAGACAAGCGCGGCGACCGCTATGTCCTCAACGGCTCGAAGATGTGGATCACCAATGGCGGCGACGCCGACGTGCTGGTCGTCTACGCCAAGACCGATCCGGAGGCGGGCCCGCGCGGCATGACCGCCTTCCTGATCGAAAAGGGCTTCAAGGGTTTCACCCACGGCCAGCATCTCGACAAGCTCGGCATGCGCGGCTCCAACACCTATCCGCTGTTCTTCGACGAGTGCGAGGTGCCCGAAGAGAACGTGCTCGGCAAGGTCGGCGAGGGCGTCAAGGTGCTGATGTCCGGCCTCGATTACGAGCGCACGGTGCTGTCGGGCGGCCCGCTCGGCATCATGGCGGCCTGCATGGACGCCGTGGTGCCCTACATGCATGAACGAAAACAGTTCGGCCAGCCGATCGGCGATTTCCAGCTGATGCAGGGCAAGCTCGCCGACATGTACGCGACCTGGCAGTCGGCGCGCGCCTATGTCTATGCGGTTGGGCGCGCCTGCGACCGGGCCGACCACGCCCGCACGCTGCGCAAGGATGCGGCCGCCGCGATCCTCTATTCCGCGGAGAAGGCGACGTGGATGGCCGGCGAGGCGATCCAGGCGCTCGGCGGCGTCGGCTACACCTCCGAATTCCCGGTCGGACGTCTCTGGCGCGACGCAAAACTCTACGAGATCGGCGCCGGCACCTCGGAGGTGCGTCGCATGCTGATCGGCCGCGAGCTGATGTCCGAGACGGCCTGAAACCTTCACCTCATTGGAATCAACATGCCGCTCCATTCCAGCATCGATACGTCTTCATCAGACTTTGCGCGCAATTCCGAGGCCATGCGCGGGCTTGTCGCGGACTTGCGCGAAAAACTGAGCCAGGTCGCCGGCGGCGGCGGCGAGGTCTCGCGCAACCGCCACACCTCGCGCGGCAAGATGCTGGCGCGCGAGCGCGTCGACCTGCTGGTCGATCCCGGCACCTCGTTCATGGAGCTGTCGCCGCTGGCGGCGTACGGCCTCTATGGCGGTGACGTGCATTCGGCGAGCGTCATCACCGGCGTCGGGCGCATCTCGGGCCGCGAATGCGTGATCGTCGCCAACGACGCCACCATCAAGGGCGGCACTTACTATCCGATGACGGTGAAGAAGCATCTGCGCGCGCAGGACGTGGCGCGGCAGAACAATCTTCCCTGCGTCTACATGGTCGATTCCGGCGGCGCCTTCCTGCCGCTTCAGGATGAGATCTTTCCGGACGAGCGCCATTTCGGCCGCATCTTCTACAACCAGGCCCAGATGTCGTCGCAGGGCATTCCGCAGATCGCGATCGTGATGGGCTCCTGCACCGCCGGCGGCGCCTATGTCCCCGCGATGTCGGACGAGAGCATCATCGTGCGCAACCAGGGCACCATCTTCCTCGGCGGCCCGCCGCTGGTGAAGGCCGCGACCGGCGAGGTGGTGAGTGCCGAGGAACTCGGCGGCGCCGACGTGCATTCGCGGCAATCGGGCGTGACCGACCACTACGCCCAGAACGACGCCCATGCGATCGGCATCGCCCGGCGCATCGTCGGCACGCTGAAGCCGTCGGTGCGGCCGAACCTCAACATGCACAGGCCGCGCGATCCGCTGTTTGCGGCGGAAGAGATCTACGGCGTGGTGCCAGTCGACGGCCGCAAGCCGTTCGACGTGCGCGACATTATCGCCCGTATCGTCGACGGCTCGGAGTTCGACGAGTTCAAGAAACTCTACGGCACGACGCTGGTCTGCGGCTTCGCCCATGTCTGGGGCTATCCGGTCGGCATCATCGCCAACAACGGCATCCTGTTCAGCGAGAGCTCGCTGAAGGGGGCGCATTTCATCGAGCTGTGCTGCCAGCGCGGCATTCCCTTGGTGTTCCTGCAGAACATCACGGGCTTCATGGTCGGCAAGAAGTACGAGGCCGGCGGCATCGCGCGCGACGGTGCCAAGCTCGTCACGGCGGTGGCGACCGCCTCGGTGCCGAAATTTACCGTCGTGATCGGCGGCTCCTACGGCGCCGGCAATTACGGCATGTGCGGCCGCGCCTACTCGCCGCGCTTCCTGTGGATGTGGCCGAACGCGCGCATCTCGGTGATGGGCGGCGAGCAGGCCTCGATGGTGCTGAGCCAGGTCCGCCGCGACAACATCGAGGCAAAGGGCGATAGCTGGTCGAAAGAAGAGGAAGACAAGTTCCGCGAGCCCATCCGCGCGCAATATGAGAGCCAGGGGCATCCGTATTACGCGACCGCGCGCCTGTGGGACGACGGCGTGATCGACCCGGCCGACACGCGCCTCGTGCTCGGCCTCGGCCTTTCCGCGGCGTCGAATGCGCCGATTGAGCCTACCAAATTCGGCCTGTTCAGGATGTGATGCGATGGACCGTTCAATGCTCTACCGGCGTTTTCGCACGCTCCTGATCGCCAACCGCGGCGAGATCGCCTGCCGCGTCATCCGCACCGCGCGAGCCATGGGCCTGCGCACGGTCGCGGTCTATTCCGAGGCCGACCGCGACGCGATGCACGTCGCGCTCGCAGATGAAGCCGTGTTGCTCGGTCCGGCGCGGGCGCGCGACAGCTACCTCAGTGCCGAGCGGCTGATCGAGGCCGCGCGCAAGACCGGCGCCGAGGCCGTGCATCCCGGCTACGGCTTCCTGTCCGAAAATGCCGAGTTCGCGCGGGCGTGCCTGGAGGCGGGCCTGGTGTTCGTCGGCCCGACCGCCGCGATGATGACGGCGATGGGCTCGAAGTCCGGCTCCAAGGCGCTGATGGAGAAGGCCGGCGTGCCGCTGGTGCCCGGCTATCACGGCGAGGCCCAGGACGATGCGACGCTTTCGAAGGCCGCGGACAAGATCGGCTTTCCCATCCTGGTGAAGGCGTCCGCCGGCGGCGGCGGCCGCGGCATGCGCATCGTTCGCTCGGCGGATGAGCTTGGACCGGCGATTGTCAGCGCCAAGCGCGAGGCCAAGGCCGCGTTCGGCGACGACCGCATGCTGATCGAAAAATATGTCGACAATCCCCGTCACATCGAGGTGCAGATCATCGGCGACAGCCACGGCAATCTGCTGTCGCTGTTCGAGCGCGAATGCACGCTGCAGCGCCGGCACCAGAAGGTGATCGAGGAGGCGCCGTCGCCGACGCTCAATCCCGCCCAGCGCGAGACCGTCTGCGCCGCCGCGCGAAAGGCGGCCGGAGCCGTGAACTATGTCGGCGCCGGCACGATCGAGTTCGTCTCCGACGGCAAGGACGTGTTCTTCATCGAGATGAACACGCGTCTTCAGGTCGAGCATCCCGTGACCGAGCTGATCACCGGCATCGATCTGGTCGAGTGGCAGCTGCGCGTCGCCTTCGGCGAGGCACTGCCGCTGAAGCAGGACGAGCTCCGGCTCAATGGCCATGCGGTCGAGGCGCGCGTCTACGCGGAAAACCCGACCAAGAACTTCATGCCGTCGGTCGGGAGGATCTCGACCTGGCGCTTGCCGGCGGAAACGGGCGGCCTGCGCATCGACGCCGGCTATCGCGAAGGCGATACGGTCTCGCCCTATTACGATGCGATGCTCGCAAAAATGATCGCGTGGGCGCCGACGCGGGACGTCGCGATCGAACGGCTGAACCGCGGGCTGCAAGACTCCGACGTCCGCGGCATCGTCACCAATATCCCGTTCCTGTCGGCGCTGATGACGCATCCGAAGGTGCGGACCAATGCGATCGACACTGGCTTCATCGAGCGCGAGCTGGCAGTGCTGACGCAGGCCCCGCCGGCACCCGGCGAGCTCGAGCTATGCGCAGCAGTCGCCGCTGTTATCAACGACGAGCGGCAGTCCGCGCAAGACGAGGCGAGTTCGCCCTGGCAGACCTTCGGCTGGATGCCGGTCGGTCGCCGCCAGCGCAACTTTGCCTTCCGCGTCGGCCATGGACCTGAGCAGAAGATCACGCTGAACTACGGCAGCGGCCCGTCGACGCTGGTGATCGGCGACCGCGAGCTAGCGTTTGCCGTCGTGCCGAAGGATGGCGGCTTCGATCTGACGCTCGATGGCGTCAAATCGCAGGTCGCAGCCGTGATCGACGGCCATGAGCTGTATTTGCGCACACGCAACGGCCGCTTCGACCTGCATTGGGTCGATCCGTTCGGCGGCGAGAGCGAAGAGCATGTCGGCGAGGACAAGATCGCGGCGCCCTTGCCAGGCACGGTCGTCGCCGTGCTGGCCGAGGAGGGCGCCAAGCTCGACAAGGGCGCGCCGATCCTCACCCTGGAAGTGATGAAGATGGAGCAGACGCTGCGCGCGCCCTATGCCGGCGTGCTGAAATCGATCAAATGCAAGGTCGGAGACATCGTCCAGGAGGGCGTCGAGCTCGCCGTGGTCGAGCCATCGGGAGAGTGAGATGAGCGATCCCGTCCGCATCATCGAAATGGGGCCGCGCGACGGCCTCCAGAACGAGAAGACGCCCGTCAGCGTCGAGGCTCGCATCGCCTTCATCGAGGCGCTCGTCGCCGCTGGCCTCACCACGGTCGAGGTCGGCGCCTTCGTGTCGCCCAAGGCGATCCCGCAAATGGCGAGCTCGGACGCCGTGCTGCGCGGCGTAAGCGACGTCACGGGCGCCGAATTCCACGTGCTGGTGCCGAACGAGAAGGGCTATGACGCCGCGCGCGCTGCCGGCGCGCAAGTCGTCTCCGTGTTCGCGGCGGCCTCTGAAGGCTTTTCGCGCGCCAATATCAACTGCACGGTCGCGGAGTCCATCGAGCGCTTCAAGCCGGTGCTGGCGCGTGCCAAGGCGGATGGCGTCAAGGTCCGCGGCTATATCTCCTGCGTGCTGGGCTGTCCGTTCGACGGCGAGATCGAGCCGAAGGCGGTCGCCGATCTCGCCAACACGCTATGGGAACTCGGCTGCTACGAGATCTCGCTCGGCGACACCATCGGTGTCGGCACGCCTAATAAGGCCAAGGAGATGCTGCGCGCGGTTAGCGCCAATATCCCGCCGGCAAAACTCGCGATGCATTTCCACGACACCTACGGCCAGGCACTCGCCAATCTCAATGCCGGCCTGGAGGAGGGCGTCCGCGTCATCGATGCCGCCGCCGGCGGCCTTGGCGGCTGCCCCTACGCGCCGGGCGCGACCGGTAATGTCGCGACCGAGGACGTGGTCTACATGCTCGAAGGCATGGGCATCAGGACCGGCATTGACATGGACAAGCTGCTGGCGGCCACGAACGAGATGAGCGGCGTGCTGGGCAAGCCGCCTGTGAGCCGCGTAGCCTCCGCGCTGAACGCGAAGAAGAAGCGGGCGGCTTCCTAGCTTCGTATGGTGGGCAAAGGCGCGTAGCGCCGTGCCCACCATCTCTCCGCGACCGAATTTGCGAATGGTGGGCACGCTTCCGCTTTGCCCACCCTACGAGACCTTCGCCTACGCCGCCTTCAGCCCGACATCCGGCAGGCGCGGCCGGTTCTTGAGCGCCTTCGCCATCATCGCCTCGACCTCGGCCTTTTCCTGCGGCAGCAGCGCGAGGCGGGGCGGGCGGGTCAGCGCGGTGCCGCGGCCCATGATGTGCTCGCACAGCTTGATGCACTGGACGAGGTCGGGGCGTGCGTCGAGGTGCAGCAGCGGCATGAACCATTCGTAGATCGGCATGGCCTCGGCGAAGCGGCCGGCCTTGGCAAGGCGAAACAGCGTCTCGCCCTCGCGCGGGAAGGCGTTGGACATGCCGGAGACCCAGCCCACCGCGCCCATGGCGATGCTCTCGACGATGACGTCGTCGAGCCCTGCGAACAGCACGAAGCGGTCGCCGACCATATTCCTGGTGTCGATGAAGCGCCGCGTGTCGCCCGAGGAATCCTTGAAGCAGACCACGGTCTCGACGTCGACGAGCGAGGCCAGGATGTCGGGGGTGACGTCGTTCTTGTAGATCGGCGGGTTGTTGTAGAGCATCACCGGCAGGTCGGTCGCGCTGGCAACCGCGCGGAAATGTGCGGCGGTCTCGTGCGGTTTCGACGAATAGACCAGCGCCGGCATCACCATCACGCCGTCGATGCCGACGCGCGCGGCTTCCTTGGCGGTTTCGACCGCAAAGGCGGTGGTGAATTCGGCGATGCCGCATAGCACGGGCACGCGGCCGGTCGCGACGGATTTCGCCGTCTCCATGATCGCGACCTTCTCCTTGCGCTCCAGCGAGGTGTTCTCGCCGACCGAGCCGCAGACGATCAGACCGGAGACGCCGTCGCGGATCAACCCGTCCATGACCTTGGCGGTGGCGTCGATGTCGAGCGAGAGATCATCGTGGAATTGCGTGGTGACGGCCGGGAAGACGCCTTCCCAGGAAACGCGGCGGCTCATGATGTGACTCCAAGTGAGTTTGCCGGCGGGGGGCTGGATCCGCCGGCTGTGGTGAAGAGGATGGCGAATGGGATCAGAGCGTCGCGCCGACCTTGCGCAGCTCGGCGAGAACAGGTGCCTTGGGCAGCCAGATCTTGTCGAACTCGGCGATGACAGCCTCGGTGTCGCCGGGCGGGACCTGGCGGATCGGGATCGGCGCGTTCTTGAAATTCTCGATCAGCGCGGGCTCGTTGGAGGCCAACTCGTCGATCTGCGCGTCCAGCGTCGACTTCACCGTCTTGGCAATCAGCTCGCGGTCGGCTGCGGGGAGCGTCTGCCAGACCCGGCCGGAAACGACCGCGGCCATCGGCATGAAGACGGCGTTCATCTGCAGGATCACTTTGGAGACCTTGTCGAAGCGCTGGTTCCAGGAGAATTCGAGATCGGCCTCGAGGCCATCGACCTGGCCGTTGGCCATCGCGTCGAACACCTGCGGCGTCGGGATCGGCGTCGGTGCGGCACCGAGCGAGGAATAGAAGTCGCGATAGACCGGCGTCGGGTTGATGCGCAGCTTCATGCCCTTGATGTCGGCGAGCGAGTTCAGGTCCTTGGACGAGAACACCGCGCGCATGCCGGTGATGCCCCAGCCGAGGCCGATGGTGCCGGTCTCCTGCGGCAGCACATCGAACAGCTTCACGGCCGCCGGATGCCGCACGAATTTCGCGACCGCAGGCGTCGAGCGGACGATGTAGGGCGCATTGATCGCGGCGATGTGCGGCACGCGCGAGCCGAGCTCGGCGGCCTGGATGAAGCCCATGTCGAGCGCGCCGGACTGCAATTGCTGCATCATCGCGGGCTCGTTGCCGAGCTGGCCGGAATGGAATACGGTCAGGGTGAGCCGGCCGTTGGTGGCCGCCTTGAGATCGTCGCCGAACTTGAGCGCCGCCTTGTTCCAGGAATGGCCGTTGGGCGTGATCAGGCCGAGGCGGAATTCCTTGGCCTGGGCAAGCGCCAGCGACGGTGCGAACACCGAGGCGGCGGCACTGGCGGCGAGAAAGCGGCGGCGTGAAAGCGGCATGGTCGGGCTTCCTTTTGAACGGGCCTATTTGATGAGGATCAGCGAGAGCGAGGGGTAGAGCGAGAGCAGCACCAGCAGGACGCAGGAGATGACGAAGAAGGGCAGCGTCACCATGAACATCTTGCCGGGCTTGGCGCCGGTGACGGCGGCCGCGACGAAGAAGCAGAGCCCGACCGGCGGCGACAGCAGGCCGAGCACGAGGTTGATCACGACGACCACGCCGAAATGCCGGGGATCGATGTGGTAGACGTCGGTTGCAACCGGCAGCAGGATCGGCACCGTCATGATCAGGCCGGGAATGCCGTCGATGACAGTGCCGATGATCAGCAGGATGACGTTGCAGATCAGCATGAAGCTGACCGGGTCCTTGGCGGCGGACTGGATCCAGCCGGCGGTTTCCTGCGGCACCTTGCCGAAGATCAGGACCCAGGAGAACACCGCCGCGGCCGCCACCAGGAACAGCACGATCGCCGAATAGATGGCGCTGCGCAGCATCATCTGCGGCAGCTGCGAGAACTCGAATTCCCTGGTCCAGTATTTCCCGACGAGTGCGGCGGCGACCGCGCCGACCGCAGCGGATTCCGTCGCATTGGCGAGGCCGCTGAGGATGGTGCCGACGATGACGATCGGGATCAGCAGGGTGGGTGACGTCCGCAGGATCGTCATGACGCGCTGGCGCGGCGTCTGATAATCGGCGCGCGGATAGTTGTAGACGTATCCCATCAGCGCGATGACGAGGCAGAACATCACCGTGAGGATCACGCCCGGCACGATGCCGGCGATCAGCATGTCGCTGACCGAGACCTGCGCGAGCACGCTGTAGACCACGAACATCACCGACGGCGGAATGATCGGGCCGAGCATGCCGCCATAGGCGGTCAATCCCGCCGCGAAGGTCTTGTCGTAGCCCTTCTTCTCCATCTCCGGCACCATGATCTGGGCCATGATCGCGACCTGCGCGGTCGCCGATCCCAGGATCGAGGAGATGAACATGTTGGCGAGGATGTTGACGTAGGCGAGCCCGCCCTTGAGCGAGCCGACGAAGGCCATCGCCATGTCGACGATGCGCCGCGTGATGCCGCCGCCGTTCATGATCTCGCCGATCAGGATGAAGAGCGGAATGGCGATCAGGCCGTAGCTGTCGACGCCGCCGAACAGCTGGAGCGGATAGGACTGGAACAGCACCGGATTGCCGGATGCTGCGATGTAGACGAGGCCGGCGAGGCATAGGCAGAGGCCGATCGGCACGCCGACCAGCATGATCGCGACGAAGGCGGCTGACGTGATCATCAGTTGACCCCGTCGAGTTCGGAGAGCGCAAAGCCCTTCGGCGGCGTGCGCGGGACCAGTTCGAGATCTTCCAGCAGGTTGGCGAGGCCGTGGATGGTCATCGAGACCGCGAAGATCGGCAGCGTCAAATAGAGCACCCAGGTCGGCCAGTTCAGCGTCTGGGTGTGCTCGGTGTAGAGAAAGTTGAAGGTCTCAGCCGCGAGCTTGCGCCCGTCGAAGCCGGCGCGCGCGAGACCAATCGGGTCCATCCAGAGCACGCAGGTCACGATCAGTGCGATTCCGAACGCGACGACCATGCCGGTCGAGATCACCTTTGCGATCTTCTGGTGCCGCGGCGAAAGACGTTCCGTCAGCATGGTGACGGCGAAATCGAGCCGCAGCCGCGTCATCGCCGAGGCGCCGACGAAGGTCAGCCAGACAACGCAATAGACCGCGGATTCATCGATCCAGTAGATCGGGAAACGCGCGTAGCGGGTGACGACGTTCACCAGGATCAGCCCGGTGAGCAGGTACATCAGGCCCATCAGCGCGACGCGCTCGACGGCGAGCAGGGCACTGGACGCGCGGACGACCATGTGTCGAACGCTGAGTGCGCGCGTGGCCGGCATCGTCTGCTCGATCATGAAAGAGGCCCCGACCCCTGAGAAATCTCGTGCTATCGGCAAATGTATAATTTATACATTTTGCGTGTCAAACGGAGATTGCGGTCATTTCGGCGGCAGGACGCGCTTTTGCTGGGCACTGGCTTTTGCCGGGCCGCACACTTTTGTTGGGCCCCTCAACATGCAAGAGAGAGACCGCTTCGGCCGGATGAGTCGGGAAGGACAACAGAAGGTCAGATGAAACAGCCTCTGAAGCATCGCACGCTGTCGGCCGCGATCGTCGACCAGCTCAGGCAGGCGATCCTCGACGGCACCTATCCGGCCGGATCGCAGCTACGGCAGGACGCACTTGGCGAGGCCTATGGCGTCAGTCGCATCCCGGTGCGCGAAGCGCTGTTCCAGCTCGAAGCCGAAGGCCTGGTGCGCATCGTCCCGCAGAAGGGCGCGATCGTCTCGGAGCTGTCGCTGGACGAGATCAACGATGTGTTCGACCTGCGCGGAATCCTGGAGCCACGCCTCCTGGCGCAATCGGCGCCGCGTTTCACCGCCGATGATTTCGAAGGGCTCGACGACATCCACAAGAGTTTTGAGAAGGCGATCAAGGCGCGTAACGTCAGCGAATGGGGCCAGCTCAACGCCGATTTTCACATGGCGCTCTACGTTCACGCCCCCCAGCCGCGTACGCGCGCGATCGTGCTGTCACTGCTCCAGACCAGCGACCGCTATACGCGCCTCCAGCTCTCCAACACCAAGGCGATGGGAACAGCCGAGAAGGAGCACGCCCATCTGATCGCGCTCTGCCGCGCGCAGAAGGTCGAGGAGGCCTGCCGCTTCCTGGAGCGGCACATCGAGGCCGTGCGCAAGGATCTGTTGCAGGTGGTGGCCGGCAGCACGATCGCGCCGAAGTCACGGCGGAAGGATAAATCGTAGAGATCTTAGGGTTAGCTCGTAGGGTGGGCAAAGCGAAGCGTGCCCACCACTTTTATCGGGATCGAGGAGAGATGGTGGGCACGGCGCTGCGCGCCTTTGCCCACCCTACGGCAATTGCGATTGCCTCTACCTACTCCCGTCCGGCCCCATCACCAGGTCCGGCAGGCCGGTCGAGATTCCCGGGAAGAAGCACAGCAGCAGCACCGCGAGCATCATCAGCAGCACGAAGGGCAGGGTACCCCAGATCACCTCGCGCAAGGGAATGTCCGGCGCGACGTTGCGGATGACGAAGATGTTGAGGCCGACCGGCGGATGGATCAGCCCCATCTCCATCACGATGGTCATGACTACGCCGAACCAGATGATGTCGAAATTGGCGGCGCGGAGCGGCGGCAGGATGATCGGCGCGGTCATGAGAATAATCGAGACCGGCGGCAGGAAGAAGCCGAGCACGACGACCATGACGAGGATCGCGAACAGCAGCTCCCAGCGCGGCAGGTGCATCGCGACGATGGATTCGGCGACCGATTGCGAGATGTGCAGATAGCTCATCACGTAGGAATAGAGCAGCGACATGCCGATGATCATCATCAGCATGGTCGACTCCCGGATCGTCGACTTCAAGATCGGGGCGAGGTCGCTCGGCCGCCAGACGCTGTAGATCGCCGCGATCAGCGCCAGCGCGAGCAGGCCGCCGAGGCCGGCGGTTTCCGACGGCGTCGCGTAGCCGCCATAGAGCGCGATCATGACGCCGGTGAGCAGCAGCACGAACGGGATCACGCGCGGCAGCACGCTGAAGCGTTCGGCGAGCGTGTATTCGTCGCGGGCCAGGATCGCCGCCTCAGGCCCGCCTTTCTCAAAGATCGCCTGCGCCGCGGCATATTCCTGGCGGAAGCGGATCACCGCATAGGCGCCGAACAGGGACACCAGCAGCAGGCCGGGCCCGATGCCGGCGAGGAAGAGACGGCCGAGCGATTTTTCCGCGGCGACCGCGAACAGGATCATCGTGATCGAGGGCGGCAGCAGAATGCCGAGCGTGCCGCCGGCCGCGATGATGCCGGCGGCAAATCCGCCGGAATAGCCGCGCTTGCGCATCTCGGGGATGCCGGCCGATCCGATCGCCGAGCAGGTCGCGGGGCTGGAGCCCGCCATCGCCGCAAACAGCGCGCAGGCGAACACGTTGGCGACGCCGAGGCCGCCGGGGACGCGATGCAGCCACGCATGCAGGGCCGAATAGAGATCCTGGCCGGCGCGCGATTTGCCGATCGCGGCGCCCTTCAGGATGAAGAGCGGGATCGACAGCAGCGTGATCGAGGCCATTTCTTCGTAGACGTTCTGCGTCACCGTATCCAGGGACGCGGCCGGCATGTAGATGCCCATGAACACGACCGCGACCGCGCCGAGCGCGAACGCGATCGGCATGCCTGAGAACATCACGACCAGCGTCGCGATACCGTAGGCGAGGCCGATACCGAAAACGCTCATGGACGCCTGGCTCCTGCGAAAGGCAGCGCAAGCTGCACGAGGATCTGGATGCAGAGCAGGCTCATCCCGAGCGCCATCAGCGAATAGGGAATGGCGAGCGGCGGCGACCACATCGAGTTTGAGACCTGACCGTCGACATAGGCTTCATGGGTCAGCGTCCAGGACTTCCAGGCGAAAAAGGCGCAGAACAGGAACGTCGCAGCATCGACCAGCCAGAGCCTGATCCGGTTCGCGAGCGGCGACAGCAGGCCGACAAAGGCCTCGATGCCGATATGGCCGCGGTTCTGCTGCACATAGGCCGCCGTCATGAAGGTGGCGCCGACCAGGAGGAATACGGCGGCCTCGTCCTGCCAGTAATTGGCGGCCTTGAACAGAGCGCGGCTGAGCACGCTGTAGCTCAGGATGGCGCAGGCCGCGATCAGCGCGATCGCTGCGAACACGACGATGATGGTGTTGAGGACGGCGAGACCGCGATCGATCGCCGCCGCAAGGCCGGTCCTTGCGGCAGCGTTCGCCTGGTCGTCACGATCCGGAAGCGGACCGTGGCTCATGCGCCGACGTCGGAGGCGAGCTTGAGCAGGTTGGCGGCGGTCGCGGTCTTGGCGCCGTAATCCTTCCACGCGGTGTCGCGGGCGATGTCGCGCCATTTGCCGACGGTGGCGGCATCGAGCGCACTGACCTTGGCGCCGGCCTTCTCGTAGACCTTGGCGACCTCGACGTCGTCGTCCTGCGCGCCCTTGCGGCCGAAGGCTTCGAGCTCGGTGCCGACGGCGAGCAGGACGTCCTGCTGGTTCTTCGGCAGCTTGTCGAAAATCGCCTTCGACATCATCAGCGGCTCGAGCATGAACCAGTAGGAGGCACCCGCACCGGAGGTCAGCGACTTCGCGACCTCTTCGAGCCGGAACGAGATCAGGCTGGTCGAGGAGGTGATGCCGGCATCGCAGGCGCCGGTCTGCATCGCCGCGTAGATTTCGTTCGACGGCACCGAGAGCACCGAGGCGCCGGCGGTCTGGAGCACCATGTCCATTTCGCGCGAGCCGCCGCGCACCTTCATGCCCTTGGCATCTTCAGGAGCGACGATCGGCTTGGAGCGGCTGGCGACGCCGCCGGCCTGCCACACCCAGGTGAGCAGGATGATGCCCTTGTCGGCGAGGAAGTCGGTCAGCGCCTTGCCGACCGGCGCCTTCTTCCAGCGCATGCCCTGGTCGTAGGTGGTCACGAGGCCCGGCATCAGGCCGATATTGGTCTCCGGCAGCTCACCACCGGCGTAAGGCATCGGATAGAGGCTGATGTCGAGCGCGCCCTTGCGCATCGCGGAGAACTGCGCGTTGGTCTTGATCAGCGAGGAGTTCGGATAGATTTCTGCGGCGATGTCGCCTTTGCTGCGCTTGGCGACTTCAGCCGCGAACATGCGGCAAAGCCGGTCGCGGAAGTCGCCCTTGTCGATGGTCCCTCCCGGGAATTGATGCGAGATCTTCAGCGTGGTCGCGGCATGCGCGGTACCCGTGCCGAAGCGAAGAATGGCGGGTGCGGCGACGGCGGTCGCGATCAGATGACGGCGCGTGAGCATGGTGTATCCCCTTGGACGGCCCTTGGCCGGTTCTTGTTTGGTGTGAGGTGGGCTGGGTCCTTGAGACCAGCGCATAGGTCCATCCTAGCCGGTCTCTCACCCAATATTCTCTCATCTGATAGTTCGAGACCGAATGCCGGGGCAAGTGCCGGCCTTGCTGCAGTGCACACGGAACATCCTCGCAGCCGGCCCGCAGAAATTTTGTCAGTGGGCGCGTAACAACGCCAGCGGGCAATCCGTCGAGATCAGATAGCGGCGTCCGTCGCTGACAAACACCATCTCGAAGGGAAATCACTCATGACCATTCGCACCCGCATCGTGCTCGGCGTCTCGGCTGCCGCTCTGTCGCTTGGCCTCGCGCTGTCGCCGGCCGCTTTTGCCCAGGACAAGATGGGCAAGGACGACGGCATGATGAAGAAGGACACGATGTCCAAGGACGGCATGAAGAAGGACACCATGTCCAAGGACGACGGCATGAAGAAGGACCACATGTCGAAGGACGGGATGAAGAAAGACGACGGGATGATGAAGAAGAACTGATCTTCCGCCGTCTTCGCGGCGTCTGCGAAGGCAGCCGCGCGCTTGGAAGTCCGAGGGCGGTCACATGGACCGCCCCCAGCGATGTTTCAGTTCAACTTCACTTGAACGCGACGTGAGTTGAACGTGACTTGCGAACGTTACTTCCGCTTGGCCTTTCGGGCAGCGTAGCGGGCGTCGCGCTTGGCCTTTTGCTCGGCCTCGACTTCAGCCTGCTTGGCGATCGCTTCTTCCGCTTCGCGGGCGATACGCGCGGCTTCGGCCGCTGCAGCTTCTTCCGCAATACGCTTCTGCTCGGCCTTCTCGGCTTCGCGCGCGGCCTTTGCCTCTGCGCGCTTGGCCGCGAGCGCCTCGCGCTCAGCACGACGTGCCGCCACCGCCGGATCATCCAGCCCGGGCTGCGACTTGAATTTGTTCAAAAGATTTTTGCGCGCTTCCTGCGCCGCCTTTTGCCGGTCTGAAAACCCGGGTTCCCTAAATCCACTCACGGGCCTTGCCTTCCTCGCTTTCAATCCTACATCGGTGACTGTTGGTACGTCGGCTGGGCATAGCAGGCACCACGCGACGCAGAAGCGTGTACATCGGCGCGCGTCGCGAAGCCACCCATAATCGCAGCCGATCAGGTAGACGAAAAATCGCCACCACCGACGATCTCTCGTAGCCCCGAAAAACTGCCGAATTGTGATGTCCTTCATAGAGGACCACACGGAGCGGCGCATAGCGTCCGCCCGGTACGAGACGGAGCACGGGCATGATGATCTCAAGACTGAGCCCGAAGGCGCTCGCAATCGCCGTCGCGGTGGTCGCCTTGGCTGGCGTCGCACTGTTGCTCGCCCGCCCGAAGCCGATCGAAAGTGCCGTCCTCGGCGCGGATTGGGAATGCACCCAGACCGCATTCTTGCTGACGACGTGCGCACCTCGGGCCACTCCGGCGGTCGAAACCTCGCGCAAGGATGCGATCCGGCAGACCCGGGGCTGAACGATCGGCCGGGATGTGACGCGACGTCGCAGAGGTGGTAAAGCCGGCTCACCCCTGCGATCGGCCAGTTATGTCCAAGTCTGAGTCCAAGCCCGAATCCAAGCCCGAACCGGGCAAAAAGCCCAAATCCCTCGCAAAACCTCAATCCGGCGACAACCGTCGCGGCGCGATTGCCGGATTGATCATCGCGCTCGTGATCCTCGGTGTCGGCTGGTGGCTCGCCCGCGATCTCACCGCGGCCAGCAAGATGCAGGACTGCCTGATGTCGGGGCGGACCAACTGCAATGTGATCGAGCCGGCGCGCTAGAACGGTTCCGCCGCGCCCCCAGGGCCGAAAATTGCCGTGATCTTAATCATTTGTAACGGGACTTAGCCGACCAAAGCAGGTCAGTTATGTCCGCCGGCATCAGCCAGGCGCGAGGCGAATCGTCTATCGCGCTAGGCACCACGGCAATCGCGAGAGTAGGGGGTCAAGCACGCATGAGTGCGTCCAGCCGCATGAAGATCATTATTCCCTTGGTTTCGGCCATGTCCCTTGTCGCACTGTCGGCGCAGGCACAGGACTCATTGCCGCCAAGACCCCAGGCCCAGCCGCCTGCGGGGCCCGGCGCCGGTGCGCCGCCCCAGAACAATCAGAACATGCGCAAGGGCCCCCCGCCGCAGCAGGCGGCCCGGCCCACGCAACAGCCCGGCGGCCAGCCCCACGCCGGCGGCCCCGGTCCCGGGCCGCACGGAGCAGGCGGCCCGCCGCCCGGACGCAATTACGCCAGGGGCCCCGCACCGGAGCGCGACTGGGGCGGACACGCCTATCGCGGCAATCGCGCCTGGGATGGCGGGCGCTGGCGCCACGAGGTCCGCAACGGCCGCTCCGGTTGGTGGTGGGACGTCGGCGGCGTCTGGTATTATTATCCGCAGCGGATGGCCGGCCCGCCGGCCTACATCTCCGAGGATTACTTCGACGACATGCCGGTGGCCTATGCTCCGGCGCCGCCTCCCGTCGCCTACGAACCGCCGCCGCCTCCGCCTGATCCCGGCGCAAGCGCACTTGGCGGCGCCATCGTCGGCGGCGTGCTGGGCGGCCTGATCTCGGGCAACGCCTCGGGCGCGGCCGCGGGTGCCGTGATCGGCGGCGCCACCGGCGCGATCGCCGGCGCCACGGCTGCCTCGCGGCCCGGCTATTATTTCGCCCAGGGCAATTGCTACTACCGCTATCCGAGCGGCCAGTATGTGCAGGCCGATCCTCGCGCCTGTTACTGAGGCTTCAGGCAAGGTCTGAAACAAGGAGGCGGGCGCAGGCCCGCCTCTTTTTGTCTGGGCAACGTATTGCTTGCTGAAGCGATACTGATCGCTTCGCGCGTCACACCAGCCAGTTGAAGAACGCGATCGCGGCCCAGACCAGGCCTGCGATCCAGGCCAGCATCACGATACCGATGGTGGCAAGAAACGTGGCGCCGAACAGGTCGGGCCTTGCGCGTCGCGTTGGGACGTGAGCCTCGGCTGCTGCTTCCTGTGTCATGATGGACCACCCATGCCCTCTCGCGGCGGTGCGAGCGGTTGAGTTCTGTTTAGCCGAGACGCCGGTTACAGGCTGTGACGCAGTTCACAGATGCGTCAGGGTGGGTTCGGACGACGTGAAGCCACCCCGCATTCATACGGACGAAATTGCCATCGGTCCGTCCATATCGGTCGGTTAGGTTCGGCCTCATGTGCCCCAAGTACGACCCACAGCACGAAGCCGAGGCGGCGATGAAGCGGGCCGCGGCGTCCGCCGACGGCGCCGACCGGCAGAGACTGATCCAACTGGCTCTGGCCTGGCATCAGCTTGCCCGCGACCGGCGCGACGAGCAGACGGACTAATCGCATCCTCGGCGAGATCTCGCGTCAATGGCCGGACGAGGTCGGGGCGCTGGCTGGCCTGCATGAGAAAGCCCCGTGCTCGGGGGGACAAGCACGGGGCCCTTCAAAGCCGACCGGGGCTGGCGGGTCGGCACCACTCCATTACGTTGCAGCCAACGTGCTGGTCGTGATCTCATTCCGCGGCGCTGCGCATTTCGTCGCGCCGGACTGACGTTGCGCGGTTAGGAACATCCGTTCCCCGCCGACGTTGGCCGGCTATGACAGACCCCGAATTACGCGCGCAGTCTTTCGAGATCGCCTGGAAATATCTCGACCAATCCGGCCTGCTCACCGGCGAGCCCAATGATTCAGCCCGCTTCATCCTGAACAGGATCGATCGCATGATGCTACGCGGCGAGCGGCGCAGGCTGCTACTGTCGAACGCTGCGATCGACGCGTACCGCTTGCGGCCCGTGCTCGTGACCTTGGATGCATGAACGAACCGAGCGAGCGAAACGCGACATTAACAAATGCGCGCTGCCGATTTTTGCGATGACGATTCGTGCTTTTGGAACGAAGCGGAGTCGGACCGTGAACAAAAGAAATGCCGCTTAGGCGTCGGCTGATTTGGTGCTGCGACCTGACTCAATCGATCGCCAGGCAGTGCTCCAAGCGTGGCTCCGAGTCCGGCTTCTGGCGGCTTGGGCGCGCCCAGGCCTGAATAGCGAAAGCGAGTTGATGCTGACTGGCCGCCGCGTCCGCAATGGAGGCCCGCGCCGTCTCGATGCGCCGTGTGATCACGCTGGAGTTCACGACGCCAGCGTCGATTGCCAAATACGACATCGCGATCACGGCAACCGCAGATGCGATAGCCATTCTCGTCCACTCGGTTGGCAGCATCGAATTCCCTATCGGGCGCACGTCGCCCGGCGCATAGATAGGGTTCGTCCGTCAGGTTCAAAGACCGGGGCGAGGGTACCCACGTATTCGTGAAGTAAAAGGATTGGTAACTGTGCGTCCGTCACGTCGATCAAGCGGCACCGAAATTCCGGCAGCGCGAATCGAAATCGTCCACGGGATCGACGCGACAAATCGGCTCCACGTTTGCGGGCAGTCGATGTGCAGCGCCCTGCTTTCGGCCGTGGACGTCGGAGGAGGGGCGGGGATTGTTTCGCGCATCAGCGAGGCTCTTGGGCTTCCGCCGTAATATCTCCTACGATCGTTTCGTTAAGTTCGCGCGCGATTGCCTTCCTGACGTCCCCGCGGCTCATTCCCATTTGGGCTGGGCCTTGCGGTTGAACAGCCGCTCCACGCGGGAGCATCAATAACTGCTCAGGTGGTATCGCGGAGGCTTCCTCGATAAACTGCTGTTGCAGGCGCAGAATCTGAGCCTCGACATAGCGGATCGCCAACGACACAACGGCCAACAGTTGAGCATGGCCGTCTTGGCTGGGACCAACATAGGCCGCAAACAATTTGGAATGGCCAAGAAACGCACCTGTTCCCGGGCGGACCACTGCCGCGATGCTGCACTGGCGGGCCGCGCCATGCCTATGCGCGGTGTAGGAGTTCCTCAGGTTGCGCAGCCATTTGAAGTAGGGGGCTACGCCGGTGGCGTTCGGGTAGACCGTTTCCACTACAAGGGGGAAGCGATTCTTGCTGTCGAAGCAGCTGACGAATTGGGTGATTCCGTCGCGGAACAAGCTGCCATTAACAGCCCTCTCTTTTTCGCTTTCGCCACCTTCTGGGCGATATCCCTGCGTCCATAGCGTCAAGCTGACTAGGGCGCAATCGAGGTCGAACTTCGTGATCTCCATCTCCGCCAGCTCCTCCGCCACAGCCAAGCCAGTGTCGGCCATGATGAGCTCTTCGCCTTCGCCTGTGTCTGCATCGCTCATTGCCGACTTTCCTCGCTAGGTTGATCGCCCGATGCGCCTTGGCCAGCGCCTGCAGGAGCCTACTTACTCGCGTGCGGCGTACCGTGATTCGCAAGCCATTGGATCGCGCGAAACAGTGCAGCGTCGAGTTCGGCCGCGCTCATGTGAAGAACTGCGTCGGCGGCAACCTCCAAGAGCGATGGCGACCAGAATACTCCCGGCGTTTCGGTGCAAACGGTTAGCCAAAAATACGCCGCGCCTGACGCGGCTGGCGATCCCAGCAGGACTCGAACCTGCAACCCGCGGAGTAGAAAGGATTCAGTTGGGCGGTGAAAGTTCTTCAACAATCAGAGGGTTAGCAGTCCCGCCGGCAAAGTTCGGGAGTTTTTCCGGGAGGCCTCTAGCGGTTCGCCAAGCGGCGGAGATTTTGCTGATATTCAGCAAGCAAGGACGTCATATCGTCGACATCATGATAGAAACTTTGCGAGTCTATTCCCTGTTCCGATGTAAGCTTGCATAGCTTTCGGACCTTGCGAAGATCAGCCTTCGATACCTGTTTTGTGTCGCCAGGGAAACCAATGCGTCCTATGCGCCTGCGAGAGTTTCCGCCAACGAAGAGGGCTGCCAAGCCCGTGCGTGGTTCGACCTTCACGACGTCGATCGTGTTGTTGTTCGGATTCTCCAATACGAATCCGTACCGCTGAAGAATACTTCGTAACTCGCGATAGGTGATCGAATATTCGCGATCGTCGATTTCGCGAGTGTTTCGTCGCAGCCAATGCGCGATGAACTTTATCTCTGGATCGTCTTCGTTCTCGCTCAGTTGCTGATAGCGGGCTCGCTTTACGATCTCCATCTCCGCGATTTCCACCGTGAAGTCTTCAAAGTCGTCCTTCGAACACTTCGGAATCCGGCGACGCTTTGCAAGGAGGAACAACGTTGAGAGTAGGGCGGTTCTTTTGTTTGCGTCGTGGAACGGGTGATCCTTGATCAAGCCGAATAACGTGGTCGCCACCTTCTCCAAAGGATCAGGCCATTTGGCTACCCCACCGAACTCCGCCCAAGGTCGGTAAAGCGCTGACTCGAGCAGCTTCATATCCTTTGGGCCGACCCCGCCCAGCTCTCGTTGTTCTGTTATAAAGAAATCAGTAATCAGGAAGTGCGCGCGAAGTACATCCCGTATTCCTAGCGTTTGGGCGGAAGCGAACGGATCTTCAGAAATCTTACCGATGATGCGATCGTATTCGGTTTGAACGCTCGGATTGAAAAGCTGCATACCTAAACCATTGCGAGTGAAGTCCAGCGTTTGATACCAGCATTGACGCTAATGTCACCTCCGACATTCGTTCTGTGCACATGGTGGGTTGCTGATCTAGTCGTTGGTCATTCGGTCGGCGAACGACTTCGCCATTCCGTGGAAGATCCACGCGAAAAAGAGGCCCGCCGCCATCGGCAGGAGCGTGGTGTAGGCGAGTTTCGAAAAGTGGGGGAATACTTGCGCGCTCCATAGTTGATCGTTCGAATAGGCCTGCAGCAACGGCAGGATGATGCCGCCGGCGCCGGCTGCGATCGCTAGGCCGTTCCAAAAGCTTGCCTGAATTTTCAGGCGCTCGTTTTCCGTGCTCATTAGACCAGCCCTTCGCCCGTCATTAGCTCTCCTCGCGCAGGTTCACTGCCTTGTACCTGCTCCTCTTATCAATCTTTGCCTGCAGCGCCGTCACAAGTTCGACCGGCAGTCCGGACAAATGACCGCGATATATCCAATCGAGCGAAGCTCCAGTGGCCACGCAGACCTTGATCGCTTGATCGATCGAAATTCGCCGCACCGCATTCTCGTAGTTGCTCCAGGCTTGCGGTTCGATTCCAACGAAGCGGCACCAATCCGCCTGGTTTAGGTTCTTCGCCTCGCGGGTGCGTTTGAGACGTTCCGCGAGCAATTGCAGTTCGGATTTTGCTGACACAACACTGCTACTCACAAATTCTATCCACGTTCTGTGTATGCGAACAACCAAAACGAGATCATAACAATCACGCACGTTCAAGGTGTCGCGACATAAGTAACTGGTTATTATAGGCTTTTCGCGGTTCAACCCACGGATTAGAACTCCGCTGCTCTATCGAAGGCAAAAAGGGGGATTGACGAATCATTTCAATTCGATCTGAGCGGTCGGTATGTCAGCGGGAGGGGACGAAAGAATCAGTTCGGTAATTTTTTCGGGAATCTGGCTCGAAAAATCCGGCATACACCGGCATCCATTCTTGCTTTTTCGAGAATTGGTATTTTCTTGAAATTTAAAAAGTGCTTATTTTATAGGGGTTTCTTGAATTTTTCTGGCGATCCCAGCAGGACTCGAACCTGCAACCCGCGGAGTAGAAATCCGCTACTCTATCCAGTTGAGCTATGGGACCGTCTTGATGCCGGCCTCGGCTGCCGCCTGCCGGTCTTCTATCACGCCAAATATGAAAAATCCTCGCTCCCGCCAAGTCTGAACCGAACCGTTTTCCTCAACGCCGCGACTAAGCGGAACGGTGGGGTGTCAGGGTGCCGGGTTGAGCGGCAGCGGACTGGACGATGGATTACATCGCCGGGAACGCTGGCCAGCTTCCGGGACACGGCCGCCGGTCGATCGGTCAGGTAGGGCTGCGCCATCAGGACGGCGTGCGCGGTGATATCTCGATCGGTTTCCTCAGGGCTTGCCTTGTCATGGCGAATGCGACGATTTGCACCTTTGGTTCCATCGCCTTGAGTCCGTCACCTTTCCGCGCATTTCATGCTCACGCGGCGTTCGCCGCGATTTCCGGGAGTCCATTATGATCGGTCTTGTTCGCGCCGTCACACTCTGCGCCACGCTGGCGCTCGGCCTTAGCGCAGCGCTGGCCGCCGACAAGGCGTTCAAGCGCGACGACCTCGCCGATTCCGCGATCAAGCTGGAGGCCCAGATCAAGAGCGAGGCGGGGCCGGTAGCCAAGACCAGCGCGACGCTGCGCACCGACGCCGACGCCGCCTTCCGGCGCAATGATTTCCGCACCGGGCTGTCGGTGCTCGGCCAGATCGCCGCGACCACGCCGGAGGATACCGGCAACTGGCTGCGGCTCGCCAAGGTGATCTTCCAGATCTCGCCGAAAAGCTCGAGCGAGCAGACGTTCCTGCTGGAGCGGGCCTCGACCGCCGCCTACATCGCCTACCAGCGCGCCGGCAATCCGGGCGAGGAGGCGGATGCGCTCGCCGTGCTCGGCAAGTCGCTGGCCGAACGCAAGCTGTGGCGGCCGGCGCTCGATGCGCTGCGGCTGTCGCTCGACATGCGCGAGGTCGCCGACGTCCGCGGTCAATACGAGAAGATGCGCGACGAGCACGGCTTCCGGCTGCTCGACTATACCGTGGACTCGGATTCGGCGAGCCCGCGCGCCTGCTTCCAGTTCTCGGAGGAGCTGGCCAAGCGCACCGATTTCGCGCCGTACCTAGCGCTGGCGGGCCAGGACAAGCCGGCGCTGTCGGCCGAAGGCAAGCAGCTCTGCGTCGACGGGCTGAAGCACGGCGAGCGCTACAACATCAATCTGCGCGCCGGCCTGCCGTCCACCGTGAAGGAGGGCCTGCCGAAATCCGCCGAGTTCAACGTCTATGTGCGCGACCGCAAGCCGTTCGTGCGCTTCACCAGCCGCGCCTATGTGCTGCCGCGGACCGGCCAGCGCGGCATTCCCGTGGTCAGCGTCAACACGCCCGCGGTCAGCGTCAACGTCTTCAGGATCGGCGACCGCAACCTGATCAACACGGTCGTCGACAGCGATTTCCAGAAGACGCTGTCGCGCTACCAGCTCGCCGATCTCGGCGGCGAGCGTGGCGTCAAGGTCTGGACCGGCGAGCTCGCGACCGCGATGACGCTGAACCAGGACGTCACCACCGCATTCCCGGTCGACCAGGCGCTCGGCGAGCTCCAGCCCGGGGTCTACGTGATGACCGCCGCGGCCAAGGGGCCGGGCTCGGACGACGATTACCAGCTCGCGACGCAATGGTTCATCGTCTCAGACCTCGGGGTCACCGCCTATTCCGGCAATGACGGCATCCACGTCTTCGTCAATTCGCTGGCCTCGACCGACCCGGTCGGCAAGGCCGAGGTCCGGCTGGTCGCCCGCAACAACGAGATTTTGGCGACCCGCAAGACCGACGATAGCGGCCATGTGTTGTTCGAGGCGGGCCTTGCGCGCGGCGAAGGCGGCCTGTCGCCGGCGATGCTCACGGTCACCGGCGAGAAGGCCGACTATGCCTTCCTGAGCCTGAAGACCTCGGCTTTCGACCTGTCCGACCGCGGCCTTTCGGGCCGGGCGGTGCCATCGGGCGCCGATGCCTTCGTCTATGCCGAGCGCGGCGTCTATCGCTCCAGCGAGACCGTCTATCTCACCGCGCTTTTGCGCGACGGGCAGGGCAATGCCGTTGCCGGCGGGCCGCTGACGCTGGTGATCGAGCGCCCCGACGGCGTCGAATTCCGCCGCGCCGTGCTGGCCGACCAGGGCGCCGGCGGCCGCACGCTGTCCCTGCCGCTCAATTCGGCCGTCCCGACCGGGACCTGGCGGGTGCGTGCCTTCACCGATCCGAAGGGCTCGTCGGTCGGCGAAACCACCTTCATGGTCGAGGACTACGTTCCTGACAGGATCGAATTCGACTTGTCCGCCAAGGACAAGCTGATCAAAGCTAACGCTCCGGTGGAGCTCAAGGCGGATGGCCATTTCCTCTATGGCGCGCCGGCTTCGGGCCTCCAGCTCGAAGGCGACATGCTGGTCGCGCCCGCGAGCGAACGCCCAGGCTTTGCCGGCTACCAGTTCGGCGTCGCGGACGAGGAGACCACCTCGAACGAGCGCACGCCGCTGGAGAATTTGCCGGAGGCCGACGCCAACGGCGTTGCCACCTTCCCGGTGACGCTGGACAAGCAGCCTGCCTCGACGCGCCCGCAGGAGGCGCAGATCTTCGTTCGCATGGTCGAGACCGGCGGCCGTGCCGTTGAGCGCAAGATCGTGCTGCCGGTCGCACCCGCCAACGCCATGATCGGCATCAAGCCGCTGTTCGGCGACAAGAACGTCGCCGAGGGCGACAATGCGGAGTTCGATGTCGTGTTCGTCTCGCCCGAAGGCGAGAGGCTGCGCCGCGACGGCCTGCGCTACGAGCTCCTGAAGATGGAGTCGCGCTACCAGTGGTATCGCCAGAACAATTACTGGGAGTACGAGCCGGTCAAATCGACTTCGCGCGTTTCCGACGGCGACGTGACGATCGCTGCCGACAAGCCGTCGCGGATTTCGCTTAGCCCGCAGCCCGGCCGCTACCGGCTCGATGTGAAGTCGAACGACGCCGACGGTCCGGTGACCTCGGTGCAGTTCGACGTCGGCTGGTACTCCGACGGCAGCGCCGACACGCCGGACCTGCTGGAGACCTCGATCGACAAGCCGCAATACGCCTCCGGCGACACCATGACGGTGTCGGTGAACGTCCGCAGCGCTGGCAAGCTCACCGTCAATGTGCTCGGCGACCGCCTGCTGACGACGCAGACCATCGACGTCAAGGAAGGTACCGCGCAGGTGAGACTGCCGGTCGGCAAGGACTGGGGCACCGGCGCCTATGTGGTGGCGACGCTGCGCCGCCCGCTCGATGCGGCTGCGCAACGCATGCCGGGCCGGGCGATCGGCCTGAAATGGTTCGGCATCGACAAGCAGACCCGCACGCTCCAGGTGAAGCTGACGCCGCCGGCACTGGTTCGGCCGAATGCGACGTTGAAGATCCCGGTCAAGCTCGACGGGCTCAATCCGGGTGAGGACGCCAAAATCGTCATCGCTGCGGTCGATGTCGGCATCCTCAACCTGACCAATTACAAGCCGCCGGCGCCTGACGATTACTATCTCGGCCAGCGTCGCCTGAGCGCGGAGATCCGCGATCTCTATGGGCAACTGATCGACGGCATGTCGGGCACGCGCGGACAGATCAAGTCCGGCGGCGATGCCGGCGCCGGCGAATTGCAGGGCTCTCCGCCCGCGCAAAAGCCGCTCGCGCTCTACTCGGGCATCGTCACGGTCGCCGCCGACGGCACCGCCGAAGTGAGCTTCGATGTCCCCGAGTTCGCCGGCACCGCGCGCGTCATGGCGGTGGCGTGGACCGCGACCAAGCTCGGCCGTGCCAACACGGATGTCGTGATCCGCGATCCCGTGGTGCTGACCACGACCTTGCCGCGCTTCCTGCTCAATGGCGACCACGGCACGGTCAACCTCGAGATCGACAATGTCGAGGGCCAGGCCGGCGACTACGTCATCAACGTGAAGACCGGCGGCCCGGTGAAGATGACCGGCAATCCCGCAACCACGGTCAAGCTCGCCGCCAAGCAGCGCAACGCGTTTACGCTCGCAATCGACGCGACGGCGGCGGGGCAGGCGACGCTCGACGTCGACATCAAGGGACCGAACGGCCTTGCGCTGGCGCGTCACTATGCGCTCGACGTCAAGGCGGCGACACAGGTGCTGGCGCGGCGTTCGATCCGGACGCTGGCGAAGGGTGAAAGCCTGACGCTGACCTCGGACATGTTCTCCGATCTCGTCCCGGGCACCGGCAGCGTCTCGGTTTCGGCCAGCCTGTCGACGGCGCTCGACGCCGCAACGATCCTGAAGGCGCTCGACCGCTACCCCTATGGCTGCTCGGAACAGATCACGAGCCGTGCCCTGCCGTTGCTCTATGTCAACGAGCTCGCCGCCGGCGCGCATCTGGCCATGGACACCGAGGTCGACCAGCGCATCCGCGATGCGGTCGAGCGGCTCCTGGCACGCCAGGGCTCCAACGGCTCGTTCGGCCTGTGGTCGGCCGGAGGCGACGACGCCTGGCTCGACGCCTACGTGACGGACTTCCTCACCCGCGCCCGCGAAAAAGGCTTTGCGGTGCCGGACGTGCTGTTCAAGAACGCGCTCGACCGTATCCGCAACTCGGTCGTGAACGGCAACGAGCCGGAGAAGGACGGCGGGCGCGATCTCGCCTACGGCCTCTACGTGCTCGCGCGTAACGGGGCGGCGCCGATCGGCGATCTCCGCTATCTCGCCGACACCAAGTTGAGCAACCTCGCGACCCCGATCGCGAAGTCGCAGCTTGCGGCCGCGCTCGCGCTGGTCGGCGACCGCAATCGCGCGGAACGCGTCTACGGTGCCGCCCTCGACGGCCTCGCGCCGAAGCCGGTGCTGGAGTTCGGCCGCACCGACTACGGCTCGCAGCTGCGCGATGCCGCCGCGCTGGTCTCTCTCGCCAGCGAAGGCAACGCGCCGAAGGCGACGCTGACGCAGGCGGTGTCGCGGGTCGAGACCGCGCGCGGCCTGACGCCCTACACCTCCACGCAGGAGAATGCGTGGCTGGTGCTGGCGGCGCGGGCGCTGGCCAAGGAAAACCTCTCGATGGAAGTCGACGGCCAGCCGGTGAAGACCGCGCTGTACCGCAGCTACAAGGCCGTGACGCTGGAGGGCAAGCCGCTGAAGATCACCAACACCGGCGATGCGCCGGTCCAGGCGGTGGTCTCGGTGTCGGGCTCGCCGGTCACGCCGGAGCCAGCTGCATCGAACGGCTTCAAGATCGAGCGCAATTATTTCACGCTCGATGGCAAGCCCGCCGACATCAGCAAGGTCAAGCAGAACCAGCGTTTCGCCGTGGTGCTTAAGATCACCGAGGCGAAGCCCGAGTACGGCCACATCATGGTGTCCGACTATCTGCCCGCGGGCCTCGAGATCGATAATCCGAAGCTGGTGTCGTCGGGCGACAGCGGCACGCTGGACTGGATCGAGGACGGCGAGGAGCCTGAAGACACCGAGTTCCGTGACGACCGCTTCACGGCGGCGGTCGATCGCGCCTCGGACTCCAAGTCGGTCTTCACCGTCGCCTACGTCGTGCGCGCGGTCTCGCCCGGCAAATACGTGCTGCCCCAGGCCTATGTCGAGGACATGTACAATCCCTCGCGCTACGGCCGGACCGGGACGGGTAACGTCGAGGTGCGGGCGGCGAAGTGAGTGTGAAATGAACGAGTCGGCGCTTCAAACTCAGTCGTCATGCCCGGGCTTGTCCCGGGCATCCACGAACTGTGGCGCCGTGGCGAAGAACGTGGATGGCCGGGACAAGCCCGGCCATGACGGAGCAAAGGGCTGGGGCCGTCGTGTCCTCTCGGCCCTCGCACTCACGCTCATCCTCGCCATCGGCGGCTTTGTCGGCTGGGTCTATTCCCTCGGCCCGCTCCCGCTCGACGAGGCACGCCAGGTCTCCACCACGGTCGTCGATCGCAACGGAAAGCTGCTGCGCGCTTATGCCATGGCCGACGGCCGCTGGCGGCTGCCGGTCGATGCCAAGGCCAACGTCGATCCGACCTATCTCAAGTTACTGCTCGCCTATGAGGACCAGCGCTTCTACGCGCATAACGGTCTCGACCCGCTCGCTCTCGTGCGCGCCGCACTACAGCTCACCACGCGCGGCCACATCGTCTCGGGCGGCTCGACCATCTCGATGCAACTGGCGCGGCTGATGGAGCCGCGGCGGCAACGCTCGCTCTATGCAAAGCTGCGGCAGATCGTGCGGGCGATCGAGATCGAGCGCAGCATGAGCAAGGATGCGATCCTGGACCTCTATCTCGCGTTGGCGCCCTATGGCGGCAATCTCGAAGGCATCCGCTCAGCCTCGATCGCCTATCTCGGCAAGGAGCCGAAGCGGCTCTCGCTGGCCGAGGCCGCGCTGCTGGTGGCGCTGCCGCAATCGCCGGAGACGCGCCGGCTCGATCGCTATCCCGAGGCCGCACGTAAAGCCCGCGACCGCGTGCTGGACCGCATGGTCGAGGAGCATGTGGTCAGCCTTGAGGACGCGAAGCAGGCCAAGGCCGTGCCCGTGCCAAAACTGCGCAAGCCGATGCCGATCCTCGCGCCACATGCCTCCGACACGGCGCTGTCGACGGTCAAGGATACGCCGGTCATCAAGCTGACGCTCGACGCCAATCTGCAGAAGGTGCTGGAACCGCTGGCGCGTGACCGCGCCATTGCGCTCGGGCCCAATATCTCGGTCGGCATCATCGTGGTCGACAATGAGAGCGGCGACGTGCTCGCCCGCGTCGGTTCGGCCGATTATTTCGACGAGAGCCGGGCGGGGCAGGTCGACATGACCCGCGCCGTCCGTTCGCCGGGGTCGACGCTGAAACCCTTCATCTACGGGCTCGCGTTCGAGGACGGCTTCGTCCACCCCGACAGTTTGATCGACGACCGGCCCGTCCGCTTCGGCTCCTACGCGCCGGAAAATTTCGACATGACGTTTCAGGGCACGGTGCCGGTGAAGAAGGCGCTGCAATTGTCGCTGAACGTGCCGGCGATCGTGCTGCTCGACCGCGTCGGCGCGAGCCGGCTGTCGTCGCGGCTGCGGCAGGCCGGCGGCAATCTGGTCCTGCCCAAGGACGAGGCACCGGGGCTCGCGATGGGACTCGGCGGCGTTGGTGTGACACTGCAAGACCTCACCCAGCTCTATACGGGTTTCGCCCGGCTCGGCACCACCATGCCGTTGCGCGACCTCATGACCGGCCGGGACGATCGGGAACCGCTGCGGCTGCTGGACCAGGTCGCGGCCTGGCAGGTCGGCAACGTGCTTCTGGGCACGCCGCCGCCCGAAAATGCCGCCCACAACCGCATCGCCTTCAAGACCGGCACCTCCTACGGCTATCGCGACGCATGGTCGGTCGGCTTCGACGGCCGCCTGACCATCGGCGTCTGGGTCGGTCGGCCCGACGGCGCGCCGGTTCCCGGGCTGATCGGCCGCGTGGCCGCAGCCCCGATCCTGTTCGACGCCTTCGCGCGCACCGGCAAGACGCTGGCCCCGTTGCCGAAGCCGCCGAAGGGAACCCTGGTCGCCAGCAACGCCAAGTTGCCATTGCCGCTGAAGCGGTTCCGCCCGGTCGGGGACCTGTTGCGGACCGGCAGCGAGCAGGCGCTGCACATCCAGTTCCCGCTGAACGGCTCGCGGATCGATGTCGACCGTTCCGGCGGCGAGGGGAGCGCAGCCATGCCGGTGAAGGTCGCCGGCGGCGTCCTTCCCATGACCATCATGGTTAATGGAACATCACTCGGCGAGATCGACGGGCGCCGCCAGCGCCTGATCGATCCGCCCGGTCCGGGCTTTGCGCGGCTGACCGTGATCGACGCCACTGGCGCCGCGGACACAGTTGTCATTCGAATTCAATGACCCCGCCTTAACCGGTTGTCGGAATGACGGTTTCAGCGTAAGCGGAACCAATGGCCGAGACCTATCCCAGCCCCCGTTTTGGAGCACCCCGCGAGCCGAAAGCGCCCGTGAATCCGGGCAGCCGGCTCGTGCTTATGCTGGACTACGCCACGGCCAGTCACGCCCGCGCGGTTGGCTTCCTGCTGCTGTGTGCGCTGCTGCTATTCCTGCCGGGATTCTTCACGATTCCGCCCGTTGACCGCGACGAGGCGCGCTTTGCGCAGGCCACCAAGCAGATGGTCGAGAGCGGCGATTATGTCGACATCCGCTTCCAGGAAGACGTCCGCTACAAGAAGCCAGTCGGCATCTACTGGTTGCAGTCGGCCGCGGTTGAAGCCGCATCCGCGCTCAAGCTGCCGAAGGCCGAATTGCGGATCTGGGTGTACCGGCTGCCGTCACTGATCGGCGCAATCGGCGCCGTGCTCATGACCTATTGGGCCGCGCTCGGCTTCGTCACGCGGCGCGCCGCGGTGCTCGCCGCGCTCCTGATGTGCGCCTCGGTGCTGCTCGGCGTCGAAGCACGCCTCGCGAAAACCGATGCGATGCTGCTGTTCTGCGTGACCGCCGCGATGGGCGCGATGTCGCGCGCCTATCTGTCGTGGCAGCGCGCAGAGGATGAGACCCATCCGCCCTGGAGCTGGCCCGCGATCTTCTGGACCGCGCTCGCGGTCGGCATCTTGATCAAGGGTCCGCTGATCCTGATGTTCGCGGGCCTGACCATCGTCGCGCTCGCGATCCAGGACCGTGATGCCTCGTGGCTGTGGAAGCTGCGTCCGCTCTGGGGCCTGATGTGGATGCTGGTGCTGGTGCTGCCCTGGTTCGTCGCGATCTTCTGGCGCGCGGGCGATGCCTTCTTCGCCGATTCCGTCGGCGGCGACATGCTGAGCAAAATCGGCGCCCAGGAATCCCATGGCGCGCCGCCCGGACTGTATCTGGCGCTGTTCTGGATCACGTTCTGGCCCGGCGCGCCGCTTGCGGCGATGGCGGCGCCGGCGGTGTGGCGGGCCCGGCGCGAGCCCGGCGCGCAGTTCCTGCTGGCCTGGCTGATCCCGTCCTGGATCGTGTTCGAGGCGGTGCTGACCAAGCTGCCGCATTACGTGCTGCCGCTGTATCCGGCGATCGCGATCCTCACCGTCGGTGCGCTGGAGCGCAACGTGCTGTCGCGCTCGTGGCTCGCGCGCGGCTCGGCCTGGTGGTTTGCGATTCCCGCTGCCGCCTCGATCATCGCCGTGGTCGGCGCGGTCATGCTGACGCGGCAACCGGCGTTCGTGGCCTGGCCGTTCATTGCGGCCTCGCTCATTTTCGGTCTGTTCGCCTGGTGGCTGTTCGACACCAACCGCGCCGAGCGCTCGCTGCTCAACGCGCTGGTCGCAGCGCTGATGCTCGCGGTCGTGGTCTACGGCATCGTGCTGCCGTCGCTGACCCCGCTGTTTCCGAGCATCGAGATCGCACGCGCGCTTCGCAACGTCACCTGCGTCGGGCCGAAGGCAGCCGCCGCCGGCTATCACGAGCCGAGCCTCGTGTTCCTGACGGGCACGCAGACGCTGCTCACCGACGGCTCGGGCGCGGCGGATTTCCTGCGGCAGGGGAGCTGTCGCTTCGCGCTGATCGAGCAGCGCTCGGAGCGCAGCTTCGTCCAGCGGGCCGAGGCGATCGGGCTGCGCTACAAGGTAGGTACCCGCATCGACGGCTATAATTTCTCGCAAGGGCGCGCGATCTCGATCTCGATCTTCCGCTCGGAAGGCACTGAGTAGATGCCGGCGCCGGCCGACAGCGCGCCACGCCCGGGCTATCCCGCGCAATTGCTCGCGGTGTCGGGCCATGCCCTGGTGCAGCTCGTCCGTACGCCTTCGCATTCGCGCCGCGCCGAAGCCGCGCGAAAGCTGGCGCGGCATTCGCTGTGGCTCAGTGCGGCCGGTGCGACCTTGATCATCGTGCTGATGCTCGCGTTCGATCAGACCGAGATCCAGCTGATGCCGACGCGCGGCACGCCGAGCCTGTGGCCGATCCGTATCCTTACCGATTTCGGCAAGGACGAGTATGTGCTCTCGGTGCTCGGGGGGACGCTGGTGCTCCTGGCGCTCGTTGCAGCGGGATTGCACGGCACCCGTCGTGGGCTGCTGCTCGGCCTCGGTACGCGGCTGCAGTTCATGTTTCTGTCTGTCGCCCTGTCCGTGTTCGTTGCCGAGATCCTGAAATATCTCATCGGTCGCGGACGTCCGTTCGTGAGTGGCAAGGCCGATCCGTTCAACTTCATCCCGTTCGAGGGAACGGGGGCTTATGCCAGCCTGCCGTCGGGTCATGCGGTGACGGCGTTTGCGCTGGCGTTTGCGGTCTCGGCGCTGTGGCCGCGCCTGCGCGTGTTCATGTTCACTTACGCAATCGTGATCCTGCTGACCCGGCTGGTGCTGCTCGCGCATCATCCGAGTGACGTCGTCGCCGGCGCTCTGGTCGGCATGGTCGGCGCCATGGCAGTGCGCTACTGGTTCGCGGCCCGGAGGCTCGGCTTTGCCATCCGCGCCGACGGCACCATTGTGCCTCTTGCAGGGGCGGTCTCGGGCCGTCTCAAAAGGGTTGCCCACGGGGCATCCGCCCCATAAAAGCGGCTGCCTGCCGGGACCGCCGGTTCCCCGGGGCAGGCCAATTCCAACCACGAGCTTTCGATTTGTCGTCGTCCCAGCCTTCGGTTTCCATCGTCGTTCCCGTGCGCAACGAAGCCGACAACATCGCGCCGCTGATCGAGGAGATCGGCGCGGCGCTCGACGGCCGCTGGGCCTATGAAATCATCTACGTCAACGACGGCTCGACGGACGCGACCGGCGAACGGCTCGGCGCGATCATGCAGCAGCGGGACAATCTCCGGCAGCTTCGCCATGCCAGATCAGGCGGCCAGTCGGCAGCAGTGCGCAGTGGCGTGCGCGCGGCGCGCAGCACGATCGTGGCGACGCTCGACGGCGACGGGCAGAACAATCCCGCCTTCCTGCCCGACCTGATCGCGGCGGTCGAGAAGGGGGCGGGGCGCGTCGGTCTCGCTGCCGGTCAGCGTGTCGGACGCAAGGATACCGGCTTCAAGAAATTCCAGTCGCGCGTGGCGAACGGCGTCCGCAATGCGATTCTGAAGGACGGAACGCGCGATACCGGTTGCGGCCTGAAGGCGTTCCGGCGCGACGTATTCCTGATGATGCCCTATTTCGACGGGCTGCATCGCTTCCTGCCGGCGCTGGTGCGCCGCGAAGGCTACGAGATCGCCTATGTCGACGTGATCGACCGGCCGCGCCATTCCGGCGTGTCAAACTATGGTTTCTTCGACCGGCTGTGGATCGGCATCATGGATCTCGTCGGCGTGTGGTGGCTGATCCGCCGCAAGAAGCCGACACCAGATGTGACTGAGGTGAAGGCATGATCATCCAATACGGTCAGGCGTTGAATAACTATCTCTACGACGTCTTCGTCGCCAAGTTCGATTTCTGGCTGGCGTTCGGCCTCGTCGCGCAGCTGTTCTTCACCGCACGCTTCCTGGTGCAGTGGATCGCGAGCGAGCGGGCCGGCAACAGCGTGGTGCCGATGGCGTTCTGGTTCTGCTCGATGGGCGGCGGGCTGATGACGCTGGTCTACGGCGTCGTGAAGCGCGAGCCCGTCATCATCCTCGGACAGGCGCTCGCGACCATCATCTATATCCGCAACATCATGCTGATCATCAAGAACCGCGGCCGCGCCTCGAGGACGCTGGAACGCTGAGACGCGCCGCTAGCGCGGTAACGCCGACGCCGCGCCGGAGGCGGGCAGGGCGGCATCCGCCTCGCTCCTGCGATAAGGCTCGCCGGCGGCATCGAGCACGGGATAGGCGACCGAGCAGATATGCGAGTGGATGCGGCGTAGGTCGCGCAGCACGTCGAGATGCAGCGAGGTGGTCTCGATGGTCTCGGGGCGGCCCTCGCGCAAGCGGTCGAGATGACGCTCGACGGCGGCGAGCTCGGTGTTCTTCAGCGTGGTCTTCTCCACCAGCAGCTTGCGCGCTTCGTTGGCATCGCCCGACATGAAGACGCCGAAGGCGATCCGCAGCGAGTCCATCGTGCGCTTGTGGAAGGCGGCGAGCTCCTCGGCGCCCTCGGCCGAGAACTGGAAGCGGCGCTTGATCTTCTTGGTCGCGAGCTCGCTCAGGCTCTTGTCGATGATGTCGCCGATATGCTCGAGGTTGATGGCGAAGGAGATGATCTCCATCGCGCGCCGGCCCTCGCTCTCGTCGAGGCTGCCCCGCATCAGCTTCGTCACATAGAGCTTGATGGCTTCGTCGAGGCTGTCAACGACATTGTCCATCTTCGTGACCTGGTCGACCAGCGCGCGGTCGCCGGTCATCATCGCCGCCATTACCTTGCGCAGCATGACCTCGACCAGATCGCCCATGCGCAAGGTCTCACGCGCGGCGTCGGCGAGCGCCAGTGACGGCGTCTCCAGCGCGCTCTCGTCGAGATAGCGCGGCCGGGCCGGATCGTCTTCCCGGACGCGATCAGGCAGCAGCCGGGTCAGGAGCCGGGACATGATGTCGAGCAGGCCGATGAAGATGACGGCCGTGCCTACGTTGAAGGCGATGTGGAAGGCCGCCGTCATCCTGGCGAGATCAGGCTGCCAGGCGTGCATGTGCTCAGCGATCCCATTCAGGAACGGCAGCACCAGCGCGATCCCGATCACGCGGTTGGCGAGATTGCCGAGCGGCAGGCGGTAGCTTGCGGGATCGTCGCGCCGGGCGCCCTCGAACACGGGATTGATGGCGCTGCCGAGATTGGCCCCCAACACCAGCGCGAGGGCCGCGTAAGGTGTGATGAACTGCGAATAGGCCAGCGACATGATCAGCAGCACGCTGGCGACGCTCGAATGCACCGCCCAGGTGACGAGCGCGGCGATGACGATGCAGAGCACGGGATCGCCCGTGATCGCGGACATCATGACACGAACACCCGGCGCGTTCTCCGCCGGAGCCAGCGTGTCGAGCAGGATGTGCAGCGACAGCAGCATCAAGCCGAGACCGATGAATACGCGCCCGATATCCTTGATCCGCGACCGTGGGCCGGAGCGGAAGGCGACGAGCCCGAGCACGAACAGGACAGGCGCAACGGCTGCGATGTTGAACGACAGCACCTGCACGATCAGCGTCGTGCCGACATTGGCCCCCAACATGATGGCGAGCGCGGCGGCCAGGCTGACGAGGCCTTCTGCCGCGAATGAGCTGGTGATCAGCGCCGTCGCCGTGCTGCTCTGGAGCAGCGCGGTAAGGCCTAGCCCGGCGGCGAACGCGTTGAATCGGTTGCCGAGCGCCTTGCCGAGCAGCCGCCGCAGGTCCGGGCCGAAGGCGCGCAGAATCCCGCTGTGGACCATGTGCAGGCCCCACAGCAACAGCGCCACGCCGCCCATCAGATCGAGCAGAACCAACGTTCCCATGCTCCGCGTCCGGATTGGAGTCGATTGGTGAGGCTAGCGCCAAACGTCAGCGGTTCAAACCCTTTGTTGGCGCATCCGCGTTAACGTTTGCGGCGGTTGCGCGTTCCCGCGGCGCGCGTTTTGCGCGTCCGCCGGCGCGCGATTGCCGCGTCCCGAGGCGCGATGCCTTGTGAGCAGGCTCACATTGCCGCCTTGAGGGCAGCGAAGCCGCGATCGAGATCGGACTTGAGATCGTCGACGCTTTCGAGGCCGATGTGCAGTCGCAGGGTCGGGCCGCCCGGCGACCACTTCGTGGCGGTGCGATAGGCGTCGCAATCGAAGGGAATCACGAGGCTCTCGAAGCCGCCCCAGGAGAAGCCCATGCCGAACAGCTTGAGCGTGTCGAGCATGGTGTCGACGGCCTTCTGCGGCGCCGGCTTCAACACGATGCTGAACAGGCCCGACGCGCCGGTGAAATCGCGCTTCCAGATGGCATGGCCGGGATCGGTCTCGAGCGCCGGATGCAGCACGCGCGCGACCTCGGGGCGGGCCGCGAGCCAGCGCGCCATGTCGAGCCCCGAGCGGTGATGCTGCGCCAATCGTACCGACAGCGTGCGCAGGCCGCGCAGCGCCAGGAAGACGTCGTCAGGGCCGGCGCAGACGCCGAGCAGGCGGATGCCTTCGGCAATCTGCGGCCACGCCTTGGCGTTGGCCGAGATGGTGCCGAACATGATGTCGGAATGGCCGCCGATATACTTGGTGGCGGCCTGCATGCTGATGTCGACACCCTGGTCGAGCGAGCGATGATAGAGCGGCGTCGCCCAGGTGTTGTCGTCGATGACGAGCGCATCGCGCGCATGCGCGACCTCGGCGATGGCGCGGATGTCAGGCATCTCGAACGACTGCGAGCCCGGCGCCTCCACCAGCACCGCGCGGGTGTTGGGCTTGAACAGCTTGTCGATGCTCGCGCCGATCAGCGGATCGAAATAGGTGGTCTCGATGCCGAGGCGCGCGAGCATGCCGTTGCAGAAATTGCGCGAGGGCCGATAGACGTTGTCGCAGACGAGCAGATGGTCGCCGGTCTTCAGCACCGAGAGCAGGGTGGTGGAGATCGCCGACAGGCCTGACGGCACGATGCCGACGCCGGCGCATTGCGGCCCCTCCAGTGCCATCAGCGTCTCCTGGAACGCCCTGGTGGTGGGGGTGCCGTGGCGGCCGTACTGGAACTCGCCGCGATGGGCGTGCAGGTCCTCAGCGGTCGGATAGAGCACGGTCGAACCGTGAAACACCGGCGGATTGACGAACCCCTTCTGCGCCTTGGTGTCGCGGCCGGAGGTCACCAGCCGGGTTTCGGCGTGCTGTTGGGCGGGATGCGAGGAATCCATGCGTCTGCTTTCAAAAAGCGCGTTTCCACCGGGCGCGCCGCGCCCGCGGGCCGGCCGAAGGCCGCTGCCGTTAATAACAGAACACAGAAGAGTCCCGTCAACCCCTTGACCCGGCTCGCCAGTCGTTCTGAGATGCGCGGGTGCTATTCAGTCGCCGCATGTTGAGGGGCTGCCGCGACCTTCGATCCATCGCCTGACCGGACCTTGCGTCACAGCCATAACGGCGGACGCCTGCGGCGGGGATTAAGGTATGGCCTCCCGGGATGGGCGAGTGTTCGGCAAGGTTTTCCAGCATGACTCTTGCAAGGCTAGTCTTGATGCGGCTAGCCCTGGCGGAGACGATCCCAAAGACGCCATTCCTGACCTTGAGACGACTTTGAAAGGCCTTCAGCCCATGAAACGCGTAACCCTGGCTCTCACTCTCGCTGTCGCCGCCGGCCTCTCCGCCCAGGCCGCCGATGCGCAAACGCTCAAGACCATCAAGGACCGGGGCATGCTGTCCTGCGGCGTCAGCCAAGGCCTGCCCGGCTTCTCCTCGCCCGACGACAAGGGCAACTGGACCGGGCTTGACGTCGACCTCTGCCGCGCGATCGCAGGCGCGATCTTCAACGATGCGACCAAGGTCAAGTACGTGCCGTTGTCCGCCAAGGATCGTTTCACGGCGCTGCAATCCGGCGAAATCGACGTGCTCTCGCGCAACACCACCTGGACCATCTCGCGCGACACCTCGCTCGGCGCCAACTTCACCGGCGTGAACTATTACGACGGGCAGGGCTTCATGGTGAAGAAGTCGCTCAAGGTGAATTCGGCGCTCGAGCTCAACAGCGCCTCGGTCTGCGTCCAGACCGGCACCACCACCGAGCAGAATCTCGCCGACTACTTCAAGGCCAACAACATGAAGTACGAGGTAATCGCGTTCGGCACCAACGACGAGACCGTCAAGGCCTATGAAGCCGGGCGCTGCGACGTCTTCACCACCGACCAGTCGGGCCTGTACGCCAACCGCCTCAAGCTTGCCAATCCCAACGACCATATGGTGCTCCCCGAAATCATCTCGAAGGAGCCGCTCGGGCCGATGGTGCGCCACGGCGACGACCAGTGGTTCGACATCGTGAAATGGACGCTGTTCGCCATGGTTACCGCCGAAGAGCTCGGCGTGACCTCGAAGAACGTGGACGAGAAGGCGAAACTGGAAAATCCGGAGCTGAAGCGCGTGCTCGGCAGCGACGGCAATTTCGGCGAACAGCTCGGCCTGACCAAGGACTGGGTGGTGCGGATCGTGAAGGCCACCGGCAATTACGGCGAGGTGTTCGACCGCAACGTCGGCGCCGGTTCGCCGCTCGGCATCAGCCGTGGCCTCAACAATCTCTGGAATAAGGGCGGTCTTCAGTACGCGCCGCCGATCCGCTGATCCCGCCTGATCCGCGGCGATGAGCACCGAGGCTCGAAAACCGCCGGCCCAGATCGCGCTGAAGATCAGGCGCGTTCTGGGCGGCAAGGCAGGCTGGAACGGCGTCGCCGTCCAGTTTGCCTTCGCGGCGATCCTGGGCTGGATTGGCTATGAGATCGTCTCCAACGCCCGGACGAACCTCGAAAACCAGCACATTGCCGCCGGCTTCGGCTTCCTCCGGAACAATGCCGGCTTCGACGTCAACCAGACCCTGATCCCCTACACCGGCTCGGACACGTTCCTGCGCGTGTTCGTGGTCGGGCTTTTGAACACGCTCGTGGTCTCGGTGGTAGGCATCTTCTTCGCCACCGTGATCGGCTTCATCGTCGCGCTGTGCCGGCTGTCGCCCAACTGGCTGTTGTCGCGCGTCGGCGAGATCTATGTCGAGATCTGCCGAAATCTGCCGGTGCTGTTCCAGATCCTGTTCTGGTACCTGGCGGTTCTCGCGGCCTTGCCCAATCCGCGGCAGAGCATTTCGCTGCTGGGCATCGCCTTCATCAGCAACCGTGGGCTCGTCATTCCGCGCCCGATCGGCGAGGGCGGCTTCGAGCCGTTCCTGGCGATGCTGGTCCTCGGCATCGTCGCTTCGCGGGTTTTGCGCTTCTATGCGCGGCGGGCGCTATTTCAGCGCGGTCAGATGATCCGGATCTGGCCCTATGTGCTGGGCCTGCTGTTCGGGCTGCCGCTCGCGGCCGTGCTGGTGTTCGGCCTGCCCTTCACCTTCGAGCTGCCGCAGCTCAAGGGGTTCAATTTTGCCGGCGGCTCAAGAGTCATCCCGGAATTCGTGGCGCTGACGCTGGCGCTGTCGACCTATACCGCGGCCTTCATCGCCGAGATCGTGCGCGCCGGCATCCTGTCTGTCCACTCCGGTCAGATGGAAGCGGGATCCTCGCTGGGGCTGAGCCGCGGCACCACGTTGCGCCTGATCGTCGTGCCGCAGGCGATGCGCGTGATCGTGCCGCCGCTGACCAACCAGTATCTCAACCTCACCAAGAACTCTTCGCTGGCGGTCGCGATCGGCTATCCCGACCTCGTCTCGGTGTTCGCCGGCACGTCGCTGAGCCAGACCGGGCAGGCGATCGAGATCATTGCCATGACGATGGGTGTCTACCTCCTGATCTCGCTGCTCACGAGCGCCGTCATGAGCGTCTACGGTTGGCGCGTCAGCCGGAGTCTGGGCGCATGAGCGACATCATCTCGTCCGCCTATGTCCGCCGGGACCTGCTCACCGAGCGTCCCGCGCCGGTCAAGACCACGGGCTTCATCGGCCTGATGCGCACGCGCCTGTTCAATTCGCCGACCAACATTTTGCTCACGATCGTCGGCGCCTTGCTGCTCTGGTTCACCGTCATTCCTGCCGTGAAGTTCCTGATGGTCGATGCGGTCTGGACCGGCAAGGATCGCACGGCGTGCCTGACCGAGAATGCCGGCTTTACGGTCGGCGCCTGCTGGCCCTTCATCCAGGCCAAGCTGCCGCAACTGATCTACGGCTTCTATCCCGAGGCCGAGCGCTGGCGGGTCAATCTCGCGCTGATCCTGGCGGCGGCTCTGCTGCTGCCGCTGCTCATTCCGCGCCTGCCGGCGAAAGGACTGAACGCAAGTCTCTTCTTCTTCGCCTTTCCCGTGGTGGCGTTCTTTCTGCTGCACGGCGGCGGCATCACCGGGTTCGGCCTGAGCTGGACGGCCGGCCTGCTGCAATTGTTCGACGACAGCATCATCGGCGCCGGGCAGGCTCTGCTCAGTCTCGCCAAGACCTCAGCCATCGCACCGCTCTTCTGGCTGGCCGGCAATCTCATCGTGCTGGTCGGCAGCGCGATCTACTGGCTGATCTTTCCGCTGACCTGGCTGCGTGACCAGCTCCAGGCGACGGGCCAGTCGGTCTGGGCCGATTTCGCCATCACGGCGGCGGTCGTCTCCCTGATCGCCTTCGTTGTCGGCGGCGGCGTTCGCACCGGCGGCCGGGCGCTGACATCCAGCATCGCCACCTTTGTCGGCATCGCGGTCGTGATCAAGCTGATGGGGCTCGATCACGGCGGCCTGCCGGTCGTGACCACGAATCTGTGGGGCGGGCTTCTGGTGACGCTGGTGGTCTCCGTGACCGGCATCGTCACCTCGCTGCCGATCGGCATCGCGCTGGCGCTCGGCCGCCGCTCGACCATTCCGCTAATCCGGATCTTCTCGATCGCCTTCATCGAGTTCTGGCGCGGCGTGCCGCTGATCACCGTGCTGTTCTTCGCGACCTACATGCTGCCTTTGTTCCTGCCGGGCAATTTCACGGTCGACGGTCTGGTGCGCGCGCTGATCGGCATTTCGCTGTTCACGGGCGCCTATCAGGCCGAGAACGTCCGCGGCGGGTTGGCCGCGATCCCGCGCGGGCAGGGCGAGGCGGCGGCCGCCCTGGGCCTGTCCTGGTGGAAGACGACCTCGCTGATCGTGCTGCCGCAGGCGCTGCGCCACGTCATTCCGAACCTCGTCAACAGCTTCATCTCGCTGTTCAAGGACACGTCGCTGGTCTCGATCGTGGCGCTATTCGACCTGCTGGGCTCGCTCCGGGCGTCGTTCTCGGATCCGAAATGGTCGACGCCGTCGACCGCGTTCACCGGCTTTGCCTTCGCCGGGATCATCTACTTCATCTTCTGCTTTGGAATGTCGCGCTACTCGCTCTTCGTCGAGCACCGCCTCAACGCTCACCGTCGCAACTGATCGAGGTCATCATGTCCGACCCCATCGTCAAGATTTCCGGCCTCAACAAATGGTACGGCGAGTTCCATGTGCTGCGCGACATCGACCTCGAGGTCAAGAAGGGCGAGCGCATCGTGATCTGCGGCCCCTCGGGCTCGGGCAAGTCGACGTTGATCCGCTGCATCAACGCGCTCGAGGAATTCCAGGAGGGCGAGATCGTCGTCGACGGCATCGAGCTCGGGCCGAACCTGAAGCACGTCGATGCGGTCCGCCGCGAGGTCGGCATGGTGTTCCAGAGCTTCAACCTGTTCCCGCATCTGACCGTCCTGGAGAATTGCACGCTGGCGCCGATCTGGGTGCGGAACATCCCGAAGAGGGACGCCGAAGTCAACGCGATGAAATTCCTGGAGCGGGTCAAGATCCCGCATCAGGCCAACAAGTTTCCCGGACAGATGTCCGGCGGCCAGCAGCAGCGCGTCGCGATCGCACGCGCGCTGACGATGAACCCCAAGGTAATGCTGTTCGACGAGCCGACCTCGGCGCTCGACCCCGAAATGGTCAAGGAAGTGCTCGACACCATGGTCGACCTCGCCGAGGAGGGCATGACCATGCTGGTCGTCACTCACGAAATGGGCTTCGCCCGCGAGGTCGCCAACCGCGTCGTGTTCATGGATGCGGGCCAGATCATCGAGGCCAATACGCCGAACGAGTTCTTCGCCGCTCCCCAGCACGCACGGACGAAGCTGTTCTTGAGCCAGATCTTGCGGTGACCCCGTAGGGTGGGCAAAGGCGCCTTTGCGCCGTGCCCACCATCCGTCCGCAGTCTCCGGCAAGCAAGGTGGGCACGCTTCGCTTTGCCCACCTTACGGCTACGGCACCGCGGCTTGGCTCAACTTGAGCCGGACTTCGAAATCCGGGCGGCCGCAACCCTCCCGGCCTAGACGAACGGCGGCTTGATGTTGCTGCGCTTCTCCAGCCATTCCGGCACCGGCAGGTTCTTGGCGCGCATGAAGTCGGCATTGAACAGCTTCGACTGATAGCGGCTGCCGGAATCGCAGAGCACGGTCACGATGGTCTTGCCGGGCCCGAGCTGTTTCGCGAGTCGTATCGCGCCGGCGATGTTGATGCCGGTGGAACCGCCGAGGCACAGGCCTTCGTGCTGGAGCAACTCGTAGATCACCGTGACGGCTTCCGCGTCGGGAACGAGATAGGCGTCATCCACCTTCGCGCTCTCGACGATTGCGGTCGCACGGTTGAGGCCGATACCTTCCGTGATCGAGCCGCCCGGCGTCGCCTTGGCGTCGCCGCTCCGGAAATATTCGAACATGCCGGCGCCATGCGGATCGGCGCAGGCGATCCGGACGTCCTTGTTCTTCTCTTTCAGATAGCGGCTGACGCCGGCGAGCGTGCCGCCGCTGCCGACCGAGCAGACGAAGCCGTCGACCTTGCCGCCGGTCTGCTCCCAGATCTCGGGACCCGTCGACTCGTAGTGCGCCTTCGCATTGTCGAGGTTATTCCACTGGTCTGCGAACAGCACGCCATTGGGCTCGGTCTTGCGCAGCTCGTCGGCGAGCCGGCGACCAACATGCTGATAATTGTTGGGATTGGCATAGGGCAGGGCCGGCACCTCGACCAGCTCGGCGCCGCACAGCTTCAGAAAATCCTTCTTCTCCTGGCTCTGCGTCTCCGGGATCACGATCAGCGTGCGGTAACCGCGCGCGCTCGCCACGACCGCGAGGCCGATTCCGGTGTTGCCGGCGGTCGCCTCCACCACGAGACCGCCCGGCTTGAGCTCGCCGCGCTTCTCGGCCTCCAGGATCATCCATTTGCCGGCGCGGTCCTTCACCGACTGGCCCGGATTCATGAACTCGGCCTTGCCCAGAATGGTGCAGCCGGTCAGTTCGGAGGCGCGCTTGAGCTTGATGAGCGGGGTGTTGCCGATGGCTTCGACAACGTCATTTTTGATGGTCATGTCAGGCAATTACCGGCTGGATCATAGGGTGGGCGCGACCCTAAAGTAGGGTGGCGGGCCTTACAAGCGACCCTTGCAAGGCGAGCCCGCAAACTCTTATTGCTGCTTTGCGAAGATGACTTGCCGGACGTCGATATTTCCGGACAGGAATCCGGCCTCGCAATAGGACAGGTAATACTCCCACAGCCGCCGGAACCGGTCGTCGAAGCCGAGCGGCACGAGGCCCGGCCAGGCCGTCTGGAAGTTATTCCGCCAGGTGGCCAGCGTCTTGGCATAATCCTGCCCGAAGATGCGCTCGCGAATGACGGGCAGGCCGAACGTGTCGCCGAGCGACTTGAGCACGGCGGGCGAGGGCAGCATGCCGCCGGGAAAGACGTAGCGCTGGATGAAGTCCACCTCGCGCCGGTAGCTCTGGAACAGCCTGTCCTGGATGGTGATCGCCTGGATGCCGGCGAGGCCGCCGGGCAGCAGCCGGTCCCGCAACTGGGCGAAATATTTCGGCCAGAACTGCTCGCCGACGGCCTCGATCATCTCGATCGAGGCGATGCGGTCGTAGCGGTCGCATTCGTCGCGATAATCCTGAAGACGGATCTCGACCTTGTCGGCAAGGCCCGCCTCGTGAATGCGCTTCTGCGCAAAATCGCGCTGCTCGGTCGAGATCGTGAGGCCCACCACGCGCGTGCCGAAGGTCTTTGCGGCGAACTCGGCGAAGCCGCCCCAGCCGCAGCCGATCTCGAGCAGCGTCTGGTCCGGCTTCAGGTCGAGCGCCTCGGCGAGCCGGCGGTATTTGTTGGTCTGGGCTGCCGTGAGATCGCAGGTGCTCTCCTCGAACAGCGCCGAGGAATAGGTCATGCCGGGATCGAGCCAGGCCGAATAGAACGCGTTGCCGATGTCGTAATGGGCATGGATGTTGCGCCGCGCCTGACGGCGGGTGTTGCGGTTGAACCAGTGCTGCAGCAGCTGGACGAACCGCATCAGCGGCTTGTCGTTCAGCATGGCCTGGATCAGATCGTGATTGACGCAGAACAGGTAGAGGAATTGCGTCAGGTCCGGCGTATCCCAGTCGCCGGCGAGATAGGCCTCCGCGATGCCGATGTCGCCGCCGTTGATGAGGCGCGACGCGAAGCCGTAATTGTGCAGCCGCATCGCCGCATTCGGGCCCGGCTCCTGGCCGCCGAGGCGGATCACGCGTCCGTCGGGCAGGGTGACGTCGAGCGTTCCTCGCCGCAGCCGTGCGCCAAAACTGAGTGCGAGCCGAACGATGCGCGGCAGATCGGCAAGCACTGTGTCTATGGTGTCTGACGTCACCGAGATGGTATGCGACATCGGCAGATCCATCACCTGAACGGATACTGTCCGACCGCGAGCCAGGCGCCCCCATACGCCTCATATCGCTGGACCCGAGGGCGCCCCGCAAACGGTCAGCGTCGAATCATGCGCATGATATAGGTGTGCGCTGCGCCGGTCGCCAAGGGGCTGGCGGGGTACCTCCGGCAGTCCACCGCCGTGTGCACAGCGCAATTGCGGGCCAGCACCCGATCATAGCGCGCCGTGCGCTCAGCTAAGGCCAGGGAAGCTGCGGTGCGCCGCGGCGCAGGTTTCGGTGGAGCGCCTGGCGGGACCGGTAGCCCTGGCGTCGGCGTGGCGGCAATATCACATGAAATCTTGGTAAGCTTGAATGCGCCCCGGGCCGAGGTTGGAATACAAAATAGCCCTGTGACACAGGCATATTTTGTATTTGCGTGAGTTCGGCATCGACGCATTCGAGGCCGCATTTCGCAGGTGCGGGACTGTCCCCCTGTTCCGCGCCCCGCTAGTATGAACTTCAGGTTCCGCAGAAAGCATCACGGCTGTGAACGAGTTACATAAACGCCCCCGGCCGTCCCGCCACGAATCGGTTAATCCGGCTCTGCGGTGGCGGATCGATCTGCCCGGCGGGGGGTGGATGTGACACAGGATGGTCCTGCGGTCGCCATGAGGCAATCTCCCGGCCTTACGTTCCGGACGTCGCGCGCGGCGCGATGGGCTGCCGTGGCGTGCCTTGCCGCCAGTTCAGGCGCCTGCGTGCTGACGCAGGATTTGCCCGATCCCGCACTCGATGTTCCCACGCAGTACAAATACGCGGGCAAGCCGGATGTGCCGCCGTCGCTGGATTGGTGGCGCGGCTTTCGCTCCGCGGAACTGACGCAACTGATGGAGGAGGCGCAGACCGTCAATCTCGACATCGCCGCCGCCGTCGCGCGCATCGTCCAGGCCGACGCCCAGGCGCGGCAGGCGGGCGCGGCGCTGCTGCCGAGCCTGTCGGGCGGCGGATCGGAAACCTATTCACGCACCTCGGGTTCGAGCGCCTCGGGCCTGTCCATCGGCGGCCGCGAGGTCGTCAACTATTCGGCGTCGCTGAGCGCGAGCTACCAGCTCGACTTCTGGGGCCAGAACCGCGATGCGCTGCAATCGGCGGAAGAGACGGCGAATGCCAACCGGTTCGATCGCGACGTCGTCGCGCTGACGACGCTGGCCGGCGTCGCCAACGCCTATTTCCAGGTGCTGGCCTCGCAGGATCGCCTGCGTACCGCCCAGAGCAACATCGCCAGCGCGCAGCGCATCCTTGATGCCATCCGCGAGCGCCGCAAGGCCGGCACCGGGACCGATCTCGACGTCGCCCAGCAGGAGAGCGTGGTCGCCAACCAGAAGGCGCTGGTGCCGCCGCTGCGCCAGACGCTCGACCAGAACGTCAACGCGCTCGCCGTGCTGGTATCGCGGCCGCCGGAGAGCGTCCGCGTGCTCGGCGGCTCGCTGAACAAGATCGCCATCCCGCGCGTCACGCCCGGCCTGCCGTCGGAGCTTTTGACGCAGCGGCCCGACATCCGCCGCCAGGAGGCACAGCTCGCCTCGGCGACCGCGAACATCGGCAATGCCCGCGCGCAGTTCTTTCCGACGATCCAGCTCACCGGCAATGGCGGCTATCAGAGCTCGGCGCTGGTCTCGCTGTTCCAGCCGCATGCGGCCTTCTTCCAGCTCGTCGGCAGCGCCACGCAGCCGATCTTCGACGGCGGCAAGATCCTCGGCAATTTCGAATTCGCCAAGGCGCGGCAGGACGAGTTGCTCCAGACCTACCGCAAGACCATCATCCAGTCGTTTGCGGACGTCGACAACGCGCTGTATTCGATCAAGCAGACCACGATCAAGCTACAATTGCAGCGCGATGTCGTTACCTCGTCGAAGCGCGCCTTCGATCTCGCCGAGCAGCAATTGCGCGCCGGCACGGCCGACATCGTGACTGTGCTGAACGTCCAGCAGACACTATTTCAGGCCGAAGATGCGTTGTGGCAGGCCCAACTCGCACGGCTTCTCGCCATCGTCAGCCTGTATCAGGCGCTCGGCGGCGGCTGGGAGCCGCGAATGGAGAAACCGGTCAATGCTCTTTAAGCCGGATACGAAGGAAGGCGCGAAAGAAGGGACGGCGAAGAAATCGCGCGGCCGCGGCTTCGTCATGACCCTGATCACGCTCGCCATCCTTGGCGGGCTCGGTTATTTCGGCTGGACCGTCTGGCATCAGCAGCCGCAGCAGGCGAATGGCCGCAACCAGCGGCCCGATCTGCCGGTGCCGGTGCTGGCGGCGACGCCCCGCATCCAGGACGTCCCGGTCTATCTCGACGGCGTGGGAGCGATCCGCGCGCTCAACACCGTGACCGTGCGCTCGCAGGTCGACGGCAAGCTGATCGCCGTGAAATTCACCGAGGGCCAGGACGTCAAGAAGGGCGACGTGCTCGGCGAGATCGATCCCGCGCTCTACCAGGCGACGTATGATCAGGCCGTCGCCAAGAAAGCGCAGGACGAGGCGCAGCTCGCCAACCAGCGCATCGACCTTACGCGCTACGAGCAGTTAGCTGCCTCCAACGCGGGCTCCAAACAACAGGCCGACACCCAGCGCGCCGCGGTCGCGCAGACCGAGGCGCTGGTCAAAGCCGACCAGGCCGCGATCGACAATGCGGCGGCGACGTTGAGCTACACCAAGATCGTGGCGCCGCTTTCGGGCCGCGCCGGCCTGCGGCAGGTCGACCAGGGCAACATCATCCACGCCGCCGACGCCACCGGCCTCCTGGTGATCACGCAATTGCAGCCGATCGCGGTGTGGTTCAGCCTGCCGCAGCAGCAGATCATGCGCGTCAACGCAGCGGCGTCGAAGGGCACGCTCGCGGTCGACGTGTTCGGCAATGACGGCATCACCGTGATCGACACCGGCAAGCTGACCGGCATCGACAACCAGGTCGACCAGACCACCGGCACGCTCAAGCTCAAGGCGGAATTCCCCAACGCCAATTACCAGCTCTGGCCGGGCCAGTTCGTCAATGTCCGCCTCAAGGTCGAGACCTTGATGCAGGCGCTGGTGGTGCCGACATCGGCGGTGCAGCGCGGACCGATCGGCACCTTCAGCTACGTCATCGGCGAGGACAATGTCGTCTCCGCCAAGCCGGTGACCGTGACCCAGCAGAACGAGCATGACGCCGTCATTGCCAGCGGCTTGTCGCCGACCGACAAGGTCGTCACGACCGGCTTTGCCAATCTGTCCGACGGCTCCAAGGTGGTCGTCGGCCGCGATGACCAGACACCGTCGGCCGATCTCGCCCCGCGCAAGCGCACGCGCGGCCCGGATGGCCAGAAGAAGGATGGGCAGGCCAAGGACGGGCAAAAGGACGGACAGGGCAAGGACGGCGAGCACCGCGCCAAACGGAGCAGCAGCGAAGGCGACCAGAAGGGGCAGACCGGCGCGGCACCGGGGCCGGGGGCCTCGGGACCAGGAGCCAAGCAGCCATGATCCCGACAACAGCCGCCTGAGCGGCAGGCACATCCCATGGGCGTCTCCGAACCCTTCATCCGCCGCCCGATCGCGACCTCGCTGCTCGGCATCGCCCTGCTGATCGGGGGCGCGCTCGGCTATTTCTCGCTGCCGGTCTCGGCGCTGCCGCAGGTCGACTTCCCGACCGTGCAGGTGACGACGCAGCTGCCGGGCGCCAGCCCCGACGTGATCGCCTCGCTGATCACCGCGCCGCTGGAGCGGCAGCTCGGCCAGATCCCGTCGCTGTCGGCGATGAACTCGACGAGTTCGTTCGGCGTCAGCCAGATCTCGCTTCAGTTCGATCTCAACCGCGACATCGACGGCGCGACCCAGGACGTGCAGGCCGCGATCAACGCGGCGGCCGGCGTGCTGCCCAAGACGCTGCCGTATCCGCCGACCTACGCCAAGGTGAACCCGGCGGACGCACCGGTGATGACGCTGGCGCTTCGCTCCGACACGATCTCGCTGCGGGCGATGAGCGACATCGCCGACACGCTTCTGGCACAGCGGCTGAGCCAGATTTCCGGCGTCGGGCGCGTCTCGGTGCTCGGCGGGCTGAAGCCGGCCGTGCGCGTCCAGGCCGACCTCGCGCGGCTCGCGGCCTATGGCATCGCGATGGAGGATCTGCGCGCCGCGATCGCCAACGCCAACGTCTCGGGGCCAAAAGGCTCGCTCGACGGGGCGCAGCAATCCTACATCATCGCCGCCAACGACCAGATCGCTGCCGCCGACGCCTACAAGCCTGTTATCATCGCCTACCGCAACGGCTCGCCGGTCACGATCGGCGACGTCGCGCAGATCGTGGATGGCCTCGAGAACGACCGCACCGGCGGCTGGTACCAGGGCACGCCGGCGGTCATCATCGACATCCAGCGCCAGCCCGGCGCCAACGTCATCGATGTCGTCAGCCAGATCCGGGCGGAAATCCCAAAGGTCCAGCGCGCCATTCCGGCCGGCGTGAACCTCACCATCGTCTCCGACCGTACCGTCACCATCCGCGCCTCGGTTCGCGACGTGCAGTTCACCCTGATCCTCAGCGTCGTCTTGGTGACGCTGGTGGTGCTGTTGTTCCTGCGCTCCCTGCGGGCCACGCTGATCGCGGGCGTCGCGCTGCCGCTGTCGCTGATCACCAGCTTCGGCATCATGTATTTCGCCGGCTTCAGCCTCGACAATCTGTCGCTGATGGCGCTCACCATCGGCACCGGCTTCGTCGTCGACGACGCCATCGTCATGATCGAGAACATCGTCCGCCACATGGAGAACGGCGATAGCGCGATGGAGGCCTCGCTGAAGGGGGCCAGCGAAATCGGCTTCACCGTGATCTCGCTGACGGTGTCGTTGATCGCGGTGTTCATCCCGCTGCTGTTCATGTCCGGCCTCGTCGGGCGCATGTTCCGCGAATTCGCGCTGACGCTGACGATCGCGGTCGTGACCTCGGCCGTGGTCTCGCTGACGCTGACGCCGATGATGTGCTCGCGGCTGCTCAAGCACGCCCATGAGGAACTGGCGGTGCCGGGATTGGCCGCGATCAGCCGCTTCATCGATAGCACCGTCGAGTTCTATCACCGGACGCTGCTCTGGGTCCTGGAACGCCAGCGCGCCACGCTGCTCGTGACATTTGCGACCCTGGTCGCGACCCTCGTCCTCTACGTCGTCGCGCCAAAGGGCTTTCTGCCGCTTCAGGACACCGCCTCGATCACGGCGGTGACGGAGGCGGGACCCGACGTGTCGTTCACCGAGATGCAGAAGCGTCAGGCCGAGGCGGCCGATGCCATCAAGGCCGATCCTGACGTGGTCGGCGTGGTCTCGGTGATCGGGGCGGGCTCGGTCAACCCGACCACCAATGTCGGGCGCCTGGTCATGACCTTGAAGCCGCGCGGCGAGCGGCGCGACGACGTCAGCGCGGTCGTGACCCGGCTGAAGGAACGGGTGTCGGCCATCCCCGGCATGACCGTCTATTTCCAGCCGGTGCAGGACGTGCAGATCTCGACCCAGTCGAGCCGTTCGCAGTACCAGTACACGCTGACCGGGACCGATGCGACGCTAGTGTCGGAATGGGCGCGCAAGCTTGTTGCCGAGATGCGGCGCGATCCGCTGTTCCGCGACGTCTCCTCGGAGGCGCAGGAGGGCGGCCTGCGGGCGCAGCTCGATGTGGACCGGACCCGGGCCGGGCAGCTCGGCGTGAGCCTGCAGGGAATCACCGACACGCTCAACGATGCGTTCGCGCAGCGGCAGATCTCGACCATCTACGGCCAGGCCAACCAGTACCGCGTGGTGCTGGAGGCGCTGCCGATGTACCAGCGCGATCCCTCGATCCTGTCGAAGCTGTATCTGCCGGGCGCGGCGAGCAGCATCGTGGGCGCGCCCAACGCCCAGGTGCCGCTCTCGGCCGTGGCGACGCTGAAGCGCACCACGGCGCCGCTCGCGATCTCGCACCAGGCGCAATTCCCGTCGATCTCGCTCAGCTTCAACCTCGCCCCGGGCGCCGCGCTCGGCGATGCCGTCGAGGCGGTGAAGACGATCGAGACCCGGATCGAGATGCCCAACAGCATCGTCGGCGTCTATGCTGGCGATGCCGCCGAATTCGCCAAGGCGCTCGCCGGCCAGCCCTGGCTGCTGCTCGCCGCCGTGATCACGATCTACATCGTGCTGGGCGTGCTCTATGAGAGCTACATCCACCCGATCACCATCCTGTCGACGCTGCCTTCGGCCGGCGTCGGCGCGATCCTGGCGCTGATGCTGTGCGGGCAGGACCTCTCGGTGATCGGCCTGATCGGCATTATCCTGCTGATGGGCATCGTCAAGAAGAACGCGATCATGATGATCGACTTCGCGCTCGAGGCCGAGCGCCGGCAGGGGATGTCGCCGAACGAGGCGATCGTGCAGGCCTGTCTCTTGCGCTTCCGTCCGATCATGATGACAACGCTGGCGGCGCTGTTCGGCGCGCTGCCGCTCGCAATCGAGAGCGGCACCGGCGCCGAGCTGCGCTTTCCGCTCGGCATCTCCATCATCGGCGGCCTGCTGCTGAGCCAGCTTTTGACGCTCTACACCACGCCCGTGATCTACCTGGCGCTCGACCGCATCAACCGCCGCCTCGAGCAGGCGCTGCCGCCGGCTGAATCCGGCGGCCCGCCGGTCGCGGGCGCGACCGAGGGGATGCAGTGATGGCATCGATCTCGGAGCCCTTCATCCGCCGGCCGGTCGCGACCACGCTGCTGTCGATCGGGTTGTTCCTGCTGGGTGTCGTCGCCTACGAGTTCCTGCCTGTCGCCTCGGTCCCGAACGTCGACTTCCCCGCCATCTTCGTGTCGGCCAGCCGGCCGGGCGCCGACCCGTCCGTCATGGCGGCGACGGTGGCCTCGCCATTGGAGCGTCGGCTCGGCGAGATCGCGGGCATCAACCAGATCACCTCGACGTCGTCGCTCGGCACGACCAGCATCCAGCTGCAGTTCGACATCGGTCGCAACATCGACAAGGCCGCACGCGACGTGCAGGCGGCGATCAACGCGGCGCTGATCGACCTGCCGAGCGACCTCCCGACGCTGCCGCGCTTCCGCAAGGCGAACACGGCCGGCGCGCCCGTTTTCGTACTGGCGCTGACCTCGAAGACGCTGTCGGCCAGCGCGATCTACGACGTCGCCGATACCGTGCTCGCGCAACGCATCTCGCAGGTGCCTGGTGTCGGCGACGTGACGGTGAGCGGCGCCGATCAGCCGGCGGTGCGCGTGCAGCTCAACCCCGTCGCGCTGTCTAACGCCGGCATCGCCACCGACGACGTCAGGACTGCAATCATCAATGCCAACCCGCTTGGTCCCGTCGGCATCTTCAACGGCGAGCGCCAGAGCGAGACGCTGTCGCTGAACAAGCAGATGCGGACGGCGAAAGAGTTCCGCGACATCATCATCAAGAGCTCGAACGGCAATTTCGTCCGGCTGTCCGACGTCGCCGACATCGAGGACTCCGTCCGCAACGCTCGCTCCATCGCCTGGTTCAACAAGCAGCCGGCGGTGCTGATCCAGATCACCAAGCAGGGCGACGCCAACGTCATCGACACCGTCGACCGGGTGAAGGCGCTGATCCCGGCGCTGAAGCAATGGATCCCGGCGGGTGTCGATATTTCCACGCTGGTCGACCGCACCAGTACGATCCGCGCCAGCGTGCTCGACATGCAGTGGACGCTGCTGGCAACCGCTGTCCTCGTGATGGTCGTGGTGTTCGTGTTCCTACGGCGGCTGACGCCGACGATCGCGGCTGGCATCTCGGTGCCGCTGGCGCTGGCCGGGACCTGTGCCGGGATGTGGGTCGCGGGCTTCTCGATCGACAATCTGTCGCTGATGGCGCTGGCGATCTCGGTCGGCTTCGTGGTCGACGACGCCATCGTCATGATCGAGAACATGTACCGCAATCTCGAGCATGGCATGCGGCCGCTCCAGGCCGCGCTCGTTGGCGCCCGGCAGATCGGGTTCACCGTGGTCTCGATCAGCCTGTCGCTGATCGCGGCTTTCACGCCGCTGATCTTCATGGACGGCATCGTCGGCCGCCTGCTGCGCGAGTTCTCGCTGACGCTGACCTTTGCGATCCTGGTCTCGACGCTGGTGTCGCTGACGGTCACGCCGATGATCTGCGCCCATTACATCCGGCAGACCACGTCCGGCACCGCGACGCTGTTCGATCGGCTGATCGAAGGCTCGCTGTCGCGCGTCGTCACGTTTTACGCCCGCAGCTTGCGCACCGTGCTGCAATATCCGCTGCTGACGCTGCTGGTGTTCTTCGCCACCATCGGCCTCACGGTGACGCTCTACATCAAGGTCCCCAAGGGCTATTTCCCGACCGACGATTCCGGCTTCGTCATCGGCGCGACGCGCGCCTCGGCCGACATCTCGTTCCAGTCCATGCTCGGCCTGCAGCAGCGGCTCGCCGACATCGTGATGCAGGATCCGGCCGTGGCCGGCATCGGCTCGACGGTCGGCAGCGGAGGCGGGCCGGGGGGGGCGACCTCGAACCGCGGCACCATGTTCATCAGCCTGAAGCCGCCGGAGGAGCGTGACCACGTCTCGACGCAGGTCGTGATCGACCGTCTCAGGCGCGCCCTGTACCCGGTGCCCGGAATCCGTCTGTTCATGTTCGCCGCCCAGGACGTCCGCGCCGGCGGACGGCAGAGCGATTCCGACTACCAGTACACGCTGACCAGCACCGACCTCGGCCTGCTCCAGAAGTGGGCGCCGATCGTGGCCAAGCGCATGGAGAGCGTCGAGGGCATCACAGATATTTCCAGCGACCGCGATCCCGGCGGGCTTCAGCTCACGCTCTCGATCGACCGCCAGAAGGCCTCGGCGCTCGGCGTCAGGGTCCAGGACATCGACAACGCGCTCAACAACGCGTTTTCGCAGCGGCAGATCGGGATCATCTACACCCAACGCAACCAGTATATGACCGTGCTGGAGATCGACCCGAAATTCCAGGTCGACCCATCCAACCTTGATCGCATCTATGTCGCCGGTGCCAATGACGCGCAGGTGCCGCTGTCGGCCGTGGTACATGCGACGCGCGGGCTCGCTGCGCTGGCGGTCTATCATTCGCAGGGGTTTCCCTCGACCACGGTGTCGTTCAACCTGATGCCGGACGTGCCGCTCCAGACCGCGACCCAGAACGTGCAGCGCGCGATCGAGGAGCTGCACATGCCGGAAGGCATTCGCGGCAGTTTTGACGGCAATGCCGGCGATTTCGCCAGGACCAGCGGCCGCCAGCCGCTGCTGATCCTCGGCGCGCTGGTGGCGATGTATATCGTGCTCGGCGTGCTCTATGAGAGCCTCGCCCATCCGCTGACGATCATCTCGACGCTGCCGTCCGCGGGGCTCGGCGCGCTGCTCGCCTTGCAGCTCACTAACACGCCGCTGACGGTGATCGCCTTCGTCGGCATCATCCTGTTGATCGGCATCGTCAAGAAGAACGGCATCATGATGGTGGACTTCGCGCTCGATGCCGAGCGCCAGCGCGGCCTGTCCTCGGCGGAGGCGATCTTCGAGGCCTGCCAGGCGCGCTTCCGCCCCATCCTGATGACGACCATGGCGGCGCTGTTCGCCGGAATTCCGCTGGTCATCGCGACCGGTCCGGGCACGGAGCTCCGCCGTCCGCTCGGTATCACCATCATCGGCGGCCTGTTCGTCTCGCAGATCCTGACGCTCTACACGACTCCCGTGATCTACCTGCTGATCGACCGCCTGCGCCGCCGCTCCGAGCCGCGCCCGCTGGCCGCACCGGCGGAATAGGCCAAGTATCGCGCACGTTCCGACACCGTCAGTCGGCTCGATCCCCTAACATTTGATGTTGTCAACTTAACATCTGTTCTCATAAAGGCTGTTACTTCTCATTTCTGTCAACAAAGCTCGTTACAGAACGGAGACGGGCGCGGCCTTCGCTCGTCGCGCCGCCCGAAGCTGTTGCATTCGAACGGAATTCCGCCCCGAGAATGTGTGACGTGCTTGGGAAACCTTGTGGGCGAGCGGAAATCGGCTGGCTCGTGTTGCTTTGGAGTGATTGGCCAAATGGCTAATACCGTCGGATCGCACTTTTTCCCGGAGATTGCGGCGGGTGGATTCTCTCGGGTCGATGGCACGATTCAGTTCTGGCAGCGGGTCGGGGCCTTGGTTGGACCGGATTCCGTCGTGCTGGACTTTGGCGCCGGGCGAGGCGCCGGCCAGAGCGAGGATTCGGTCGCCTACCGGCGCAGTCTGCGGTCGTTGAAGGGACGGGTGCGCGAGCTCGTCGGGGTGGATGTCGACCCGGCTGTCACGACCAACAAGGCGCTGGATCGGGCGTTCGTGATCACACCCGACGGAGAGCTTCCGATCGCCGATCAATCCATCGACGTGATCGTATCGGATTTCGTGTTCGAGCATCTCCAGGATCCTGCCAGAGTCGCCCGTGAACTCGACCGCGTGCTCAAGCCGGGCGGCTGGATCTGCGCGCGAACGCCCAACCGCTATGGATACATCGCACTCGCCAACCGGATGATCCCCGACCGGTTGCATGCCCGCATCATCCAGTCGGCCCAGGACGACCGCAAGGGCGAGGATGTCTTCCCGGCCGTCTATCGGCTGAACACTGCCAGCGCGTTCAAACGGCATTTTCCCGCCTCCCGATACGATCTGTATGTGATCCCGTGGGACGCGGAGCCGGCCTATTATTTCGGATCGAAGCTGCTCTATTCGCTGTTGCTAGCGGTTCAGCACTGCACGCCGGCTCCGTTCAAGACGGTGTTGACGGCGTTCATGCGCAAACGCCCCGTGCCGTGAGCCCGACAGCCAAGTCACGTCGGGCTCAAGCCGCCGTACACCTGATTGCGAAGACGAAAGAGCGCACGGGACGAAAGGCCTTCGAGCGCGGAACGTCACGCAACGCAGGCGCCTTGTAGAACGATCGTACCCTCCAAGACGTCACCAAGTCCGAGCGATAACGTCATTCGGCAGTCAACTGGACCGTGTACTACGGCCCGACCATCACACTTCATGACCATCGCCTCCCAATCCCCGCCCCAAAGCCCATGTCGACGTAGGTGCTCAGTTCTACGACACCGACCTCAGCAAGCCGATTTGGGTCGCCAACGTGGCCGCGAATGGTACTGTGGATTGGAGAGACGCTGCCGGAACGCCGGTCTAGCAGAGCGGTCGACGCGTTCGACATACCGGCGCAACGAGACCGCCTTCGGGCGGTCTTTTTGTCGTGTGCCGAGGTTCGGGGTTATGGCGGCGCCACTCCCGGCAAGAGAGTTGTTGAACCGCCGCTTCAAGCGTATAGCGGCGACCATGTCGAACCCCACAGCCGCCGCGCCGGCCGATCCGATCCCCGAATGCCCGCACTGCCAGAAGCCGATGCCGCTGTGCATCTGCGACAGTGTCACGCCCATCAAGAACCGGCTCTCGCTCCTGATCCTCCAGCATCCGCAGGAGCAGGACAGGGCGCTCGGCACCGCCCGGCTGCTTGCGAAGCACTTTGCCGATGCCACGGTGCGGGTCGGCCTGTCCTGGTCGAGCCTGTCCAAGGCGCTGGCGCGGCCGGTCGAGAACGCCTCGCACTGGGCCGTGCTCTATCTTGGCTCGGCGCGCGCGGCCGATCTGGAGGCCGAGGGCGAGATCCTGGCGCTCAACCGCAAGGGCGAAGTCGCGGAGAACCAGCGCTCGATCCTCGGCAAGCTCGAAGGCGTGGTGCTGCTCGACGGCACCTGGAGCCAGGCCAAGGCGCTGTGGTGGCGCAATCCCTGGATGCTCAAATGCCAGCGCGTGATCCTCAACCCGGCGCATCCCTCCCGATACGGACGCCTGCGCAAGGAGCCGCGGAAAGACGGGCTGTCGACCATCGAGGCGGCCGCGACCATCCTGGCCAGTCTTGAGAAGCGCCCCGATATCGCCGAGACGCTCAATGCCAGTTTTGAACGGATGTTGACGCGCTACCGCGAGGTTCAGGCCGAAATGCCGGAATTGGCGCCAAAACCGCCGGTCAAGGACCGCCGGCGCGGTGTCCGGCGCAGCAAGCGCAGCTGACTCGCGCTTAAATCCTCCGTACGGTTGATTGCCCCGCGCGAGACGGGCGGGTAGAGACGATCGGCCGATGGGCCGCGAACTGTTATCTTCGCAGAATCGGAAAGCCGGAAGCGGAAGGGGCAGTCGAATTCAGGCCGCGGCGAAGGAAATCCTTGCACAGGTGGCGCGGCCCGATCGGTGGGGCACGCTCGCGCTGATGGACATCTCGCTGCGTTACCGGCGCACCGTGATCGGCCCGCTCTGGATCACGCTGACGCTGGCAGCAACAATCGCAAGTGTCGGCACGGTCTACGCCGCACTGTTCAAGCAGGAACTCGCCGGTTTCCTGCCGCCCTTTGCCGTCGGCCTGATTGTCTGGACCCTGATCGCGACGACGCTTCAGGAGGGCTCCAGCATCTTCGTGTCGTCAGGCCATCTGATCAAGGCCGTGCCGGCGCCGCTGATCGTGCATGTGCTTCAGATGATCGCGCGCAACGTGCTCATCTTCGCGCATCATCTGGTGATCGTCGTTCTGCTCTATATCGTAATGCCCTGGCCGCTGCATGGGAGCATGCTGCTCGCGGTGCCCGGCTTTGCGATCCTGCTCATCGTTCTGCTCGGCGGTTCGGTCGCGCTCGGCATGCTCTGCGCGCGCTTTCGCGATATCGGCACGGCGATCGTCAGCGGCCTGCAATTCATCTTCTTCCTGACGCCGATCATCTGGACCGAGGACGCCCTGCGCGGCACCGCGTTCCACTGGCTGATCCGGGCCAATCCGTTCGCGACGCTGCTCGACCTCGTGCGCAGGCCGCTGCTGTCGCAGCCGACCGATCCGCAGCAATGGCTGCTCGGGGCGATCTATGCGATCGTCGTAGCCGTCATCGCCTTCGGCTGCTACGCAAAATACCGCCACCGCGTGGCGTATTGGCTGTGAGGCGCGCATGAGCCTTGCTGCCCAGATCGTGCTCCGCAACGTTTCGGTCAAATTTCCGGTGCTGTCGTTCCGCGACCGTTCGCTGCGCAGCCGCTTCGTCAGCGCGGTGACGCTGCGCCGGACGCCGGCGGTGCCGCACATCGTCTCCGCGCTCAACGACGTCAGTCTCGACATCCGCGCCGGCGACCGCGTCGCCATCATCGGCGCCAACGGCGCCGGCAAGACCACGCTGCTTCGGGTGCTCGCCGGTATCTATCATCCGACCGCGGGCAGCGTGGACGTACTCGGCCGCTGCCTGTCGCTGTTCGACCTGTCGGCCGGCTTCGACGAGGAGGCCACGGGCTACGAGAACATCGTGCGCCGCGGGCTCGTAATCGGCGCGCGGCGCTCCGAGATCGATGCGCGGCGGGCGGAGATCGCCGAGTTCACCGAGCTCGGTGACAGGCTCGACCTGCCGCTGCGGACCTATTCCAGCGGCATGATGCTGCGGCTGATCTTCGCGGTCGCAACCGCCGTGGAAGGCGAGATCGTGCTGCTCGACGAATGGATCGGCGTCGGCGACCAGCAATTCCGCCGGAAGGCGCGGCAGCGGCTCGACGAGATCGTGGCCCGTGCCGGCATCCTGGTGCTGGCCTCGCACGACATCGAGCTGATCCAGAGCACCTGTAACCGCGCGATCCTGCTCGAGGAGGGGCGGATGACCGCGGTCGGCCCGACCATGCGATTCTTGCGAAATATCTCGCCGGCCCGGGCGGGTGCAAGGCGTAAACGCCCGGTCGGGGTTGCCTAAGCCATTGATCCCCTATATTGCTCCGCCCTTACGGGGCCACGTGGCGGAGTGGTTACGCAACGGTCTGCAAAACCGTGTACACCAGTTCAATTCTGGTCGTGGCCTCCATAACAACCTCCTGATATTTCATCATAAATTTTGCTCACCGCGCGTTCCGCGGAGCACGCGATTGAGGCCTGCCAGGCCGTGCACACCGGGTTTGCCCGGGGCTTGGCGGACACCAGCGATTCAGGCCCGATGGCATAGACTTCGCATCTGCGAAGTGATGCGTCACGAACCCCTGGAGCTGAAGAGCACGTGAGCGACGTCGTCCGATTCGTCCCGAAATCCGAGCTGGAACGGGCTCGCCTCATTCGCGAGGCCCGTGCGATCTATGACAGCATCTTTCCGCCGGCCGCACCCGACCGGGTGCCGCAGGACGGCGAGGAGCGGGTCAAGACCTGATCGGAGCCGCGCCGTTCCGGCGCATGGCCGATAGCAAAACGCCCGCGGGAGCGGGCGCATCGGTTGACGTTGAAAGTGGTCTCAACAGGCCGCGTACCAGCCGTCCGGAAACGGCAGAAGGGGCCAGGCGCCCTCATTGTCATTGGCGGCTTTGGGCGTTGCGACGTACGACCACGAGCGGGGCACGAATTCCTCCTCCGGCTCGGGCGCGAAATCTTGATAGACCATGGCGTCCCGGACGGCATCCAGCAGCAAGTTGAATTCGGCTTCGCTCATCGCACCCTCGCAGAACGCGGATGGCGCAATGTCGCAAAGCCGGTTTGTTACCCGATTGAGCCGATCGTTCGCATTTTAGCGACCCGGCGATCGGGCTCCGATTGGTTAGCAATTCCTTAAAATCCCCTCGGAACCGTACGTTCCTCCCGTCCGGCCTCAGTGTGAAAGAGATCACATCCCCCGCGATTTATTTCTCCTACCCCTTGGCACGACACCGGCCAGCGAAGGCCGGGGGCGGGCAAGGCAGACGGGAGACTTGGTCATGAGGGCAAGGTTCTTACGGTTTGCGGGTGCGAAGAGCCGGGCGCGCCGCGCCTCGACGGTCGGGCTGTTCCTGGCGCTGTTCGCCTCCGCCGCCAATGCGCAGCAGGGAACGCCGGAGCAGCGCCGGGCCTGCACCCCCGACGTCTATCGGCTCTGCGCCGGCGAGATCCCCAACGTCCGCGCCATCACGGCCTGTCTGCGCCGTAACCGCTCAAGCTTGAGCGAGGCTTGCCGCACCGTCTTCGACCAGGCCGGCGGCTGACATAGCCGCCCTGTGGGTTTGTGCGCAGCAAGTGGCTCGTGCGGTCTCGCGAATCCGGCATAGTCGGCCTGTGGATATGCTGCGGACAGGCTGTGGAAAGCGGTGAGATGCTGTGGATGTCGTCCACAGATGCGTCTGCCCGGCACCTCATTTCCGCCAGTAAACGTCATATCTCCGTCAAATATCCTGACTGATTGATTCTCCGACCGTGCAGATCATTGCGTCGCGCGAGATGATTTGGTTCTCCCGAATTCGGAATTGCGTGCCGCAGGACACCTGACGCACGAACAGTTTTTGTGCAGGGTGCTGCCCAATTCGCGGGCCCCATTCATCCAATTTTTTGTACGCCCGCGGACAAGCTTTCCCGTCCGCACTCCACCTAGGCTCGTTCCCGAGATCTGGAACATGGCCAGTGCCATGACAATTCGAAGGAGCTGGAGATGGAGACACGGGTATTGCCCCACGCGCAGGGAACGGCGCGCGCATCATCACCGTGGCGCAAGGTCGCGCTCGGCGCCACCATCGCCTTCGGCCTCGTCGCAGCGGCGCCGCTGAGCGCGCAGGCCGCCGCGCCCGCCGCCTGCGCCGCACTCCAGGAGAAATATCCGGACTGGAAGGGCAAGACGCTCGTCAACGCCATCAACCCGCATACACCGGGCTATGAGACGATCGACCCGAAGGATCCCAGCAAATATATCGGCTTCGACATCGATCTTGGCGAGGCCATCGGCGAATGCCTCGGCTTCAAGCTGACCTACAAGCCGGTGACGTTCGCAGCACTCCTCACAACGCTCGCTGCCGGCCAGGCGGACATCGTCATCTCCGACATCTACGCCACCAAGGAGCGCGCCAAGGCCGCGGACTTCATCACCTACTCGAAAGTGTTCGACGGGGTGCTCGTCGCCAAGGGCAATCCGAAGGGCATCAACGGCATCAACATGTCGATGTGTGGCGCGGCCGCCGCCGAGAACACCGGCTATGTCGAGGTGCCCCTGATCCAGGCCCTGATCCCGGAATGCAAGAAGGCGGGCAAGGCCGAGCCGACCATCCAGCTCTACGACAACAACGCCAACTGCATCCAGGCGATCCTCGCCGGCCGCGCCGACACCTATGTCAATGACGTCAACACCGTCGACAGCGCGGTCAAGGCCTATCCGGACAAGCTGGAGAAGGCGATCGCGGTGACGATCCCGTATTCGGTCGGCATCGCCGTTCCCAAGGACAAGCCGAAATTCCGCGACGCCGTGCTCGCCGCGCTGATCGAGGTGCAGAAGGCCGGCACGCATATGGAGCTTCTGAAGAAGCATGGGCTCGACGTGAACAACTTCAAGGAGCCTGACATTCTGACGGCAGACTGATGTCGCTGTTCCTCCATTACCTGAGCATGCCGTATCTGCTCAAGGGCATCGAGCTCACCCTCGAGGTGACCGCCCTCGGGCTCGGCGGTGGATTGATCCTTGGATTGATCCTCGCCGGCATGCAGCTCTCGCGCTTCTGGCTCCTGGCGGCGATCGCCAGGGCCTATACCGTGATCTTTCGCGGCACGCCGCTGATCCTGCAGATGGTGTTCGCCTACGACGCGCTGCCGCATATCGGTATCAAGCTGCCGGCGGTGCTTGCCGCCGGTCTCGCACTCGCCTGCAACGAGGCGCCGTTCATCGCGGAAATGTTGCGCGCCGGCGTGCTCGGCGTCGACCGCGGGCAGGTGACGGCCGGCCAGGCGCTCGGCATGACGCCGCGGATCCTGATGTGGCGGGTGATCGCGCCGCAGGCGATCCGCACCATGATCCCGGCCTTTGGCAACGAGGCGGTGAGCGCGCTGAAGAATTCCTCGCTGGCGTCCGTCGTCGCAGTCCAGGAGCTGACCTTGCGCTCGACCCAATTGGCGTCCTCGACCTTCGACTTCTTCTCGATCTTCTTCGCCTCGGGTCTTTTGTATCTCGTGCTGACCTTTGCCATCAGCGTCATCCAGTTGTTCGTCGAATGGCTGCTCGATCTCGACCGCGCCAAGGGACGGAAGCGCAAGCTCGCCGATTACCTGCCGTGGCGTCGCGTCGATCTCGGCGCCAAGCTGGAGCTTGCGGAGGCGACCGTCGCCGATCCCGAACCCGTGCAGGCAGAGCTGACCGACACGCCGCCGCTTGCTCTGACCAGAGAGGAGCGTACGCGGCGTTCCGCGACGATCGCGCGCAACAACATCGCGGTCGAGACCAAGGACCTCACCAAGAGCTACGGCACGCAAAAGGTGCTCGGCGGCCTCGATCTGACCGTTCGCGTCGGCGAAGTGGTCGCGCTGCTCGGCCCCAGCGGCTCGGGCAAGAGCACGCTGCTCCGCTGCATCAACCATCTCGAAAGCTGGGACGGAGGCACCGTGCGCGTCGGCGGCCGCCGTCTCGGCTTTGACGACGACGGCAAGTTGCTGTCACCCCGGGCGATCGCCAACGAGCGGGCAACCGTCGGCGTCGGCATGGTGTTCCAGCAGTTCAATTTGTTCGCCCATCTGTCGGCACGCGAAAACATCGCCGGGCCTTTGCGCTGGGTCCACGGTATGACCCGCATCGACGCCGACCGTCGCGCCACCGAGCTGCTCGACCGTGTCGGTCTCTCACATCGCGCCGACGCGCTGCCGCGACATCTCTCCGGCGGCCAGCAGCAGCGCGTCGCCATCGCCCGCGCGCTGGCGCCCAATCCAAGCGTGCTGCTTTTGGACGAGCCGACCTCGGCGCTCGATCCCGAGCTCGTCAACGAGGTGCTTGAAGTGATCCGGCGGCTCGCCATCGACGACGGCCTCACCATGATCATCTCGACGCACCAGATCCGCTTTGCCGATGAGGTCGCCGATCGCGTCGCTTTCCTGAGCGGCGGCGCGATCATCGAGGAGGGGCCGGCGCACGAGGTGCTCACCAACCCCCGCAATCCGCTGACGGCGCGTTTCCTCAGCGTGATGGAAGCCGACAAGACTCCGGAGGCGGTGCGATGAGCGCTGCCTTCGTAAGGTTCAAGACTCCCGAAGAGGCCACGTCATGAAGCATTTCACGCTGCCGGTTTCGCCGAAGACCGTCCACTGGGGCTATTTCTCCAAGAAGGTCACGCCGGCCCTGACGCTGCGCTCGGGAGACCGCGCCACCATCGAGACGCTGACCCATCATGCCAATGACGATTACGAGCGCATGATCCAGGGCGATCCCGGTGCCGAGAGCGTGTTCCAGTGGACGCGCGAGCACAAGGCGGTGGCGCGCCGCGGCTCGGGCCCGACCGAAGGTCCGTTCATCCGCGGCGCAGGCGAGGGGATCGGCGTGCATCTCCTCACTGGTCCCGTCGCGATTGAAGGTGCCGAGCCCGGCGATATCCTGGAAGTGCGCATCCTCGACATCCGGCCGCGACCGAGCTGCAGCGCCTGCCATTCCGGCCGCTGCTTCGGCTCCAACGTCGCGGCCAATTGGGGCTTTCACTATCACGATTTGATCGAAGAGCCGAAGCCGCGCGAGGTCGTCACCATCTTCGAGCTCGACACCTCGGGCGAGCCTTATGCGAAAGCGGTCTACAACTACGTCTGGACGCCGCAGACCGACCCCGACGGCATCGTGCATCCCACCATCGACTATCCCGGCGTGCGCGTCGATCACGCCACCGTCAGGAAGCGCGAAAACATTCTGTCGAGCGTGAGGGTGCCCGCGCGATTGCATTTCGGCACCATGGGCCTCGCGCCCTCGGAAGCTGATTTCGTCAGCTCGATCCCACCGAGCTACACCGGCGGCAACATCGACGACTGGCGCATCGGCAAGGGCGCGCGGATGTTCTATCCGGTCGCGGTCCCCGGCGCCTATTTCTCGGTCGGCGATCCCCACGCCGCGCAAGGCGACAGCGAGCTCGGCGGCACCGCAATCGAGACCTCGCTCACCGGCGATTTCGAGTTCATCCTGCACAAGAAGGCTGATCTGGCCGGCACCAATCTGGAGGGCCTCGACCATCCGATGCTGGAGACCGATCACGCCTGGTCGTTCTACGGCTTCACCTATCCGAACTATCTGGCCGCGCTCGGGGCCGATGCACAAACCGAGATTGCCAATCACTCGAGCCTCGACCGTGCGATGCGCGATGCGTTCAGAAAACTCCGGCGGTTCCTGATGACCGTGCACGGTCTCGGCGAGGACGAGGCGATCTCGCTGCTATCGGTCGGCGCCGATTTCGGCGTCACCCAGGTCGTCGACGCCAATTGGGGCGTCCACGGCACGATCCGCAAGAACATCTTTCGCTGCGACTAATGCATTGAGACACAGCGAGTTTTCGGGATGAGGGGATGAGCGGCGAACGTCATTTGCGGCCCGTTGCTGCGACGGATGACCGCGTTCGTCTGGCACAGAGGTTGCTTCGATCAACTGCAATCTGGGTTGATCCGATGAGCTTCCGGCCGTTCACGAGCGAGTCCTACGCGCAAGACGACCGCCCCGAAGCCTGGCGGGACGTGCTGGCGGCGGTTGGCCTGCAACCGGCGACCGGCCATTCCTTCTTTGACGGACATGCAACCGCATCGCATCGCCATGCCGCAGGTGTTGCGCTGACGCGCATGGCCGCTGGCGCGCAAAGCGTCGCGCCTCTTTCGCAACCGAATGAAGACCTTCCGATCGCGCTGATCCCGGTCGAGGACGGCATGGTGCTGAAGAGCGCCGGCGGCCACCGCATCGTTCCGGTCGGCCATCTCGTGCTGCTGCCGCGGAGCGGGGACTGGAGCATCGTGTTCCAGCGCGACATGCGGGCCATCGTGCTGTCGGTGACCTCGGAAGCGCTGCACGGACGCCTCTCGGGCAGGCCGCGGCTCGGCGAGCCCCGCGTCGTTCCACCCAGCGGCTTTGCCGATGTGTTCTCGCGTCTGCTGGACGCGACCGCGCGCACGCTCGACACGTTGAGCGATGCCGAGTGGAATTCGGTCGCGCAGTCGCTCGTTGATCTGCTCCTGACGCTCGCGCATCAACTGGCGGCTTCGACGTCCGATGCCGGATCGAGCGCGACGCAGGCAGCGCTGCTGCATCGGATCTGCCAGACCATCGAGCGCCGGCTCGACGATCCCGAACTGGCACCGGCGCGCGTCGCGCAGGCCGAGGGGATTTCCGAGCGCTACCTGCAAAAGCTGTTCGAGACGGTCGGCGACAATTTCACCCATTACGTCCGGGAGCGCCGCCTCCAGCGTGCCTGGGCCGATCTGTCCAATCCGACCGAGGCGCATCGTTCGATCTCGGAGATCGCCTATGCCTACGGCTTTGGCGATTCCGCTCATTTCAGCCGCGCCTTCCGTCACCGCTTCGGCCTGCCGCCGCGCGAGTTTCGCCAGCAGGAGGCGGAGCGGGCGACCTTGCAGCACGGCATTGCCGGCCAGCGCGGCTGGCCGCAGGAGGCGCTGGCGCAACTGCGCGTGCATTCGAGCGTCGAGGCACGCAGCACCGTTGCGTGTGCCGGCACTGAGGAGCGGACGACCACGGAACGCAGGCATCACCATCTCCCGGTCGAAGCCAGCCGCATCCATTGGGGCTATTTCAGCCGCTCGCTGGCGCCGCAAATCGAGATCGCCTCGGGCGACACCGTCACCATCGAGACGCTGACGCAGCACGCCTCCGACGCGCCCGAGATGATGATCGCGGGCGATGCCGGTGCTGAAAGCGTGTTCGGCTGGACACGGGACAAGAAGAACGTCGATCGTCGCGGCGCTGGTCCGATGGACGCGAGTGTGTTCGGCCGCGGCGCCGGCGAAGGATTTGGCGTGCACATCTGCACGGGGCCGGTCGCGGTGAAGGATGCCCAGCCCGGCGACGTGCTGGAGGTGCGCATCCTCGACATCGTGCCGCGCGCGAGCCGCAATCCGAACCATGCCGGCCGCGTGTTCGGCTCCTCGGTCGCGGCCTGGTGGGGCTATCACTACAACGAGTTTCTCGGCGGTCCCAAGCCGCGCGAGGTCGTCACCATCTACGAGATCTTCGACGATCCCGAGGAGCCGCACGCCCGGGCGCTCTATTCCTATCGCTGGGAGCCACAGACCGACCCCTTCGGCGTCGTGCACGCCACCTACGACTATCCCGGCGTCCCCGTCGCGCCCGCCACGGTGAAGCGCCGGCATGCCGTACTCGACGGCATCCGCATTCCCCTGAGGCCGCATTTCGGCGTGATCGCGGTGGCGCCGCGCGAGGTCGATTTCGTCGACTCCGTGCCGCCGTCCTATTTCGGCGGCAACCTCGACAATTGGCGACTGGGGAAGGGGTCGACCGTCTACCTTCCGGTCTCCGTGCCCGGCGCGCTGCTGTCGGTCGGCGATTCCCATGCCACCCAGGGGGACGGCGAACTCAGCGGCACCGCGATCGAATGTTCGATGACAGGGACGTTCGAGGTGATCCTGCACAAGAAGGCCGAACTGGCCGGCCAGCCCTTTGCCGATCTCTCTTATCCCCTGATCGAGACCGAGACCGACTGGGTGCTGACCGGGTTCAGCCATCCCAACTATCTCGCCGAGTTCGGCGCGCAGGGCCAGAGCGAGGTCTACGCAAAGTCCTCGCTCGACCTTGCCATGAAGGATGCGTTCCGGAAAATGCGGCGCTTCCTGATGAACGTGAAGGGCCTCAGCGAGGACGAGGCGATCGCGCTGATGTCGGCCGCCGTCGATTTTGGCGTCACCCAGGTCGTCGACGGCAATTGGGGCGTGCACGCCATCCTCAGCAAGCGCCTGTTTCGGGACGCGACTTAACAAGGACATCTCAAGTGAAATTCCACATGATCAGCGGCGGACCGAAGCCGGTCGCGCCCTTCAGTCACGCCGTCGAGACCGACGGGTTTGTCTTCGTCACCGGCCAGATGCCGGACACGCCGCAGGCGCCGGGTGTGCTGCCCGACGGCATAGAGGCGCAGACGCGGGCCGTGATGGAGAATTTGAAGGTGGTGCTCGCCGGCCTCGATCTCGGCCTCGAGCACGTCGTGATGACGCGGATCTATCTGACGCGTTTCAAGGAAGACTATGCCGCGATGAACGAGACCTATCGCAGCTTCTTCGCACCGGATCGTTTGCCGGCTCGCACGTGTGTCGGCGTCACTGGGCTCGCCTATGACGCACTGATCGAGATCGATCTGGTGTGCCGGCGGCCGTGAGCTCGGCTTTCGCAGCCCGGACGCTGCGGCACGAACTGATGCGCAGCAGAGCCGGGGCCCATGCCACAGCTACGGTGCGGCTTTCCGGGTCCCGGCTTGGCGCCGCAACGGTTCACGTTGCAACGCGTCCGGGACACGAGAGTGGCAGTCACCAAACGCTCTCTCTCCACTTCGTCTTAAATTGCAACCCGCGCGTGCAAGAAGTCTTGATCGGCCGTGATCTATCGATGGTCACCAGCCTTGAACGCGTCGCCTGCGGCCGACGACTAACCCACAGAGTGCATGAGGGTCAGGGGAACGTGATCGTACTTCCTCTTCCTAAAGCACCAAAATGGTGCTTTAGTGCTTTCCATGAGCCCGTCGCCCCGAAACGCGCCGTCCGCGCTGCGTTACAGGCTTGCCCCTGACCCGGCCGCCAAGGCCGCCATGGAGGCGACGTTCAGGGCCTATGACCGCATGATGGAGATCCTGGATGACGTGGCGCGGAGCCATAACGTCGGCTCCAACGTCGTCCTGCTCCATGCCCATGCCTATGAGCCGATCCGGAAAGAAACCGCGCTGCCGTCGCGGCTGGTGACGCTGGGCCTGCGCGACCGCGCCGATTATCGCGCCGCGCAGGGCCGCCGCCTGCCGCTCGACGACAAGCTCGCCAAGATCAAGGGCCCCGCGACCATTTCGATTGCGACCGTGCAGGGGCGCTTCAGCGTGCCCTTCGACTATGCCGGCTATGCCGAGGGTTGGGGGCAGAGCGCTCCCGCGCACCTCATCCGCACCGACGACGGTTTCGAAGTTCACTACGGCGTCACGCCGAACAGTCTGCCAGAGGAGGAGAACGCCATGGATACCATCGCTGCCGCCCCCGACAACTTCCTGTCCCGGGTCGGGCGCCTGATCGCCGGGATCGCCTATGACGCGATCGAGCAGGCGGAGGGGAAGAACAAGCTGAACGTGGTTGGCCAAGCCATCCGCGAGATCGAGCGCGCGGAAAGCGAGGCGCGCGATGCGCTCGCGTCCGCGCGCGCCGAGGAATACCGTCTCAACGCGCGCCGCACCGAGATCGAGCGCGAGATGACCGATCTTGCGCCCAAGATCGAAGGTGCGATCGCTGATAGCCGCGACGATCTCGCACGCGCCGGCATTGCGCGGCAGATGGACTTGGAGGCGCAATTCGAGGTGCTCTCCCGCGCCATCGATGAGAACAACGAGAAGATCGAGCAGTGCGTGACGTCGCTGCGCGCCGTGCTGTCAGCATTGCAAGATGCCGAGCAGCGCCGCGCCGATCTCGAAAAGAGCGAGGCTCAGGCAAGCCATCAGGCTTCGACGTCGCCCCGGAAGTCCGGTGGTGCCTCGGCGGCAGCGAAGGCCTTGCGCGCGGGCAGGGCGGTGGCGCGCGCCACCGGCGTCCCGGCAGCGATCCCGTATTCAAGCGACATCGACGAGCTCAGCACGTTGCATCGCGACAAGGAGATTGCAGCGAGGCTGGCGCGGTTGAAGTCGCGCTCCTGAGTAATGTGTCATGAGCGCTCTGCTCGAACACGTGATGTCGCCGGAGGTCAGGCCGTTCGCGATCGCGGCGGCCATGATCCTCATCGTCGGCTCGATCGAGGTGGTCTCGATGCTGGTCGGGGCCTCGCTGAGCGAGATGCTCGGCACCAACATCGATTTTGGTCACCCCAGCGACAATGGCGTGATCAACGCCATCTCCTGGATCAATGTCGGCGGCGTGCCGCTCTTGATCTTCCTGCTGTTGCTGCTTGGCGCGTTCTCCATCACCGGCTTCCTGATCCAGGACATCGCGCGGATGGTGGCCGGTCCCTTGCCGGCAACGCTCGCGTCGGTCGGAGCGGTCGCCGTCTCGATTCCGCTGGTCCGCGCCGCAAGCAGGGGCATCGCGCGGGTCATTCCCAAGGATGAAAGCTATGCCGTCGGTCTCGGCGATCTCGTCGGCCGCGTCGGCGAGGTCGTGATCGGCCCGCTCGATCAGGGGCCGCCCGGCCGCGTCAGCGTCGCCGACATCCACGGCAACCGCCATTTCGTCTGGGCGGTCGCCGCACCGTCATCATCGCCCCTGCCGCAGGGAACTATGGTCCTGCTGGTCGATCGCGCCGGCACCCGCTTCGTCGCGGTGAAGGCCGACGATGAACTGAAACCTTCCAAGCCGACTCTAAGCAGCTAGCAAGCCATTTATTGGAGAAAGTCATGTTCGACATCGCAGTCCCGGCCATGATCGGCGTCGCGCTGATCGTTGTCCTCGGGATCGTCTTCACCATCCTCTACAAGCGCGCCACCCGCGACGAGGCCTTCGTGCGCACCGGCCTCGGCGGCAAGAAGGTCGTGCTCGACGGCGGCGCCATGATCCTGCCGATCTTCCACTCCTATGCCAGCGTCAATCTGAAGACGCTGCGGCTCACCGTCGAGCGCAAGGAGCGGGAGTCCCTGATCACCAAGGACCGCCTGCGCGTCGACATCGTCGCCGAGTTCTACGTGCGCGTCCGTCCTGACGATGAGAGCATTGCGCTCGCGAGCCAGACGCTGGGCGCGCTGACGAATGACGCCGAAGCCCTGCGTAACCAGGTCGAGGCAAAATTCGTCGACGGCCTGCGTTCAGTGGCGGCCACCATGTCCATCCTGGAGTTGCAGGAGAAGCGCAGCGACTTCGTCAAGCATGTGCAGGCGACCGTGGAATCGGACGTAAAATCCAACGGTCTCGAGCTTGAATCGGTGTCGCTGACCAAGCTCGACCAGACGGATGTGAAATTCTTCAATCCGGAAAACTTCTTCGACGCCGAAGGTCTGACCCAGCTGAAGACCGTTACCGAGACGCGCCGGCGCGACCGCAACTCGATCGTGCGCGACAACGAGGTGGCGATTGCGCAAAAGGACCTCGAGGCGCGGCAGCAGACCCTGACCATCGAGCGCACCAAGAAGGAGGCCGAGCTCTCCCAGGAGCGCGACATCGCCAACAAGACCGCGAGCACCCGCGCCGAGGTGGCGACCGCGACGCAGACGGCGCGCCTGACCGAGGAGAACGCCCGCATCGACACCGACCGCGCCGTTGCCGAGAAGGAGGCCGGCGCCAAGCAGGTCAAGGAAACCGCAGTCATCGAGTCGGATCTGGCGATCAACAAGCGCAAGACCGACGCGCAGCGCGAAATCCAGATCGCCACGCAGGAGAACGAGATCCAGATCGCGGCCAAGAGCAAGCAGACCTCGGAAGCCGTCGCCGACGCCAAGACCGCCGAGGCGCTCGCCGTCTCCGCGGAGGAAAAGGTCGTGACCGCCCGCGCGGTCGAGGTCGCCGACCGTGCCCGTCTCACCCAGGTGCTCGCCGCGCGCACCGAGGCCGAGCGCAAGTCGACCGAGCTGATCGTCGCGGCCGAAGCTGAAAAGAAGGCCTCGCTCGATCGTGCCGAGGCCGTCAAGACGCTGGCCACCGCGGAAGCCGAGTCCAACAAGATCAAGGCAGTCGGCGTCAGGAATATCGGCGAGGCCGAAGCCGCAATCATCACGCTCAAGAACGAGGCGCAGAACAAGCTCGGCGCCAACGTCATCGATTTCGAGCTCGCCAAGAAGCGGATCGAGACCATGCCCTCGGCGCTGGCCGAGATGGTCAGGCCGATCGGCAACCTCAAGGACGTCCGCATCCTGCACACCGGCGGCGCGTTCGGCGGCAATGGCGCCGGCGGCGGCAATGTCGGCTTTGGCGAGGGGCTCGCCGGCGAGCTTCTCAAGGTGCACGCGCTGCGTCCGATGATCGACGAGATCCTGCGCCAGAGCGGGTTTGCGCCGGGCGAGGATCCCGTGAAAGCGCTGGTCGGCGCCGTGACGGGAAAGAGCAACGGCGCCGCAGTGCCGGCGCCCGCACCGGAGAAAACAAACACCGCCGATCTATGAACGCCGGTTCATTGCTGCGGAGAATTCGAATCGATATGAACTGCCCGTGCGCGTCTCGCGTCGCGCACGCTCCGGAGCGTCGATCGATCGCGTGTTGAACCACTCGATCGCGCTCCGGGTGAATTCTTCGAGGCAACGCCATTTGTTGCCGCGGTGCCTGCGCGGATCGACGTCAGGCACCGGAGCCTCTTTCGATCGGGGGAATTTCACATGAAGTATTTTCTGTCCGGACTGATCGCGATCGGTCTTGCGATCGCCGCTGCGCCGTCGTTCGCGGCCGACGCCCGCAACGTCACCGTCGTCAACGAGACCGGCTATGCCATCAAATTCCTGGGCTTCAACGCACCGGACGACGGCCTGGACGAATGGGAGAACGAACTCGACAAGGTTTTGCAGAACCAGGCGAGCACCTATGTCGAGTTCGAGGAGGACGACGAGGGATGTGTCTGGAACATCCGCGTCGACTGGCAGAACTATGACGAGTCCGTGCTCTGGAAGAACGTCAACCTCTGCAAGATCACCGCGCTGCGGCTGCGCTACGACTCCGGAACCAAGACCACGTCCTTCGTCGCCGAATAGTTTGACCTGACTTGAGCCAGGGGAGGGGCGGCGGCCCTTCCTCGGCGCATTGTGCAAGATCGCGAATTCGTCCTTTGCAAGCGCAAGCGGCTTTGTTATACGCAGCCGCGCGCGAACGACTGGTTCGCCCTTTCCTCGGTAGCTCAGCGGTAGAGCATCCGACTGTTAATCGGATGGTCGCTGGTTCGAATCCAGCCCGGGGAGCCAAAATCCAGCAAATTCAAAGTCTTACTTGCGTTGCAATTGCGCAACACTACCCGAGGCCGCCGCGTTGGGGCCGGTGCACGGCTGAGCAGTCGGCCGGTGGAGAGGGAATCGGTCGGACCATAGCTGTCCCCCAGCACAGCCGAACCAGGCGCCTATAATTCATGCTCAGAGGGTTGAACCCTCAGGCGAGGGACAGTTCGTCCTCCCAGGGTCTGCGACGGACGTTCCCCGAACATCGCATGGTAATACTGCGAGAACCGCCCGAGCTCGTAGAAGCCCTGCTGCATGGCGACAGCGGCCACGGTCGTCGAGCCCGGCACGCTCTCATGCAAAATGGAATGAACGGCACACAGCCGCTTGTGCCTGAGGAAGCTAACCGGGCCCAAGCCGAACACCTCCTGAAACGCGCGATGGAGGGTGCGGCGCGACACCCCGAGAGCGGCGCAGATCTCCGAGACATGCACTGGGCGCGTGCCGGCCTCGTCGAGATACTCCTCGACCCGGCGGATCAGCCGCCTTGCCGAAGGCAGCCAGCCGGTGTCGTCGGGCGGTAGCGACGACATCACGTTGGCCGCCATGCATTCGACGATCGATCGCTTCCAGAAATCGGCGGTCGAGGGCGTCAGGCCGCTCCTGTAAGTGCGCAGATGTGACATGATCCGGACCAGACGATGTGCGGCGATCGCGCCGCTACCGGGGTCCGCCCGGAAATGGTCGCGCCTGCGCCAGGTGTCGGGATTGCTCAGCCTCGCTTCGCCGCCGAACAGCGATGCGACCTCGTTGATGTCGAAGCGCATGGCGGCGTAAGCGGATCCACCGTGAAAGATTCCGTCATGCTCGAGCAGCGGCGGAATCACGAGCACGTCGTTGAGGCGCATGTCGAAGGACCAGTGGGTGACGCGCTCTTCGGCCGCGAGCAGCATCCCGATGATCAGCTTGTCGTCGCTGGCGACGCGCTGCGTACGCATGCCGACGCTGAAGGTGCCGATGCTGAGCGAGAAATCGCCGATGCCGACATGGGACAGCGATCCGCGCAATCGCCCGCGCCCCAGCTGCATGACATCGACGTGCGAGCCGTGAACGGCCTGGTGAAGACCTTCGAAGCCGTCGAGCTTACGCGAATCAACCAGAAGGAATTGGCCCATGGCTGCACCCTGTTACTCAAGCGCGACAATTCTGCGGCAGGCGGCGGCTGAACACCACTACAACGCGAAGTGGGTACGAGAGCCCGAGTTCGCGCTTTGAGGTAAATTATCGCCGAATTTGACGCGAGCTGTGCGCCACATGACGCTGTGGATTGAGGAATTTGCGACATGTGTCGTTAAGCCTCACCGATCGGCGCGGCGTATTGGCACAAACTGCACATCACGGGCATCCAATCTTCGGATACCATTTGCAACCTAGGCGATATCGGCGACGATCGCTCTGCGAACCGCGGGGCGGGGCAGGCGGTATGGTGTTGCCGCGGGCTCGAAGGATGTGCGCAAAAGAGGGAGAGATGCTGACGCAAGTCTACGACACCCATCTCGCACCCTCGGCGCCAAGAAGAGGGGACCAGACAATGCGTCCAGAATGCCGGGCGATGTGCTCTCGTCGACGCCTGCTGAAATCCGCGCCATAGTACCGGGTGGAATACTCGTATCGGAGTTTCCACGATGCTGCGGGCGGATACGGATCACTGCGAGTGGTTGCCGGACGACGTGAAGACCGGCGAAATGGTCTTCATTCCCGGCGGGACCTTCCATATGGGATCCGACCATCATTATCCCGAGGAGGCGCCGAGCCACCGCGTCTCGGTCGACGGTTTCTGGATCGACCGCACCCCCGTCACCAACCGGCAGTTCAAACAATTCGTCAACGCGACCCGCCACGTCACCGAGGCGCAGATCGTTCCCGACCCCAAGGACTATCCCGGCGCCCTGAAGGAGATGCTCTACGCCGGCTCGCTGGTGTTCGAGCCGCTGCCGCGCATCACCGATCTCACCGACTGGAGCCAATGGTGGTCCTTCATGCGCGGCGCCAACTGGCGCCATCCTTACGGCCCCGGTAGCAACATCAAGGGCCTCGACGACCATCCGGTCGTGCATGTCTCCTATAGCGATGCAGCCGCCTATGCCCGCTGGGCCGGCAAGGAACTGCCGACGGAAGCGGAATGGGAGTTCGCCGCGCGCGGCGGCCTCGACGGCGAGGAGTTCGCCTGGGGCGATGCGCTGATGCCCGGCGGCAAGCACATGGCCAACATCTGGCAGGGCAATTTCCCCGTCCAGAATCTCGGCGAGGATGGGTTCAAGCGTACCTCGCCGGTCATGGCTTTCCCGCCGAACGGCTACGGCCTCCACGACATGATCGGCAATGTCTGGGAGTGGACCTCGGATTGGTGGTCGTCAAAGCATGCCGCCGACGCCGCGAAGCCCTGCTGCATTCCCAGAAATCCCCGCGGCGGCCGCGAGGAGGCGAGCTTTGATCCATGTCAACCCGACATCCGCATCCCGCGCAAAGTCTTGAAGGGCGGCTCGCATCTCTGCGCGCCGAACTATTGCCGTCGCTACCGCCCCGCGGCGCGCCACGCCGAGCCGGTCGATACTTCAACCAGCCATGTCGGCTTCCGCTGCGTGATGCGGACGCCTCTCGTTGTTCATCGCGAACAAGAAGGGTCTGCTGCAACATAGCAAGATAGGGAGTATCGCATGAGCAGCGAGTTGGAGAAGAACAGCACCCAGTCCGGGGCTGACCAGTCGATCAATCGCCGGAAACTGCTTTTGGGAACTTCGTCCATCGTCGCCGCGGCGACGCTGACATCGGAGGCACTGGCGCAAGCGCAGAAAGCGGCGCCGGGTTCAGCCGCGAGCCCGGCGGCTTCATCGGCGTCCGGCCGCAAGCCGAACATCCTCGTGATCTTCGGCGACGACATCGGACAGACCAATGTCTCCGCCTATTCCTTTGGTGTGATGGGCTATCGCACGCCGAACATCGACCGCATCGCGAAAGAAGGCATGATGTTCACGGACTATTACGCCGAGCAGAGCTGCACGGCGGGGCGGTCCTCGTTCATCACTGGCCAATGCACGCTGCGCACCGGCCTTTCAAAGGTGGGCATTCCCGGCGCGACCGTGGGTCTGCAAGCGCGAGACGCGACCATCGCAGAGTTGTTGAAGCCGCTTGGTTACGCCACCGGGCAGTTCGGCAAGAACCACCTCGGCGACCGCAATGAATATCTGCCAACCGTGCACGGCTTCGACGAATTCTTCGGCAATCTCTACCACCTCAATGCCGAGGAAGATCCGGAGAACCGCTTTTATCCGACCGGTATGCGGGACCAGATCGGCCCACGGGGCGTGCTGCGTTGCAAGGCGTCGGATCGCGACGATCCGACCGAACATCCGCGCTGGGGCAAGGTCGGCAAGCAGACCATCGAGGACACCGGCGCACTCACCAAGAAACGGATGGAAACGATCGACGACGAAACATCGGCTGCCGCCATCGATTTCATGCAACGTCAGGCGAAGGCCAACACGCCATTCTTCTGCTGGTTCAACACGACCCGAATGCACTTTCGCACGCATGTACGGGAGTCCCATCGTGGCCCGCCCGGGCTGACGGCCAGGACCGAATACGCCGACGGCATGATCGAAAACGATGCGACGATCGGAACGGTGCTCAAGGCTATCGACGATCTCGGCATCGGTAACGATACCGTCGTGATCTACACCACGGATAATGGGCCGCATCAGAACTCCTGGCCGGATGCGGGAACGACGCCGTTCCGCAGCGAAAAGAACACCAACTGGGAGGGCGCGTTCCGCGTGCCGTGCATGATCCGCTGGCCAGGACGAATTCAACCCGGCTCGATCTCGAACGAGACGATCAGCGCGCTCGACTGGATGCCGACCCTGCTGGCGGTCGCGGGCGAACCGGAAATCAAGGACAAGCTGCTGAGGGGGCACCAGGCCGGAAGCAAAACGTTCAAGGTCCATCTCGACGGATATAACCAGCTTCCCCACCTCACGGGTCAGCAGGAGCGCAGCGCGCGCAAGGAGTTTGTCTACTTCGACGACGATGGCGACGTGGTGGCTCTGCGCTACGAGAACTGGAAAGTCGTCTTCGAAGAGCAGCGTGCGCAAGGTACATTAAGAATTTGGGCCGAGCCGTTTACCAAATTGCGCGTGCCGAAAATCTTCGATCTGCGCTCGGACCCCTACGAGCGCGCGGATATCACGTCGAACACCTACTACGACTGGCTCATGACGGACGGCGCGGGTGTGTTCATTGCTGCGCCTAGAATTGTGGGGGAGTTCCTCGCCACCTTCAAGGAATTTCCCCCGAGTCAGCGGCCGTCGAGCTTCAGCATCGATCAGATCGTCGAGAAGATGCAGAGGAGTTTTCAAGTCACGCAATAGCGTGGCGTGACCGCCTGGCAGCAACGCCGAGCGGCTGACGTGAACGACCAATGAAACACAGGGAGCGTAGAAATGAGCGGCGAACTAAAGAACAAGAACAATTCCTCCGACGCTGAACAAACGATCAACCGCAGAAATCTGCTCCTTGGAACATCATCGATCGTCGCAGCAGCGACGCTGACCTCGGAAGCACTGGCGCAAGCGCAGCAAGCAGCGCCCTCTCGCGCGCCGGCGGCAGCTCAGCCAGCGGGAGGCAAGCCCAACATTCTCGTGATCTGGGGCGACGATATCGGCATCGCCAACATCAGCGCCTACTCCAACGGATTGATGGGCTACGAGACGCCCAACATCGATCGCATCGGACGCGAGGGGATCAAGTTCCTCCACTATTACGGCGAACAATCATGCACGGCGGGTCGCGCGGCGTTCCTGACCGGCCAACACGGCATTCGCAGCGGCCTGACCAAAGTCGGCTTTCCCGGTGCGCCGATGGGCATGAGCCAGCTCGACCCATCGATTGGCGGCCTCCTTAAAAATCTCGGCTATGGCACCGGACAGTTCGGCAAGAACCACGTCGGCGACCGCAACGAGTCGCTGCCGACCGTCAACGGCTTCGACGAATTCTTCGGCAATCTCTATCATCTCAACGCCGAGGAGGAGCCGGAACTACCCGACTATCCCAAAGACCCCAGCTACCTCGCCAAGTTCGGCCCCCGAGGCGTGCTGAGGTGCAAGGCTGCAGACCGCGACGATCCGACCGTAGACCCCCGCTTCGGCAAGATCGGCAAACAGACCATCGAAGATACCGGCGCGCTGACCAAGAAGCGCATGGAAACGATCGACGACGAGACGTCGGCCGCGGCCATCGACTATATGAAACGGCAACAGGCCGCCGGCAAACCGTTCTTCTGCTGGTTCAACGCCACGCGCATGCATTTGCGCACCCATGTGCGTACCGATCATCGCGGCCGCTACACGCATGGCGACAGCGAATACATCGACGGCATGCAGGAGCATGACGATACGGTAGGTACTCTGCTCAAAGCCCTCGACGATATGGGGATCGCCAACAACACCATCGTCGTCTACTCCAGCGACAACGGTCCTCACATGAACAGCTGGCCGGACGGCGCGATGACCTGGTTCCGTTCCGAGAAGAACACCAACTGGGAAGGCGCTTTCCGCGTGCCGTGCCTGGTGCGCTGGCCGGGCGTCATCAAGCCGGGCACGGTCACCAATGAGCTGATGAGCCACAACGACTGGATTCCGACGTTGTGCTCGGCGGCAGGTGAGCCCGACATCGTCAACAGGCTGAGCGCCGGGTACACCGCCAACGGCATCAACTACAAGGTCCATCTCGACGGGTTCGACCAGACCGCATTCCTGCGCAACGTCAGCGGCACGGCCGGCAACAACAACGGCACCAAGAGCGCTCGTGACAAGTTCTTCTACTCGGATGATGACGGCTTGCTCGTGGCCTTGCGCAAGGGCGACTACAAGTATGTCTACGCCGAGCAGCGTCTGCCCGGCACACTGGGCGTCTGGGCCGAGCCCTTCACCAAGCTACGCCTCCAGAAGATATTCAACCTGCTTCAGGATCCGTTCGAGAGGGCTGACATCACCTCGAACACATTCTGGGACTGGCAACTCAACCATGTCGGGCAGGTCTACGGCGCGATGGACGACGTCGGCGCCTTCGTCATGACCTTCAAGGATTTTCCGCCGCGGTCGTTCCCACCGAGTTTCGTACCGGCCACGATCCTTGAAGAGCAGCTCGATGAGATCAAGGACAACCGCGCCAGGGCGGGACAACGCGCCCAGAGCATCGACAAGATACGCTCGGGCGTCAATCAGATGATCGAACAGCAGCTCCAGCAACGCGGAGTCAAATAGCTGACACCCCATCCTCACCGGCCCGCGTCGTTGCGGGCCGGTGCCACCTTCGTAGTTACTCACTTGCGCCTGTGAGATCCAGAATGCCCGTTTCCCTCGCATCTGCCACCCGGCGTGGGTTTCTGATCGGTTTCGCCGCCATCAATGCTGTCGCGGTCTGGAGTGCGGCAGCTTTTGCTCGAACCGGACCTCTACCTTCGTGGAACGACGGGGTCACGAAGACATCAATCATCGACTTTGTTGGGCGGGTGACCTCGCCAGGCGGAGTCGATTTCGTGCCGCCGGCGGAGCGCGTTGCCGTGTTCGACAACGACGGTACACTTTGGTGCGAACAGCCAATTTATTTCCAGGCGGCCTTCGGCCTCGATAGCGTCAGGGCGATGGCGCCGCAGCATCCCGAGTGGAAGCAGCAGCAGCCCTTCAAGGCGTTCCTCTCAGGCAACAAGGACGCGCTGGCGGCGCAGGGTGAGAAGGGTCTGCTGACACTGATCGCGGCCTCCCACAGCGGCGTGACGACCGACGCTTACGCTGCCTCGGTTGCCGACTGGCTCACCCGGGCGCAGCACCCGCGCTTTCATCGCCCTTATAACGAGCTCGTCTACCAGCCGATGGTGGAGCTGCTCGCCTACCTGCGCGCGAACGGCTTCAAGACCTTCATCGTATCAGGCGGCGGTGTCGAGTTCATGCGGGTCTGGGCCGAGAAGGCTTACGGCATTCCGCCGGAGCAGGTGGTCGGCTCCTCCGGCGTCACGCAATTCAAGATCGACGCCGATGGCAAACCCGTCCTGATGAAGCTGCCAAAGGTCGAGTTCATCGCCGACGGTCCCGGCAAGCCGTCGGGCATCAACCGCTTCATCGGCCGCCGCCCGATTCTTGCCTTCGGCAATTCGGACGGCGACCACCAGATGCTGCAATGGACTGCGGCCGGCCCCGGCGCGCGCTTCGTCGGCATCGTCCATCACACCGATGCGGCCCGCGAATATTCCTACGACAGGGAGTCCAAGATCGGAAAGCTCGACAAGGCCTGGGACGAGGCCATGCAGCTCGGCTGGACCGTCGTCGACATGACAAAGGACTGGACGACGATGTTTGCGTCCGAACGCGGCACCGCGGAAGCGTCGCAATGACGAGGACGCGTGCGGGAAGCTGCATCAATGACAGCAATAACAAAGGGAGGACAAGGATGTCTGGACATATGCGCATGTTTCGGTGGACGAACTGCCTGCTGGCGTTGGCAACCGGCGCGTCGCTTCCGGTCGGAACGGTGGCGGCGGCGCCGCTCCAGCCAGCGGCAATCCAGCAGGGCGCGACTGGACCATCCGATCTGATCGAGGTGCGTGCCGCTGTTCGCCGCGGCGGGGCCGCCATGGGGCCGCGTGGTGGGGCCGTGGTCCATCGTGGCGGCGCCGTGGTCGGCCCCCGAGGCGCCGCCTATCGCGGCCGGACCGCAGTGGTCGGACCGCGCGGCAACGTCGCCGTCCGCAGCACCACGGCCGTGGCCGGGCGCGGCGGCTGGGCGCGACCCGGCTATTACCACTGGCCGAGGGGCGGCGCGATCGCCGCCGGTGCTGCGATCGGCTTCGTGACAGCGGCCACGGCTGTGGCCTGGGCGGGTGCTGCGCCCGCGCCGGGGATGTGCTGGTACTACACCGATCCATCCCGCACGCAGGGTTTTTGGGACTACTGCCAATGAAGGCACGTCACTGACGCAATGAGGCGGCGGTCATGAGCGGCTACGACATCTTCGCCTGGATCGTGTTGGTGATCCTGCTCGCCAGCGCGATCGGCGTGGTCTGTATCGCGGGCTGGCTGCCCGGCCACATCGCGAAGTCGCGCAACCATCCTCATGCGCAGGCAGTGACTGTCGCCGGCTGGATCACGCTGTTCTTCGGCTTCGCGCTGTGGCCGATCGCGTTGATCTGGGCCTATCTCGACGTGCCCGCACGCAAGGCGGGAGATGCGTGATGGGTGTCGCGCTCTTTAATACCTATCTCGTGCTGCTGTTCCTGCTGGTGCATTTCGGGATCGTACGCTTCAACCTGTTCTGGAAGGCGTCGCCCGCGATCGTGCTGGTGCTGCTGCTGTTCGGACTGCTGATCCCGATGGGGTGGGGCGCACCGCAGGGCAATGCGCTGGTCGTGCGCAATGCAGTCTCGATCGTGCCTGATGTGGCGGGCGAGGTGACGGATGTTCCGGTTCTCGCCAACGCGCCGTTGAGGGCAGGCGATGTCCTGTTCAAGATCGACCCGACGCCTTACGCGGCGCAGGTCAAGGCGATCGACGCGCAGTTCAAGCTCGCCAAGACGCGCCTCGGCCAGATGACGCAGCTCTACGAGCGCGACGCCGGCCGCGGCTTCGATGTCGAACAGCGGCAATCGGAGGCCGACCAGCTCTCCGGCCAGCTCGAGGCCGCGCAGTGGAATCTCGACAAGACAGTGGTGCGCGCGCCGGCCGACGGCTACGTCACCAATCTCGCGCTGCGCAAGGGCGCGCGCGTGGCGAACCTGCCGCTGGCGCCGGTGATGGCGTTCATTGACGTCTCAAGCACCATCATCGGCGTCGAGATCAACCAGAACGATGCGCGCTACGTGGCGCCCGGCCAGGAGGTCGAGGCCACATTCAAATTCGCACCTGGGCAGATCTACTCCGGCAAGGTCGAGAGCGTGCTCCAGGCGATCGCGACCGGACAGGTGCAGACATCGGGCACGGCAGTCCTGCCGAAAGCCATCGAGGCCGCCCCCTTCGTCGTGCGCGTCAAGCTCGACGACGCCGATTTCGTCAAACGGTTGCCGGCCGGCAGCGCCGGAACGGCTGCGATCTACACCGATCACGTCAAACCGACCCACGTCGTGCGCCGCGTGATCCTGCGGCAGGTCGCGATCCTGAATTACGTCAATCCGTTCTAGCGAGAGGGCGCATGAAAAGAGCAGTGCTGACGGCTTCGTTCCTCATCCTCACCTCGGCCACGCAGGCGCAGTCGCCGGTCCCGGTGACGGTCGATAATTTTGGGCGCGCGGAATCCGACCTGTACTTCGGCAACGGCGTCAAGGACGCCGGTGGCATCGGCAAGCTGTTTCACCATCGCGAGCCGATGGCGATCGATAAGCAGGGCGTCATCCGGTCGAATCGTGACACGCTGTACTCCATGACCGTCGTTGATCTCGATGCGGGACCGGTAACGATCAAGTTGCCGGACGCTGGCAAGCGGTTCCGGTCGTTGATGGTGGTCAACGAGGATCACTACATCGTCGGCGACATAGAGTATCGCGCCGGAAGTTACACCTACGATCGGAAGAGGGTCGGCACACGCTATGCGCTGATCGGGCTTCGAACCCTCGTCGATCCCAACGATCCCAAGGATGTCGAGAAGGTCCGCGCAGTCCAGGACGCCGTCACGATCAGCCAGAAGGCCCCGGGCAAGTTCGAGATACCGAATTGGGATCCGGTCAGCCAGAAGAAGGTGCGGGACGCGCTCCTGGTGCTGTCCTCAACCGCAGGCGGCTTCAAGGATGCGTTTGGCGCCAAGGGGCAGGTCGATCCGATCCGGCACCTGATCGCGACCGCCGCGGGATGGGGCGGCAATCCCGACAAGGACGCCACCTATCTCAGCGTCACCCCCGAGAAGAACGACGGCAGCACCTCTACAAGCTGACCGTCCCCGGCAATGTGCCGGTGGACGGCTTCTGGTCGATCAGTCTCTACAACGCCGAGGGCTATTTCGAGAAAAACCCCTACAACGCTTACTCGCTCAACAATCTGACGGCGACGAAATCAGCCGACGGCTCCACGGTGGTCCAGTTCGGTGGCTGTGACGGCAAGATCCCGAACTGCCTGCCGATCATGAAGGGCTGGAATTACACCGTCCGGCTCTATCGGCCGCGCCCCGAAGTCCTGAACGGCAAGTGGAAATTCCCGGAGCCGAAGCCCGTGAGCTGAACGGCGAACAGATGGAGGTTGTCATGAGACATTTGATCACCGGGGTCGTCGCCGCGATGCTGATGGCCGCAAATGTGCACGCGCAGAGCCTGTCGCCGGATGAACTTGCCGCGCGCACTATCCAGCGTCGCGCGGTCGAGGCTATGATCTGGGGCATGCCGGCGGTGAATGCCGATCTCATGCTGCAGACCATGCTTGGGACGACCAAGGCAAAGCCGAACGAGGTCATTTACTGGTCGAAGCCGGTGAACTGGAAGAACCAGACGCTGACGCCCAATCCGGACTCGATCTATCTGATGTCGTTCTGGAACGTGAAGGACGGCCCGGTCGTGATCGACATTCCCCCGGCGCAAGGCGGCTCGATCGCGGGCAACATCGTCACGGCGTGGCAGATGCCGCTGGAGGACGCAGGTCCCGAAGGCGCCGACAAGGGGCAGGGCGGCAAATATTTGATCCTGCCGCCCGGTTACAAGGGCGACGCGCCCGCGGGCTACATCTCGCTTCAGTCGGACACGTTCAGCGGCTTCGCGCTGCTGCGCTCCAATCTCGCAAGCCACGGCGATGCCGACGTGGCGAAGTCGGTCTCCTACGGCAAGCAGGTCAAGGTCTACCCCCTCGCGCAGGCGAAGGATCCGCCGCAGACCAATTTCACCGACGCCTACGACGTGCTGTTCGACTCCACGATTCCCTTCGATGCGAGCTTCTATCGCAGCCTCGACCGCGTGGTGCAGAACGAGCCGTGGCTCGATCGCGATCGCGCCATGATCGACCAGCTCGCGAGCATTGGCATCGAGAAAGGCAAGGCTTTCAATCCGGATCAGAAGACCGTTGCGCTGCTCGATCAAGCCGCCCGCGAAGCCCACGCGATACTCGAACAGCGCTACGACGCCGGCTTCGCCGTAATCAACCCGGGCATCCGCTGGTTCCCGGCTGCGGTAGCGGAGATGGTCAAGGCGGCGAGCACTGGATACGCCGATCCGAACACCTATCCGGTCGACATGCGCGGCGTCTCCTACACGCTTGGCTTCACCGGTATCAAGCGACTGGGCACCGCGCAGTTCTACCTGTTGGCCAACAAGGACAGGGATGGCCAGCCGTTCGACGGCGCCGCCACCTATCGCCTGACGGTGCCCGCCAACGCGCCGGTCAAGCAATACTGGTCCGCAACCGTCTACGACCGCGAGACGCACGCGCTGGTGCGGAACATGCCGAGCGCAAGCCGGGCTTCGATCAGCCCGGGCATCCAGAAGAATGCCGACGGTTCGGTCGATGTCTATTTCGGTCCGAAGGCGCCGGAGGGCAAGGAAGCCAATTGGGTGCCGACCGATCCGGCGCGGAAGTTCGAGTTGCTATTCCGCCTCTACGGGCCCGAGCAGCCGCTGTTCGACCACAGCTGGAAACTGCCCGATGCCGAGCGTGTCGCCACCACGATCGGGGGCGCCAAGAAGTAGTGCAATTGGACGAGCGTGATGCGTTTGGGTGGAAGACGTGACGAGAATAGGGAGACGCGACGTGACGGGACACATTCGCAAAGCCGGGCTCGGGACTGCATTGGCGCTGGCGAGCTTTACCGCTCAGCCCGCGCTTGCCGCTTCCGGCGGCGTGAGCTTCTGGCTTCCGGGCATCTTCGGCAGCTTGGCCGCCGTTCCCGTAACGCCTGGATGGGCCTACTCGACGATCTACCTTCACCTCAACGAAAAGGCCGGAGGAGGGCAGAACTTCGTCACCAGCGGCGGCATACCCGGCTCGGTGACCGCCGGCCTCAACGCACATGCCGACGCGCTCGTCATGGGCATCACCTACACCTCGCCGATGCCGGTGCTCGGCGGCCAAGCCGGCTTCACCGTGCTCACCGCGCCCGGCAACATTGGCGCCGGCATCGATGCGACGCTGACCGGTCCGCGCGGCAATACGATCTCGGGCAGTGCCACCGACAACCGCACGACGCTGACCGACGTGTTCTACCAGGGCACGCTGAAATGGAATCAGGGCGTCCACAACGAGCTGGTCTACATCACCGGCAACATCCCGAGCGGCACCTATGATTCCAGCCGGCTCGCCAATCTGAGTTTTGGCTTCCCCGCGATCGACGTCGGTGCCGGCTACACCTATCTCGATCCGAAGACCGGACACGAATTCTCGATCGTCGGCGGCCTCACCTATAGTTTCATGAACGGGGCCCTCCAGTATCAGAACGGCATGGATTTTCATGTCGACTGGGCTGCCTCGCAGTTCGTCAGCAAGAACGTTCACATCGGCATCGCCGGCTATTTCTTCCAGCAGATCACCGACGATAGCGGTCCCGGCGCCAAGCTCGGTGGCTTCCGCGGCCAGGCGGTCGGCATCGGTCCGCAGATCGGCTTCATGATCCCGATGTCCGACGGCTACCAGGGCTATCTCAATGTCCGAGGCTACAAGGACCTTGAGACCGAGAACCGGCCGAACAGCTGGTCGACCTGGGTTACTTTCTCGGTCTCGCCGGCAGCGCCCGCGCCGGCGGCGACGAAGCCCATCGTTCGAAAGTACTGATGGAGGCGTTCAGGCAGCTCCGATGACCGGAGAGAAAACCAGCAAACGCGTATTTCGCATTGGCTACCAGACATCGATCATCACGGTGTTCGTGGGCGTGGTGCTGCTTGTGGGCCTGACGCTGGTCTATCTCAGCTTCGAACGCGTGACCGCCATCACCAGGACGGCCGCCTCTGGCTTCATCGAGAAGGTGGCGCAGCTTGGCGCCGATCACATCGACGAGCAGTTCAAGAATGTCCGCGACAATCTCGACATCCTGTCCGGCCTGCCGCCGATCCAGGAGGCCGACATCGCGGACAATACGCGGCTCTACAGCCTGATGGCGGCGATGCTGCGCAACAACCCGCAGCTCTTCAACCTCTATGTCGGCTACGAGGACGGCTCGTTCATCGAGATGGACGTGATCGATCGGGCCCAGCCGTCGTTCCGGAAGGGTTTGAATGTCGATGAGGATGCAGCCTTCCGGCTGGTCGTGATCTCGCGCACGGCGGGGGCCGCGCCTGTCACGCAGTATCTTTCCGAAAACCTCATTCAGGTTGCCGAGGTCGCCGGACCCGCGAGCTACGACCCGCGGCAGCGGCCCTGGTATGTCGAGGCGTTCAAGAACGACAAGACGCTGTTGACCGGTCCTTACGTCTTCTACGCCACGGGCGAGCCGGGCTACACGCTGAGGACGCCGTTGAGGGAAGGGCGCCGCGGCGTCATTGCGGGTGATTTGCTGCTGAACCGGTTCGAGGACATGCTGGCGGAGCAGAAGCTCGGCCAATCAGGGCTGGCGTTCCTGTTCAACGATGCCGGGCGCATCGTCGGTCATCCCGAGATGAACCGCCTGATGGCGGAGATTCCGGAGCGGCAGGACGACTTGCCACAGATCGGCGCGCTCCGGCTGCCTGCGCTCGTGCCGGTCATCCGCTCCTGGCGGGACGGCGGGGCGGCCCAGCAGTTCTTTGCCGACGCGTCGGGCCGAACCTACGTTGCAGCGGTTCACAGGCTCGAGACGGCCGGCTCGGCCAATATCCGGATGGCGATGGTCGCGCCGCTCGACGAGTTCTATGCGCAGATCATCGACGAGCGCCGCACGCTGTTCGCGTTGGCGCTGGCCTTTGTCGGAGCCACGCTGCCATTTGCGTTCTGGCTGGGATCGCTGATGGCGCAGCCGCTGCGCAAACTGGCCGACGAGACCGACGCGATCCAGCGGTTCGAGATTACCGAGCGGCCGCGCGTCCATTCCGTCATCGCCGAGATCGAGGAGCTTGGCCGCTCGGTGTTCACGATGCGCAGCGTGGTCCGCAGCTTTGCGAGCTTCATCCCGCGCCAGATCGTGCGGCAGCTGATCGAGACCGGCTCTTCGCTCAGCCTCGGCGGCTCCAGGCGTGAGGTCACGGTGCTGTTCACCGACGTCGCCGACTTTACCGCCAAGACGGAGCGCGCCGACCCGTCGCAGGTGATGATCCACACCTCACGTTATTTCGCGGTGCTGTCGGATGAGATCATGCGGCACCAGGGCACGGTCGACAAATATATCGGCGACGCCGTGATGGCGTTCTGGAACGCGCCGGCCGACGATCCCGACCACACCGTCAATGCCTGCCGCGCCATCCTGGCATGCCTTGCGGCCAACGAAGCGCTCAACCAGGAGTTTCGCCGCGAGGGTTGGCCGCCCTACGACACCCGCTTTGGCCTGCATGTCGGCGATGCCGTGGTCGGCAACATCGGCTCGAGCGACCGGATGAACTACACCGCGCTGGGCGCCACCATCAACCTGGCGTCGCGGCTGGAGGGACTGAACAAGAATTACGGCACGCGCGTGCTGGTCAGTGCGGCGGTCCGCGCCAGCGTCGGCGATACATTTCTGTTCCGCAGCGTCGACAGCATCACGCCCAAGGGATTTGCCGACGCGATCGAAGTCAGTGAGCTCCGCGGCGAGCTGGCGCACGCCGATGAAGCCGAGGTTGCGATGTGTCGACGCTGGGATGAAGTCTTTGCGGCGATCGCGCAGGACGGCGCGGCCGAGACGACGCGGGTCCGGCTGTCGGCCTTCCTGCACGACTATCCCAAGGATAGCGTCGCGCTATTTCATGCCCAGCGATTTCGGTCCGCGGCCCGGAATGCGGGAGCGGCGGCATGAACATCTTCGGTGTCAATCGCCGGCAGTTGCTGCGGCACGGCGCGGCGCTGGCGGCCGCGTCAATGTACGCGGCGCCAGCCATCGCGCAGGCGCGCAGCAGAATTCGGCTCGGTTATCTCCACGTGGTCGCCGTAGACGGACACATCTGGACCGGGCTCGATCGCGGCTCGTTCGACCGCGAGGGGATCGATTTCGAATTGCACGAGTTCAACACCGGACCTGAGGTCTTCGAGGCGATGGCGCGGGGTGAGCTCGACGTCCTCTCGGCCGGCGGCGTCATCTCCAACTATCTGGCGCTCGGCCGCGGCCGGGGCTTTCTCATCAACGACATTGAGATCGCGACCGCGCAGCTCTGGGTCCGGCCGACGCTCGGCGTCAAGGGGATGGCCGATCTCAGGGGCAAGCGGATCGCGACGACGATGAAAACCACGGCGCACATTTTTCTCGATCGCGCGCTGCGGGCCAACAACGTCAATCCGTCCGAGGTCGAGATCGTCAACGGCAGCATGGCCGCCGCCGTCAAGGCGTTCATTGCCGGCGAGGTGCCGGCCGTTGCGCTCTGGGTGCCGTTCAACATTGCCGTCCGCGAGGCGTTGCCGGATGCGGTCAAGCTGGTGGACGCCTCCGCCTTCTACCCGCAATCCGCTGTGCTCGGCGGCTGGGCCGCGCGGATGGATTTTTATGCGGGGAACAGGGACGTGCTGGCCCGGATCATCCGCGCCTGGGCGGAAGCGAACGACCACATGGTGCGCAACCCGGCGGCCGCAGCGGAGGCGCTCCAGACACATTACGGGCAGTCGCGTCCCGCCGACATCGCGGAAGCCTTCAAGGCCCAGAAGCTCTATTCCTCGCGCGAATGGAAGCGGCTGTATTCCGACGGGACCGTCGTGAAATGGCTCCAGCAGGTCAGTGACTTCTTCATGACGGATGCCGGCGTCACCACACCCGTGCGGGCCGCAGACTATTTCGACACGCAGCTCTACCTTGCAACCGTCGCCTGAACTTGCAGGGGGCACAGGCTCGCACGGACACTCCCTTCGGGCCATGCATCGGCGTGCCCAGCATCCAGATCATATTTCAATGTGTTTTCAATATCCTGCGCCCGCATTCTAATGTAGCCGCGGCACCTCTTCAGGTGATATCCGCCCCAGCGCAGAATCGCACTCAAGCAGTTGTGTTTGTCGGGCGCGGTCGCGTCATGAGGGCGACGCCAATTCGACCCAATTCAAATCGAGCTTGGCAGGCGCCGGATCCTTACGGAGGTGATTCCAATGCCAGACGTCCTCGACCGTTCCGAAATGGCCCCCTCGATTCTGCCGGCGGACGTTCCCGAGCTCAGCGATGATGAATGCCTGGCCTGCCTCGCGCGCGCCGTCGAGGCGCACGATTCGGCGCGGCTCGACGAAGTCGCCGCATTGATCGGCCGCCTCGCAGTCACGATCGAATAGCTCATCGATCACCTTGACGCCTCGGGTTGCGCAGCCTGGTCCGCCGGGCCAACGGACGTGTTGCGTTTTCGCGGAGCCTGTTCCAAAGATGCCGCCAAATTTCGTCCGCGGCATCGTCCGCATTGCAGGGTCCGCAAATGTCCGGTTTCTCGACCGCGCGCCTAAAAATGGTCGATGGCCAGGTGCGCACCAATGACGTCACCGATCGCCGTATTCTCGACGCGATGCTCACAGTTCCGCGCGAGGCGTTCGTGCCGGTTGCCAGGCAGGCATTGGCCTATCTCGACCTCGATCTCGACGTGAGCGAAGGCGGGGCCAAGCGGTTCCTGATCAAGCCGCAGCTGACCGGTAAGCTGCTCCAGGCCGCCGAAATCGGCGAGGGGGACAACGTGCTGGTGGTCGGCTGCGCCACGGGCTACCTCGCCGCGCTGACGGCTACGCTCGCCCGTCAGGTCACCGCGACGGAATGTGATTCGGCCCTGGCCGCGAAGGCCAAGGATGCTTGCGCCAGCCTCGCCAACGTCACGTGCAAGGCCGCAGCCTGCGCCGAAGGGGATCCCTCTGCCGCTCCCTATGACGTCATTATCCTCAACGGCGCCTTCGAGGTGACGCCTGAGGCGCTGCTCGGGCAGCTCAAGGAGGGCGGGCGCCTCGTGGGGGTGTCGGCCCAATCCACGCCCCCCCGGGCCATGATCGTGACCCATACCCACGGTGAATTCGGCCATCGGGCGCTGTTCGATGCCGCAGCTCCGGTTCTTCCCGGGTTGGAACGGGCCGCCGCTTTCGTCTTCTGAAGTCCCGATTGAGGGCTTTGGCCCGTTAAAATCCCGTTCTGAATCAGAAGTGTGGCCCGGATGCTGCACGTGAAGAGTTTCCACCGGGAACTACCTTCAGGTGGTTCCGTTGCGCCAATTGGCGGCCTATGTTGCTGAGGGGCAACGACTCCACTCGGTAGACGGTATCCTAGCTCGCGGGCACGAGCGGGGCGTTAGAATGAACGGAATTTAAGGGATGCATGGGGTGAAGCTCTTCACCGGAGCTGCGGTTTCGGTCCTGCTGCTGGCGCTTGCCGGGCCGACGCCTGCCTTGGCGGACACGATCGAGGCCGCCTTGGTGCGCGCCTATCAGAACAATCCGCAGCTCAACGCACAGCGCGCCCAGGTGCGCTCGACCGACGAGAACGTGCCTCAGGCGTTGTCGGGCTATCGCCCCAGGGTCGCGCTGACGGCGAACGGCGGCTATCAATATCAGGATACGTTGAGTTCGCCGGGGCCGGGTAACACACCAATCAACGGGCCCAGCGTGCCGCGCAGCGTGGGTGTGACCGTCACGCAGACGCTCTATAACGGCAACATCACCGGCAACAGGACGCGCGCCGCCGAGAGCCAGGTTTCCGGCTCCCGCGAAGCGCTGCGCAGCCTGGATCAGAGCGTGCTGCTTCAGGGCGCGTCGATCTACATGGACTATCTGCGCGATGCGGCTACGCTCGAAGTCCAGCGCAGCAACGTGCGCGTGCTCGAGCAGACGCTGAAGCAGACGCGTGATCGCTTCAACGTCGGCGAAGTGACGCGCACCGACGTTGCGCAATCGGAAGCGCAGCTGGCGGCTGGCAAGACGCAGGCCCTCACGGCCGAAGCAAATCTCACCACGACGCGCGCGAACTTCCGCCGCATCATCGGCAACGAGCCGACGAACCTCGCGCCCGGTTCGCCGGTGGATCGTTTCTTGCCCGCAAGCCTCGCCGGGGCAGTCGAGCTCGGCCTGATCGAACATCCCAACGTCACGGCCGCGATGTTCGGCATCGACGTCAACTTTCTGCAGGTCAAGGTCGCCGAAGGCGCGCTGCTGCCGACGATCGCGTTGCAGGTGGGGGCCACGCAGGGGAACGAACAGTCCTTGATTCAATACAGGTCGTTCAACGCGTCCGCCATCGCGCAGGCCAATTGGCAGCTCTACGATGGCGGCAATACATATTCGCTGATCCGCCAGTCCAAGGAAAACCTGGCGCAGCAGCGTCTCAACCTCGAAACCACCCGCGACCAGACCCGCGCGACGGTCGTGCAGTGGTGGGGTTCGCTGCAGGCCGGCAAGGCCCAGGTGCAGTCCGCGCAGGCGCAGGTCACGGCGTCCGAGATCGCGCTGAACGGCGTGCGCGAAGAAGCCAAGGCTGGTCAGCGTACCACCCTCGACGTGCTCAACGCGCAGCAGGCGCTGGTCAACGCGCGCGTCGCGCTGGTGACCGCACAGCACGACCGCGTGGTCGCGTCCTATCAGGTTCTGGCCGCCATCGGCCGTCTGTCGCCGCAGGTCCTCGGCCTTGCGACCACGGTTTATGATGCGAGCGTTCACTACCATCAGGTCCGCGACAGCTGGGCCGGCGTGCGCACGCCTGACGGACGCTAAGGTCCGTAGTCATCCGGTCGGCCTCGCAAACAGCCGAGGCCGACTGGTGCTTTGCTTGCAATCATCAAAATCCCTGACATAGCCTTGCCAAGAAGATGCGGGTCGATTCGCCCGGCACCTGATGTCGTGTGCGTAAAGGCTTGAGTGCCGAGGGCAGGGGCGCACCGCCGCACGTTGAGCCGTGAACTGGGGACAAGTCGGGCCGCCGCGACGAAAATGTCGGGGCGTCCGTTGCGGAACCGGCCAATCCTGTCGTGCTTGGTGTAAAACAACGCATGCGAGGGCGTTGATGATGTGGAGTCGGAGATGACGCAGCCTGCAAAGGTCACAGAACCCTCGATGGAGGAGATTCTGGCCTCGATCCGGCGCATCATTGCCGACGATGAGGCCAAGCCGCCGCCGGCCGAAGCTGCCAAGCCAGCGCCCGCTGCAGCTGCGCCGAAGCCGTCAGCAATGAACGACATTCCGCCATCCAAGGTCGCTCCCGCGAAACCTGCTGCCGAGAAGCCCGCGCCGCCGCCGGTTGCGAAGCCGGCTCCAGCGCCGCCGCCGCCCGCACCTGCGGCGGATGCATCCAATAACCAGGACGATATTGATGCTCTGCTGGCGGGGCTGGACGCGGCTACGCCTGCGCCCGAGGTCCGTGCACCTGAGCCAGAGCCCGAACCTGAACCCGACGTGCTCGAATTGACCGACGAGATGGCGGTGGATCCGGAGCCGACGCCGCCTCCGCCGCCGCCGAGCTTCCGCAAGGTCGAGCCGCGCGACGATCTGGAATTCGCCGAATCGCCGCTGCGCCTGATGCCGTCATCGTCCTATGCGGCGGTGGACTACGATGCGCCGCCGGTACCGCCCCAACAGCCGATCCTGGCCCAATCGACGGTCTCGGCGGTCGAATCCGCCTTCAATTCCCTGGCCCACACGGTGCTCAGCAGCAATGCGCGGACGCTGGAAGATCTGGTCAAGGAGATGCTGCGTCCGATGCTGAAATCCTGGCTCGACGACAACCTGCCGGGCCTCGTTGAACGCATCGTGAAGGCCGAAATCGAGCGGGTCTCGCGCGGCGGCAGGTGAGGGCGGCTCCCGAGCCCTCATAAAGCCCCTCTTATGCGCCTGTTTGGCCCGCCGACCGGCCGGAAAGCCGTTTTTCCGCCGGGCTTTCCGTTGATCCTCTCCCGGACCTTTTCGTTGACTTGCCCCCCGCGCGCGGCTTTCTAGCAGCCCATGATCGAGAAAAATTACCAGCCCGCCGATATCGAAGCCCGCATGTCCGTCGTGTGGGAGGACAGCCTTGCCTTCAGGGCCGGCCGCCCCGACCGCCGCGACGCAGTGCCCTTTACCATCGTGATCCCGCCGCCGAACGTGACGGGCTCGCTGCATATGGGCCACGCCCTCAACAACACCCTCCAGGACATCCTGTGCCGGTTCGAGCGCATGCGCGGCCGCGACGTGCTGTGGCAGCCCGGCACCGACCATGCCGGCATCGCCACCCAGATGGTGGTCGAGCGGCAGCTGATGGAGCGCCAGCAGCCCAGCCGCCGCGAGATGGGCCGCGAGAAGTTTCTGGAGCGGGTCTGGCAGTGGAAGGCCGAGAGCGGCGACACCATCATCAACCAGCTCAAGCGCCTCGGCGCCTCCTGCGACTGGTCGCGCGAACGCTTCACCATGGACGAGGGCCTGTCGAAGGCCGTCATCAAGGTGTTCGTCGAGCTGCATCGCGACGGCCTGATCTACAAGGACAAGCGGCTGGTGAACTGGGACACCAAGCTGCTGACCGCGATCTCCGATCTCGAAGTACAGCAGACCGAGGTCAAGGGCAGCCTGTGGTATCTGCGCTATCCGATCGAGGGCAAGACGTTCAGCCCCGAGGATCCCTCGAGCTTCATCGTCGTCGCCACCACGCGGCCCGAGACCATGCTCGGCGATACCGGCGTGGCCGTGCATCCCGACGACGAGCGTTATCAGAAGCTGGTCGGCAAGAACGTGATCCTGCCGTTGGTCGGTCGCAAGATTAAGATCATCACCGACGAGTATTCCGATCCGGAGAAGGGCTCGGGCGCGGTGAAGGTGACGCCGGCGCACGACTTCAACGACTTCGAGGTCGGCAATCGCCATGGCCTGCGCCGGATCAGCGTGCTCGACAAGGAAGGTTGTCTCGATCTCCTCGACAACGAGGATTACCTGCGCGACCTGCCGGAAGGCGCTTCGCAGTTCGCCGAGGAGTTCAACAAGGTCGACCGCTTCGTGGCGCGCAAGCGCATCGTCGAGCGACTGGAATCCTTCGGCTTCGTCGAGCGGATCGAGCCGCACACCCACATGGTGCCGCACGGCGACCGCTCGAACAGCGTGATCGAGCCCTATCTGACCGACCAGTGGTACGTCGACGCCAAGACGCTGGCAAAGCCCGCGATCGCGGCGGTGCGTTCGGGCGAAACGACGTTCGTGCCGAAGAACTGGGAAAAGACCTATTTCGAGTGGATGGAGAACATCCAGCCCTGGTGCATCTCGCGCCAGCTGTGGTGGGGTCATCAGATCCCGGCGTGGTACGGCCCCGATGGCAAGGTGTTCGTCGCCGAGACCGAGGAGGAGGCCGTCAGCCACGCGCTCGGCTATTACGTCGAGCAGGAGGTCATCACGGCCGAGCAGGGCCGCGAGATGGCGCTCGACCGCAACAAGCGCGAAGGCTTCATCACGCGTGACGAGGACGTGCTCGACACCTGGTTCTCCTCGGCACTGTGGCCGTTCTCGACGCTCGGCTGGCCCGAGGACGCGCCGGAAGTGCAGCGCTATTACCCGACGAACGCGCTGGTGACCGGCTTCGACATCATCTTCTTCTGGGTCGCCCGGATGATGATGATGGGCCTGCACTTCATGAAGGAAGTGCCGTTCTCGACGATCTACATCCACGCCCTCGTCCGCGACGAGAAGGGCGCCAAGATGTCGAAGTCGAAGGGCAACGTCATCGACCCCCTCAACCTGATCGACGAATACGGCGCCGACGCGTTGCGCTTCACGCTGGCCGCCATGGCGGCGCAGGGACGCGACATCAAGCTCGCCACCAGCCGTGTCGAGGGTTACCGCAATTTCGCGACGAAGCTCTGGAATGCGTCGCGCTTCGCGGAGATGAACCACTGCGCCGTGCCCGAAGGTTTCGAGCCGGCGAAGGCCAAGGAGACGCTGAACCGCTGGATCGCGCATGAGAGCGCCCACACCACGCGCGAGGTGACCGAGGCAATCGAAGCCTATCGCTTCAACGACGCGGCCGGTGCGATCTACCGCTTCGTCTGGAACGTCTATTGCGACTGGTATGTCGAGCTCGCAAAGCCCGTACTGCTCGGTCCGGACAGCCCCGCCAAGGACGAAACCCGCGCCATGGTCGCCTGGGCGCGCGACGAGATCCTGAAGCTGCTGCACCCCTTCATGCCCTTCATCACCGAAGAGCTGTGGGAGGTGACGGCCAAGCGCGACGGCCTGCTGGCGCTGGCGCAATGGCCGCTGAAACCGTCCGAGCCGACGCCGGAGCAACTCGCGATGCTCGCCGCGGCAGCCGGGCCGACTGATCCGCTGATCTCGCCGGTCCTGATCATGCCGATCTTCGACCATGCCGACTTCACCGATCCCAAGGCGGAAGCCGAGATCGGCTGGGTGATCGACCTCGTCACGCAGATCCGCTCGGTGCGCGCCGAGATGAACATCCCGCCGTCGACGCTGACGGCGCTGGTGCTCGCGGGCGCCTCGACCGAGACGAAGGAACGCGCGCCGCGCTGGACCGACGTCATCAAGCGCATGGCACGGCTGTCCGACATCTCCTTCGCCGACCGCGCACCTGATGGTGCGGTCCAGCTCCTCGTGCGCGGCGAGGTGGCCGCGTTGCCGCTGAAGGGCGTGATCGACGTCGCCGCCGAGCGCACGCGCCTCGACAAGGAGATCGGCAAGGCCGACGCCGACATCAAGCGCGCCGAGTCCAAGCTGGCGAACGAGAAGTTCGTCGCCAATGCGGCCGAAGAGGTCGTCGAGGAGGAGCGCGAAAAGCGCGAGGCGGCGCTGGCGCGGAAGGCCAAGCTGCTGGAGGCGCAGGAGCGGCTGAAGCAGGCGTCGTAGAGCGTTTTCGAGCGAAGTGGAAACCGGTTCGCGTCAAGAAAACGCGTCAAAACTAGAATCTAGAGCCCGTTCCATCGGAACGGGTTCTAGGCCTCCTTCGGGAACGGCTTGCTCAAGAACTTCGAGCCCTTGACGCCATAGCGCCAGGGCAGCTCGACGGCCTTGGTGATGCCGATCCGGATCCCGGCCGCCACCTCGACCTCCTCTGTCCGCGCATGCAGCGCGATCGGCGGCCGGTCCAACGGCAGGGCGTTGTGCGCGATGGTGATGCCCAGCGCCTCGGTCAGCTTGCCGGGGCCCGAGCACAGCGCGTGCGCCTCCTGGAGATGGCGGCGGCGGCGCATCGCCGCCAGGCCATGCGTCGGCTCCAGTGCGCGGATCAGCACGGCGCTGGCGGAGCCTTCCTCCTCGCAGACGAAGTTCACGCACCAGTGAATGCCGTAGGAGCGGTAGACATAGGCAAAGCCGGGCGGGCCAAACATGATTTGGTTCCGCGGCGTCGGGCCATTGTAGGAGTGCGCCGCCGGCTCGGTATGATGATAGGCCTCGACCTCGACGATGAGGCCGCCGACGCCATTGACCAGCATGGTGGCCCCGATCAGGTCGGGCGCGACCTCGTGGACGCTGCGGCCGAAAAACGCACGCTTCAGGGCTTTGCCGAGCCGCGGTGGTGAGGCTTTCGATGTTGGAGCCATTCGAGGTGAGAATCGCCTGAGAACAGAGCAGGATATTGCCCATATCTGCCATGTTCCCTGAAGCGGCGCGAGCCGGGTTGCGGCAGGCAGCCAGACCGACTAGGTAGGACCTGAACAGACCGGACAGCCCATGGTCGTTATTGTCGACACCATCTCGAACCCGTTGCGCCCCCGCCACCCTGAAAAGGTGAATCGCCCTGATTCCGCTTCGCCGCCGAAGCCGGACTGGATTCGCGTGCGCGCTCCCAATACCCGCGGCTATGCCGACACCCGCAACATCGTGCGCGCCAACGGCCTGCACACGGTGTGCGAGGAGGCGGGCTGCCCGAACATCGGCGAGTGCTGGGACAAGAAGCACGCGACCTTCATGATCATGGGGGACACCTGCACCCGGGCCTGCGCGTTCTGCAACGTCAAGACCGGCATGCCCAATGCGCTGGATGCGGTCGAGCCGCAGAACGTCGCCGAAGCCGTCGCCAAGCTGGGGCTGGCCCACGTCGTCATCACTTCCGTCGACCGCGACGATCTGGCCGATGGCGGCGCCGAGCATTTTGCAGAGACCATCCGTGCGATCCGGGCCGCGTGCCCGTCGACCACGATCGAGATCCTGACGCCGGACTTCCTGCGCAAGGAGGGCGCGCTGGAGGTCGTCGTCGCGGCGAGGCCCGACGTGTTCAACCACAATCTCGAGACCGTGCCATCGCGTTACCTCACTGTGCGGCCCGGCGCGCGCTACTTCCACTCGATCCGGCTGTTGCAGCGGGTCAAGGAGCTCGATCCCACCATCTTCACCAAGTCCGGCATCATGGTCGGCCTCGGCGAGGAGCGCCACGAGGTGCAGCAGGTGATGGACGATCTGCGCTCCGCCGACGTCGACTTCCTGACCATCGGGCAATATCTCCAGCCGACCCGCAAGCACCACGCCGTGATGCGCTATGTGCCGCCCGACGAGTTTTCGTCCTACGAGAAGGTCGCCTACACCAAGGGTTTCCTGATGGTGTCGGCGAGCCCGCTCACCCGTTCGTCGCATCATGCCGGCGAGGACTTTGCGAGACTGAAGGCCGCACGGGCCGCGTCTGCCCGCTGAACCGCCATGCCCAAGTTTTCAAGCAAGCGCCGTGTCCATCACAGCGCGTCCGAGATGTTTGATCTGGTCGCCGACGTCGAGCGCTACCCGGAGTTCGTGCCCCTGTGCAGCGCGCTCAAGATCCGCCAGCGGATGGCCAAACCCGACGGCACCGAGGTGCTGGTCGCCGACATGACGGTGTCGTTCAAGCTGGTCAAGGAGTCCTTCACCAGCCGCGTGACGCTCGACCGCGCCAATCTGAATATCCGGGTCGAATATCTGCAAGGCCCGTTCAGCAACCTCGAGAACCGCTGGACGTTCGAGCCCAAGGGTGAGGGCGTCTGCGACGTCGGATTCTTCCTGGCCTACGAGTTCAAGAGCCGGATGCTGGCGATGCTGATGGGCTCGATGTTCGATGCCGCGTTCGCGCGCTTCTCCATCGCATTCGAGAAGCGGGCGGATGCGATCTACGGCCGGCCAAAGCTGGCGTCGTCGTAAGGCGTACTCTCTCCGCCGTCATTGCGAGGAGCCCTTGCGACGAAGCAATCCAGGGTCTTTCCGCGGAGGGATTCTGGATTGCTTCGCTGCGCTCGCAATGACAGTGAGGCTCAATCCACCGCCTTCACCACATCCGGCGGCTGCGAGGCGTAATAGGCCGCGGCCGCCTCGATCTCTTGCGGCGTCATCGCGCGGGCGATGTTGCGCATCTGCTGGCTGATGTCGTTGCGCCGCTCGCCGGATGCGAAGGCCTGGAGCTGCGCCTTCATGTAAGCTTCGGACTGGCCTTCGAGCCACGGACTGCCGGTCTTGTTGTCGAGGCTGCCATGGCAGGAGCCGCAGGGCGCGATCCCGCGCATCGGCGCGCCGTAGATGACGATGCTCGGTTTCGGCAGCTGCGGCGTCGGGTGATAGGCTGCCGGCCGCGGCAGATAGGCGTAATAGTTCGAGAGATCGGCGATCTCCTGGTCCGTCAGATTGACGGCGAATGGCGACATCACGGCATTGGTGCGCGCGCCGGATCGGAAATCGTGCAGCTCCTTGTAGATGACGGCCGCGTACTGGCCGGCGAGATTGGGCGAATCCGCGCGGCTGATGCCGGTCGGGCCGTGGCAGATCGCGCAGCGCTGCGCCAGCGTCGCGCCGCGGCCGATCGCTTCCTGGCTCGGACGCGACAGCGTATGCGAGGTCAGCACGACCTCCGACAGGCGTTTTGTCTGCTCGGGCGCAGTAACATTCGCCGCGCGCTGTGGCACGCCGGCGGCGCTGCAGATCGCATCCCAGACATTGGCGAACTGAACCCAGGGCTGTGCGAAGGGCAGCACGATGAAGCCGGTGATCGCCGTCACGATCAGGATCGCGGCGGTGATGCCGACGCCCATCCTGAAATGGCTGTTGCGGAAGGTGAAGAGGTCGCGCGCGCTCATCACTGCGCTCCCACATAGACGGCCGGCACCGACGTGCCCTCGGTCAGCGCCAGCGTCACGATCGGGTAGCCGTAATTGGTGAGGGTGAGGACGATCATCAGCGCCACCCACAGCGCATGCGTGTTGAGCGCGACCGGCACGGTCGCGGGCTGATGCACAGCCAGCGCAAAGCGGTACGGGCCGGCGTCAACCCGGGGCGCACGCATGCCACGTGCGAGGATGACGATGAACATGATGCCCGACGCCAGCAGGATGAAGCCGCCGATCGCGGAGAACGTGACCGAGAGCGCCTGCGGCGCGATCGCGGGATCGCCGAAGTCGAAATAGGCCATGCGGCGCGGCATGCCCAGGATGCCGACCCAGTGCCACGGGAAGGTCGTGATGATCATACCGATGAACCAAAGCCAGAGCTGGGTGCGGATCAGGCGGATGTCGATGAGTTCGCGCCCGGTCAGATGCGGCCACAGATCATAGGCGATCGCAAAGTACATGATCACGATGGCGCCGCCGAAGATCAGGTGGAAATGGCCGGTGATCCACTGCGTGTTGTGGATCGACGCATCGAGCTGGTAGCTCATGTTGATCAGGCCGCCGGCGCCGCCGAAGCCGAGCATGACGAACGAGAACGCCAGCGCCAGCATCATCGGGTTGTCCCAGGGCAGCGCCTTGATCCAGCCGAATAGGCCGCGGCCGCCGCGCAGGCGCGCCGCGATCTCGACCGAGGCGCAGATCGTGAACACGGTCAGCAGCGTCGGCAGCGCGACCAGCGCCGTGAAGGCCGAATGGATGAACTTGAAGCCGGCGCCGACCTGCGGATCGGCGAAGGTGTGGTGCATGCCGATCGGCATCGCCACCACCAGGAACAGGATGAAGGAGATCCGCGCCATGCTGTCGGAATAAACCCGGCCGCCGATCGCGCGCGGCACGATGGTGTAATAGGCGATGTAGGTCGGCATCAGCCAGAAATAGACGATGGCGTGCAGCGTCCAGGAGAAGAACACGCGGGCAAGACCCGCGTCGATCGTGGCCTTCAGCCCGGCCGCGACGGGAATGATCTGGAGCAGCAGCTCGAGCGCGGCACCAACCGCGGTCCAGGCCCAGAGATAGGAGCCCGCAACATTGGCGAACATCGCCAGCGGCACCGGTGCACCGGGATGGGCCTTCCGCCAGACGCGCAGATTGATCGCCATCAGCGCGACCCAAATCCAGGAGCCGACCACGACCAGCACGACGCCGAGGTAGTAGAAAACGTTGCCGATCAGCGGCGGATAGAAGGTGTAGAGCACCGACGCGCGCCCCAGCGCGACCGGGATCAGCGCCATGACGCTGCCGATCACGATCAGCCAAAATCCGGTCCAGGCCCAGCGCACGCCGACCAGGCGCTGCTCCAGCGCGGACTCGCTGATGGCATAGCCAAAGCCCATCGCGACGAGCGTGGGAAAGACGTAGCCCATCACCGTGCCGTGCGCGGTCAGCGAGCGGTAATAGAGCTCGGGATTGGACAGCCAGGTGCCGATCGGGCTGCGGATGAACATCTGCCAGGCGCCGAGCGTGAGCGCGATGCCGAACACGCCGAAGGCCAGCCAGAAATGGGCGAGGATGAGTTTCCTATTCGCCAACACAGCTCAGCCTCCCGCCACCCTTCGCGCGATCGGCGAAGTCGGTCTTGTTGATCACCTTGACCTTGCCCCACATGCCCTCGTGGCCGAAGGAGCAAAACTCCTGGCAGGGCATCAGATAGTCGCCGGTCTTCGTAAAGCGCATCAATTGCTCGGAGATGTAGCCCGGCACCAGCATGGTGTTGATGTTGGTGCCCTGGATCAGGATGCCGTGGACGACGTCGGCGCTGGTGGCGCGCATCGTGATCGGCGTATCTACGGGCACCACGATGCAGGCCGGCGTGAAGGAATATTGCTGGCCGATCGCGCGCACGGTCACATTGCCATTGGCCTCCAGCACGCTGCCGAGATTGCTCTCGACGAATTCGCCGGACAGATGAATGCGCGAGGGATCGGTGGTCTCGACGCGCGGCTGCGGCATGGTGGCGCGATGGATGCCGGCGAAGGCTGCCAGAAGCGCCATGCCGACGACGATTATCACGGCAATGGTCGCCCAGCGCCGCTCGACGCGGGCCGCGACCTCGGCGCTGCCATGGGTGTCCTCTGCGCTCATTGCAGTGATCCGCGCGGCAGGAAGACGAAGAGATAGAAGGCAAGCCACATCGCGACCACGCAGGCCGTGGCGATGCCGGCCAGCACGATCGCGCCAGACGGTCCTTGCGAGACGACTTCCTCGACGGCCTGGTCGGCGGCGGCTGGGCTGGTCGGCGGATCGGAATTGAACATGACGGTTCTCTGGCGCCTCTCAGTTCAGCGGTGCGGAGCGCAGCTCGTTGGCCTCGCGCGCCGACACCGGCGTGCCGCGATTGCCCCAGGCGGTGCGGATGTAGGAGACGACGGCGGCGACCTCGTTGTCGGAGAGGAGGCCTGCGAAGGGCGGCATGCCGTAGGGCATCGGATTGCCCTTGGTGCCCGGCGGATAGCCGCCATTGAGCACCATGCGGATCGGGTTGACCGCCGACTGCATCTCGATCGACTGGTTGTTGGCGAGCGGCGGCCAGTGCGGCGGCTTGCCTTCGCCCTGGAGGCCGTGACAGCTCGCGCAATTCTTGTCGTAGACGGTCTTGCCGAGGCTGATCAGCAGGCTGCTCTCGGTGGTCGGCAGCGCCGAGCTCGGCGCCGGCGGAGGCGAGGGCTCCGCGATGCCCTTGAGGTACACCGCCATGGCGCGCGTGTCCTCGTCGTTGAGATATTGCAGGCTGTTGTGCACGACCTCGGCCATCGGGCCGTAGACCACGCCGCGCATGGAGACGCCGGTCTGGAGCAGGTCGGTGATGTCCTTGATGCTCCAGTCGCCGAGCCCCGCCTCACGGTTGGAGGTGAGGGACGGCGCGTACCAGTTCTGCATCGGGATCAGGCCGCCCTTGAAGGCGTCCGATTGCGAGGTGCCGCCAAGCGCGTTGATCGGCGAATGGCACATGCCGCAATGGCCGAGCCCCTCGACCAGATAGGCGCCACGATTCCATTCCGCCGACTTGGTGGGGTCGGACTTGAACTCACCCTCGCGGAAGAACAGCGTGCGCCAGCCGAGGATGAGCTGGCGGTTGTCATAGGGAAAGCGCAGCTCGTGCGGCTTGTTCTTCTGGTTCACCGGCTGAATCGAGCGCAGATAGGCGAAGATCGCGTCGCTGTCGGCGCGTGTCACCTTTGTGTAGGACGCGAACGGCATCGCCGGATAGATCAGCCCGCCATCCGGGAAACGGCCGTTGTGCATGGTTCTGTAGAAATCGTCCGCGCTCCACTTGCCGATGCCGGTCTCCGGATCGGGCGTGATGTTGGAGGTGTAGATCGTTCCGAACGGGGTCGGCATCGGGCGCCCGCCGGCAAACAGCCGGCCCTCAGCCGCAGTATGGCAGGCCGTGCAATCGCCGGCGCGGGCGAGATATTCACCCCGCGCAATGACGTCGCCGGCCTTGTCCTGCGCCTGCGCGGCCGTGATGAGCGCGGCGAGGGCCAGGAGCTTGATCGAAAGCAGCGTGATCGACAGTCTTGAGCCCATCATGCGCCTCGTCAGTTGGGCTGGCTGCCGCAGCCGAACGGCAGCGCGTAGGTGCCTTTCGGGACGGGGGCCGGGTTGGTGGGCGCGGGTCGCGTCGCGAGCCAGGCCGCAACGGCGGTAACATCTGCTTCCGTCAGATGGCCGGCGACGAGCTGCATGCAGTCCGGCGATTTTGCCGTTCGCGTGCCGTAGCGCCAGGCGCCGAGCTGCGCACTGACGTAAGCGGCGCGCAAGCCCAGCAGACCGGGGATGCCGGGCTGCATGCCGGTGAGGCCCGGGCCGTGACAGCTCACGCACGCCGGTATGTTACGACCGGCATCGCCGCTGGTCGCGAGCAGCTCGCCCTGCGCCAGCACTTCCTTGCTGACTTCGCTCGGCGCGGGCTGCGGCAGCGGCGGATGCTCGCTGGCGAAATATTCGGCCATCGCCTCCAGATACGGATCAGGCAGAAACTCCAGCAGATAGTTCATCGGCGGGTATTTGCGCCGGCCGCTGCGGAAGGCGAGGAGCTGGTTGTAGAGATAGCCGGCCGGCTTGCCGGCAAGCCGCGGGAAATAGACGTCGCTGGTGCCTTCGCCCTTGTTGCCGTGACAGGGCGTGCACGCCTCCACCCGCGCCGCCATGGTATCCGGCGGCTGGTTGGCCGTTTGTGCTGCAGTACCATCAATAGCGGCCAAGGTAGCAATAGCGATTGCCAGTGCAGTGTCGCGAGCGAACACGCCGTCGCCCTCCAGAAAGCAGGACCGGGTTGATTCCTGGCCACAGCGTAGAGCCGCATTATTGCGCCAATACAGTCGCGCGCAAGATCGGACATGGCGATGACGCTTGGTCGCGGTTGCACATTTGCGATCCTGATCGAATTCGACAAGAATTGCGTGCTTTTTGAAAACCGGCGTAACGCCGCGATCTCGCGGCGTATTCCGCCCGAGCTTTGCTTCACAAGCGGGAAGCGCGGCAATGTGGAATCCGTTCGCGCGCGCGCGGATGTTCTGCCGCTTGGGCCGGGCAGACGACCCATCATCAGAGTGCATCTTCCCGTCGGGCGACAAGTGCAGTTTGTGCCAAAACGCACCGCGCTGACGCAACACCCCTTGCCGGAAACGGCGCACCGCGAGCTCTGCCCTTCGCGAAAGGTTCGACTACAATCCGAGTCGGGCGCGGGCGCCTTATCGCGGGATCGGGGAGATGGGACGCTGGAAGCAGGCATGGAGCGAAGAAGACCTTGGCAGGCTGAAGGTCCTGGCAGGCACCAAGCCGATTGCGCTGATAGCGAAAGAGCTCGGCCGGACCCGCGGCACGGTGCTGGCGAAGGCGATTGAGCAGAAGCTCCCTGTCATTTGTCGGACGAAGCGCCAGGAACAATAGGGCGCGATATCGCTCGCGATCGGTCTGGCGTTACAGGGCACGCTGTCCAATCTCGCTGCCGGCGTGATGCTGCTGCTGTTCCGGCCCTTCCACATCGGCGCCGACGTCGAGGTCGGTGTGGGGCGTGGCGATCATCAATCACAGCGCGAGCGCGCTGCTGGCGGCGGCATGAAGTGGCTCAGCCGCGCGGTGACCGCGGCGTCCTGCGCTTCACCGCATGCCGGCGCGGCGAGCGGGTCACGCGGGGACGCAGGCGGGTTGCCGCGGCGGCGCGCCGGGGCTTGGGCTGGGCCTTCGGGCCGCGGGCGAGATCCATCAGCATGCGCAATGCCTCGACCACCGAGCGCTGGCGCACGGCGGTCCGGCCGATCGCGCCAAAGCGATGCTCGCGATGGACGATGCGGCCGTCGCGCGCGGCAACCGCGAAATGCACGAGACCGACCGGCTTGCCGGGCGTGGCGCCGCCGGGGCCGGCGATACCGGTAATGGCAACGGCGAGATCGACGCCGGCACGCTCCAGCGCGCCGACCGCCATCGCGGTTGCGGTCTCCTTGCTGACGGCGCCGAAATTCGCGAGCGTGCTCGCCTCGACCCCTAGCATCGCGCGCTTGGCGTCATTGGAATAAGTGACGAAGCCGCGGTCGATCACGTCGGAGGAGCCGGGAATGTCGGTCAGCGCGCCGGCAACCAGACCGCCGGTGCAGGACTCGGCGGTGGCAATCGTCAGCTTGCGCATCCGGCACAGATCGAGCAGCGAGCGGGAGAGGGCGCGTGCGTCGCTGCCGCCCATGACCTAGACGCTCCAGGGCAGACGGATGGTGGCGCTCGCGGTGGCCGCGATGCCTTCCTCGCGGCCGGTGAAGCCGAGCCGCTCGCTGGTGGTCGCCTTCACCGCGACGCGCGAGATATCGACCCCGGAGATCTCGGCGATGCGGGCGCGCATGGTGTCGCGCAAGGGGCCGATCTTCGGCCGCTCGCAGATCATCGTCACCTCGAGGTTGGCGACGCGGCCGCCGCGCTGCGCAACGCGCTCGATGGCGTATTTCAGGAACTGGTCGGAGGAAGCCCCCTTCCATTTCGCATCGCTCGGCGGAAAGTGCGAGCCGATATCGCCGTCGGCGAGTGCGCCGAGGATGGCGTCGACCAGCGCATGCAGGCCGACATCGCCGTCGGAATGGGCGAGGAAGCCTTTGGTGTGCGGCACCCGTACGCCACAGATCATCACGTGGTCGCCTTCGCCGAAGGCGTGCACGTCATAGCCGGTGCCGGTCCTGATGTCGCCGAGCAGGCTGGCCAGGCGCGCTTCCTCGCGCACGAAATCCTCGGGAGTGGTGAGCTTCATATTGGCAACATCGCCTTCAAAGGTTGCGACCGTCAATCCCGCCCATTCGGCAATCGCGGCATCGTCGGTGAAATCGCTGCGCCCATCCTTTGCCGCGCGACGATGCGCCTCGAGGATGACGTCGAAACGAAAGGATTGCGGCGTCTGCGCGATTCGCAAGGCTGCGCGGTCCGGCGTGTCCTCGACATTGCCGCTCTCGCCGGTGACCTTGATCGTGTCGGTGACAGGGACGACGGGGAGCGCAGCGCCGGTGCGGCTGGCCGCCTCGATCGCGCGCGAGATCACGCCTGCCGAGACGAAGGGGCGCGCGGCGTCGTGGATGAGCACGATATCGGGCTTATGCTTGGCGAGTGCTTCGAGCCCTGCGAGCACGGAGGCCTGCCGCGTCGCGCCGCCATTGGTCGGCGGCTCGTGGCTGAGACCTGCGACCGCTGCCGTGAACATGGCGCTGTCGTCGGGGTTCACTACCGGCTGCACGGCGAACACGTCGGGGTGGCGGCTGAAGGCTTCCATGGCGCGGTAGATCACGGGGACGCCGCCGATCTCGCGATATTGCTTGGGACCACCGGCGCCAGCCCGCAGGCCGCGTCCGGCCGCGACGAGGACGACTGCGGTGCGCTGTGATTTCGCCATAGGACTCAAATACTCAGTTGGTGATGAAGAGAGTCGGGGGAGTGGGGTGATTGCCGCATGCCTCTAGCACGGCAGGCCCGCAAAAAAAGGGGTTTCCCCGGATTGTGGGAAACAGCATTTTGCTGCACTGCACTTGAAAGATTTGCAGAACTGTCTAAACTGTAGGCATGACGCTTGACTGCACAAGAATTGTGCGCAAGATAGGTCATGGCAGGCGCGATGAGGCCCTGCCTACGCAACGAGACCCCTGTGACCGGCTCGGCAGTATCAGGCTCTAAGCCGTTGAAAATTGGCGATATCGAGGTCGCCACCCCGGTCTTCCTGGCGCCGATGTCGGGGGTCACCGACTCGCCCGTCCGCCGGCTCGCCGCCGAGCTCGGGGCCGGTCTGGTCGTGTCCGAAATGACCGCCAGCGATGAGCTCGCGAATGGCCACAAGATGTCACGGTTGCGCTGCGAAGCGACCGGGATCGGGCCTCATGTAGTCCAGCTCGCCGGCTGCGAGGCGCACTGGATGGCCGAAGGGGCCCGGATCGCCGAAGCCGGAGGCGCCGACATCATCGACATCAACATGGGCTGTCCGGCCCGGCATGTCACCGGCGGCCAGTCCGGCTCCGCCCTGATGCGCGATCTCGACCATGCCGTCAGCCTGATTGATGCGACGATCGCGGCGGTGAAGGTGCCGGTGACGCTGAAGATGCGGCTCGGCTGGGACGATCACACCCGCAACGCGCCGGAATTGGCGCGGCGTGCGGAAGCCGCCGGCATTGAGCTCGTCACCGTGCACGGCCGCACCCGCTGCCAGTTCTACAAGGGCGAGGCCGATTGGGATGCGATCCGCGCGGTGCGCGAAGCGATCTCCATTCCGCTTGTCGTCAATGGCGACATCACCACTTACGAGAAGGCGCTCGCGGCGTTGGAGGCCTCCGGCGCCGATGCCGTGATGATCGGCCGCGGCGCGCAGGGGCAGCCCTGGTTGCCCGGCGAGATCGGCCGCCGCCTGAAGGGCGGGGCGGTCGAAGCCGCGCCGTCGCTCGAGACCCAGCTGCATTATGTCCGCACGCTCTATGAGGGCGTCTGCGCGCTCTACGGCCTGCGGATCGGCCTCCGGCACGCGCGAAAACATCTCGGCTGGGCGCTCGACGTCGCGGCCGATGTGAGCCGTGCGCCGGCCGAGAAGCTGAAAGCCTGGCGCCAGAAGATCCTCACCTCCGAGGATCCGCGCCTCGTCCACCAGTCGCTGCAAGATGCCTTCGACGATTTCGCATGGAGCGCTGCTGCATGAGCTCAGTTGCTGACCATCGCCGGCCGCTTCCGTCCGAGAGCGACGCGATCCTGGATGCGCTGCCCAATCCCGTGCTCATGATCGGGCCGGACGGCAAGATCGTCGCCGCCAACATCGCGACCGAAGCCTTCTTCGACATCTCGACGCAGTTCCTGAAACGGCAGTCGCTGAAAGAGCTGGTGCCGTTCGGCAGCCCCTTGCTGGCGCTGATCGACCAGGTTCGTTCGTCGAACTCGCCGGTCAACGAATACAAGGTCGATCTGGGCACGCCGCGCATGGGCGGCGACCGCCAGGTCGACCTGCATGTCGCCCCGCTGACGGAGCGGCCCGGCCATATCGTGGTGATGCTCCAGGAGCGCTCCATCGCCGACAAGATGGACCGCCAGCTCACCCATCGCAGCGCCGCGCGCTCGGTGATCGCGCTGGCCGCCATGCTCGCGCATGAGATCAAGAATCCGCTCTCCGGCATCCGCGGCGCGGCGCAGCTGCTGGAGCAGCAGGCCTCGTCCGAGGACCGCATGCTGACGCGGCTGATCTGCGACGAGGCCGACCGCATCGTGACGCTGGTCGACCGCATGGAGGTGTTCGGCGACGAGCGCCCCGTGGTGCGCGGTCCCGTCAACATCCATTCCGTGCTCGATCACGTGAAGCGACTGGCGCAGTCGGGCTTTGCCCGCAACATCCGCTTCATCGAGGATTATGATCCCTCGCTGCCGCCGGTCCTGGCGAACCAGGATCAGCTCGTCCAGGTGTTCCTCAACCTCGTGAAGAACGCCGCGGAAGCGCTGATCGACGTCCCCGACGCCGAGATCCAGCTCACCACGGCGTTCCGTCCCGGCGTGCGCCTGTCAGTCCCCGGTCAAAAATCCCGTGTATCCCTGCCGCTCGAATTCTGCGTGAAGGACAACGGACCAGGCGTGCCGGACGATCTTCTGCCCAACCTGTTCGATCCCTTCGTGACCACCAAGCAGACCGGCTCGGGTCTTGGCCTGGCGCTGGTCGCAAAGATCATCGGAGATCACGGGGGCATCATCGAATGCGAGTCTCAGCCGCGCAAGACCACCTTCCGCGTGCTGATGCCGATGTATTCCACATCGGTCAAACATGCCGATCCAAGCAGCCGCGACGGCTCTGCCGGGAAGTCGTCGTCTGCGTCACAGGGGGCGAAATGAGGATTAACGATGCCCGCAGGTAGCATTCTCGTTGCTGATGACGACACCGCCATCCGCACGGTTCTCAATCAGGCGCTATCCCGCGCCGGCTATGAAGTCCGGCTCACCGGCAATGCCGCAACGCTGTGGCGCTGGGTCAGCCAGGGGGAGGGCGATCTCGTCATCACCGACGTGGTGATGCCGGACGAGAACGCCTTCGACCTGCTGCCGCGGATCAAGAAGATGCGGCCCAATCTGCCCGTCATCGTCATGAGCGCGCAGAACACGTTCATGACCGCGATCCGCGCCTCCGAACGCGGGGCGTACGAATATCTGCCAAAGCCCTTCGACCTGAAGGAGCTGATCGCCATCGTCGGCCGTGCGCTGGCCGAGCCGAAGGAACGGGTCTCGACGCCGGACGAGGACGCCGAGATGGAGGCGATCCCGCTGGTCGGCCGCTCGCCCGCGATGCAGGAAATCTACCGCGTGCTGGCGCGTCTGATGCAGACCGACCTCACCGTGATGATCACGGGCGAGTCCGGCACCGGTAAGGAGCTGGTGGCGCGCGCGCTGCACGATTACGGCAAGCGCCGCAACGGCCCGTTCGTCGCGGTCAACATGGCGGCGATCCCGCGTGACCTCATCGAGTCCGAACTGTTCGGCCACGAGCGCGGCGCCTTCACCGGCGCCAACACCCGCGCCTCGGGCCGGTTCGAGCAGGCCGAGGGCGGCACGCTGTTCCTGGACGAAATCGGCGACATGCCGATGGAGGCGCAGACCCGCCTGCTGCGCGTACTCCAGCAGGGCGAATACACCACCGTCGGCGGCCGCACTCCGATCAAGACCGACGTGCGGATCGTCGCGGCGTCCAACAAGGACTTGCGCGTCCTGATCCAGCAGGGCCTGTTCCGCGAGGATCTGTTCTTCCGCCTCAACGTCGTGCCGCTGCGGCTGCCCCCCTTGCGCGAGCGCATCGAAGACCTGCCGGACCTCGTGCGGCACTTCTTCACGCTGGCCGAGAAGGACGGCCTGCCGCCAAAGAAGCTCGATACGCTGGCGCTTGAGCGGATGAAGCAGCACCGCTGGCCCGGCAACGTGCGCGAGCTTGAGAACCTCGCCCGGCGCCTCGCGGCGCTCTATCCGCAGGACGTGATCACGGGCTCCGTCATCGACGGCGAGCTCGCGCCGCCCACGGTCAGCCCGGGTGCCGCTGTCCAGCAGGGCGTCGACAATCTCGGCGGCGCCGTCGAGGCGTATCTGTCCTCGCACTTCCAGGGCTTCCCGAACGGCGTACCGCCGCCGGGCCTCTATCACCGTATCCTCAAGGAGATCGAGGTGCCGCTGCTCACGGCCGCGCTCGCGGCCACTCGCGGCAACCAGATTCGCGCCGCCGATTTGCTCGGCCTCAACCGCAACACGCTGCGGAAGAAGATCCGGGACCTCGATATCCAGGTGTATCGGAGCGGGGGCTAGTTTTTTCGAACGGACGGTGGCTCAGCTCCCCCTACCAAAGCGGAGCTGAGCCTGTCCGGATCGCGCTGGCCGTTGTGGCTAACGCGGTGAGCAAAAGTCCGAATCAGACCGAAACGTTCCGCTGGAACGTATGAATTGTTATTCAACCGCCGAGCGCTGCGTCGCGCTCATCTGATCAGCCGCGCCGAGACCTGCTGGGCACTGGCGACGTTCGCCAGCGGCTGCTGCACCCCGAGACCATTGACCAGGAGGTCGGCGGCTACGATCAGCAGCAGCACGGCCGACACCATCATCGCGAGAAAGAACCTGTCCATGGCGGTCAAGCCGCAGGGGCGGGAATCCGTTCCCGCAGGCGAGGTTTGCCAGAACAGCGGCCTGTGGATGCGCCGGTCCGTCGCGGCGAGGGCGCCGCGGAATTGTCGCAATTCGGCAACAATGTGGTACGAATACATCAGTATCCGCCCGCCGCGGACCCCGTTTTCAGCACCATTGCCGGAATGACCAGCGCAGACACCTCGGCCGCACACTTCGACACGGCCCCAGCGGAAGAGCCCCGGCGTTGGTCGGTGCGTCGCTGGCTGGCACCCCTTGCCGTGGCGATGGCGTTGCTGTCGGCCCTCCTGACCTTCCTGGTCCTGACCGGTCTCACGAGGATCGAGCCGACGCCGGAGGTGGTCCGCTCTTTCTATCTGATCAATGCGGCCACGATCCTGCTGCTGGTCGGCATCATCGTCCGCGAGCTCTGGCAGCTGATCCTGGCGCGGCGGCGGGGCCGGGCGGCGGCGCGCCTCCATGTCCAGATCGTCAGCCTGTTCTCGATCGTGGCGGTGCTGCCGGCAGTGCTGGTCGCCGTCGTCGCCAACGTCACCATCGAGCGCGGCCTCGACCGGCTGTTCTCCGGCCCGACCAAGGAGGTGATCCAGAATTCGCTGACGATCGCGCGCGCCTACATGCAGGACCACGCGCAGCTGATCCGCGGCGACATTCTCGGCATGGCCAATGACATCGCCCACGCCCGGCCGCTCTACGACCAGGACCGCCGCTCGTTCCGCGAGCTGCTGACCGCCAGCGCCGGCTCCCGCAACCTGCCGGGCGCGATGATCATCGACAAGAACACCAATATCCTGGAATCGGCCGACACCGGCATGCGGCTAGCCTATTCGCCGCCGGCGCCGGACTTCCTCAGCAACGTCAACGAATCCGAGCCCGAGATCGCGGTGCTGCCGGATGCGAGCTTCGTCGCCGCGGTGATCCGCCTGCGCGCCTTCAGCGACACCTTCCTCTATGTCGCGCGGCCGCTCGATCCGAACGTCGTCAACCAGCTCAAGCAGACCGAGGTCAGCGTCGCCGAATACGCTCAGATCGAGTCGCGCCGGCTCGGCATCCAGGTCGCCTTCGCGCTGATGTTCGCGGTGATCGCGCTGACCATCCTGATGGCCTCGGTACTGATCGGCCTCAACTTCGCCAACTCGCTGGTGGCCCCGATCCGGCGGCTGATGAACGCGGCCCACACGGTCTCGACCGGCGACCTCCATGTGAAGGTGCCCGTGCATCAGTCGGAAGGCGACCTCGCCCAGCTGGGTGAGACCTTCAACAAGATGACGCAGGAATTGCGCAGCCAGCGTGACGAGCTCGTCAACGCCAGCGATCTCATCGACAGCCGCCGCCGCTTCATCGAGGCCGTGCTGTCCTCGGCGAGCGCCGGCATCATCGGCGTCGACAATTCGGGCAGCGTCGGCATCCTCAACCGCTCTGCCGAGAAGCTGATCGGGCACTCCGAAGCCGAGACGCTCGGCCATCCGCTCTCCGACGTGCTGCCCGAGCTCGAGGAGATGATGAAGACGGCGCGGGAAGGGACCCAGCGCCTGGTACAGGGCCAGATCACGATCACGCGCGACGGCACCGAGCGCAACCTGTCGGTCCGCGTCAGCGCCGAGAAGACCAGCCAGCCGCACGACAGCTACATCATCACGCTCGACGACATCACCGAGCTGGTCTCGGCGCAGCGCACCTCGGCCTGGGGCGACGTCGCGCGCCGCATCGCGCATGAGATCAAGAATCCGCTGACGCCGATCCAGCTCTCGGCCGAGCGCATCCGCCGCAAGTTCGGCAAGGACATCACCGAGACCAAGGACAAGCAGATCTTCGAGCAGTGCACCGATACCATCGTGCGCCAGGTCGACGATATCCGCCGCATGGTCGACGAGTTCTCGCGTTTCGCACGGATGCCGAAGCCGGTGATGGAGGGCGAGGACGTCGCCGACACCGTGCGGCAGGCGGTGTTCCTGATGAAGGTCGCCCATCCCGAGATCGATATCGAGGCCGAATTCAAGGAAGATCCGCTGCGCGCGCAGTTCGACCGGCGGCTGATCTCGCAGGCGGTCACCAACATCGTCAAGAACGCCACCGAGGCGGTCGAGCAGGTGCCGCCGGAGGAGCTCGGCAAGGATTACGGCAAGGGCCGCATCGACGTCGTGGTCTCGCGCGAGGGCGAGGACGTGCTGATCGATGTCATCGACAACGGCATCGGCCTGCCCAAGGTCGCGCGCTCGCGCCTCCTCGAGCCTTATGTGACGACGCGGGCCAAGGGCACCGGCCTTGGCCTGGCGATCGTCGGCCGCGTGCTCGAAGACCATGGCGGGCGTATCGAGCTGAAGGACGCTTCCGATTTCCGCGAGGGCCAGCGCGGCGCGTGGATGCGGATGCGTTTTGCAATCTCCGGTGCCCCCGCGAAGAGCGAGGGGACCGTGCAGGCAGCGTCGGCCGCAAACGCGGTCACGGACATCGCCAAGCCGCCCGAAACAAAACAGCCGGCCGCCGAAACCAAAGAGGCGGCTGAAAAGACCAATGATTCAACGAAGATCGAAGCCTCAACAGGCATCTGACAAGACAGGCACGAACCATGGCAAGTGAAATTCTGATTGTCGATGATGAGGCCGATATTCGCGATCTCGTCGCGGGCATTCTCGAAGACGAGGGCTTCGTGACAAGGACCGCTCGCGACAGCGATACGGCGCTCGCCGAGATCGCCAATCGCAGGCCGCATCTGGTGTTTCTGGACATCTGGCTCCAGGGCTCCAAGCTCGACGGCTTGCAGCTGCTGGAGCAGGTCAAGAAGGACAATGCCGATCTGCCGGTCGTGATGATCTCCGGCCACGGCAACATCGAGACCGCGGTCGCCGCGATCAAGCGCGGCGCCTACGACTTCATCGAGAAGCCGTTCAAGGCCGACCGGCTGATCCTGGTCGCGAACAGAGCGCTCGAGAACTCGCGGCTCAAGCGCGAGGTCAAGGAGCTGAAGCAGCTCGCGCCGAGCGCAAGCTCGCTCGTCGGCCGCTCGCCGAGCATGAACCAGCTGCGCCAGACAATCGACCGCGCGGCCAAGGCCAACAGCCGCATCCTGATCGTCGGCCCGGCCGGCGCCGGCAAGGAGCTGACCGCGCGCACGCTGCATACGGCCTCGGGCCGCGCCGATGGTCCGTTCGTCGTGATCAATGCCGCCGCGATCACGCCCGAGCGCATGGAGCACGAGATGTTCGGTGTCGAGCAATCTAACGGCGAGCAGGCGCGCAAGCCCGGTGCGCTCGAGGAAGCCCATGGCGGCACGCTGTTCATCGACGAGATCGCGGACATGCCGCGCGAGACCCAGAACAAGATTTTGCGCGTGCTGGTCGAGCAGTCGTTCCAGCGCGTCGGCGGCACCGGCAAGGTGCAGGTCGACGTCCGCATCATCTCCTCCACCGCGCGAAATCTCGAAGAGGAGATCGCGGCCGGCCATTTCCGCGAAGACCTCTATCATCGGCTCTCGGTGGTGCCGATCCGCGTGCCCGCGCTCTCGGAGCGGCGCGAGGACATTCCGGAATTGATCGACTATTTCATGGAGCAGATCTCGGCCGGCAGCGGCCTGCCCAAGCGGCAGATCGGGCAGGACGCGATGGCGGTGCTGCAATCGCATGTGTGGCCGGGCAACGTGCGCCAGCTCCGCAACAACGTTGAGAGAGTCATGATTCTGGCCGCGGGCGGACCGGAGGTGATCATCACCGCCGACATGCTGCCGCAGGACGTCGGCTCGATGGTGCCGGCGATGCCGACCAGCAACAATGGCGAGCACATCATGGGGCTGCCGCTGCGCGAAGCGCGCGAAGTGTTCGAGCGCGACTATTTGATTGCACAGATCAGCCGTTTTTCAGGAAATATTTCTCGCACGGCTGAGTTTGTTGGCATGGAACGTTCGGCGTTGCACCGGAAGCTGAAGGCGCTCGGTGTCGGCTGACACCGCGACGTCGCGGCCGCAGCTCAGGGATTAGCGAGGAAAATCATCGATTTCCGTAGTTTTTCGGGGCAATTGGGCGTTGCCTGCCGCGTGAAGCGGCTTGCCTAATAACCCGTCCTGTCCTCTAATCGAACCGCTGTTCCTCCGAGGGGGATCTCATGAGGAATAGCAACCGGAAGAGGCCCCGAATGTCACAAAGAGGGCCGCAACCGGCGCAATAAAAAGAAACTCAAAGCGAGAAAAAAACAATGGCGGCAGACCGCGCACAAAACCTACAGGACACCTTCCTCAATCACGTTCGCAAAACCAAGACGCCACTGACGATCTTTCTGGTCAACGGAGTGAAGCTCCAGGGCATCGTGACCTGGTTCGACAATTTCTGTTTGCTGCTTCGGCGCGACGGTCACTCGCAGCTTGTCTACAAGCATGCGATCTCGACCATCATGCCGGGCGCTCCGATCCAGTTGTTCGAAGGCGGCGAGGATCAGCCGGCTTGAGAGTGATCTGATTGGAACCCCGGAATTTCGACGGGGAGGCCGACCGTCCGCGGTCGGCAGGGGCGAAGCAGACGGGGCGTGTGCTTGTCATCGGCCCCTACTTGCGTGTGCGCGCGGGCGGTGCCGACGCGCAATCGGAAAGCCATGTTCAGCGTGACGCGGAGGCCCGGCTCGATGAGGCCGCCGGCCTCGCGCGGGCGATCGACCTCGTCATTGCCGATGCCATCATCGCGCCGATCAGCCAGATCCGCCCCGCGACCTATATCGGCAAGGGCAAGGTCGAGGAGATCGCCGCGCTGGCCAAGAGCCTCGATGTCGAGCTCGTCGTGATGGATTGCGCGCTGGCGCCGATCCAGCAGCGCAATCTCGAGAAGGAGTTGCACGCCAAGGTGCTCGACCGCACCGGCCTCATCCTGGAGATCTTCGGCCGCCGCGCCAAGACCAAGGAAGGCTCGCTCCAGGTCGAGCTTGCGCATCTCAACTACCAGCGCTCGCGCCTCGTTCGCTCCTGGACCCATCTGGAACGCCAGCGTGGCGGCTTCGGCTTCATGGGCGGTCCCGGCGAGACGCAGATCGAAGCCGATCGCCGCCTGATCCAGGAGCGCATCTCGAAACTCGAGGGCGAGCTGAAGAAGGTGCAGGCGACGCGGCGGCTGCATCGCGCCGGACGCCAGCGCGTGCCGTATCGCGTCGTCGCGCTGGTCGGCTACACCAATGCCGGCAAGTCGACGCTGTTCAACCGCCTGACCCGCGCCGACGTTCAGGCCGCCGACATGCTGTTCGCAACACTCGATCCGACCCTGCGCGCGCTCACTTTGCCGCATGGCGGCAAGGCGATGCTGTCTGACACCGTCGGCTTCATCTCCAACCTGCCGACCCAGCTCGTCGCGGCCTTCCGCGCCACGCTGGAAGAGGTGCTGGAGGCCGACGTCATCCTGCATGTGCGCGACATCTCGCACGAGGATGCCGAGGCCCAGCAGAGTGACGTCGACGCGGTGCTGCGCCAGCTCGGCATCAACCCCGACGATTCCGGCCGCATCATCGAGGTCTGGAACAAGATCGACCGTTACGAGCCTGACAAGCGCGAAGAGCTCTTGAACATCGCCGCGCGCCGGCCGGAGGATCATCCGGCGATGCTGGTGTCGGCCGTGTCAGGCGAGGGGATCGACGCTCTGCTTGCGGCGATCGAGGAACGGCTCGCCGCAAAACGCACCACGCTCGATCTCTCCATCGACGCCGCCGACGGCGCCGGCATCAGCTGGCTGCATCGAAATGCGGAGGTGCTGGCGAAAGAGCTGCACGACGGCCGCTTCGACATGACCGTACGGGTCGACGAGACCAAGCGGGATATCGTGGTGAACCGGTTCGATGCCGTGCCGCGCGTGGCGTGATCCGAAGGGCGCGGTGCGCCCGACCGGCTTGAGTGCGATATCGACCGTATCCGCGTTTCTGGGTTGAGACGCGTAACGCTAGAATGGAATGGTCAGGCCCGGATTCTTCGCTTGCGCCTTGGTATAGGCGACGCCGTGGATCTTGATCCCGCGCTCGTCCAGCAACGAAATGATGCCGCCCTGGTTCGACAATTCCATCGGCTTCTGCACGACGATTGCGAGCGTGCCCCCGGCTGCGATCTTCCCTGACAGGACCATCTTGTTCTTCTGCTTGTCGGCCAGCATCCAGCCGGTGAGATCGATGTCGCGATCGGCTGTATTGAGCAGCGTGACGACTTCCCGCTCGGGCGTCTTCAAGGCATTGACGAGTGCTGCGATGATGCGCACGAGTCCGTCCGGCATTTGCCCGGTCGGAGGAGCCGTCGGATCTGGCGGCTGTGTCGGCGCGCCGAGATCGATGGGGTCACCGGTCTTGTCGTCGGTGTGCCAGGCCTGCGTCTGGAATTTGAGGAAGACCGCCGTCCATAGCTTCTGATCCGGGAATTCGAACACCAGCCCGCCGTCTTGCCATGGCCCGTTGTCGCCCGAGAACCTTCCGATCGGATTTCCCTGATTCATATGGATGTCGTGAATGCCGCGACCCGGCCGGAAGCCGAAATAATTGTCCGCTTTGGTCTCCGGCCCCCACGTCTCACCGAATGCGTAGATCATCGCGCTTTCGTTTGAGAGCGCGCGCTGGACGAACTGGTCGAGCTTCTCGTTGAGGTCATTGTCGGGTCCGGGCACCGACAGCGGCAGCGGGATCATCTCCTGGGGCTGCATCAGATTGCCGCGAATGAAGTCCAGCGCGATGCTGGCCGGCTTCGGCGGCTGCGGGTGCAGGCCCTCCGGCAGCGCCGCGAGATGATCGGTGATCGGATGGACAAAGTGCGATCGCACCAGGAACTCGACTTCGCTTCCGTCGGCTGACTGCACATTGACGGCGATGCGGAAATCCGCGTTGTCGGCCACGACATGGACTTGATAGTGCGGCGACTGGCCGGTGCCGAAACGCATCGCGATCGGGCGTCCCTTGAGGACCGAATAGTGCTTTAATGGCATCGCACTCACCTGAGGTGGGATTTCGGCTGCGCGGGCTCCGTTGCTCAACTTTAGACTGCTTGTCGTGACGGTTTCATGGCTTGACTGCGATCCGCCATGACCGCCTCGCTGCATTCGGGAAAAGATGCTGACCTATATCTCCTTCGCGACCGCTTCGATCCTTGCGGGTACGCCGATGGAGCAGGCCCACAACGCTAGCGGCGGGCCTGCGAACGAGTCTCCGATACCGGTTTCGCCTCACTCTTAGCCGCATTCCACAGCGCGTCCATCTCCGCCAGCGACGCCTGCTGGAGCGTCCGGCCCTGCGCCTCGAGCGCGCGCTCGATGAAGGCGAACCGCCGCTCGAACTTTGCATTCGTCGCGCGCAGCGCGGCTTCCGGATCGGCGTCGACGTGGCGGGCGAGATTGACGAGTGCGAACATCAGATCGCCGGTTTCTTCCGCCAGCCCCTCGCTGTCGTTGCGGTCGAGCGCCGCCTCGATCTCGTCGGCTTCCTCGCGGATTTTCGCCAGCACCGCGCGCGGGTCGTTCCAGTCGAAGCCGACGGTGGAAGCCTTGCGCTGGAGCTCCATCGCGCGGGTCAGCGCGGGCTGACCGGCCTTGACGCCCGAGAGTAACGACTTGTGCGTCGGCGTTTCCTCCGGCGGCCGGCGCGCCGCACGTTCGGCTTTCTCCTCGGCCTTGATGCGGTCCCAGACTTCCTTGACGTGGGAGGCGGCGAGGTTGCCGTCCTTGTCGGCGAAGACATGGGGATGGCGCCGGATCATCTTGCGGGTGATGGCCTCCACGACGTCGCCGAAGGCAAAGGCATTCTGTTCTGAAGCCATCTGGGCGTGGAACACGACCTGGAGCAGGAGGTCGCCGAGCTCCTCGCGCAGATCGTCGAGATCGCCGCGGCTGATGGCCTCGACCACCTCATAGGCTTCCTCGATCGTGTAGGGCGCGATCGTCGCGAAATTCTGCTCGAGGTCCCAGGGGCAGCCGGTCACCGGCGTGCGCAGCGCCGCCATGATCTCGATCAGACGGGAAATGTCGCGGGAAGGGGTCATTGCGGGGCAGTCTCCTGGCTCCAAAGCCTTATGCCAAAAGCGGCCCGCCGTTCCCAGCGCGGCGCGGCGGAACAGGCCGATTTCCACCGATTGGCGGCAGATTGGCGAGGAGCGCCCGCAGTGCTAAAGCGCGGGCCATGAGTGACGCATTTTCATCACAAACCGCATTGGTGCTGTTTTCCGGCGGCCAGGATTCCACCACCTGCCTCGCCTGGGCGCTCAGCCGCTTTGCACGCGTGGAGACACTGGGTTTCGAGTATGGCCAGCGCCACGCCATCGAGCTCGCCTGCCGGGACCGGCTGTTCGACGGCATCAAGGGTCTGCGCGCAGACTGGGCCGCAAGGCTCGGCGAGAGCCACACGCTGTCGATCCCAACGCTGGCGGCCGTGTCCGAGACGGCGCTGACGCGCGACGTCGCCATCGCGATGGGCGCCGACGGCCTGCCGAATACGTTCGTGCCCGGCCGCAACCTGGTGTTCCTGACGTTTGCCGCGGCGCTCGCCTACCGGCGCGGCATCACCCACATCGTCGGCGGCATGTGCGAGACCGATTATTCCGGCTACCCCGATTGCCGCGACGACACCATCCGCGCCATGCAGGCCGCGCTCTCGCTCGGCATGGCCAGGCCATTCGAGCTGCATACGCCGCTGATGTGGATCGACAAGGCGGCAACGTGGAAGCTCGCCCACGAGCTCGGCGGCGCAGGACTGGTCGATCTCATCCGCGAGCACTCGCACACCTGCTATCTCGGCGAACGCGGCGCCCAGCATGAGTGGGGTTTCGGGTGCGGCGAGTGCCCGGCGTGCAGCCTGCGGGCTAAGGGGTGGCGGGAGTTTGTGGCGGGCCGCTGAGGCCACATATTCGGTGTCATCACCCGCGAAAGCGGGTGATCCAGTATCCCAGAGACCGTGCTTGAGTCGAGAGGCCGCGGCCTACTGGATTCCCCGCCTTCGCGGGGAATGACAGCGGAGGGCTTGGCACGAGCGTGCCTCTTACCGACCTACCGAAAATCCTCCGGCCGCAGCTCGATCGGCTTGCCGTGCGGGGTGCGGTCGGCGGCGTGGTCCCAGGCGTCGCGGTAGCGGTGCAGCGTCTCCGCCGATGCGACGCCCTTGCTTGCGACCAAACCTTCCAGCGTGGCGAGCCAGTGCAGGTAATAGGTCTCGCCCGTATCAGGATCGCCAGCGGCTTGCGCGCGCTTGATCTCGGAGGCCAAGGCTGCGGCCCATTCCGGCCAGGTGAAGACACCGCGCTCGTGCAGCGTCAGCGCCATCGCAAACGCATGCGCTTCCCAGGGCGCGCGGAACACCGGGCCGTCGTCATCGCGCGGAATGCTCGGAATGGCCGCCGTCGCGGCGGCCGCAGCCGTGCTGCTCATCACGCCGGGTCCAGATAGGGTTCGAAGGCATCGATCGAAACCTTCAAGGTCGGATCACCGTCCGCGCCCCAGAGATCGAGGCCCTCGAACACCACCGTGTAAAGCCATTGCGGATTTTCGCCGAGCTCCATCGCCGCCGAATCCGGAAATACGTGGCAGCCGTGGTTCAGCTCGACGACACCGACATGGCCGCGCACATAGCGCGGCAGCCGCGTATGCGTGGTCGGATGAATGTTCCTGGCGCGGACGCGGTCGCCGATGTTGAATTTTGCCGGCGCGGGGGCAGGGCGGGCGAACTTGCCGCGCACCATGACGCGCTCGACATTGGCGAGGTCGAACTTGCCGTGCTTGAGCGCCCTTGCAGGCTGCATCGCGTGCCCGGCAGCAACCTCGTCCCGGGTGAGGTAGCCCTTCTCGATCAGCATCTCCTCGAGCCCGAGAAACCATTTCTTGTAGTAGGAGCTCGAGAGATAGACGTGCGGCGGCAGCGTCTCGCGATAGAAGCGCGAGGTGTCGATGTTGAAGGCGCCGGCGGCGCCCATCGCGCGCACCATGGCGAGAACACGCGATTCCCACTCCTCGTGAAACATCGGCTCGTTCGGCTCGGCCTCGACCTTGCCGAACCCGTCCATGCCGCCCATGTCGTGGACGCCGTTCACGAGGGCGCTCCAGGCGTCTTGGGAAAGCCGGTGCCAATCATGGAATCGCGCGTGACGAGCTCGGCGAGCTGCTCCTCACTCCAGCCTTCGGTGCCCGCGGGGCGCATCGGCAGCACCAGGAAGCGGGTCTCGGCGGTGGAATCCCACACTCGGATTTCCATGTCCTTGGGCAGCGTGACGTCGAAATCGGCGAGCACGCCGCGCGGGTCCTTCACCGCGCGCGAGCGATAGGGCGCAGCCTTGTACCAGACCGGCGGCAGCCCCAGCATCTCCCAAGGGTAGCAGGAGCACAGCGTGCACACGACCATGTTGTGTCGCTCTGGCGTATTCTCGACCACGACGAGATGGTCGCCGACGCGGCTGACATGGCCGAGCGTGCCGATGGCCTTCGAGCCATCCTCCAGCAGCGCCTTTTTGAACGACGGATCGGTCCAGGCCTTGGCGACGACGCGCGCGCCATTGTGCGGTCCGATCCTGGTCTCATAGGCCTGGATGATGGCGTCGAGCGCGGCCGGCTCGACATAGCCTTTTTCTGTCAAGATCGTCTCGAGCGCGCGCACGCGCAGCTCGGTCTCCGACAGCTCGGAATGGTCGTGATGATGGTCGTGATCGTGGCTCATGGCGCAAAGATAGGCGCAATGGTCCCTGCCTGTCGAGTATGCGCTGGGGCGCAACCGGGTCCCATATTCGTGAGGCTGGATGTAGGCTAGCCTCGCAGCAAAGCGGATAGGGAGACATCGGTGACGGACTTCGTGACGATCGAGAAGGGGCTCGGACCGGAGGGGCGGATTGCGGTGGTACGGTTCGACCGCGGCGACGGCATCAACGCGCTCTCGCCGGAGGCGCTGCGCCAGCTCACCGCGGCCGCGCGCAGCTTCGAGGATGATGCCGCAACGTCCGTCGTGGTTCTGACGGGCAGCACCAGCGCCTTCAGCGCCGGCTTCGACTTGAAAGATGCCGAAGGGCGCTCGCGCAAGGACATGGATCTCGGCACGCTGCGGCGGCATCTCAAGCTCGGGCCGCGTCTGACCCATGCCTGGCATGAGATGGAGCAGATCACGATCGCCGCCATCGAGGGTTTTTGCGTCGGCGGCGGCGTCGCGCTGGCCGTGGCGCTCGACTTCCGCGTGATGGGGCACGACGCGCATCTGCGCGTGCCCGAGATCGGGCTCGGCATGAACATGAGCTGGCAGAGCATCCCGCGCATGCTGCATCTGATCGGGCCGGCCCGCACCAAGCAGGCGGTGATCCTGGCCGACCAGCGCATCTCGGCCGATGAGGCCTACGAGTGGGGTTTGGTGGAGCAGGTGGCCGATCCCGGCCATGCGTTCGATGCCGCCATGGAGCTTGCCCGGAAGGTCGCCGCGCAGCCGCCGCTCTCGGTCGCCATGACCAAACTGACCGTCAACCGGCTGGCACACGCGCTAGACGATCTCGCCAGCCACATGGACGTCGACCAGTTCGCGCTGGCGAGTCTCACCGAAGACCACAAGGAGGGCATCGAGGCGTTCCTGACCCGCCGCAAGCCGCGCTTCAAGGGGCGGTAGCAAGGGGCGGTAGAACGTGAAGTCAGGCCATTGATCGCGCCGCGGACAGTCCGTATACGCCGCGCTAGGACAAAAACGGCTCGGCCAACGGGCGGTACAATGCGACGACAATCGAGGGGGGAGGGCCCATGGCCGCTAGCTCGCAGACGCCTCAGGCAAAAGGGTTTAGCTGGAAGCTGATCGCGCCGCTCGTGGTGTGGCTGGCCATCTATCTGTGGCCGGTGCCGACGGGTCTCAACGCCAACCAGTGGCACTATTTTGCCGTGTTCGCGGCCGTGATCACCGGGCTCATCCTGGAATCGATGCCGGTCGGCGCGGTCGGGTTCATCGGGCTGACGGTCGCGGGCGTCGCCGGCTATATCGATCCCGATCCCGGCAAATCGCTGCGCTGGATGCTGGCGGGATTTGCCGAGAGCACGGTGTGGCTGATCGTCGGCGCCTTCGTATTCTCGATCGGTTATCGCAAGAGCCAGCTCGGCCGCCGTATCGCGCTGGTGCTGGTGCAGAAGCTCGGCCGCAACACGCTCGGTCTCGGCTACGCGGTGGCGATGTCGGACTTCCTGCTGGCACCAGCGACGCCATCCAACACCGCGCGCAGCGGCGGCATCGTCTATCCCATCATCAGCAACATCCCGCGCATCTACGGCTCCGAGCCGGGACCGACCGCCGGCAAGATCGGCACCTATGTGATGTGGACGGCGTTTGCGGCAACCGCGATCACCAGCTCGCTGTTCTTCACCGCGCTCGCGCCCAATGCGGCCGCGCTTGCTATCGCCAAGAAGACCGCCGGCGTCGAGGTGAGCTGGGCGCAGTGGTTCGTCGGCTTTGCGCCGCTCGGCATCCTCCTGATGATCCTCGTGCCGCTGCTCAGCTATGTGGTCTGCCGTCCCGAGGTGAAGCACAGCCCGGAGATCTCCGAATGGGCGGCCAGGGAGGTCAGCGAGATGGGCCCGATGTCGCGCAACGAGTGGATCATGCTGGCTCTGATCGTCCTCGCGATGTTCCTGTGGATCGCGGGCTCGAGCCCGGACATCCACGTGCCGCTGCTCGGCTCGAACTTCGTCAACGCCACCACCGTCGTGTTCATCGTGATCTCGCTGATGCTGGTGACGGGCGTGATCGAGTTCGCCGACATCGTCAGCGAGAAGAGCGCCTGGGAGGTGTTCTTCTATTTCACCTCGCTGCTGACGCTGGCCTCGGGCCTCAACGAAATCGGCTTCGTCAAATGGTTCGCGACCGAATACGCCAAACCGCTCGCGGGGCTGTCGCCGTCGACCGCGATGCTCCTGCTGGTCGCGCTATTCTTCTGGATCCACTACTTCTTCTCGAGCATCACCTCGCATGCCGCAGCCGTGCTGCCGGTGGTGCTCGCGGTCGGATCGGGCATTCCCGGCCTGCCGGTTACGACGCTCGCCATGCTCTGCATGTATTCGCTCGGCCTGATGGGCGTGATCTCGCCTTACGCGACGGGACCCGCGCCGATGTATTTCGGCAGCGGCTATATCGGGAAGGGCCAGTTCTGGGGCTTTGGGCTGCTGTTCGGGCTGCTCTATTTTGCGGGACTCCTGCTGATCGTGCTGCCCTGGTTGCAGATCAGCTGAGCGGGCCCGGAAGCTCATACCCCCGGCAGACGAATTTTCTTCGCCGGGGTGGGATTAGGAAAACTTCGTCCAACTCCCCGCAAATATCTGACATTGCAAGGAAGACCTGAAAAGGCGATGGTGCTTGCTGCAGTGCAGCGCGTTCCACCCGAACCCTCGCCGCGATTTCACTCTCCGTCGCTTGACGCGACCGGTTCCCGCATGCCCCACGGGGCAGCAGGAACTGTTGTGCATGAAGGCCGCCTCCATGAACGCCCACCAATCGCTCGCGATCGGACAGAAGATCGAAACGCTTGAAGCGATTTCACCTGCCGCCCAGAACGCTGACGCGATGGTCCGTTTCGAAGGCATCTCGAAGATTTATCCGGCCTATCGCGGCAAGCCCGGTGTCAACGCGCTGCAAGACATCGACTTCGCGATTGCGCGCGGCTCGATCACCGGCGTTATCGGCCGCTCCGGCGCCGGCAAGTCGAGCCTGGTCCGGCTGATCAACGGGCTGGAGAAGCCGACCACGGGCCGCGTGATCGTCGACAACAGCGACATCTCGGCGCTGGCAGGTCGCGAATTGCGGCTGGCGCAGCGCTCGATCGGGATGATCTTCCAGCATTTCAACCTGCTGTCGTCGCGCACGGCGGCCGACAACATCGCGCTGCCGCTGGAGATCGCCGGCTGGGCCAAGGCCGACATCAAGGCCCGCGTCGCCGAGCTGCTGGCGCTGGTCGGCATCGCCGACAAGCACGACCGCTACCCTTCTGAACTCTCGGGCGGCCAGAAGCAGCGCGTCGGCATTGCCCGTGCGCTGGCGACGCGGCCGAGCGTGCTGCTGTCGGACGAGGCGACTTCGGCGCTCGACCCGCAGACCACGCGCGCGATCCTCGATCTGCTCGCCAACATCAATCGCGAGCTCGGCGTGACCATCGTGCTGATCACCCACGAAATGTCCGTGGTGCGCCAGCTCGCCAAGGAAGTGGTGGTGCTCGACGCCGGCCATGTCGTCGAGAGCGGCCATGTCGCCGACATCTTCACGCACCCCAAGCATCCGATCACGCAGTCCTTCCTCGCCGAAGTCATCGGCGACAGCCTGCCGGTGTCGCTTGCGAGCCGGATCGTGGCGGAGCCGTCCGCCGGCGGGCAGGCCGTGATCCGCGTCCAGGTGCGCGGGGCAGGGGCCGGCGACACGGTGGTGGCGCGGCTTGCCCGCGAGCTCGGTCTCGACGTGGCGCTGCTGTCGGCGCGCATCGACGAGATCGGCGGCCAGCATGTGGGCTCATTGACCCTCGGTATTCCCGGTGGCGAGGACGCGGTGACGCGCACGCTCGCCTGGCTCTCTCAATATCAACTCCCGGCGGAGCGTCTCGGCTATGTCGCCTGAACTCATCAACCTCATCGTCCAGGCAACAGGCGAAAGCCTGTACATGGTCGGCATCGCGGCACTGCTCGGCACCGCCTTCGGCCTGCCGCTCGGCGTGTTCCTCGCGACCAGCCGGAAAGGCGAGCTGTTCGCGGCGCCCACCATCAATCGCGTGCTCGGCATCGTCGTCAATGCGACGCGCTCCACGCCCTTCATCATCCTGGTCGTCGCCATCATCCCGTTCACCCGGCTCATTGCCGGCACCTCGATCGGCTCGACCGCAGCGATCGTGCCGCTGGTCATCGCATCGACGCCGTTTATCGCGCGCCTGGTCGAAGCTGCGATCCGCGAGGTCGATGGCGGCCTGATCGAAACCGCGTCCTCGTTCGGGGCATCACCGATCCAGATCGTTCTCAAGGTACTGATCCCCGAAGCGTTGCCCGGCCTGCTCCTGGCACTGACGCTCGCGGTGGTCAGCCTGCTCGGCTACTCCGCCATGGTCGGTGCCGTCGGTGGCGGCGGGCTCGGCGATCTCGGCATCCGCTACGGCTATCAGCGCTTCATGCCGGAGATGATGCTCGCCGTCGTGGTCGTTCTGATCGCACTGGTGCAGCTCGTGCAGAGCGCGGGCGATTATCTCGCACGCCGGGTCAACCGCCGGCTGCGGCAGCGCTGATACACATTCCCTGAAACTGGAGACTACAATGCGCTTTCTCGCAACCCTTGCGGCTGCAGCCTTGCTTGCGACCACCGCTCAAGCTGAAACCATCCGCGTCGGCGTTACAGCCGGTCCCCATGCCGAGATCATGGACGTCGTGAAGAAGGTCGGCGCCGAGCGCGGCCTCGACATCAAGGTGGTCGAGTTCACCGACTACGTCATTCCGAACCAGGCGCTGGCGCTGAAGGACCTCGAAGCCAACTCGTTCCAACACGAGCCTTACCTGAAGAACCAGATCTCCAAGACCGGTTGGAAAATCGTCAAGGTCGCGAACACGATCGGCTCGCCGCAGGGCGTCTATTCGCAGAAATTCAAGAAGCTCGCCGATTTGCCAGAAGGCGCCCGCGTTGCAATTGCCAACGATCCCTCCAACGGCGCGCGCGGCCTGATGATCCTGGCGCTGCACGGCGTGATCAAGCTGAAGGACCCGACCAACGTCGCTTCGACCATCGCTGATATCACCGACAACCCGAAGAAGCTGCGCTTCGTCGAGCTCGATGCCGCCCAGCTTCCGCGCGCGCTGCAGGACGTCGACGTCGTCTCGATCAACAACAATTACGCCGTGCAGGCCGGCCTCAATCCGGCGACCGATGCGATCGCGCGCGAGAACCCCGATGGTCCCTGGGTCAACATCCTCGCCGTCCGCGAGGAGGACAAGGACAAGCCGTGGGTGAAGCAGTTGATCGCGGTCTATCACTCCGATCCCGTGAAGGCGTTTCTTGAGACGCGCTTCAAGGGTACGTATTTGCCGACCTGGTAACGTGCCCGGCCTGCATGGTTCGAGACGCCCGCTTGCGCGGGCTCCTCACCATGAGGGTCCAATATCTCGCCGCAAAACCCGACCTCATCCTGAGGGCCCGCCAGAGGCGGGCGTCTCGAAGGATGGCCGCAAGCGAGCTGCTAGCCACGACTTGTCCTGGAGTAGAAGACGCGCGCGTCAGGCGACAAGCCTCGCGCGCCGCAGCGTCTCCGAGGGCAGCTCGGAGAAGTGGCGCTTGTAGTCGAGCGAGAACTGGCTGAAGTGCCAGAAGCCGTGTTGCACGGCGACGTCGTAGATCGACGTCTCGGCGCCACTGGCGCGCTTCAGGTCCCGCCGCACCCGGTTCAGCCGCATCGCGCGCCAGTAATGCATCGGGCTCGTGCCCACGACTTCCTGAAAGCAATAGCCGAGCTTGCGCGGGCTCGCGCCGACCGCCTTGCAGACCTCCAGCAGCGACAGCGAGCGATCACCGCTGCCATGCATCAGCTCACGGGCGCGATCCACGGTGCGCTTGCGCGCCGTGGCGCTGCGGCCGGGATCGCTGGGCTGGGCCGTCGGCAGCATGTCCATGATCTCGACGAGGAGGGCGTCCTCCAGCGCTTGCCGCGCGGCCGGATCGTCGAACCGTTCGGGTGCGGCCGTGATGGTCTCGTGAATGGCGGCGAGGTGGGCGCGCAGCCGCGCGACCGGCGCCGCCGCCATCTCGATCACCCGCAACTGGTGCCAGACGGCGCGCGGCAATTCGATGTCGAGCCGTGCCGCAAGCTCCGCGATCAGCACCGCGCTGGCGACGACACCGCGCAACTCGAACGCCTTCGGCGTACACATGTCGATCTCGGCGTCGATGCTGGCGATGACCTGGGAGCCCGCAACACTGGCCCCGTTGCAATTCACCTCGCCATCGCCGTGCCAGGGCAGACCGATGCCAAAGCTGTCGGCACCTAACTGGCCATATTGGCGCACCTGCTGGCTGGTGATCTCGCAGAACACTTCGAGCCGGGGCAGGGAGAGTTGCGTGAAGCTGCCCCGGAACGCCCCGGCGCTGATCTGGTCGTAGCTCAGCCGCCAGCGGCCGAGCGTGGCGCAATGCTCGTCGACATCCGTGCTGCTCGCTTGAAGTAGATTGGCAGCCGAGTCTTGAATCGGAAGAGTTGCGCTTAAGGCCATGACAGCACGTCAGAATTTGCAAGCCGAATAGCCAGCAAGAACTACGCCAGACTGGCACGGCCATGGCCGCTGTCCAGCAAAATATTGCCGGATCTCGATAACGCCCGATGCGGCCTGTGTGCAGTCTTCTCCCTTGCCGTTCCGGCATCGCAGTCGGGATGGCCTTGCGGAGGATCGAGATGCGACCGACGGACATCATGCGCGGCAGCCCGCCCACGCCCGAGGCCCAGGTGACCCGCGCCAACTGGCGCAGCTTTCCCGCCATCCGCTGGGGCTTCACCCACACCCGCGAAGTGCTGCCGACCGCGGAGGTTCGCCGCTCCGCGCATCCCACACCGATGGCAAGCGCGCCGCGCGAGCTGCAAAAGCTCAGCTTCACCGCGCCGGACGGCAAGCCGACCACGGTCGAGGCCACCTTGCGCGAAACCTTCGGCGATGCGCTGCTGGTCATGCACCGGGGCACGCTGATCCACGAATGGTACGGCGACGGCATCAGCGTCACCACGCCGCATCTGATCTGCTCCATCAGCAAGTCGATCGCCGGCACGCTCGGCGGCGTGCTGGCCGCGCGCGGCCTGCTCGATCCGGAGGCAAGGGTGGTGCGCTACGTGCCGGAGCTGGAGAGCTCGGTCTATGGCAGCTGCACCGTCCGCAACGTCCTCGACATGGCGGTCGCGATCAAGTTCGAGGAGGATTACGAGGATCCGGCCGGCGACGTCGCACGCTATCGTTTCTCCTCGGGCTGGGACGTGCCGCCGCCGGGCGTCGAAGCCGGCCATCAGCGCGCCTATCTCACCACGCTGCGCGGGACCGGCAAGCCGCACGGCAAGGTGTTCCACTACGTCTCGACCAATACGGAAGTGCTCGGCTGGGTCTACGAGCGCGCCTGCGGCATGCCTTACCATCGCATCCTCTCCGACTATCTCTGGCAGCCCTTGGGTGCCGAAGAGGACGGCTCTCTCACGCTCGACAGCCACGGCATGGGCCGCATCGCTGGCGGCCTTTCCGTCACCGCACGCGATCTGCTGCGCTTCGGCGAAATGATCCGCTGCCGCGGCGTGGTCGAGGGACGGCAGGTGGTGCCGGGCTGGTGGATCGACGACATCCACGAGAACGGCGATCCCCAGGCGTGGAAAGACGGCGATCTCGCCGACATCTTCCCGGGCGCCCGCTACCGCAGCAAATGGTACACGATCGATCCGTCGCGGAACGATCTCGCGGGGATCGGCATTCACGGCCAGTGGCTCTACATCGACGCGGCCACCGACACCGTCATCGTCAAGCTCGCGACGCAGCCGAAGGCGATGGACGTTCCGCTCGACCACCGCTGGCTCGCCGCCTTCCGCGCCATCACCGCGCATCTCGCCCCGCGCTGATTTTTTGGTCATCATCATGCTCGATACCGTCAAAGCCAAATCACCGATTCAAGCGGCCGCACCGCATCCGCTCGATCCTCTGACAGCCGAAGAGATCACGGCCGCCTGCACGCTGGTTCGTGCCGCCGCGACCTCGCCGGAGAACTGCCGCTTCCCGACCGTCCGGCTGGAGGAGCCGACCAAACAGGAATTGGCTACGGGCGGAGCAGGGCGCCGCGCCTTCGCGCTGACGCTCGACGTCACCACGGGCGAGGCGATCGAGCACATCGTCGATCTCGGCCGCAACGAGATCGTCAGCCGCAAGGTCATTCCGAACCGCGAGGCGCCCTATGGGCAGCCGCCGGTGATGCTGGAAGAATTTTTCAAGTGCGAGGCCGTGGTGAAGGCCGATCCAGGCTGGCGCGCGGCGATGGTCCGCCGCGGGCTCACCGACAAGGATATCGAGCTGGTCCAGGTCGATCCGTTCTCCTCGGGCTTCTTCGATTTTGAGTACGAGCGCGGCGCCCGTATCGTGCGCGCCGTCAGCTTTTTCCGCGAGCACCTTCAGGACAACGGCTACGCGCATCCGATCGAGGGCGTGGTCGCCGTGGTCGACCTGATCGGCGGCAAGGTCATCGACCTCACGGACGCCGATCCGATCGTGCCGATCCCGCGCAAGAAGCGGAATTACGGCGCGCACGAGGTCAAAAACCCGCGCACCGACATCAAGCCGCTGCATATCGAGCAGCCGGAGGGCGCGAGCTTCAAGGTCGATGGCTGGAACGTCGACTGGCAGAAATGGAGCTTTCGCGTCGGCTTCACGCCGCGCGAGGGCCTGGTGCTGCATCAGCTTGCCTACCAGGACGGCGATCGCAAGCGCTCGCTGATCCATCGCGCCAGCGTCACCGAGATGGTGGTGCCTTACGCCGATCCGACCGAGAACCATTTCTGGAAGTCGGCGTTCGATGCCGGGGAATACGGGCTCGGCATGCTCGCCAACGCGCTCGAGCTCGGCTGCGACTGTCTCGGCAACATCCATTATTTCGACGTGCCCGCCGCCGACAACAAGGGCGAGCCCTTCGTCATGCAGAATGCCATCTGCATGCATGAAGAAGATTACGGAATTGCCTGGAAACACTACGAATTCCGCAACGGCCTGTTCGAGGTGCGCCGCTCGCGGCGCCTCGTCATCTCGTTCTTCGCCACCGTCGGCAATTACGACTACGGCTTCTACTGGTACCTGTACCAGGACGGCACGATCCAACTCGAAACAAAACTCACCGGCATCATCCAGACCGCCGCCGTGCCATCGGGCGAAAAATACAAATGGGGCGGCATGGTCGACGACAATCTGGGCGGCCCGACGCACCAGCATTTCTTCAACGTGCGCATGCACATGGATCTCGACGGCGGCGGCAACACGGTCACCGAGCACGAGTTCGTGCCGCGGCCCTGGGGCGCGGACAATCCGCACGGCAATGCGTTCGATACCACCACGCGCGTGCTGTCGCGCGAGCGTGATGCGGCTGCCATTGCGAACGGCGAGACCGGCCGGTTCTGGAAGATCAGCAATCCCAACGAGACCAACTCCGTCGGCAACGCGCCGGCCTACAAGCTCGTCGTCAATCCGAGCCCGCTGATGCTGGCGCAGGAGGGCAGCTACGTGCGCAAGCGCGGCGGCTTTGCGACGAAGCACGTCTGGGTCACGGCCTTCGACAAGGACGAGAAATACGCGAGCGGCGATTATCCCAACGTCCATGCCGGCGGCGACGGCCTGCCGCGCTACGCCGCGCAGAACCGCAACATCGAGAACACAGATCTCGTGGTGTGGCACTCCTTCGGCCACACCCATGTCTGCAAGCCCGAGGATTTTCCGATCATGCCGGTCGAATATGCCGGCTTCATGCTGAAGCCGACCGGATTCTTTTCGGCCAATGCCGCCGGCGACATTCCGCCGGAGCGCAACAGCCGCAGCGTGCTAGCGGGCGACCCGAAGGATGCCGCCGGCGGCTCGTGCTGCCACGCCGGCAAAGCCTAGACTCGTCGCGCGACAACAATGTTCGCAGCAGGCCGACCGGCGCTGGTTCGCTGGTCGCATGCGCTCGCGGTCGAATTGTCAGGGGAGTATTGCTGCCCCTTTCGAACGGCCCGCGACGCGACGGCCGGCCGCAGGTCGAAAAGATTGCTTCCAATTCCTTTCGAGAGTGATACCATCTTAAGGTTGTATTCTTTAAGGAGATTTCCCATGACCCATGCACTCAATCTCACGCTGCCGATCAAGCAGGATGCCGAGACCCTGGCAAAGCTGCGGAATCTCGAGGCGAGCTTCACTGAGAAGGTTCAGCGCGGCGGCGCTGAAGCAGTCCAGGATCGTTCATTTCGCCCGGGTCGTCGTCATCGAGGACAAGTACATCCAGGTCATCACCGAATATGAGGGAACGCACCAGGAATACACGGAGTTTTTCCGGCGAGCGCTCACGCCGATATTTGCCGCGATATTTTCCCTGGCAGATACGACTGGCCTGGACATCAACGATCCCAATGCGTTCTTCGAATTCTCGAAGAACCACAACGCGCGCTCGCTGGGCACTGCGACCGACGGCATGACTGTCGCAGACATTCTGGCAAAGCTCGGGAAATAGCTCAGCGTATTTGCGCTTTCGGGATAGGCCGGCTTTGAGGCTGCCTATCGGCTGACCGTTCTTGCAGGACAGGCGCCATGGTGGATCTCGACAATTTGCAGGCGATCGTCGCTCGAAGCTCCGCCAAGCCGCTACTCGCGGTTCTGTTGTTTAGGTTTGGCGACGCCGGCGGTGCCAGGTCCTTCCTGCGGCAATGGATACCGCGAGCCGCGGTGGGGGCGGGCCCGGACGCAGATGGTCCCGCGTTCCACTTCATGTTCAGTTGGAACGGCATCGCGACGTTGATGTCGGGTCGCCCCGACCTTGACGTCGCACAGGGGCGGCAGCAATTCGAGGTATCGTTCGTGGACCCGGCGCAGGCGCCGGATGGCGGCATTGCGACACAGCTTGGTTTCTTCGACGCCAGCGCTCCGGCGGGATGGTGGGATGGCAAGTTCAAGTCGGGCGATATCGATCTGGCCATCCATATCGGGTTCGATACGCCCGAGCAGAAAGCCGATTGCCTCGCGCAGGTGCGGCAGTCGGCGACAGGTTTCGGTGTCCGGGAATTGTCACTCGAAAGTTGGGACGACGGCGCGCTGTCCGGCTGTCGGCCAGCCGACGGCCGCCTGCATTTTGGCTATCGTGATGGAATCACCGCGCCCAATGTTGACTGGCAGGATGCGCCGGCTGCCAGGGCTTCCGACGCCGTCGATTGTCGCGAGATCGTCGTCGGCTATCCGAACAGCGATTTTCCCACTGCACCGTTCAAGCCCGGTCCGTGGCAGGACTTCGCGCGCGATGGATCGTTCGTCGGCCTGTCGTGGCTTTATCAGGACGTCGCGGCCTTCAACAAATTCCTGGTGGCGAATGCACCGCAGGCGGCGCCGCATGTCGGCCCGGAACTGGCCGAGGAATGGATCGCGGCCAAGATGATGGGGCGCTGGCGACACGGGTCGCCGCTGTCACGCTTTCCGGATGCACCACCGTCGACCCCGCAATTGAACGATGCTTTCGGCTATGGCGACGATCCAAACGGCGTCAAATGCCCGCTCGGGGCTCACATTCGCATTGTCAATTGCCGCGATCAGCCGCTGAAATTCGCCAATCAGATTCGTTTCCCCAAGGGGCCGCCGCGAGTCATACGCCGCGGATTTTCCTACGGCCCTCATCTGGAGGGCACGGAGGACGACGGCAAGGACCGCGGCATCGTAGGGCTGTTCTACTTCGCCAGGATCAACGAGCAATTCTATACCATCCTGCGGTGGATGCATCAGACGGACTTTGCCGACGCCTACATGCGCCTTCCGAACGGGGCCAACGCGCAGGATGCGTTGACCGGAAACCGGGCAGACCCAAAGGCCGAGACCCGGTTCCAGGTTCCGCTTGCGGGGGACGCCTCCGTGACGTTCCAGATGAAGCAATTTATCCGCTACAAGGGCGTCGCAGTGCTGTTTGCGCCGAGCGTTAAAGCGCTCAACACGATGATTGCCGCGCAAGGTTGAACTGCCGGGCTCCCGTCAGCCGTCGCATCGTCGCCGCAGCCATTCGTTCGCGGCAGCGAGTCCGCCGTTGTCACGCGTTTGCGGACAAGCGGCGAATGTTCTCACTCTAGAAGCATTCCATATCGAAGTGCTCATAGAAGCCGGCGATGCGCCTCGACGCGCAGATGGGCGCATTGGTCGCACGATTTATTCCCCGGTCTCGATAGATTCTAACTCCTCGTCCCTCGCACTGAAGATGTCCCCGCGTTAGGGCGAGAGTCCAAAAATCATTCCGGCAAAGCCGGCAGTGCGTGGGACCTCGATAGACGTGTCAGACTTCCAACTTCGTTCGTGCTCCAATGCGCTTGTTCGACAGCTTCAGGTGCTTTTCTTCGGCGCCGTCAGCATATTCGCTCTCTGCGTTCCCTTCGCGCCCGTGCAGGCGCAAACTCAAATTCCCACGGTCTCGGTGGAAGCGCCGGCGCAGCGCGCCGGACCCGCTTGATGAGAGTCGAGACGATGAGAGCGATATTCGGCAGGCTGCATCGCTGGGCGGGACTGCTCACGGCCGGATTCCTGTTCTTCTCCGGCATCACCGGCGCGATCATCTCATGGGATCATGAGATCGACGAGGTGCTGAACCACCACCTGTTCGATGTCACCAGCAAAGGCCCGGCGCTTCCCTCGATCGAGCTCGCGAAGATGATCGAGCAGCGCGATCCCCGCGCACGCGTCGTCTACCTCTTCATGACGCCGGAGGAGGGGCACTCGCTGTGGTTCTTCGTGATGCCGCGGATCGATCCGGCGACGGGAAAACGCTTCGCGATCGACTACAACCAGATTTTCCTCGATCCCAACACCGGTGTCGAGCTCGGCCGGCGCTATTGGGGCGCGGTGTGGCCGGTGACGCGCGAAAACTTCGTCTCGTTCCTCTACAAGCTCCACTACACCATGCACATCCCGGAATTCTGGGGCAGCGATCGCTGGGGCATGCGCGTGCTCGGCGTGATCGCCATCATCTGGACCATCGATTGCTTCGTCGGCTTCTATCTGACGCTGCCCTCGCGACGGCGCGCCAAGGCCGCGCGGGCACCCCAGGTCACGCGCCAGCTCGAACGGGGCTTCTGGGCGCGCTGGGCGCCGGCCTGGACCATCAAGGCATCGGGCAGCGCCTACCGGATCAATTTCGATAACCATCGCGCCTTCAGCCTGTGGACCTGGGGCGTGCTGTTCATCATCGCCTTCACGGCGTTCTCGCTGAACCTCTATTTCGAGGTGTTCTCGCCGATGATGAAGATGGTGTCGAACTACACGCCGACGCCCTATGAGCAGCGGCCCTATCGCGATCTCGACGATCCCATCGAGCCCAAGGTGACGTTTGACGACATCGCTGCGCGCGCGGCGGCCGACGGCAAGGGGCGAGGGTGGACCGTCCCGGTCGGCTCGATCAATTACGGCCCGGCCCATGGCGTCTATGCCGCGGCGTTCTTCCATCCCGGCGACGATCACGGCGCCGGCGGCGTCGGGCCGGCGCAGCTCTATTACGACAGCGAGGACGGCCGCCCGATCGGCGAACGGCTGCCCTGGGTCGGCACCGCCGCCGACATCTTCGTGCAGGCGCAATTCCCGCTGCATTCGGGCCGCATCGTCGGGCTGTTCGGCCGCATCCTGATCTCGATCATGGGCCTCGTGGTGGCGGCACTGTCGGTCACCGGCGTCGTGATCTGGTGGCGCAAGCGCCGCGCCCGCGTCCGGGCGCGCGAGACGGCGGCGATGCGCCTGAGCCGGCAGCAGCTCACGCCGGCGGAGTAGGGCCGGCGTGCCGCTCGATCGTCTGCGCATTTACCGGGTCCGCTCGTTGACGATGGGCATCGCGGTCTGCAGCGCCTGCTCGTAACGCTTCAACTGACTTAGCGAGAATTTCTTCATCGCCAGCAGTTCGTCGGACGTCTTGCCTCTCAATCGAGCGACTTTGGATGTCTTGAACACGTCATCATTCGCCGCCGAGGCGTTCTGTCGAAGCGCAAAAACCCTTTCGATGCTCTGCGACAACAGCCGATTGCGCTCCACCCCTTTGTTCGCGTGCTCCACATAGGGAAGCAGTCTATCGGTGGGCATGGCGCGAGCACTGTCTGCATCTCCTTCGATGAGGCGAAGCAGCTGCTCATCAACGATATCGGTGCATAGGTCGATACATTCGTCGCAGATAAAGACAGCCGGCCCGGCCACCAGCTTGCTCACTTCGTGCTGGTTCATGCCGCAGAACGAACAGTAGATGGGACGATCCTGCTGGGCAGGATTCTGCACGCCAGCACTCGGCTGCGCCGCATCAATCTTGGCCGACAGAATATTCCAGTTCTCGTACCCGAACGCTTTCGCGATCAGTTCCAAAGCTTCGCTGTGAGTGGTTTGCACGGCTTTGGCATTCAAGGCATCGCGCAAGGAACGAGCCATGGCCTTCGCATCGCGGAAATCGCGCATGAGAGCACCCGTATCGGCGAACGGAGAAGATCAGTGCCTGCCTTGCCGACCCGCTCGCCAATAGCGAGGGTGAGGGCGACTTTGATACGTTCACCATCCCCAAAGGGCGCAGGCAGCGGGTGTATCGACCCGATCGAATTTTGGCGCTGGACGGCCGCTCTTGTCAACCTGAAACGGGTACATCGACACCTCCGGCCGCCACGCACGTTCGCAGTTCAGGAGCCGATGAACCTTCCCGTCCGGCACCGGCACAAAGACTGGAGATCGCTCCCAGTCTTCCGGAAATTGCAATGAGATCGCTCGCGTTGCTCTGCCTGCTCGTTTTCGCGACGCCCACCTACGCGGCCACGCCCGAGCAGCACTATCTCGACCTGCGCGATCGCTACATCGCAAAATTCTCCAAAGCCAAGGAGAGCGACGAGACTTTCAAGCAGCACGATGCGGCGCTCAACGAGCTGACCGGTGTGCTGCGCGGCCTGGTCGGACCGGTCACGATCAAGGGGCTGCCGGCGGAGGGCAAGTCGAACGCCGACACGCTGTTCAAGGGCGACTCGGGCTTCGGCCATCTCGACGGTCTGGGCTTTGCCTCCGAAGGCGACAAGATGCAGGCCGTGGTGACCACCACAGGTCTGCTCAAGCACTGGCTGCGCGAGCACCGCGAGGATGGCCTGCCGCAGGAGATCGCCGCAGCCTTCAAGTCGGATCGCTTCTACTATCAAGCCATCCAAGACTCGGCCTTCGCCAAATATGCCGAGCTGCCGATCGCGAAGCCCGCATCCGCCAGTGCCGCGGTCGCCGTGCTCGGCGTGCGCGGCAACGGCGACCTGAAGGGCGCGCCGCACGAAATCGATGTCGTCGCGATCCAGGGCGAGAAGGTCTTCTTCCTCGCCGTCACCGATGCCGTGAAGACGGCCGAGATCCCGGCCTGCGAAAAAGTCTGGAAGCAAATGATGGCCAGGAAGACTCCAGAGGACGCCATGGCCAAGGAAGACCAGGCCATGGACGCCTACACAAAGTGTTTCGCCAAGGAAGCGCCGAGCCAGAGCTGGTTCGCGGGCGCGGTGAAGAAGGCACAGAGCCAGCTGGAGATGCTGTTGACGCGGTAATTGCGCAGCTTCACCACACTCCGCACCTCATCCTGAGGAGCCCGCAAAGCGGGCGTCTCGAAGGATGGCCACACGCGAGAGGCTGGCCTTCATGGTTCGAGACGCGCGTGCCGCGCTCCTCACCATGAGGGTCTTGCAACGTCCTTAGGCTAAAGCGCACTCCCACCCAAATTCCAGCCCCGGCCACCTTCGCCAAAAATCTCATACCCCGTCGCCGTCACCACAACCGTATCCTCGAGCTTGATGAAGCCGCGCTTCGGATGCTTCATCGTCGTCTCGATCGAGACCACCATGCCTGTTTCGAGCGGCAGCCGGGCGTCGGTGTCGTCGTAGGGGACCGGACCCTTGGCGGTCAGGCGAGGGGCCTCGTGGCTGACGAGACCCATGCCGTGGGCCAGGAAATCTGTGCAGTCGCGCTGGGTGATCCGGGCAAGCTGCCGCTCAGCCGCGACGTAGATGTCGCCGCCCAGGGCGCCCGGTCGGACCGCGGCAAAGGCGGCGCGCTGAACCGCCTCGATCTCGGCCAGGCAATCCTTCAGTTCGCTGTCGGGTTCGCCCAGCACGGCCATTCGGGCGAGGTCGCCGATATAGCCGTGATAATTGCCGCCGGAGTCGAGCGACAGCACGTCGCCTTGCTCCCAGCGCTGCGCAGACGGCGCCCGGTTGTGGCTGCTGCCGCAGGCCAGCAGGCAGTATTCGAAAGTCAGGCCGCGATTGGCCTCGGCGACACGCAAGCTGTCCGACAATTGCTGCTTGGTGGTGCCCGGCCCGTGCGCGGCGATCACCTCCAGCATTGATGCAATGACGAGCTCGGACGCCGTCTTGAGCTTGGCCAGCTCGTCCGCCGACTTGACCGCCCGCAGCCGCTCCAGCACCAGCAGCGCGTCCTTGAGCTCGGCACCGGGCAGGGCGTCAGCGAGCGCCCTTCCAGCATCCATCGGCAGGAACGCCATCTCGACGCCGACCCGCTTCAAGGGCACGCCGGCGTCGCGGATCAGGCCAATGGCCCGTGTGACCGCGTCGACCGAGCCATTGGATTCGGTGCGGACCTGCGGCACCCACGGCGGCGCCACGGCACGCTGATGGGTTTCCAGACGGTGACCGATATAGACCGCCTTGTCCGGCGCACCCCTGGGATAGATCAGGACCGGCAGATAGCGGCTGACGCCCATCGCGTCCATGTAGTCGAAGAAGATCGCGCGCTCGGCCCCCAGCAGGTACTGCACATTGTGCTTGGAGGTCGCGACCAGCACGTCGAGGCCGGCGGCCTCCATGAGACGGTCGAGCTTGGCGGCGTCGAACGGAATGGCGCGCGAGCTGTTCGCGCGGGTGACGTTCTCCTGCATGACGGGCTCCTTGAGCGGCGGTTGAGACCGCCTTGTATCGTTGACCTCTACAGGACTGCGACGCCCAGTCTAGCACAACCTCCACTCGCGCGCCCCAACCGAACGCCCCGATGGAAAATGGAACCACGACTGAGACCGTCTCCAGCTAGCGTCCACGCCTGAGGTCCGCGGTCGCACGCCTGAGGATATCGTGAAGCCAGTCATGCGATGGCTCGCCCTCGATACGTTCGTGCCACAGCAGCCGGACCTCGACCGGGGTTGTGGCGTAAGGCAGCTCGTACGTCGTGATGGCGTGCGCCTGTTCGAACGCCCGCGCCAATGGGCGCGGAACGATGGCCGCCAATTCGGAGTCCGCGAGCAGGGCGGGCAGCGCCAGGAAATGCGGCAGTGAAACCGCTATGCGCGGCGGCCGGTCGCTTTCGGACAATGCCCGTTCGAGTGCCGCACGGTCATACATTTCCGATCGCCTGGCGAGGCCGCGCTCGGAGATGAAGCCCCCGATCGCGCCCTCCTGCTCGCCGCCGAAGGAGACGACGACCAGCGGCATGCGCGCCAGGGCCGCGTTGTCGATCCGGCCGAGCTTGCGCTTTCCGCCGACGATCAGCACGTCGTCATATTCGAACAACAGCGAGGTCCGGAAGCGGCTCGGCGGATCCGAGAAGACGCCGATCGCAACGTCGATGCGACCAAGGTCGATCTGCTCGGCAAGGTCGATCCGTGTCACCGGCTTGATGATCAGGTCGATCGCCGGCGCCTCAAGCCCAAGGATCTTCAGGAGCGGTGAGGCCAGCACCATCGTGGTGAAGTCGTTGGCGGCGAGGGTGAATTGCCTGGTGGAGGCCGCCGGAACGAAGCGCGGCTGCTCGACCGCCGCCTCGAGAGATCGCAGCGCTTCGCGAACCTGTGGCGCCATCGTCAATGCGCGCGCGGTCGGCTGCATGCCGGTCGCCGTGCGCACGAACAAATCGTCTTCCAGCATCTCGCGGAGCCGGGCGAGCGAATGGCTCACGGCGGATTGACTGAGCGCGACCCTCTGGCTTGCCCGCAGCACGCTGCGCTCCTCCATCACAGCGTCGAAGACCTTGAGCAGGTTCAGGTCCAGGGTCTTGAAGGAAACAGCCACGTGCAGGACACCGTCGCAGGCGGATCGCGCGCCCGTTGCGTACTTGCGATCGATTCCAGTTAAGGCCAACCACGCAGCCGACGCAACCGAGCAGGGCGCCCGGACTGCGACGCCCGGGCGTTCGCGTCACCAATCTGAAGGCGGTTCAGGATCACTCTGCAAGAGTTTCACTTCCGCAATTGCGCGATCCCGTCATGATCGCGGCGCCGGATTTGGAGGAGATGGGCAATGAAATCCTGCGGGATGTCGATCGGAATTCTCGGAGTCGCACTGGCGCTATCGACGGCGCCGGCCATTGCGCAGGATGGTCCGGTCAAGCTCGGCGTCCTCACCGACATGTCCTCGCTCTACGCCGACAATGGCGGCCAGGGCTCGGTGGTCGCGGCGCAAATGGCGGTCGACGATTTCGGTGGTCAGGTGCTGGGGCGCAGCATCCAGATCGTCACGGGAGACCACCAGAACAAGGCCGATGTGGGAGCGACCATCGCCCGGCGCTGGATTGAAAACGAAAACGTCGAGGTCGTCCTCGACGTACCGAATTCCGCGGTCGCGCTGGCGGTGCAGGGCATCACACGGGACAAGAAGAAACTGTTCCTCGCCACCGGCGCCGCCACGTCGCGCCTGACTGGCGACGAATGCTCGCCGACCGGAATTCACTGGACCTACGACACCTATGCACTGTCGCAGGGAACAACGCGGGCGATGTCGCGTCTCGGCGCAAACTCCTGGTACTTCATTTCGGTCGACTATTCCCTCGGCGCGCAACTCGAGGCCGACAGCCGCAAGGTCATCGATGCCATGGGCGGCAAGGTGATCGGCGCGGTGAAACATCCGCTCAATACGCCGGATTTTTCGTCCTTTCTGCTCCAGGCACAGTCCTCGAAGGCGGACGTGATCGCGCTCGCCGACACCGGCGGCGACTTCATCAACGTCGTCAAACAGGCCGGCGAATTCGGCATCACGCAGCGGCAGAAGCTGGTCGGGCTGCTCGTCTTCATTGCCGACATTCACAGTCTCGGGCTCCAGAGCGCCCAGGGCCTGATGCTGAGCTCGGCGTTCTACTGGGACCTGAACGAAGACACGCGGGCGTGGTCGAAGCGCTTCATCGCCAAAACCCAGAAGGTCCCGACCATGATCCACGCCGGCACCTATGGCGCGGTGATGCACTACCTTAGGGCGGTCCAGGCGGCCGGCACGCTGGATGGGCCGACCATAGCCGCCAGGATGCGCGCCATGCCCGTGAACGATTTCATGACGAAAAATGGCCGGATCCGCGAGGACGGCCGGCTGGTCCGCGACATGTATCTGTTTCGCGTCAAGTCGCCCGAGCAGTCCAAATACACGTTCGACTATTACGAGCTGCTGGCGACGATTCCGGGCGAGGAAGCCTTCCGGCCGATGGAGCAAGGCGGATGTCCGCTCCTGAAGCAGCCATGATCGGCGAGGGCGCAGCCGTGCAGAGCGGCATCGACGAGATCATCGCAGGCCGATTTGCATGCCGCGACTTCTCAAGCGCGCCGGTCGGGCGAGGGACCATCGAGCAAATTCTGCGCGTGGCGCGGTTTGCGCCAAGCGGCGCCAATATCCAGCCTTGGCACGTCTACGTGCTGGCCGGCGATGCCAAAGACAGGGTCTCGGTGGCGCTGCGCGAGGCGCACGAAACCGCCCGCGACGCGCATATGTCGGAATACAGATACTACGCCAGTGACCTGCCCGAACCCTACCTGCAACGACGACAGGAGTTCGGCCGGTTGTTCTACGGTTCGCTCGGCATTGCCCAGGCCGATATCAAAGCCAGGAGCGGCCAGACCGCCAAGAACTATGCGTTTTTCGGCGCGCCCGTCGGGCTGATCGTCACGATCGACCGGCGCCTGGAGGTCGGCAGCTGGCTCGACCTCGGCATGTTCATCCAGAACGTGCTGCTGGCTGCGGCAGGCCATGGGCTCCAGTCATGTCCGCAGGAGACGTTCTCGAAATACCACCGGATCCTGCGTCCGCTGCTGTCGATCCCGGCGGAGCAAATGGTCGTGTGCGGCATTTCGATCGGCCGTGCCAGGGACCAAATCGCGGGCAGGCTGATGCCGCGCGCGGACATCGCGGACTTCGCCTCGTTCGCGGGCTTTGAAGAACAAAGTGCAACCCAAATGGAAAGGACAACGCCATGGCAAGCCGAGACGACCTGATTGCGCGCAGCATTCCGTTTCTCCGCGAGGTCAAGGACATGACGCCCGGCGCGGAGATGGAGCGGTGGCTCAACCAAACCTACGGCGAGGGCAGCCAGCTCTACCAGGACCTGGCGCGGCTGATTAAGCGCGGCGTCGAGGAAGGCTGGGCGGCCAACCAGGAGGTCGACGGTCCGAACTACCGGCGCAGCCGCATCCTGGAGCCGACGCCCGAGACATTCCAGTTCAGCATCACGGCCGTCTACATGAACAGCACCGATCCGCGCCGCTTCAAGGACGAGGACGACCACGACGTGCTCCGCGGGCAATATCACGGTCACCCATACGGGGAACTGAACCTGGTCGTGCCGATGGACAAGGGCGCCGAGCTCAAGGGGCTGCAGGGCTGGCAAGGGCCCGGCTGGACCGCGCCCGATCCCGGCAGCCGGCACTATCCTGAGGTGCGCGGCGGCGCCGTCATCGCTCTGTTCTATCTGCCCGCCGGACGCATCTCCTACGACTTCGCCGCGCCGTCCTGACTGCCGGCCGGACCATCTCGGGTGACGCCGTGCGCGAGCGTCACCCGTTCAGAAGAATGCACAGCTGAGTCCGCGCGCGGCGATGCGCCGCGACGCCACGGCCTGCAAGGCGGCTCACCATGAACGGTGGGGAGGGATTTCGGCGACCATGCGCCAGGTGGCACCCAGCCCGGACCGCCATATCCGTAATTCGCATAAGGTATATTATGGAATATCTTTATAAACAATTAGATCAGATATTTAGATCGAATTCCTGACACCGCGCCTTCGCTTGCCGTCCGTTTTCGGTCTACGCCGCGACCGGCCTCTCGGCTCTTGACGGCTACTGTGCATGGGGTTGTTTTTCAGATTTTGAATCCGGCCCATCTGCCGAAAGCCGATATTGCCGCGACGGTGTCCGGCTGCAATAAGCGAGACCTCGCGAGATCGCAGATGACCTTCAGGCCTTCCATCCGTATAGGTTTGCATCTCAGAACAACAACAAACTTCCGAGGAAGCAGACCCATGAGCTTTTCCCGACGCACGCTTCTCAAGGCCTCCGCCGCGACCGCGGTCCTGGGCGGCCTCGGTGCGCCCCATGTGGCCCGCGCCCAGAGCGCCGAGTTCACCTACAAATACGCTAACAACCTGCCTGACACCCATCCGCTGAACGTGCGCGCCAAGGAGATGGCGGCGGCGATCAAGGCCGAGACCAACGGCAAGTTCGACCTCCAGATCTTCCCGAACAACCAGCTCGGCTCCGACACCGACATGCTGAGCCAGATCCGGTCCGGCGGCGTCGAATTCTTCACGCTGTCAGGCCTGATCCTGTCGACCCTGGTGCCGGCCGCGTCCATCAACGGCATCGGCTTCGCGTTCCCGGACTACGGCACGGTCTGGAAGGCCATGGACGGCGACCTCGGCGCCCATGTCCGCGGCGAGATCAAGAAGGCCGGCCTCGAGGTCATGGACAAGATCTGGGACAACGGCTTCCGCCAGACCACGTCGTCGAGCAAGCCGATCAACGGTCCCGACGACCTCAAGGGCTTCAAGATCCGCGTGCCGGTGTCGCCGCTGTGGACCTCGATGTTCAAGGCGTTCGACGCCGCGCCCGCCTCGATCAATTTCGCCGAGGTCTATTCCGCGCTCCAGACCAAGATCGTCGAGGGCCAGGAGAACCCGCTGGCGATCATCTCGACCGCCAAGCTGTACGAGGTGCAGAAGTACTGCTCGCTGACCAACCACATGTGGGACGGCTTCTGGTTCCTGGCCAACCGCCGCGCCTGGAGCGCGCTGCCGGAGGACGTCCGCACCATCGTCGCCAAGAACATCAACGCCGCCGCCGTCAAGGAGCGTGAGGATACCGCGAAACTCAATGCGAACCTCCAGCAGGAGCTCGCGGGCAAGGGCCTGACCTTCAACCAGCCTGCGGTGGCGCCGTTCCGTGACAAGCTGCGCTCCGCCGGCTTCTATGCCGAGTGGAAGGGCAAGTATGGCGACCAGGCCTGGGATCTCCTGGAAAAGGCCGTCGGCAAGCTGTCGTAACGCGCTTTGGGGCCGCCGAGGTTCTTATCGAGATGGCTCATGTCGAGGTTGAGGCGACCGGAGTGGTGGGCGAGGTGGCTGTTCAGCCCCCTCGCCGATCCCTCGTGCTGGCCTCGCTGGAGCATGTGCTCGGTCTCGCCGTCGAGATCCCCGCGGCAATCCTGGTCGTCGCCGAGATCGTGATCCTGTTTGCCGGCGTGGTCGCACGCTACGGCGTGCACCGGCCGCTGATCTGGTCGGATGAGCTCGCCTCGATCCTGTTCTTGTGGCTGGCCATGCTGGGCGCGGCGGTCGCATTCCGCCGCTCCGAGCACATGCGCATGACGGCGCTCGTCGCGAGTGCGCGGCCGGCCGTGCGCGCCTATCTGGACGTGGTCGCGACCTGCGCGGCGCTGGCGTTCCTGGCGCTGATCGTCTGGCCATCCGCCGAATACGCCTACGAGGAAAGCTTCATCACCACGCCGGCGCTCCAGATCTCGAACATGTGGCGCGCCGCGGCGCTGCCGGCCGGCGTCTGCCTGATGGCAGTGTTCGCGCTGCTGCGGCTGCTGCGCGCCGCCGATTACCGCATGGTGCTGACGGCGGCGATATCGGTTGCCGTCATCGTCGGCCTGTTCTGGCTGGCGCAGCCTTTTCTGCGGCCGCTCGGCAATCTCAACCTCGTCATCTTCTTCGTCGGCGTCGCCGGCTTCTGCGTCTTTGCCGGCGTTCCCATTGCGTTCGGGTTTGGCCTCGCGATCTACGGCTATCTGGCGCTGACCACGCGGACGCCGGTGATGGTGCTGGTCGGGCGGATGGACGAGGGCATGAGCCACCTCATCCTGCTCTCGGTGCCGCTGTTCGTGTTCCTGGGGCTTCTGATCGAGATGACCGGCATGGCGCGGGCCATGGTCGCGTTCCTGGCGAGCCTGCTCGGCCATGTCCGCGGCGGCCTGCATTACGTGCTGGTCGGCGCGATGTACCTCGTCTCCGGCATCTCCGGCGCCAAGGCGGCCGACATGGCGGCGGTGGCGCCCGTGCTGTTCCCGGAAATGAAGCAGCGCGGCGCCAAGCCCGGCGACCTCGTGGCGCTTCTTGCGGCTACCGGTGCCCAAACCGAGACCATTCCGCCGAGCCTTGTGCTGATCACGATCGGCTCGGTCACGGGCGTCTCGATCGCCGCCCTCTTCACCGGCGGCCTGCTGCCTGGCGTCGTGCTCGCCATCACGCTCTGCATGCTGGTGTGGTGGCGCTACCGCCACGAGGACATGAGCCATGTCCGCCGCGCCACGGGTGGCGAGATCGGCAAGACCTTCATCATCGCCCTGCCCGCGCTCGCGCTGCCCTTCGTGATCCGCTACGCCGTGGTCGAGGGCATTGCGACCGCGACCGAAGTCTCCACCATCGGCATCGTCTACGGCGCCCTGGTCGGCCTCCTCGTCTACCGCCGCTTCGACTGGCGGCGGCTGTTTCCCATGCTGGTCGAGACCGCGGCGCTGTCGGGCGCGATCCTCCTGATCATCGGCACGGCGACCGGCATGGCCTGGGGGCTCACCCAATCCGGCTTCTCGCGCTCGCTGGCTGCAGCCATGACCGGATTGCCCGGGGGACCTGCCACCTTCATCGCCGTGTCGATCCTGGCCTTTACCGTTCTCGGCAGCGTGCTCGAGGGCATTCCGGCAATCGTGCTGTTCGGGCCGCTATTGTTTCCGATCGCCCGCGCCGTCGGCGTGCACGAGGTGCACTACGCCATGGTGATCATTCTCGCCATGGGTATCGGGCTATTCGCCCCGCCCTTCGGCGTCGGCTATTATGCCGCCTGCGCCATCGGACGCGTCGATCCGGCCGAAGGCATCAGGCCGATCTGGGGCTATCTGCTGGCGTTGCTGGTGGGATTGATCATCGTCGCGATCTTCCCCTGGATCTCGATCGGATTCCTGTAGAGCGCGGCGTCAAGGAGGGTTCGATGAGCGAGCGGCAGAACCAGTACAATATCGGCCTCGACAAGACCCCCGCCAACTACGTCCCCCTGAGCCCGCTGAGCTTCCTCGCGCGCAGCGCCGCCGTCTATCCCAACCACGTCAGCACGGTCTATGAGGGCCGCAGCTTCACGTGGCGCGAGACGCATGAGCGCTGCAAGCGCTTTGCGTCCTGGCTCGGCGGCAAGGGCATCGGCGTCGGCGATACCGTCGCGGCGATGCTGCCGAACATTCCGGCGATGAACGAGGTGCACTTCGCCGTCCCCATGACCGGCGCCGTTCTCAATGCGCTCAACATTCGTCTCGATGCGCCTTCGATCGCGTTTCAGCTCGATCACGGCGGCGCCAAGATCATCCTGGTCGATCCGGAGTTTTCGACTGTCATCACCGACGCGCTCGCGCAGATGAAGGGCCCGAAGCCGTTCGTCGTCGACGTCGACGACGCCGCTTTCAAGGGCGGCAAGCGCATCGGCGAGATCGAGTATGAGGCGGCGGTTGCGCAAGGCGACCCGGGCTTCGCGGCGATCCCGCCCAAGGACGAATGGGACGCCATCGCGCTGAGCTATACCTCGGGCACCACGGGCAATCCCAAGGGCGTCGTCACCCATCATCGCGGCGCCTATCTCAACGCCGTCAGCAACATCCTCGCCGGCCAGCTTGGCCAGCATCCGATCTATCTCTGGACGCTGCCGATGTTCCACTGCAACGGCTGGTGCTTCCCCTGGACCATCGCGGCGGCCGCCGGCATCAACGTCTGCCTGCGCAAGGTCGAGCCGACAAAAATCTTCGAGCTGATCAAGCAGCACGGCGTCACCCACATGTGCGGCGCGCCGATCGTCTATAACACGCTGATCAACGCACCCGACGCGCCGAAGGGCAGTGCCGCGCGCCGCGTCGTGGGCCTGATCGCCGGCGCCGCACCGCCGGTCGCGGTGCTCGAAGGCGCAGAAAACATCGGCATCAGGCTCACGCACGTCTACGGCCTGACCGAGGTCTACGGCCCCGCCTCCGTCTGCGCCGAGCAACCCGGCTGGGACGATCTGCCGGCCGCCGAGCGCGCCAGCATGAAGCGGCGGCAGGGCGTGCCCTACCCGCTCGAGGAAGGCGTCACCGTCATCAATCCGCAGACGATGCAGGAGGTGCCCCGCGATGGCGAGACCATCGGCGAGGTCATGTTCCGCGGCAACATCGTGATGAAGGGCTACCTCAAGAACGAGAAGGCGACGAAGGAAGCCTTCGAGGGCGGCTGGTTTCACACCGGCGACCTCGGCGTGCTCGACGAGCACGGTTACGTCATCATCAAGGATCGCTCCAAGGACATCATCATTTCCGGCGGCGAGAACATTTCCTCCGTCGAGGTCGAGGACATCCTCTACAAGCATCCGGCCGTGCTGTTCGCAGCCGTCGTCGCAAAGCCCGATCCGAAATGGGGCGAGGTGCCCTGCGCCTTCGTCGAACTGAAGGACGGCGCCAGCGCGACCGAAGCCGAGATCATCGCCTTCTGCCGCACGCATATGAGCGGCTTCAAGACGCCGAAGGCCGTCGTGTTCGGACCGATCCCGAAGACGTCCACGGGCAAGATCCAGAAATTCCTGCTGCGTAACGAGGTCGGCTCGTCGAAGGCGATCTCGGCCTGAACCGAGCCGGCGCGATCAGTGCGTGTCGAGCCGCATGCCGTCATAGGCCGGCACCACGCCCGCCGGCAGCGATTGCCGGATCACCTCGTAATCGACGTCGGCCGTCATGTTGGTGATGACGGCGCGCTTCGGCTTGAAGCGCTCGATCCAGGACAGCGCATCGTTGATACTGAAATGGCTGGAATGCTGGGTGTAGCGCAAGCCGTCGACGATCCAGAGATCGAGATTCTCCAGCGCGCCCCAGCTCTCGCGCGGGATGTCGTTGAGGTCGGGCGTGTAGGCGGCATTGCCGATGCGATAGCCGAGCGCGGGGATCTGGCCGTGTTGGACCAGGAAGGCGGTCATGGTCACGTCGCCGCCCTTGCCGGTGATGGTCCGGCTTTCGCCGGCCTCGATCGAATGCCGGTGCAGGATCGGCGGATAGTCGCTGCCCTCGGGCGAGATGAAGCAGTAGGAGAACCGCGCCATGATGTCTTTCGCGGTCGACTGGTTGAAATAAACCGGAATGCGCTTGCGCATGTGGAGCACGACGGAGCGCAGATCGTCCATGCCGTGGGTCTGGTCGGCATGCTCATGGGTCAGGAACACCGCGTCGATGTGGTCGACATTGGTATCGATGAGCTGCTCGCGCAGGTCGGGCGAGGTGTCGACCACGATGCGCGTGGTCCCGTGGTGTGATGTCTGCTCGACAAGCAGCGAGCAGCGGCGGCGGCGGTTCTTTGGATTGTTGGGATCGCAGGCGCCCCAGCCGAGTGCCGGGCGCGGCACGCCGGCGGAGGAGCCGCAGCCCAGGATCGTCAGCGTCAGCGTCATGCGGCTCCCAGTCCTAAGATTTCACCTTGGAGAACAGGCGGAAGAAGTTTTCGGTGGTCTGGCGTGAGATCTCGTCGAGCGACACGCCGCGCGTTTCGGCGAGCACCTTGGCGACCTCGACCACATAGGCCGGCTCGTTGCGTTTGCCCCGGAACTTGCCGGGCGCAAGATAGGGCGAGTCTGTTTCAACCAGAATACGGTCAGACGGCAGTTCAGCCGCAAGCGCGCGCAGGGTCTCCGATTTCTTGAAGGTCAGGATGCCCGTGAAGCCGATATAGAGCCCGAGCGACACCGCCTTCAGCGCCAGCTCGCGCCCGCCCGTGTAGCAATGCAGCACGGCGCGAAACGATCCCTTGGCCGCTTCCTCCTCCAGGATGCGGCCGCAATCCTCGTCCGCCTCGCGGGTGTGGATCACCAGCGGCAGGCCGGTCGCACGAGCCGCCGCGATATGGGCGCGAAAGCCCCTCGCCTGCGCCTCCGGCGCGCCGTTGTCGTAGAAATAGTCGAGCCCGGCCTCGCCGAGCGCGACCACCTTGGGATGCCCGGTCAACCCGATCAGCTCGTCCGGCGAGATGCCGTCTTCCTCGTCCGCGTTGTGCGGATGGGTGCCGACCGAGCAGTAGACGTCGTCGTAGCGCTCAGCGATGGCCAGAAGCTGATTGAGCTTTCGCACCCGCGTGGAGATCGTGACCATACGGCCGATGCCGGCCGCACGTGCACGCGAGACGATCCCGTCGAGGTCTTCCGCAAAGTCCGGAAAATCCAGATGGCAGTGGCTGTCGACCAGCATCGCCCGAACGCCCTAGGCCGCCGGCTCGATGTAGCGCGGGAACGCCGGTGTTGGCGCCGGCAGCGTCGAGCCTGGCGCGATCCGTTTGGCGCCCCCGAGCATCGCGAAGTTCCGCTCGCCCGCGGGAATGCCGAGGCTGTCGAGCAGCAGGCCCGAGGCGGTCGGCATCGCCGGCTGGGCCAGGATCGCGATCTGGCGCACGACTTCGGCGGTGACATAGAGCACCGTCTTCTGCCTGACAGGATCGGTCTTGGCGAGCGCCCACGGCGCCTCGCCCGCGAAATAGCGGTTGGCCTCCGCGACCACGGCCCACACGGCGTTGAGCCAGTGATGGATCTGCTGCGTCGCCATCGCTTCGCGCGATGCGACGATCATGCCGTCCGCCATCGCCAGAATCGCCTTGTCGTTGTCGCTGAACTCGCCCGGCTCCGGCAGCACGCCGCCGAGCTGCTTGGCGATCATCGAAAGCGAGCGCTGCGCGAGGTTGCCGAGGTCGTTGGCGAGATCGGCATTGATGCGCGCGACGATGGCATCGTGGTTGTAGTTGCCGTCCTGGCCATACGAGACCTCGCGCAGGAAGAAATAGCGCATCTGGTCGACGCCATACTGCTCGGCAAGATTGAAGGGGTCGACGACATTGCCGACCGACTTCGACATCTTCTCGCCCCTGTTGAACAGGAAGCCATGGGCATAGACCCTCTTCGGCAGCGAAATGCCGGCCGACATCAGGAATGCGGGCCAGTAGACCGCGTGGAAGCGGATGATGTCCTTGCCGATGATGTGCACGTCGGCCGGCCAGTAGCGCCAGTTCTTGTCGCTCTCGTCGGGGAATCCGACGCCGGTGATGTAATTGGTCAGCGCGTCGACCCAGACATACATCACGTGCTCTTCGTCGCTGGGCACTTTCACGCCCCAATCGAAGGTCGTGCGCGAGATCGAGAGATCGCGCAAGCCGCCGCGTACGAAGCTCACCACCTCGTTCTTGCGCGAGTCCGGGCCAATGAATTCAGGATGATCTTCGTAGAGCTTCAGAAGCTTGTCCTGATAGGCCGACAGGCGGAAGAAATAGCTCTTCTCCTCGACCCATTCGACTGGCGTGCCTTGCGGTCCGAGGCGCACGCCGTCGTCGTTCAGGCGCGTCTCGTCCTCGGCGTAATACGCCTCGTCGCGCACCGAGTACCAGCCGGCATAGCTGTCGGCGTAGATGTCGCCGTTCGCTTCCATGCGCCGCCAGATCTCCTGGCTGGAGCGATGGTGCTGCTCTTCGGTGGTGCGGATAAAGCGGTCGAACGACACGTTCAGACGCTCGTCCATCTCCTTGAAGCGGCCAGCATTGCGGGTCGCGAGCGCGGACGGGGTCAGGCCCTCGTTCTGCGCGGTCTGGACCATCTTCTGACCGTGCTCGTCGGTGCCGGTCAGGAAGAACACGTCCTTGCCGTCGAGCCGCGCAAAGCGCGCCAGCACGTCGGCCGAGATCGCCTCATAGGCGTGGCCGATATGCGGGCTGCCGTTGGGATAGGCGATGGCGGTCGAGATGTAGAAGACGTTGTCGCGCGCGGGCGCAGCAACGGGAGTTGCGGCTTGCGAAGCTGCGACGGGCCTCAGTGCGGGCGGCGCCTCAGGCTTCGACACCTTGGGCTTCGACACCTTGGGCTTCACAACCTTTGGCGGCGTGGCGACAGGAGCCGGTGCGGCGGTCACGGCAGGCGCGGTCACTTTCGCTTTCTTGGCGACCTTCTTCGCCGGAGCCTTGCTCTTCGCCGGAGACTTGGCTGCCTTTTTGGCCGCTTTCACCGCCTTCTTGGCGACGACCGGCTTCTTCGCGGCCTTCTTGCCGGCCTTCTTTGTCGTCTTCGCAGCGCTTTTCTTCACGCCCTTCTTGACGGCAGGCTTCTTGGTCTTCTTGACCTTCTTGGCAGCTTTGCGCGCGAGCGCCTTCACGGCCTTCTTCACGGCCTTGTTGGCAGCCTTCTTCTTGCTGCTCTTGCCTCTAGCGGTTTTCTTAGCTCGCGTGGCCACGACGAATTCCTTTACCGGCTTCTCGAAATTTGGAAACGAACCTGCGTTAGGTCATTATTTGGAGCATGATCCTGTCGGAAAACCGCTGCACACTTTTCCGGATCATGCTCTAGCGCGTTGCGTCCGCCAGCCAGCCGAACACCGAGAAAACCAAGGGCTTTCGCTCCAGATTGTAGGTTTCGGTGTCGCGCGCGGCGCGGACGATCTTTTCCCATACCTCAGCTAGGCGCGCAAGGCGCGGCAGATTCTGGTTGGCATTGGCCTCGTCGGAGTGCAGGCGTTCCGCTATCCAGCGATCGATGCCGTCGATGAAGGCCGCCAGCGCGACTCGATCGCTGGTGCCAAGCGAATCGCCGAGCGTGTGCAGTTCGCGCGGATCCACCTGTGGCAGGCGCGCAAGCAGCGCCGCCGTGCGCTGCTGCAGCTTCAGGGCATCGCCGCCGAGCAGCGTCAGCGCCCGCGCGACACTGCCCTCGGAGGCCTCCGCGGCCTCGCGCAGCGCCGGATCGTTCGGATCGAGGTCAGCCGTCGAAGCTGCGGCGCCGATCACATCATCCGTGTCGAGCGGGCGCAGGCGCAGCTTGCGGCAGCGCGACTGGATCGTGGCGAGCACGCGCGCCGGCGCGTGGCTGACCAGGAGAAACAGCGATTGCTGCGGCGGTTCCTCGAGGATTTTCAGCAGCGCGTTGGCGGCATTCGGATTGAGCTCGTCGACGGTGTCGACGATGCAGACGCGCCAACCTTCTGCCGCGGCAGTCGAGCCGAAGAAACCGATCGTCTCCCGCGTCTCGTCCACGGTGATCACGGTGCGCATCACGCCGCGATCGTTGGCGGTGCGTTCCAGCGTCAACAGCCCGCCATGCGAGCTGGCCGCAACCTGCCGCGCCACGGCGTTATCAGGATCGACCGCGAGGGTCTCGGCGCGCTGCACGGACGGCGCCAGCGGCTGGCCGTTGGAAAGCACGAAGCGCGCCATGCGATAAGCCAGCGTCGCCTTGCCGATCCCCTGCGGCCCGCCGATCAGCCAGGCATGCGGGATGCGCCCGCTGCGATAGGCCGCGAGTAGCGCCGTCTCGGCCTCGCGATGGCCGAAAAGAAGGCTCGTCTCGCGCGGATGCGGAATGGCGGTTTCGCGTTCGGCCTGGCGCGGGCTCATAGGGAAACCACCGATGCAGGGGTTGGGAGAAGACGGTCGCGCAGCGCCGTCCAGACTCGTCCAGCAACCGTGTCGGGATCGGAATTGGCATCGATCAGGACGCAACGGCCGGGATCGTCCTCGGCGATCTTGCGATAGGCCTCGCGCAGGCCCTGATGGAAGCTGAGCTGCTCGCCCTCGAACCTGTCAGGTGTGCCGCTACCACGACGCACGGCGGCGCGCTGCAATCCAATCTCGACCGGCAAATCGAGGATGAGGGTGAGGTCCGGCTTGAGATCGCCGATCGTGACCCGCTGCATCGCGTTGATCAGGCCCATCGGCACGCGGCCGAGGCTGCCCTGATAGGCCCGCGTCGAGTCGGCGAAGCGGTCGCACAGCACCCAGGCGCCCCGATTGAGCGCAGGCTGGATCACGGTGCGGACATGGTCATCGCGAGCAGCCGCGAACAGCAGCGTCTCGGCTTCGGGCCCGAGCAGCTTGCCCATCCCCGACAGCACCAGGTGGCGCATGATCTCGGCACCCGGCGAGCCGCCGGGCTCGCGCGTGACGAGGGTCCGCATCCTGGCCGCAGTGAGGCGGTCGGCGAGCTTCTTGATCTGGGTCGACTTGCCGGTGCCCTCGCCGCCTTCAAAGGTGATGAAGCGTCCGCGCCCGGACGGCCGCTGTGCTGCGCTCTCACTCATGATCAGAGCTTCTCGGCGCCCGCGCGGAACATGCCGATCACGAGCTCGCTGGCACCGTCGATCGCGCGGCGCATGGTCGAGCCGGTGCCGATCGCTTCGGCGGCATAGACGGGCGTTTCCACCGCGATGTTGCCGCTGCGCCAGACCTTGACCACGCCGACCTTCTGGCCGGCTTCGATCGGCGCACGCACCGGTCCGCTATAGACGACGCGCGCAATCAGCTTGTCGCTGCCGTTCTTGTGCACCATCACCTTGACGGGCGTCTTGGCGACAAGCTTGACCGAGCGGCTCTCGCCGCCAAACACTTTTGCGTAGCCAACCTGCTGGTCGGCCGCGATCAGGGTGCGGGTCTCGAAATTGCGAAAGCCCCATTCCAGCATCTTCTTGGCTTCGGTGGCGCGATCCTCGGGATCTTCCAGGCCATTGACGACCACGATCAGCCGCGTTCCGTTCTGCACGGCCGAGCCGACCATGCCGTAGCCGCCTTCCTTGGTGTAGCCGGTTTTCAGACCGTCGGCGCCTTCCATCGAATTGAGCAGAGGATTGCGGTTGGGCTGGCGGATCTTGTTCCAGGTGTACTCCTTCTCGCCGAACAGTTTATAGAATTCGGGGAAGTCGAGAATGATGTGGCGGGCAAGGATGCCGAGCTCGCGCACCGTCATCTTGTTGCCGGGATCGGGCAGGCCGTTGGAATTGCCGAAAGTCGACTTCGTCATGCCGAGCTCGCGGGCACGCTTGGTCATGAAGTCGGCGGCAAAGATCTTCTCGTTGCCGGCAATGCCCTCGGCCAGCGCGATGCAGGCGTCATTGCCGCTCTGGATGATCGCGCCATGCAGGAGATCGTCGACCGAAACCTTGCTGTTGATGGCGGCGAACATGGTCGAGCCGCCCGAGGGCGCCCCGCCCTTGCGCCAGGCGTTCTCGCTGATCCGGTACTCGTCGGTCGGCTTGATGTCGCCCTTCTTGATGGCATTGAAGACGACTTCGGCCGTCATCAGCTTCATCATGCTGGAGGGCGCACGCAGCTCGTCGGCGTTCTTCTCGAACAGCACGCTGCCGCTGGAAGCCTCGATCAGAATCGCGGTTGGGGCGTCGCCATCGAAGCCGGAATCCTCGGTTTTCTTGGCGCCCTGGATGCTCTGGTTGGCGGCGTAGAGCGCCCCGCCCCAGCCGATGCCCGCCACCAGAACCGCAGCGATCAGCCCGCGCGCCAGCGCACCGGCGGAGAACCGGGTGCGACGGAGCGGAAAAAGACGAAATGCCATGGCGAAGCCCTGAGAGCGGCGTTCTAACAGCAGGAACCGGTGCGAACAACACGGGGCTGGCCGCCGAACCCGAGATTGCACGATTCTCGGCGCGCCCCTATCGTGGCACCTCATATTTCCCGACCAAACCCCTGAAACAAGGCGGAAAAGCGATGTTGTCCACCCGCGTCATCAAGGCCAACGGGATCGACCTGTTCATCCGCGAAGCCGGCCAAGGTCCGCTGGTGGTGCTGTGCCACGGCTGGCCCGAGCTATCCTACTCCTGGCGCCACCAGATCCCGGCGCTGGCGGACGCCGGGTTTCGCGTCGTCGCCCCTGACATGCGCGGCTACGGCCAGAGCGCGGCACCGGCGGACGTCGCCGCCTACTCGATCTTCGACACGGTCGGCGACATCGTTGGCCTCGTGCACGCGCTCGGCGAGACCAAAGCGATGGTGGTCGGCCACGACTGGGGCGCGCCGGTCGCCTGGCATGCGGCGCTGTTCCGGCCCGACATCTTCACGGCGGTGGCGGGCCTGAGCGTGCCGCCGCCATTCCGCGGCCGCGGCAAGCCGCTCGATCTGCTGCGCCAGGGCGGCGTCACCAATTTCTACTGGCAGTATTTCCAGACGCCCGGCGTCGCCGAGGCCGAGTTCGAGCGTGACATCGCCCGCACCATGCGCATCGTGCTCGGCGGGCGCGGCCTTGCCGATCCCAGTGCCGCGATGTTCGTCCAGGAGGGCAAGGGCTTTCTCGGTCACGCGCTCGCCGAGGAGCCGCTGCCCAACTGGCTCAGCGAGGCTGACCTCGCCTATTTCACCGAAAGCTTCCGCAAGTCCGGCTTCCGCGGCGGGCTGAACTGGTACCGTAACCTCGACCGCAATTGGGAGCTGACGGCGCCCTGGCAGGACGCGCAGATCCATCAGCCGTCGCTCTTCATTGCCGGCTCCAAAGACGCCGTCATCACCGGCCTGATCGGCGCCAAGCGCGTCAACGAGCTCGAGCGCGTCCTGCCCAATCTGACGCGGAAGCTGATCATCGAAGGCGCCGGCCATTGGGTCCAGCAGGAACGGTCCGACGAGGTCAATGCTGCGCTGCTGAAGTTCCTGCGCGAGGTGACTGTGCGTTAGGCGAGATCCTTTTTCATCGCGATATGGGCGGCGCCCGCCTGCCCGGTCTCGGCAAATCCTCGCCGCAGGTAAAACCTGAGCGCGGCCGAATTGTCCGCGAGCACCGAGAGGGTCAGCGCGCCGAGACCCTGCTGCCGTGCGCTCGCTTCGAGCGCGTCGAGGATCTTCGTACCGGCGCCGCGACCGCAATCGGCCGGCAGCAGCGCGATATCGATGATGTGCCAGTGCTCGCTTTCGCAATGAAGCAGCAGCCGGCCGATCGCGGTCCCGTCCTGTGTGACGATCAGCGAGATCGCACCCGGAAACTGCGCGGCATAGCCGGCCGCCTGGCCGCGGAACTGTTGCGCGATGATCTGGCCGACGATCGGCCCGGACAATCCGGTCGCGGTGAATTGCCCCGTCCGCACCTCCTCGAAGAGATGCCGGATGAACGGCTCGTCGATCGGACTTGCGGGCCGAAGCCGAAGAGCCGGATCGTCCGGAACGATGTCGAGCGGCGCGCCGTCAATCATGCCGTCGCGCACTCAAGATCGTTCAGGAGCTGCCAAAAGCCGGAAAGATTCCCGCGTAGGCGATACACCACACGATCGCCTGGGTCGGCTGCATGTTGTCGTGCGGCAGGTTCTGCCCGGTGAGTGTGACGGCGCTTGGCACCAAGGTGAGACTGCCGGGTGGCGCCGTGAAGCCGGTGAAGTTCGGGTCGATCGCAACCGTGGTCCCCGCCGCGCCGGGACCTGCCGTAGCGCCTGTCGCGCTCTTGTCGCCGAGTTGCAGGGCGTGCGTGTGCCTCGCCATGTTGTCGCCGATCAGCGTCACCGTCGAACTGCCGACGGTCTCGCCGACGACATAATTTTGCAATCCCGGACCTTGCCCCTGGCCGATCGCGACCGAACCGTTCAGGTTCGGCAAGGCGAAATTGGTCGTGCCATTGCCGCCGTAATAGGTACCGATGAGTGCAAATAACGCACTGTAGCCCTGAATTGGCAGGAGCTGGCCGCCGCACGGTAGCCAGGCGCTGTTGAAGCCGCCGACTGCAAAAGGAAACGTAAAAGCCTGGATTTCTCCGACGAACGGATCTGACATGTTGTCTTTCCTTGAGACTGAATACGGATGCGTGCGCAGCCTAACCGGACGAAGGGAAGACGCCCGCGTAGCAAATGCAGTAATTGGCAACGACGCTCGGCATCATGTTGTTGTGCCCGATGCTGTTGCCCGAAGTGGCGACGCAGGGGGCCATCGTGGAGTACGTCCCGGCGTTCGCAATCGGTGCGTAGAGTTCACCTGCTGACGCCGTGGCAAGATGGAGGGTCGGCCCGGGCGTTACATCCGTTGCTGTCGCGGTCGAGGACATCAGCGCATGACTGTGGGTCGGCATTTCGGCTTCGATCAGGGTGTGGTTCTCCTCACCCCCGGGCTGGCCCAGCGTATAGTTCGGAAGGCCTGTCCCCTGTCCCTGTCCGATCGGCACACGGCCGCGCAGATCGGGAAGGTTGAACGTGTTGACGCCATCGCCGCCATAGGTGGTGCCGATCACGGCGTAAAGCGTCTCAAACTGGGCAATCGAGACCGACTGTCCATTGCAGGCGAACCAGCCGTCCGGCACCCGCGGAAAGCCAAACAACCTGATCTCGCCGATAAACGGATCTGCCATCGCATATGATCCTTTGGTGTGCGCCCGTTCCGATCCGATCGGCGAATGCGCGAATTCCGATCGGCGAATGCGCGAATATGGGAAAATTGAAGTGGGCGGATTACGTTTGCGAAAATGCGGCCGTGCAGCCGCTCAGCTTCGCGACGGAAAAATCCCCTGCGTCGCGATCAGATAGCTGATCGTGAGATAGGGCTGCATGTTGTTATGCTGCTGGTTGCCGCCTTCGTTCACCAGATTGGTGGCGGTGGCCAATGGCGTGTCGCCGCTCCCGGCTGCGGCAAAAATCTTCGTCGGGTTGGTCGCCGGCAGTGAGTTTGTCGCGAAGACGTTGCCTGTGGGAGGGACGCTCCCGCGTCCGCCTCCTCCGACCGCTGCAGACACTTGAATGAGATGATTGTGGGCCGGGAGCTGCTGCACATTGAGGCTGGCCATATACGATCCGCCGGTCATGCCCACGGGATATTGGCCGGCGCCACTCGAGCCGAGGATCGCGCGACCGCGCAGATCCGGGAGTGCAAACGTCGTCACTCCGTTGCCGCCATAATAGGTGCCGAGCAACGAGAACAGCGCGGAATTTTGCTGGATGGCCAGCAGCGCACCGTTACACAGCGCCCAACCTCTGGGAATCACTGCGCCCGCAAAAGGCATGATCTGTCCGAGAACCGGCTGTAACGGCATGACCCCTCCCCCAAAAAACTAACGACCCGTCGCGTGATGATGCAGACCACGACGGCGGCACTTAAATTAAAGAATGAATTTATTGCGGCCCACTCGCCAAGATTGTTGAACAGCCAGCGTCGACAGTCAAGCGCAAGCGCAACCATAAATTGACACGCCAAGCGTTTCCGTCGATTACTATCAAAGCACGCTTTTGTTGCCGCTATGCAACGGTTCGCCGGAAAGTAGTGCTTGCGACTTGGTTTGAGCAGTTTGGCTGGCTCGCTCGCTTGCGTTGCGCACCGCGTCCCGTCAAATGCACGCAACGATATAGGCGAATAATTTCACAATCAGGGATTTTAGGCGGATGCTCTATCGAGAGCTGCCGCTAAGGGGGGCCGGTGAGTCACGCAATTGCGGTGGCCATTCCAGCGATAATCGGGAAATTGGCGATCCCGACACGTGATGGTGAAGCTACGCCTTCGCGGATATTGCGCTCTCTCTGGCGGGCGGCTCAACGCATCTGCATCGCGGCCGTCGTGATGCTCGGCGCGATGGCAGCGGCGAACGCGGCTTGCGATCAAACGACGGATTCGACGTCGGGCGTGACCATCAACTTCACGTCGGTCGGTCAGATCTATCGCCTGTGTCTGACCGTCGGCGCAGCCGCGGCCGACGACTCGGTTGTATACGGCGTCTATTCCGTCGCGGGCACAGACGCCTTTTACAATGCACCGATCGCAAATTCGAGCGGCCATTCGGGCAGCCCACTGCTCACAGCGGCCGATTATAATCCGACCACGTCAAAGGCAACTTACACATTTCATCCAACGAACCCGAACCAAAACGGTCAATCCGCGAAGGCCGGCCAGGCCGAGATCGATATCACGCTGAACAGCAAGACAGGTGGCGGACAGGACTCGATCACCCTGTATTACACGCCGGGCTGCAGCGATTTCAACGTGGGCTGCTCCGGCAGCTCGATCGCAAACACCCCTTATACGTTCACGATCAATCTACCCAGCCCCACGGTGACGTCGGTTTCACCGACGACCGGGCCGCTCGCCGGCGGCACTTCGGTGGTGATCACGGGTACCAACTTCACCGGGACGACCGGCGCGGCCGGCGTCAAGTTCGGCGCCACCAACGCGACGGGTTACACCGTCAATTCCAATACGCAGATCACGGCGACGGCGCCGGCGGGGTCCGCCGGGACCGTCGATGTCACCGTCACCAACGGCTCGACATCGCCGACGTCGGCGGCGGACCAGTTCACCTATGTCGCCGCGCCGACTGTAACCTCGATATCGCCGACATCAGGTCCAACCGGTGGCGGCACATCGGTGATCATCACCGGCACGAATTTCAGCACGACCACAGGCGCTGCCGGCGTGAAGTTCGGCGCCAACAATGCCGCGAGCTACACGGTCAATTCCAATACCCAGATCACGGCCACTGCGCCTGCCGGAACCGGCACCGTCGACGTCACCGTCACGACAGTAGGCGGAACGTCCGCGACCACGGCCTCCGACCAGTTCACCTATGTGGGCGCGCCCACCGTCACCTCGATTTCGCCGACCTCGGGTCCGGGCTCTGGCGGCACCACCGTAACCATCACCGGCACCAACTTCACAGGCGCGACGGCCGTGGTGTTCGGAGCAGCGGCTGCGACTGGCGTCACGGTTAATTCGGCGACCCAGATCACCGCGACGTCGCCGGCAGGAACCAGCACGATCGACATCAGGGTGACGACAGCCGGCGGCACGTCCGCAACATCTGCAGCGGACCAGTTCACTTATATTGCCGCTCCCACCGTCACCTCGATCTCCCCGACCGCAGGTCCGGCGGCCGGCGGGACGTCGGTGACGATCACCGGCACCAACTTCACCGGAGTCACGGCCGTGACGTTCGGCGGGACCGCGGCGGCCGGCTTCACATTCAATTCAGCGACATCGATCACGGCGACCTCGCCGGCGGGTGCCGCCGGTGCTGTTGACGTCAGGGTCACAACACCGGGCGGGACATCAGCGACCTCGGCTGCGGATCAGTTCACCTATGCCGCGCCGCCGACCGTGACGTCGATCTCGCCGACATCGGGTCCGCAGACCGGCGGCACGACCGTGGTCATCACCGGTACGAACTTCTCCGGAGCAACTGCGGTCACGTTCGGCGCAACGGCGGCAACCGGTTTCGCGGTCAATTCGGCGACCCAGATCACCGCGACATCGCCCGCAGGCACTGGTACGGTCGACATCACGGTGACGACCGTGGGCGGAACATCGGCAACGTCAGCAGCCGATCAATTCACTTATGTTCCGGCACCGACGGTCACTTCGATTTCGCCGACCTCGGGTCCGGGCGTTGGCGGCACCACCGTAACCATCACCGGCACCAACTTCACAGGCGCGACGACCGTAGTGTTCGGAGCAACGGCTGCGACTGGCGTCACGGTCAATTCGGCGACCCAGATCACCGCGACGTCGCCGGCAGGAACCAGCACGATCGACATCAGGGTGACGACAGCCGGCGGCACCTCGGCCACCTCCGCCGCCGACCAGTTCACCTATGTCGCCACGCCAGCCGTCACGTCGCTTTCGCCGACGTCGGGGCCGGCGGCCGGCGGCACGGTGGTGACGATCACGGGCACCAATTTCACCGGCGTCACGGCCGTGTCATTCGGCGGGACGGCCGCGGCCGGCTTCACGTTCAATTCAGCGACCTCGATCACCGCGACCTCTCCGGCGGGGGCCGCCGGTACTGTTGACGTCAGGGTCACGACGCCGGGCGGGACGTCCGCGATCTCGGCGGCTGATCAGTTCACCTATGCCGGCCCTCCCTCGATCACGTCGATTTCGCCGACAGGCGGCCCCCTAGGCGGCGGCACCATTGTCACGATCACCGGCGCCAATCTGTCAGGTGCAACGGTGGTGACGTTCGGCGCCACGGCGGCGGCCGGCTTCACCGTCAATTCGGCAACCCAGATCACCGCGACATCGCCTGCCGGGGCCGGCACCGTGGACATCAGGGTAACGACGGTAGGCGGAACGTCGGCAATGTCCGCGGCGGATCAGTTCAGCTACGCCGCGACGCCGGCGGTGACGTCGGTTGCGCCGAATGCGGGCCTGCTCGCCGGCGGAACGTCGGTCACCATCACGGGCACCGCGTTGTCCGGAGCCACCGCGGTGAAGTTCGGCGCAACCAATGCGACCAGCTTCACTGTCAATTCGGCAACCTCGATCACCGCGGTCTCGCCGGCCGGCGCCGGTACGGTCGATGTCACCGTGACGACGCCAGGCGGAACGTCCGCCACATCGGCATCGGACCAATTCAGCTACACGCCGGCACCAACGGTCGGCTCGATCTCACCGAGCTCCGGATCCGCGATCGGCAGCACCTCCGTGGCGGTCACGGGGACCGGATTCACCGGCGCCATCGCAGTGAAGTTCGGCGCCAACAACGCGACCAGCTTCACGGTCAATTCGGCAACGTCGATCACCGCAACCTCGCCGCCCGGCGCCGGCACGGTCGATGTCACCGTGACGACGGCCGGAGGGACGTCGCCGACCTCGGCGGCAGACAGGTTCACCTATCTGTCCGCGACGACCACCACGGAGCTCACGTCGTCGAAGAATCCGAGCAGCTACGGCGAGTCTGTAACTTTCACGGCCAAGGTGAGCAGCTTGGGCGGAACGCCGACGGGAACGGTCACTTTCAACGACGGCGGCACGCCGATCGGCACGTCTACCCTGTCGGCCGGTGTCGCCACCTTTGCCACGACCACACTCGCCGTCGGCAATCACAGCATCACGGCAACCTACAACGTCAGTGTGGCCTTCAACGCCTCGACCTCGCCGGCTCTGAACCAGTCGGTCGACATTCCCGCCGACAGCGCCAAGCTGCGCGCCCTCCAGCTCAACGTCACCAAGATCGTGGCGCAGAGTTCGGGACAGGCGATCTCCGGTTCGATTGACACCGCGATTTCCGAAGGGTTCAGCGACGGCGGGCAATACATCACGCCAGGCGCGGGCGGACTGCGCGTCAATTTCGCCGCCGCGCCCGACGGCGATGAGGACGACAAGCCCAAATCCGGTCAGCAGCCCGGTTCTCAAAGTTTGAACGCCTATTCGGGCGACGGCGGCCCCGGCCGGACCGGCGGCCGCGGGCGCGGCTCCTCGCGGATCGATGACGCCTTCGCCGCGATCGATCGGGCGGCTCCGACCAAGGCACCGGCTGCGCGCTTCAGGGAGCAGAAGGACTGGCTGTTCTGGATCGACGCGCGCGGCAGCGGCATCGATCAGTGGGGCTCGTCCGGCAACATCGGTCAGGGTGCAACCCAGGCCACGCTCTTCGGCCAGCAGATCAACCTGCTGTCCGGACTGACCTACCGGGCGAGACCCAATTTGCTGGTCGGTGTGACCGGCGGCTATGAGAACTTCAGCTACACCCAGACCGACATCAACGGAAAGCTGAAGGGCGACGGCTGGACCGTCGGTGCCTATCTCGGCTGGAAGATCATCCCGACGCTGCGTTACGACGTGGCCGTGACCTATTCCGGCATCGGCTATGACGGCACCGCCGGCACGGCCCAAGGCAACTTCAACGGCAATCGCTGGATATTCGCGACCGGCTTCACCGGCAGCTACAGCTGGGCCAATTTCAATATCGAACCGTCGGCCAAGGTCTACGCGATCTGGGAGCGGGAAAACGCCTATGTCGACTCGCTCGGCACCCAGCAGGCGGCCCGCACCTTCTCGAGCGGCCGCGCGTCTGCCGGCAACAGGGTCTCCTACCCCATACCGTGGCTCGATAGCGTGCTGCTGGCGCCCTATGCCGGCGTCTTTGCCGACTATTACTTCACGCAGGACGATGCGGCCGCGATCGTTGCTGCGGGCGGCATCCCGCTCGCTTCGACACCATTGCTCCAGGGCTGGTCAGCCCGCATCACGGGCGGCATCGGCGCAAGGCTGGCGGGCGGCACCACGGTCGGCTTCGGCGCCGAACTCGGCGGCATCGGCAGCAACACGCAGATCTGGACGTTCACGGGACGCGCGCGCATCCCATTCTGATCCCTGGGCGCTACGCCGCTCGCCGGATTTGCCGGCTTGGTACCTGCTTAGTAGAGGCCGCGGCCGCTCAGGATGCTGCGGGCCTCGGCGGCGCCGTCGGCCGATGACGGCGCGTTCTCGGTCGCGTAGCGGCCATCCTCGTCATAGGACACTGCGCGCGCGTTCTGGAGCGCTCGGCCGCGGCCCCGGCTGCGGCTCGAGGCCGACATCTCCGAGGTCGCGTTGAGCGACGCCATGTCGGCAGAGGTGTTGCCGAGATTGTAGGGCCGCCCCTCCGGCGTCGGAACCTCGCCGCGAATGGCGCTGCGGTTCGACGATGGCAGCTCCGGCACGAAGGGCCTTGCCGAGGCGACCCGCACCATCGAGGGCGACGGCGCCGGGATCCCGGTGCGCAGGGTCGCCATCAACTGGCGATCGTCGGAGCCTTCCAGCGGCGCCCGGCCGACGTATTCGACACGGACCTTGGCGACGCCATTGCCTTTGAATTCAAGGAGTTCAGCGGCTTTGTTCGAGACGTCGATCAGCCGGTTGCCGTGATAGGGCCCGCGGTCGTTGACGCGCACGATCAGCGATTTGCCGTTCGAGACATTGGTCACCCGCGCATAGGACGGCATCGGCAGGGTCGGATGCGCCGCTGTCAGCGAGGTCATGTCGAACACTTCGCCATTAGCGGTCAGGCGGCCGTGGAAATCGTCGCCGTACCAGGACGCCATACCCTCGGCGCGGTAGTTGACGTCCTCCTCCGGCACGTAGGTCCGGCCGGCCACAACATAGGGCTTACCGACGCGGTAGGTGCCGCCGCCTTTCGGAACCGGATCCCCAAGCGCCACGACCCGCGGGCTCGAGGACACGCCGTATTTCGGATCGACCCGGCTGGCGAACTTGTTCGAGGAGGCGCAATTGGCGAGCGCGAGGCAGGTCGCGACCGCCGCAACACCGCGTGCGGCCCGCAAAACCGAATCTGACCGTCGGATCCCCATGAGCCCCAAATACCACTTCGCCGGAGGCGTACCCAACCCGCTTTGGCTACGGGGGAGCGCTGTCCGGTCCCAAAATCCGAGGCGGCCCACCACCGCGTCGGAAGCAGTAAGGATAACGCAACCCGAACACGGCGGAAATGGGGAGCCCACAGCGTTCACGCCGAGATGGTAAACGGGGCGTTCGCTTCTCCCCGTTGATCTACGGAGCGCAGGCACCCTGCTCTGTGCCACTCCTGGACATTCTGTTGCGCCAAATCCTCACTCCACCCCCATTGTCTTGTGGCTCACTGGAATTCTTTTGACTGTGCAAGGCCGCACGCGTTTTCTCGGTTGCAGGGGCGAACTGGAATTTGACGATGATCGAGACGGTTTCGGCACTGATGGGTCTGGTAAGCGCGGGGATCTTCCTGGCCCATGCGTTTGAAGGTTACCGCACGAGGGCCTGAGGGCATTCGCGCGGACGGCAAGGATCACCTCTTTCAAGACGGCACGTTCGGACAATCTTAATCGATCCGACCGAGCATCAAACACGAGAGCGGCAGGTGTCCCATGCGCAACCATGACTTCGTATCCGATGGCTTCCTGGCACTGACCGCCGGCGGCTTGTTTCTTCTCTGCTCGAGCCTCGTGGCACTGGCCTTCGCCTGAGCACCACCACCAGTCTCCTTCTTTCTAACCACAACTACACCGCGATGCAGCATACAGCGCTGTCCGGTATTGCCCTGCTCCCGTTTAGTTGATTGAATTTCTGCGTTCGGCGCGTCGACTCATTTCAAGAGGCCATCACCAACGAGGGTGACGCAAATGCTTGCTGAGAAATTTTTTCTGGTTCTGGAATCGCTGATCCGCGGCGACCGCACCTATCCCGACGGAAGCCCCCGGGTGATCAGCACCTCCCCGCACGTGCCGGTGAAGCTGCCGGACCGGAAATAGCCGTTCCCCAAACCTCCGAATCACGCGCTGCTCAGCGCAGGCCCAATAGCGAGCGGCGATAAAGGCTGTCGCGGGCCTCGCTCAGGCAGACGAAGCTGCCGTCGAAACCCTGGCCGTACCGCTTCTGGCCCTTGCCGTAGTAGATGCCTTTCCTGAAATCGAGCCAGACCACCTGATCGTGTGGGCAATGACGTTGCGCCTGCGCCTCGTAGCGAAACGGCGTCAGCGGCGTCGCCGAGACCTCCGCGCCACCGGCGCCAACCACGATTGCGACGGCGACCGCGATGCCGCCGAGCCCTTTGCCGAAGCCGCTCCAAGACACCCCCGCCTCCCGATTCAAGCCCTGACTCTTTGGCCGTTCGGCACGGTAGCACGAGACTGCGCGATCTGCCGGCCGCAGCCAGCGGCTTGGCCGTCTTCCACCGGCCATCTTGTCGGGTTACATGAAGGCGAGATCATCTCAGCTCGCGAGGATGCTGCCTGAATGTCGGTTGAGCCTGGACCCGAGTCCGAACTGCGCACCGAGCCCCGCCCGCCGTTGCCGCGTTTGGGCCTGCTGCCGATGATCATCTTCGGCTCGCGCTGGCTGCAACTGCCGCTCTATCTCGGACTGATCGTGGCGCAATGCGTCTACATCGTGCTGTTCCTCAAGGAGCTCTGGCATCTGTCCTGGCACGCGATCGACCTCACCGAACAGCAGATCATGATGAGCGTGCTGGCGCTGATCGACGTCGTGATGATCTCCAACCTGCTCGTGATGGTCATCGTCGGCGGCTACGAGACCTTCGTTTCGCGGCTCGACCTCCAGGGTCATCCGGACGAGCCGGAATGGCTCGGCCACGTCAATGCGAGCGTCCTGAAGATCAAGCTCGCCATGGCCATCATCGGCATCTCCTCGATCGCGCTGCTACGCACCTTCATCGAGGCCGGCAATCTCGGCTCGAACCGCGCCGGCTTCACCGAGACCGGCGTGATGTGGCAGGTCCTGATCCACATCACCTTCATCGCCTCGGCGATCGGCATTGCCTACGTCGACAGGCTCAGCGACTCCGGAATGCGCAAGCACGCCGAGTGAGGGCAACGGCCGGCCTTCTCATTGTTTGCTTGCTTCGAGCTGCGCGAGCGCCTGGTGCAGGCACTCCTGAAGCTTCTGCGCGACCTGCTCGCGCGCCACGCCCTTGGCGGCAAGATCGCCGGACACCTTGCCCACGACATCGTCGATGCTCTGGCTCTCCAGATTGTCTGTCACCAGCGCCGTTGCGTAGCTTGCCGCGGCGTCGCCGCTGAGCCCGAGCTGGCCCGCGGCCCAGAGCCCGAGCAGCTTGTTGGACCGGGCCGTGGCCTTGAACATGAATTCCTCGTCGTGGGCGAATTTGGCCTCAAAGCCCTGCTCGCGCTTGTCGAACGTGGTCATGGTCAGCTCCAATGCGTTTTCGCTGAGGAGAATCGGACTGGCTGGGAGCGAACGTCTCCGTGGTTCTCGTCAGTTTAGGATCATTTGAATCTTCCTCCCGGAAGGCAGAGGCCGTCAAGCCTGCGCGGTGGTGCACCGCAGCCCGGGCGTGGGCACGGCACGCACCAGCGCCGCGCCAGCCAAATCGGCTAGGCAGAGATGTTTACCGTCCGTTAAGCAGACTCGGCGCCGGATGGGCCGGGGGACATCGAGAGCTGGCGCATGAACAAAGAGCTGCGGGAGTTTCGACGGCTTGAACGGGTCTGCCTGGAGCAGGCTGCCCTCTCCACCATGGATCTCGCGCGAAGCGGGTTGCTCAAGGTCGCCGACGATTGTCGCATCGCGGCCGAGGCGATCGAGGCGCAAGCGCCCCGCGGCGCGTTCGCCGGCGCCGTCCAGGCGCTCAAGCTGGCTTTGAGCGCAACGGGAATGTCCAACCGGCATTAGCGGCCGGTCTCCGGTTGGGAGATCGCTTCAGAAGATTGTGGGCGGCGACCGCGTTCGGTCAGCCCTTCGCCTCGGCCGCTTCGCGCGCGAGCCGCTCGGCCCTCAGCCGTTCCTTATTGGCGTAAAACGCCTTCTGGGCCTCTTCGTGATCGCGCATGGCCTTTTCGGCCTCGATCCGGCGTGCGGCATCACGAGCCTGGCGCTGCTCAGGGGTCAGGGGTTTGCGTCGGAAGGAAAGGTCTTCGGTCATGCGGAGACAACGCGCAAGCAACGAAACGGTTCCATGAGTTGAACCCGGCAGTCGACGCGGCCGATGAAGTATCAACATATCAGATAGTTAGATGATGCATTCGGTCGGCCGGACCTATTGCGTCGACCCCGGCGGCTTGACGCCTGGGAGAGGGCACTGCGGCGCTGCGGGAATCGCGCTGCGCACGGGCGGATCCGGATAGTATTCGGTGTTTTGCTGAACCTGTCGCGCCAACTCCGTGCCTCCGAGCAGCGTGATCAACATCAGCGCCTCGTCGAGGCCCGCGGATATTCCGGCTCCGGTCAGGCGATTGCGATCCAGCACGAAACGCGGATGTCCGTCGGCAACCTTCACCTTCGGGAACAGCGTCGGAAAGCATTCCAGGAAAGCCCAGTGGGTCGTCGCCCAGTGGTCGTCGAGAAGACCCGATGCCGCGAACAGCATCGCCCCCTCGCAGACCGAGCACATGTACTTCGCACCGGTGGCCTGCCTGGTCAGAAATTGGAAGTAGGTCCGGTGCGGATCGTTGATGATCTCGGTGAGCGCGTCTGGATCGCCGCCGGGAATCCAGACGGCATCATACTGGGCGCATTCCGCGAAGGATTTTGCGACCTCGAACGGAAATCCCCGGTTGCGAAACCGTTTCATTCCCGGCTTTGCCGCGACGATCTCGACGTCGAAGTCGGCCCAGTCGATCATTTCGAAGGGACCGGCGACGTCGAGCATGTCGACGCCGTCGTAGACGGGAATGCCGATCTTCATCGCGCGAAATCCTCCCTGCTTCCTGTGACGATCAATGTTTGTGGCCTACGGGCGTCGCCGCGGGTGTCGCCGTCGGCTGCTTGGCATGACGCATCCCCGCCATCCCGAGGCCGCCGCCCGGCGCGTTGAGGTCGGGAACGATTGCGATGTTGGCCATCATGCCCGCGTCCTCGTGGTCCAGGATGTGGCAATGCAGGACATACTCGCCGATGTAGCGGTCGTACCGCGTCCTGACGCGGATCTGATAGTTGTTCTCGACGATGATCGTGTCGCGGAATGTGTGCCACATGCCGCAATACTGGTTGGCCAGTTGCTGCTTGTCGGCATACACGATGTCAGGTTTGCAGGTGCCGTCGGGATTGTAGATCGATATCTGCTGACCGTTGGTGTTGGTGGTGGTGACGTCGATCACCTGGAACGGATTGACGTGGATATGGAAGATGTGCGGCTCGCCTTGCGCGGACAGCAGCCAATCGTCCGTGGTGTTGACCTCGCGCGTGAAGTTCACCACGTCGGGATCATACGAGGCGTTGTTGACCGTGAAGGCCGGGAAGTTGATCGCGAAGGCCGCCTGCTGCTGCTGGCTGCCGGCAGCCGGCGGCGCAAGGTCTTCGAATGGCGCCCACGGCCGCAGATCGCCGTCACGCAGCCCGGTGCGAACGGCGTCCGGCAGCGTCGGATTGGCATCGTACAGCGCCTTGCCGACATAGGCCTGCAGGTCCCCCGTCACGGGCTGCCCTCCGCGCACATGGACATAGGCCAGCAATTGCGGCGTCGTCGGCCCCTGCCCGCCGCCATTGCCGTTGGACACGCGCTCAGCCTTCGGCGCCGCCTGGTTGAGCAGGCAATAGTCCCCGTCCGAGGGGAATACGACGAGGACGTCGCTGCGATAGCCGGGCTGCATGTAGTTCGATTCAAGCACGCCGCCGACTTGCGAGGCGTGCACGGTGCGCAATTTGGTCCGGGTCAGACCGTCGGATGCGATCTCGAACTGCGGGATCAGCGTGCCGGCCGAGGCGTTGCAGGCAGCCAGAAGATCGGCCTTCTGCTGCTCGCGGTTGCCGCTCAGCGCCGAGGTCGCGATCAGGTTCGTTGTGCCGACCGGCGTGGCGCGCACGAGCTGAATGTTGATCGTGTCGTGAATGCCGGCATGCACGAAGCGCCAGCGCTGGATCTCGCCCGCCGGCACGGTGAGCGTCGGCTGCACGATGCCATTGACGCTGGTGAAGCGGCCATTGGTGTCCCAGATCGACGATGAGTCCAGTTGCAAGCCAAAGTTCTCGACGACGCCGGGGCTTACCGGATTGCCTGACGTCGCCAGCGGGCACGTCCACGGCGCGTTGGCGATATTTGCCGGACTGTTGGCGTTGTAGAGCCCCTGCGTGGTGTAGATCTGCTGCCACGGGCCGCCGGGCTGGTTCGGCTGGTTGGCGAAGCAGGCATAGGCGATCTGCTGAAACAGGAAGAGCTGCTCCTTGAACGGGGCGCCGTTGACGTCATGCAGGACCGTGTCGATATCGGCAATCGGCTTCGGGTTCTGCGGCGACGGTGGCGTATAGGGACGCTCGCCCTTGACGACCAGCACGCCCGAGGCGCCGCTCGCCACCTGCACTGCCGTCGAGCCATGACGGTGGGCGTGATACCAGAACGTCCCCGCCGGATGGTCGTTGGGGATGTTGATCTCATACGGAAACTTCGTCTGCGGGGCGATGTTGAGCAGCACGTTGTCGCTGTTGCCGGCGGGCGAAACGTGCAGGCCGTGCGTGTGCAGGTTGGTGGTGTTGAAGCACCCGACCAACGCCGGCAAGCCAAGCCCCTCCGGCGGATTGGGCAAACAGCTCGGGTCGTCCTTCGCGAGCTGGTTGATCAGGTCGACGCGCAGCGTATCGCCGGGCTTGACGAAGATCGCCGGGCCCGACTTGCAGCCGCCATAGGAGCGCAGCTCGACGGGGTCGAGGCCATCCGGTTGCGGATCGGTCGGATCCGGGTTGTTGATGAAGAAGCGGCCGCGCACGAAGTTGAGCACCACCGAGACGATCGAGCCGCTGCGCGAGATCGATCCTTGCGGCCGGCAGCCGCCAACGGCCGGCGCCACGCCGGCCTCCAGGGCCACGACATTGCCCTGTCCGGGCAGCGTCGGCGGCGGTTCGAAAGCACGGGGAACCGGCGCCGCGAATGCTGGAAGGCTCGGTCCCAGCGCGGCGATGACAAGACCAATTCGCGCGAAGCTCTTCATCATGTTGTCCGCCCTACTGTTCCAGAAGACTGCTCGAAGGATTGCGTGAAGGCGCGTCGGCACGCCGGCGCCGCCAGAACGGCCGCTCGGGCCAGCGCGAGACACTGCCGTAGTGCTCGCTTAGCGTCGTCGCGTAGGCCGCAGCTTCGCGCGCGATCCACGCGCCGTAGCGATCGAGAGCGGCCGCATCACCGCGTGCGAGGCAATCGCTGGCGGCATAGGCGGCGAACACACCCGAGCGCATGGCCTTGACCACGCCATGACCCGAGATCGGATCAAAAGCGCTTGCGGCATCGCCTGCACAGAGGAAATGGAAGCCGGCAGTCGTTGCGGCGTACCGGCTGCCCGCAGGGATCAAGCGGGGTGGTTCGAGCCGAATGATCTTGCTCGCGAGCGCCGAGACGAATTGCGTCCTGGCGAGAGCTCTGCGCCAGCCGTCCGGCGTGTTCAGCCTGAGGCCACGCGCGAGATCGGCATCGGTCATGCAGGCAAAGGCGCGCCTGCCCTGGTCGAGTGCCATCGTGTACCACCAGCCGTCTTCAAAGGCCTCGACGAGCAGTTCCGGTGCGGCCGGTCCCGATGTCGTCGCCTCGGCATAGGCCGCAATCAGGCGGTCCTGCGCTTTCGCCCGCGAACCCTGGCGGTCGGCGAGTGCGCGGGCGCGGCCCGTCGCATCGATGATCAGCCGGGCCGAACGGCTGGTGCCGTCGTCGCAAACGACCGACCAGCCGTCCGCCTCGCGCGCGAGATGACAGACCTTCGCATCGACGCGCTCGGCCGCGCGGCAACCCTCCGCCGTGAGCCAGCCATCGAACGCCCTGCGGTCAACGCGCCATGACGGCCCGCGCGCTTCCAGCAGCAATTCGCTCGACGTCAGGCCGGCCTGGTCCCAGGAGGTGAGCGTGCGGTGCGACGGCGCAAAGCCCTGCGCCAGGAAAGTCGGCCACAGACCGAGCTGCCGCAGCACCGGCTGGACCAGCGGTGACAAGACCTCGCCTCGTCCTTCGCCTCGCCCGCGCCGCTCGGACGGCGCGATCACGGCCACCCGAAGCTCCGGCGCGCACATCGCAAGCGCGCGGGAAGCGGCCGCGCCGGCTGGACCTGCGCCTGCAACGATGATGTCGAACGCGGCCAAGGTCAGTCGGCCCGGACTGCGTAGAACGACGCCACCACACCGGCCGGCGCCACCGTGCCGGGCGAGCCGCCGCTGTGCGGGATGGTCCGGATCACCGAGCCGACGATGGCCGGACGCTGGTCGACGCCATTGGGCCAGGCCGGCACCAGCGAGCCCCAATAATCGTAGATCCATTCCTCGCCGCCGACGACGCCGGTGCCCTGGAAACGTACCTGCATCGGCGATCCGTAGGCGCGCGATCCCTTCAGCGCGAGCGACCAGCCTGGGCCGCCGATCGTTCCGGTCAGCAGCTGCATCGGCCCGTCCGCGATATCGATCGTGCCGCGGCCGAATTCGAGATTGTTGAAGGCCGTGTTGACGTCGGGATCATTGAGCAGGCTGCGATAGGTCCAATGTCCGACGAATGGATTGTCGCTCATGATGCCTCGCTTTTGGGATCGGGCCGCGACCCGGTTGTTCGCTCGACGCTGATGTATTTGGGCCCTTGATAACTGTCGGCGGGCTTGACAGCCGGCTCGTAGGGATTGCGCACGATGAAGCCGAGCAGCGACCACTCGGTGACCATCTTGAGGTCGCCGACCGGCGTCTGCGGGACGCCGCGGCTCCACGTCGTCCAGACGTAATTGGGCTTTCCGTTCGAGACCGAGGCGATCTCGAACGACTGCAACGGCCGATGCGCCGGCCACCACAGCGTGGTCCAGGTCTTCTCGTCGCGCCGCAAGCGATCGTCATTGTCGCTGTCGGGCCACAGATTGTTCCAGTCGGCGTAGGTGATGTTGATCGGCTGCGTGGTGCACTCGTTGAAATCGGACTGCCAGGGCAGCCCCATATATTTGGTGAGGTCCCCCGGCTGAAGACCGGTCTCGAAGTCGTTGTCCTGGCTGAGTGGCGAGTTGACGTTGAAGGTCGGGTCGGCAATCACGAGTGCCGTGGTCCTGATTGGCCTGGGCGGCGCTCTGCAGGAAATCCGAGACGCTGCGATCGGCGTTGATGCGATACGGCGCCCAGTAGATCGAAGGGTTGCGCATCACCCAGCCGAGCTCGGCGCCCGGACAAAAGGCGCCGCCGAGCACGTTGCTGAGCACGCCGCGGTCGAGCTCGCGGCCGGTCTTCGGCGGTGTCTTCGGATAAGGCGCGAAGGGTGAATAGCCGTCGGGCAGCCAGCCCTCCTCCTTCTCGTTGATGAACCAGCCGCGCGCCCACTGGCCGAGGATGAAGAGCTGGTACTGGGTGAGATGAAGGAACTTCGACGGCGTCTCGTTGGTCAGCGGATTGTCGCCGCACAGCAATGGCATCAGCGGCAGCGAATGGACGCGCGACGATGCACGGTCCTGCACCTGGAAGGAATTGGCCTCGCCCGCACGGCGCAACAGATCGAACAGGAAGCGGCGCATCGGTCCGTAGGGATCGTCGGCCTTGGAATAGTGGGTCGGATCTGCGACCGCCGCCACCGCCATGACCGCTTCGCCCTGACTGGCATCGCGCAACGGTGCATCCGACGGTGTTGCCGTCGCCGTCGGCCGCGTCGCGCGTTTCGGAGTCTTCGATAATTTGTCGGGATCGAACGTGCCGCGCTGCGCCTGATCGTGCGGGTAGTTCGATTGCTGAAGGATATCGTTCAGATATCTGAATTCATCCGGCCGGAACAGGATCGGCCAGATGTCGCGATAGAACCACGGCCGGTAGTTGCGATTCCAGGCAAGCCGGCCGGCCTGCCAGTGGCGCAGCGCCGCCTCGTCGCGGAACGGGATCTGCTGCGGATCGTCATAGGTGCCGAGCGTCCCATAGATGCCGGTATCGGTGGCGAACTGGCGCACATAGAGATCGTACAGCACCTCGTCCATCGTGATCATGTCGAGGATCTCAGGGACGAAGCGCGGATAGCCGACCACGACCCAGGCCGGAAACTCGACGTCGATGTAGCGGGTCTGGCCGACCTGTTTCGAATACATGATCAGCCGCGCCATCACCGGGCCGTCGGAGATGTCGTCGTACCAGCCGTCGGTGTTGGCATAGTCCTCGATCTTCGGACCGAAGCTGCCGTTGACGTCCATGCCCGAATTGCCGTGACCGCCGAGCACGACCATGCGGCCCTTGTTGTCGGTCATCATCTCGCCCAGCGTGTCGATGTCGAACGGCTGGAGGCCCCTGGGCGGGAACGTGGTGGCATAGCCGCCGGGGCCGCCCGAGCGATCGAAATGCGCGCGCCGGTTGGTGGTCGCATTCACGCTGCGCGGGCCGGGATCGATGATGAGCAGGTCGCGGTCCTGGCCAGTGATGTCGGCGTTGCGGCGCGCACTGCCGGGGGCGTAGCCATGCTCGCCCTTGAGCTCGGTGAACGGGTACCAGGAGGCTTTCTTGTTGGCGACATAGACGCGCCACTGGATGTCGACGAGCACACCATGATTGCCGCCGCCCTCCACGGCATCGCCGAGCGCCAGCGGCCTGCCTTCCGGGGACTCATCGTCATAGACGAAGATCTGGAAGCGCGCGGCCTGGCGCTTCACGCGGCCCTGCGCATCCTTGAAGGTCTTGACCGGAACAGGTGTGACCCCGTCGGGGCCGTGCACGGGATTGCCGAAACTGTCGCAGGCGATCGGCATCGCCGCGGGCGTCTCCGGCGCGAGGTAGAATTCGCTGTCGCTGTTGCCCAGGCGCGCGATGCCGATGCCCGGATGGATTCGATACGTCGCCATGACTTCCCCGCCGCTTTCTCAATCCAGGAAACTGATCGACACGCCTTCCAGCTTCAGAAGCTCCCTCTCCTCCTGGTAGTCGCCGCCGATCACGACCAGTGTGATCTGAAGCGGGCCCTTCTTCTTGAGCGCCTGCCTGGCGGCGGCCGTGACGTCGATGCGATGGACGCGTGGCGTGTTGTGGCTACGCCCGCGCTGGTCGAAGCGCCGCGGCTGCGGCGGCGGGATATCGCAATGGCCGGGACCGCCGTAGCAGGCCCCATGTCCGAAGATCGAGATGTAGCCGGCGTAGTGCGGATTGCCCTTGATCGGCGTCGAAGCGTCGGCCCCGGGTTCGTTCAGGAAGGCGCGCACGAAGCAGGAGCGCATCAATTGCGGCACCTGATGCAGGCGGATCTCCGCGCGTTTGAAGCTGCGCGCGGCCTGCGGCACGTTGATCGGCTGCGACACGAAGCGGCTGACCGGCGCCTCGAGCCCGACCGGCATGAAATGCGAGCTGCGAACGTATTCGTAGCCGAACGGCGCGATGTCGAGCGTGTCGCGGATGGTGTAGTTCCACGGCGACAGCACGGAATCGAGATCGGCCGGCAGCGCATTCGGATTGAGCTTCTGCCACTCCCACCAGATCCGATCGATATTGACGTGGATCGGCCAGAACACCGGGTCGTAGGAGGCCGTCAGGTTGCTGAACATGTCGCCGGAGCGCGGCTGCGAATAAAGATCCGGGCGGGCGTGGAAACGGCGCCCGCCGACCTGTACGGCATCGTTGCGCCGCTTGGCGAGCGCGCGCAGACGTGTGGTCTCGGCGTCGGATTGCGACGCAGCCGCCGCGGTCGGGGCATCTTTGCAGACATAGGTCGCCTGCCCTGCATCCGGATTCTGCCCACCGGTCCAGATGTGCATGGTGTTGTGCGGATTCTGGTCGAGGAACCCGAACGCGGCGTCGTAGATGCTGCCGCCGCCGAAGTCGCGGAAATTGTTGAGGCTCAGGATCTGGGCGATGTCGTCGGCCGACGGGTAATGATAGTTGATCGCCTGGTTGATAGTCTGTCCCTTGGGATATTCGGCCGGATAGCGCAGCGGATACCAGAGCGAGTTCGACTGAAGCAGCGCGTCGATGAAGCGCTGGCGGTTGGCATTCTCAGGATCCGGCGTGACGGCCGCATAGCCGATCTTGCTGATGACGTAGCAGAAGAAGCCGTGCTGTGAGGTGAAGGTGACGCGGTCATGCGCGAGCGCCAGGATCGCCTTCTTCTGCGCCGCCGTCGGCGCCGGGTCGAGCGCCGCCAACAGCGTCTCGGCCGCTTCCTCGGTGAGATAGGCCTTCATCGAATTCGGAATGATGCGGCCCTTGTCCGGCTCCTCCGGCCGGTACTCCGGCATCGTGAAGTCCCAGTACGGGAGCATCAGCCCGGGCTCGAAGTCCTGAAGGTTCTGCTCGAACTCGTAGAGATAGGCGCGGTGCCAGGGCAGGAAGCGCTCCCAGCCGTGCTGGCAATGATTCTGGTGGATCAGCGCCTGGTTGTTGTAGTTGCGCCGGTCTTCCGGCCAGTGGTCGAGATCGTAAAGCCGGCGGAAGCCGCGGCGCAGGCGTTCGAGCTGCGGCTCGCTCATGCAGTCGATGTTCATGCGCCGCCGGGGCTCGCCGGCATCCGCGGCCGGCGAATAGCCGTCGGCAGCCACCGCAAATTCGGCGATCTCGCTCACCTTCACCGTCGCCGTCTTCGCCGGCTTGCCAGGCGCAAGCTCAACTGCGACGCTGGTCGCATCATCCGGGCAGCCGGCATCGATCCAGTCGGCAATGCGGTCGACGTCAGCGGGCGCGACGCGCTTGCCGCCCCATGGCAGCGCCGGGAACCGGCCGCCATCGAACGGTGCGTCACCGCGCAATCCCTTGATCAATCCGGATGCGTCGCTGCGCGCATGCGGCGGGATGCAGCAGGCGTGGCCCTCCGGCACTGGAGCAACCATCTTGATGCCGAAGATCTCGGCCGTCTCCAGCGCCTGTGCGCCCTTGTCCCAAAACCGCCCAGCACCACCATAATCAGCGGTGCTATCGCCGGCAGCTTCATCCAGGATCGCCTTCACGCGCGCATAAGCAACGGTCAATGCTTCGGTGTCCATTCCAGCCCCCGGACAGCAAGACGAAGAAGGCGGCCGGAGACTAATCACAACTTTTGGGTGATGTCACGTAGACACGCACCTTCAACGTCGAAGCAAGCGCGAATATTTTTCGGGGTTGCGTGATCTATTTCATACAACCTCTATCGAAACGACAGATCTGGCCATGCGTCGTGTGGATGAGGCGGATGCGAGCACGAGTGCGTTGCTCAAGCTCAGCGCCGGCCATCGGACGTGTCCGGTCATCAAACGCTGCGTGATTGAGCGTAGCGTGCATTCCAGTCGTCGTGGGATGAAGCCGAGCCACACCGGGAGCGAATCCGCGCCGAACGACTGCTCGACGAAGCCGAGCTTCGCCCTTCCCGGCCCGTTTCCCCATCGGACTTGGTTTTCCCCCGCAAGCGCCAACTTCGCGTTGCCTTGCGCGGTCGACTGCGTTAAGCGACAACCATTCTCTGTCCGGAAGGGTGGCCGAGTGGTTTAAGGCACCGGTCTTGAAAACCGGCGTGCCCGCAAGGGCACCGTGGGTTCGAATCCCACCCCTTCCGCCCAAAACATCAACAAAATCAATTAGTTAGCTCGTGGTTTTCGCTTCAGCGCACAATCGAACGTACAATCGTCGCTTGGTGGCGCCGTAAGCGTCGCGGTGAGATCGAGTCGATTTGTCGCAGTTCGGACGAGGCGACGCCCGATCCCAACACTGATGCCGCCGCCGATCTCATCAGCTTTCCGACGTCGCGATGGACTGTCGTGTTTCGACGCGATGCATCGAAGGAGCGACAAGACGGTCCTTGAATCACAGCGATGGCGTCGCGCATCTATCCACACCCACGACCGGCAGTAGCTCGCGAGCATTCCGCGCCGCTAGGAATCGATAATTTGACTCTCGCCTGCGCCGCGGTTCGATGGCGTCATGACCAAGGCAGAGAACAGAGCGGCGGCGAGAGCTTGGCACCAAGAGCGCATGCGTCAGCGCGCGGAAGAAGTGCGGGCCGAGGCGGTAGCAGCCGACCTGGCCGAACTCGGCCGGCTTCGCCACTACCTCATCTTTGGCAGGAAGGATCGCCGTGCCGACCGCGAGAAGCTGATGAGCGCCATTGACGACTACGTCGGTGAGATGACTGGCGACCGAACCGCGCTGCACGCCAAAAACCACAAGTGCGGGTGAAGCAGTACGGCCTGGGGACGAAGAATCGGGTAGTCGATCTGCATGAAACTCGCCGCCGAACGTGCCTTTGCCGCTCCTGAAGCCGCCGCCCGCAAACTGGTCGAGCTCGCGAAGACCATTGAAGCTGTCCAGGACGGTCGCATTCACATCGAAAAGCTCAATGCTCCGTTTCTCTACACGCTCAAGGCCACCGGGTCGGAGTTCGGCGCCGGCATCAAGCATTGAGAAGGGCTGGCTCGAGCTGCACGAGAGCGGGACCTATGTCCGGCTGATCGACACCAGCGCAAAAGCGGCCCCAGCAAAAGACTAAGTTGCCGGGGCCGTTTGGAGGCTACCTTGGCGGTAATGGGGTCGCCAGGTGGTCATGAGCATAGGAAAAACCGGCAATCAGTTCTGTCCACTTGTGCCCAAAGCGGTATAGGTCCTCATCGGGAACGGAACCGATCGCAATGAAGTTTAGAAGGGACGGCCCGCCAGCGTGACCAGCGGGCTGGTAGCGATCGTCAGGCGCAGTCGCGACCTCCGCGGGGTACGATCGAAGTACTGGCTGGCTCGTGGAGCTTCGCGCGCGTTCTCAATGTCCGAAAGGAGGTTCCAATGCGTACTCCGGCCTTGGCGATTTTGGCAATCGGGATGGCATCAACAGAGCCGGCGGCAGCTCAGACGTATAATCCGGCCTATCCGGTTTGCCTGCACGTTTACCGCGCGGGGGCCAACTATTACGATTGCAGCTACACATCGCTGCCTCAGTGCAATGCTTCGGCATCGGGCCGCGCCGCAGAGTGCGCCATAAATCCATACTTCGCGGGCGTGGAAAACCCCGCAGCTTATCGGCGGCACGGCCGCCGCGCCTACTAGGGCAGTTGCGAGAGACGCCCAGCCCGCCAGCGTGAACCGGCGGGTTGCTGCTTGGGCCGCCTGCGTTTCGGTACCGCAATCCCTAGCGGCTTGTGTCGACGCTACCACCGCGCTTCTATCGGACGATCCGATCAAGACGGCAGCCCGTTATACAACCAAATATCTGATCTTTCATTTGGGTGCCTACCCGGCAACCCCTAATGCAAGCGCGCACATCGTCGCCCCACACACGGCCCTTGGTTTGAGAACTCGAGATACATCGATTGTTGCATGCCTTGTCGTTATCGGGGCATTTGGACAAACACGCCGCAAGGCCAAGTCGCTCGCCTTCTGAAAATGTCGCTTCTTGGGCGGTTGCGAGCGTCGTTGTTGTCGCCGCAGTATAAAGGGCTAGCGCGAGCGCGCTCTTTAGGATTTCTGTAGCCGACATTATCTCCTGCCTCTGTTTGAGACCTCGGAAAGCAGCGTACGCCGGATACACCACCAAGGCGCAAGGCGGCCAGGAAATATCGGATCGCGAAGTAGGCCGCCCGCGTGAGCCGGCGGGCCTGGCTTCACGGACGTATCGTCCGCTCAATTTCACGGGCCGCCCAGGTCGCAACCATCATCGCGAACCGGAAGCGCTCGCGCGTTTCCGCAGGTATTTGGATGCTGCGAATTGCGAGGCTGTTCACATGTTCGGACCCGACAGCATGCTATTGTCGGTGCGGTCATGCCGAACTGTTCGTTTGAATGGCTTCCAATAGAATTAAGTAGGACGAGCAAATATTCGGCTCTGATGCGCTGAAGCTGTTCGTACACACAAGGGTCCTGCCATGGAAATCGGGACTTGGCTGAAAAGTTTGGGCCTAGGACGACATGAGTCCCTGTTCATCGCGAACGCCATAGATTGCGATGTGTTGCCGCAATTGACAGAAGTTGACTTCGAAAAGGTTGGCATCCCACTCGGCGACCGGAAACGCCTCGTGAATGCGATCAGTGCGCTTCCCTCCAGCCTTCCCTCCACTGTCGTGAATGCTGCAATTGCGCAATACGCGGAACGGCGCCACCTCACGGTAATGATCTGTGACTTGGTCGATTCGACCGCCCTGACGGCACGCCTTGACCCGGAAGATATGGGCGCCGTCATCGATGCCTATCACGCTGCTTGTGCTCGTATCACGCGCTCCTATGACGGCTTTCTCGCCGACTTTCGCGGAGACGGCATTCTTGCGTATTTCGGCTATCCCATTGCGCACGAGGACGATCCCGAACGAACTGTAAGAGCTGCGCTCGATATCATTGCTGCTGTCGCACGGCTTGAAACCCGCGCTGGAGAACCGCTCGCGGTGCGTATCGGTATCGCTACCGGCATGGTGGTAGTCGGTGACCTGGGCGGCGAAGGCAAACTTCGGGAGCACTCCGTGGTTGGGGGCGCTCCCAATATCGCGGCTCGCGTGCAAGCCTTGGTCGAGCCGAACACCGTGGTCGTCGCAGACTCCACCCGTCGTCTCCTTGGCGATATCTTTAGTCTTCGCGACCTTGGCGCCCACCACCTCAAGGGCATTAGCGAGCCGGTGAGCGCGTGGGCCGTCCAGGGCGTCTCGGCTTCCGAGAGCCGCTTTGAGGCGGTGCGTCCGACAGAACTCGCCCCTGTCATCGGCCGCGATTCCGAGTTGGAGTTCTTGTTGGAACGTCAACGTTTGGCTCGCACGGGCGAAGGCCAGATCGTTCTCATCTCAGGCGAGCCGGGTATCGGGAAATCGCGCTTAGCAGCGGCTCTGGCTGAACGTGCAGCTAAGCATCAACCACACGTGCATTTCCGTTATCAGTGCTCGCCTTACCACGCCAACAGCGCACTTCATCCCGTGGTCGAGCAGTTGGAAAGGAGTGCCGGATTTAAGGCGGACGATCCCGTCGAGACGCGGCTTGACAAGCTGGAGGCACTCCTCTCGTTGAGAGCACCGCAAGTTCAGACGGTAGTACCACTTTTTGCTGAGCTGCTATCGATCCCATTCGCGAGCCGTTATCCAAAACCGCAGCTAAGCCCCGCCCAGCAGCGTCGCCGCACACTTGCCGCGCTGCTCGATCAATTCGAGAGCCGTTCTCGCAAACAGCCCATCCTGTTGCTTATCGAAGATGTTCAGTGGGCCGACGACACCACCCTCGAATTGCTCGACCTCATCGTAGAGCGAGCCCGACAGTTGTCTATCCTTGCGCTGGTTACCTTTCGACCAGAGTTCGAGCCTCCCTGGACCGGTCTTGCAAATGTCGGAAGCCTGGTCCTCGGACGGCTCAACCCAGATGATGTCAAAGGTGTTGCCACGCAGGTGGCCAATGGCCGAGCGCTTCCGATCGACGTGATGAAGCAGATCGTAACAAAGACTGACGGAAATCCGCTCTTCGTGGAGGAACTCACCAAGGCTGTCCTCGAAGCTGGCATTCTGATCGAATGCCAGGATCGCTATCAGCTCGGGGGACCGTTACCGCCCTTTGCCATCCCGGAAACCCTTCACGACTCCCTGATGGCGCGGCTCGACCGCCTGCATTCGGTGAAGGAGATCGCCCAGATTGGCGCCACCATCGGTCGCGAATTTTCCTATTCCTTGATGCGGGCTGTGGTCGCTCGAGAGGAAACACGGTTGCAGCATTCCCTCTCCGAACTCGAGGAGGCCGGGCTTATTTTCCGCGAAGGTGACCTGCCGGATGCCATTTATAGCTTCAAACACGCATTGGTGAGGGATGCGGCTTATCAGAGCCTGCTGAAGACACGGCGGCGGCAACTCCATGCGCAAATAGCGCGCGTGCTTGAGGAAGGATTCCAGGATGCCGTCGTGAACGACCCTGAAATCCTTGCGCACCATTTCACCGAAGCCGGCATGCTTGAGAAGGCAACGGACTATTGGCTCAAGGCCGGAAAGCGCGCGCTCGGGCGCTCCTCCAATGCCGAGGCTGTAAAACATCTCACGCGAGGAATGGAGCTGACCCAGCAACTGCTCAGCTCGCCGCAACGCGATCGCAAAGAACTGGATTTCTATCTGGCCCTTGGTCCTGCAGTCGCCGCAACTGAGGGCGATGCCGCGGCTGAAACGTCGCGGGTCTTCTCACGGGCTCGCGCGCTGCTAGGCGAAAGTGTCAGCCTAGAAGAACGGATGACGATCCTGTGGGGCAGCTACCTAGCCCACAGTATGCGCGCGGAGTATAGCTCAGCGCTGGAGGATGCCCGGTACGGCCTCGCGTTGGCCGCAGAGCATGATCATCCCGGCGTGGCCGTCCTAGCCACGCGCTTTATTGGACAATCATTGCATCTCACGGGTGCCTTCGCCGACGCACGCGAACACCTCGATCGCGCCCTCGCACTGTGCTCAACCAATCCAGCCACGATATCGACCTATCGCCGCTTCGGAGTCGATGACGCGGTGAACAGCCTGGCGTGGCTCTCGACGACGCTATTGGTCCTTGGCTATCCTAAACAGTCTACAACAATCGTCGAGCGTACTGAAACTCTTGCTCGAACGAGGGAACAAAGCTTTACGACGGCCCTGGCCCTGGGGAACATAGTCGTTTTGGGCACAATCGGCGGCGACGCAAAGCGCGCTTTGGCTCACGCCGACGAAGCGATATCGCTCAGCATCGAGCATGAATTTGCGGCAATTGAACGAAGAGCACGTTTTTTCCGCGGAGCGCTATTAGCCCAAGGAGGGGATCTTCAAGTCGGGATCGAACTGATGCGCGGCGCTTTGACGGCAACTTACCAAAACTCTGAACGGTGCCGCCGCACTCTCTATTTGGGCCATCTCGCCTTCGCTCATGCCCAGCTCGGAGAGCTTGAAGTTGGACTGCGCCTGCTGGACGAAGGCGTTCAGCTGGCCGAAACAACAGGGGAGAGTTTCTTTGAGGCCGAGTTGTATCGTCTTCGGGGCAACATCAACCTAAAACTCGGCAGGCGTGACCAGGCAGAGGCCGCACTGCAGCGAGCCGTGGCGATTGCGCGGCGACAACAAGCTCGCTGGTGGGAGTTGCGTGCCTCGATCTGTCTCGCGCGGCATTGGAGTAACGAAGGCAGATATTTCGAGGCTTGGTCCCTCTTAGAGCCTATATACACTTGGTTCACCGAAGGTCGGGATACACCCGATCTGACAGACGCGAAAAATCTCGTGGACGAACTACGCTCAGTTTCAGGAATGAAATCGGTTTCAGGAATGAAAGATGAGCCAAAGCGTGGCAGCTGTTGACCAGCACCGCTCAACATCATGCCTGACGTAAATTGATCAGCGTCCGATCAACGCCTGCCCTTCGCCCGCTTTCCGGACTTGCCACCTGTTCGTTCAAGTTTGCTAAGGGCGCTCTCGACATCCTTGATTGCCTTCTTGAGCTGCTTCTCGCGCTTTCCAAGAATGCTCTTGAGTTGTCTTCGCTGCTCGGCGGTCAATGTCGTAAAATCGATCACCTTCGTAAACGCGATGAAGGCCATTGCTTACCTCCCGATGGTGGTGGTCGTTAGGCCGTGATCAATATGTGCAAGGCAGTGAAACAAATATTCTCCAATATCATCGACCTATAGTCAAACGGCATTTCTTCCAGAAATACTCGATCGGCCTTCCGACCCACGGGCCCTCGTGGTGAGCGCGAGAGAAAGCGGTAGCAACTGACATCGCGCTACCACGCCGTCGTTATTTCACTTCCGCTTTTTGTTCTTGAGCCGCGCCGGTCGCGAGGTGCGCTTCGTGCGACCGAGTCGGGAAGACCTTACAGTCGGAGATTTCTCGTGGGGCCTTGATCGCTGCAACAAGGCGCGGAGCGTGGCAAACTGGCGTTGATCCAGCTGATTGGCGAAGCTCTCGAAATCAGTGGCGTCACTGCCAAGCTGGCTCAACCAGACAAATGCACTGTCCAAGGTGCGCAACTCAGGCGTCTGGTATGACAGCAGATCTCGGTAATAAGTTGCCGACTCCTCGCAAAACAGATCACGCGCGATGCCATTTACGAGCCGCCGCACTCCATATTTTATTCCCGTGATGGCCGCTCCTGATATTCCATGGCTCAGCATCGCTCCGAACGTAAAGTTGTGTAGCCCTCGCAGAAACGGAGCAGTGCCGCGGTGCCGCTCCGTGAATTCAAAGGCTTGGCCCAAATAGGGATAGCGCGCGAGGGCCTCGCTTTCCTCGCCCGATGGAGGCGTGAAGCGGTCGCGCCAAAGGGCTATTTGTTCAAAGAATAGGGCGAGCTCGGGACGCGCCGAGAGATCCGCCTCAACGCCGCTCGCAAAAATCATGAAGTCGAATTCGAATCTACGATTGCTGCTTTGAACCCTTGCAATACCGCAAGCTTCGTCGATGAAACTCCATCCGCAGTCGGGGTGCCAGGCGAAATTCTCAAACTCGCGGCATCGCCAATAAGCGTCCTGTGTAGGCGGGACCGGAAGCTCCTCAAGAATGTGACGCATGAACCGCCAGCGGTCCAGGTCCGTCAGATCGCCGAAGTGGCCCAACATACCGGCAAAATTCATCCAAGTGAGTGGATTGACCCGCGGCATCTCCGAACGGCGGAAGCAAAGGTCTACTCGCGCGGCGCCCGCCTCAAGTGCGAGAGCTGCGTTGTCAAAGGCGGATGCCCCGGCACCAAGGATACCAATGCGCTTTCCTGCAAGCTTGCGAAAATCGATATCATCGGCCGAATGTGCGTAAAGATCTGCCGACAAATGGGCGACCAGAGACTTAGGAGCGCCCCACCTTCCACTTCCCTCAAAGCCTGTCGCAAGAATAATCTTTCTTGCATACACCCGCTCAATTCCTTCGGAACGACGGAGATGGGCAAGGAAGATGCCATTCGCCGGCTCAATCAACATTAGTTCGACCTCGTTCTCAACCGGGAGGTCCAGGACGTCTCGGTACCAATCCAGATACGAGCGCCACACCTCCCGAGGGACGGTATCTATGCGACCCCATGCTCGCCGCCCAAATTTTTCCTCGTACCACGCACGCACCGTTAGACTCGGGACGCCGAAATCAATCCCAGTCACCTCCTTCGGAGTCCGCAACCGTTCCATCCGAGCGAAATTGCGCCAAGGTCCTTCGAAACCGCGCTGGCAACGATCGATGATCCTGAAGTTTGCTATGCGCTCAAGCCTCAAGCCGAACGCGATACCCAGTCCGCTCTGTCCAGCGCCGACAACCAGCACGTCCAGAACCGGCACTCCGTCCATAAATCGCGGGACGGTCCACTCCCGAGCCGGATAGTCCAAATAAGTCAGCTCGCGTCGAACGCGCTTCGTGAGTTGGGAGACGCTCATGGGACATTCCTGCCGCTGCGCTCTTGTTAGAAATGACTTTTGCCATTCGGCTTAGTTCTGTCCCATTACCACAGGTCTGATTGCAGAAAAATCGACCGCCCGACCGCCATTGGGTTTCGCACAGAGCGATTTTGGCCCGCAAGACAGCGGGCTATTATTCTAGCGCTCACTCAAATGCTGATCCGCTCGACGATCGAGCCATCAGTTGCCTCCGATCGCGAGACACGCAACATCGACAATCAACGCGCCTATCGGTGACGATCTGAGCGTCAATCGACTGAAAGACTCAGGCTAGCTCGCCCATCAGGTAGCCTCATAGCGGCACGCTTAGCCGCGTTCCTGACGAAGTCCCCTGCCCGCCCAATCGGCGTAGTGCCGAATTTGCGAGGGTCCATTCGTAGCTCGTCACCGTAGCATTGTACGCGAGCTCCGCGCGGATCGTCAGAATTTGCAATGAGTTCAACTTCTTGGCTAGCGTTGTTTGGAGGAGCGGTGACAGATCACTGACCGCGGCTTTTTGACCGTGGGTTCAGAGGACGGTTTTTCCTGAGGAATGGCTGGAAGGCTCAAACCGCTCGAGGTAGAGCGCCAAACGCCGATGGAGACGGACTCTACCTGATCATCACCGGACCAACCTCGGAGTCGCATTGGCCGATTGGTGTTGCGGTCGGCGCGCTTCTATCTATTGGATAGCGCGCGGAGCGCTGTCCAATATGGACCGCGCGACCTCGGAAACGCCGGTGAGGATGATCTGCACGCCGATGCAGAGCAGCAGGAAAGCTGACAATTTCGTCACCACGCTGGTGCCCTCCTCGCCGAACAGGCGCGCCATTGCGCTCGATTTCCGGTAGGCGTGGTAGATCGCCGCGGTGACGGCGAACGCCACCAGAAGTGAAACGATCGATGACTGGAACATCGCATCGAGGCTGCTGGTGCGGCTGATTCCGATCGCGATGGCTGTCGCGATCGTTCCCGGCCCGGTCGTCAGCGGAATTGTGAGAGGAAAGAAGGCCATGCGCTTCATGGTCGCATGATCGGGGGACGAGACCTCGTGAGGCCCGGCCGGGCCCGAGGGCGCGTTGAGCATGGACCAGCCTGTCGCTGCGACCACGAGGCCGCCGGCAATCCGAAGCGCCGGGATTGTCACGCCGAAGAAGTTGAGGATCTGGCTGCCCAGAAACAGCGACACCAGCAAGACCACGAAGGCATATCCGGCAACCCGCAGCGCAAGGCTCGCGCGCTCGTCTTCAGAAAGACCTCTCGTCTTGTCGAGGAAGATGAAGGCCAGTCCGTAGGGATTGATGATCGCGAACAGCGCGCCGAAGCCGAACAGGAAATCGGCAACGAGCCCCGATGTGGCGATATCACGCATGCTGCGCCCGCTCCGCTCTTCGGCTTACGGGCATGTGAAGCCGGGCGCTTTGAAATCGGCCAGATTGTCGAGCGTCTTGCGCAGAACCTCGAACAGCACGGCCGACCAGCTGTTGGCGACACGGACCAGCATGCCGACGAAAAACCGGGGCATCATCCGATGATACCGGATCTCACTTGTCCTTGCCGGGTGATCGCTCAAGACGCGATCTCTGCGCGCATGCGCTTGATCTCCTCCCTGAGCGCCTCGGCTTTTTCGTCTCGTTGCTCGCTCGCCGTTTCCAAGGGTTCGTCGCGAAGCAACTTCTGGAGTGCCTTTTCGACAGAAAGCTTGTTGGTCTCGGCCATACCAGACCTTTCTGACGCTACCGCGTCTGTCAGTACCGTGGTTGCAGTCTCAGCTCTTCGGACTGAACATGCCGCCGGCCGCCTTCATCGCCGCCTCACCCATGGTCTTGGTCTGGTCGGTCAGGGCCCGCATCTGCTCCTGGAAGAAATCGGCTTGAAGCTTGAGCGCGTCCTGGACATCCTTGGCATGGATCAGCTTGTCGCTGAGGTCCAGGGTCGCTGTGACATTGCGCTGCATGAAACTGCAAAACTCCTTCGCCTGGTTCGCGATCGGCAGAGGCGACGAACTGATCCCCTTCTCCAGCATCTCGAAATAGTCCGCGTTGGCCTTGCGCAGGCGGCCAAGCGCCTCGGTCAGCGCCGCACGGACGTTATCTGCCGATAGATTGATCTCTGCCATGACGTCTCTCCCTTCAGGTGTTAGCAGTTACGCGGTAAGTCCACCGAACCAGGCGCCGAAATAGCCGGCGTAGAGCGCGGGTACTTCGAGATTCATCGAGTGCCCGACGCGAGGCACGATCACGAGACGGCAATCCGGCATCGCATCGGCCATGACGTGAAGATCGGCTGGCAGAATCCAGCCGTCCCATTCGCCCCATAGCACCAGATGCGGATGCTTCAGCTCCGGCATGCGGCGCTCGAGCTCTCTGCTCTCTCTTTCCTTCGTGAGGTTGACCGGCGTCCCGATCCAGATGCCCTCGGAGACGCCAAAGGTCTGCTCGATGATGCGGTCGAATAACGCCTGGATGTCCTTCAATCCCTCCCGAAATCGAGGCACGGCGTTCGGCGCCATGCTCTCGGGCACGAACAGCGAGGACGCCGCCGTCGCCATGATCGTCCGTGTCAGGTCCTTGCTCGCCATCATCGCCCGAAACAGGCCGATTTGATCGGCATTGAAAGCCATGCCGAGCGGCGTCACCGGATCGAGTGCGAACACGCGCCCGAAACGCTGCGGCTGCATCAAGAGCATGCGGGCAGCGATGATGCCGCCGGTCGAATGCGTCGCGAGATGGCAATAACCGATGTCGAGCATATCGAGTGCCGCCAGCATGTCCTCGGCATGCTGCTGCATGGAGTAGTTCGAATAATCGGCGGCAGGCTTCGGCCGGTCGCTGTCCCCGCAGCCGCGCCAGTCGATGGCGATGACGCGCAGGCCCGTTGGAAACAAGGGCGCAGCCAGCTCGATCCAGTCCTTGCTGGCGAGATTGCCATGGATGAAGACGACGGTCACTTCGCCTCGGCCCCACTCCCGCCAGCCAAGCTCGATTTCACCCGCCTGCACCCGTGGCATAGACCGATCCTATTTGTTGAGACCGGCGGTTGGTGCCGCACCGGGAGGTGTCGGCGCCACCGGCAGGGCGGATACCACGGAACCCTTGATCATGCGATCTGTGCCGAGGGGCGATGAGGTGTCGACCGTTCCTTTCGTGACGAAGTCCACGACGTCGGCGGAATATTCCACCGGATTGTCGGTATGGATGAAGTGCCCGGTCTCCGGATAGATTTTCAGAATCGGCCGGTTGCCCGCATTGGTCATGCGCGTCATGAACGGCGTGATGACGTCGCGTCCGAGATCGGTCAGCCCGTTGAAAGCCGGCGTCGGGATGAACGGCTCCTTGTCACCGAAAGCGAGGAAGATCGGCGCCTTGATCTGGGTAACCCGCTCGTAAAGGTTCTTCGGATCATCCTGCTGGAGCTCGGCCCCGATCGTGTAGATGTCGAAGATGAAGACGTTGCACCACTGTTCGAGCTCCTTGGGATTGCCCTTTGTAAGCCCGACGCGCTGCTCGGTATGGAAGCGCGCATATTCGCTGTCGCTGAAGAAGTAGCCGCTCTTGGCCGCCGACACCACGCCGGTGTCGGGGTCGCGCTTCTTGAAATAGAAGAAGTCGCGAATGCCCTGCTCGTCGCGGGCCTTCTCCGCCGCCAGGATGCCGGTCTGGTCCCAGATCTGCTTCCACTTGTCGAAGTCGCGACCGAGTCCCGGTTGGAACAGAGGTGCCTTCTTGTCTTTCGCGATCGTAATGTCGCGCGGGTATTCCTCGAGCCCGGATGGTGCTTCGAGCGCGAGGCCCTGCACCGCATCCGGCCAGGTCAGGGCGTACCCCGTGACGAACTGACCGCCCAGCGAGTGGCCGAGATAATAGGCTTTCTTGACGCCAAGCTGGTTTACGACGAGATCGTAGATGACCTCGCGCATATCCTGCATGGTGCGCGCCGGGCTCTTATCGAGATTACCGGGCCCGGACATGCCGTAGTTCGGCAAGTCCGGCACGATCACACGCAAGCCACTCCGCAGCGCATATTGCATGATGTTGCCATAGTGCCCGCCGAATGCGCCCTTGCCGTGGATGATGACGAGGACCTTGGGATCCTTGTCGGTGCCGGCATACTCATCCATGTAACCGATCTGCCAGGTGTTGCCGATCTTGTCCTTGGCGTTGGCGTATTTGACCGGATAGGGATAGGTCACGAAGTCCTTCCAAAAGGACTTGCTCGGATCGATGTTTTCGGCGACGCCCGGCACACGATAATTCTTGTCGACGAACATCCTCGCACGATCGAGAGCCGCGACGTCGTCCATGAAGGCGACGAACTTCGGATCGTTCTTGCGCTGGTTGATGATTGGGAACACGCCGTAATGTGCGACCGGGCTCTCCTGCGCGATCAGGTCCGCGCCCGGCACGCGATCTACGGCCTTCTGCGCCAGCTTGAAGTTCAGCCAGAGGTCGTTGGTGATGTGCATCACCAGTGTGCGCGACTGGATGCGGCCGAGATATGGATTGATGTTGTGGGTCTCACCGACCCGGTTGCGCCAGACGAGATCGACGGCGTCATAGAGCTTGGCACGGTTGGTGACACTCAGACCGGCCTTCTCGTTCGGCGGATCCCAGTAGAATATCTCGGGCTGGACCGCGGCCCAGTTCTGGGTCGTGCGGAAGCCGAAGTCGTAGCCCGTCATGCCCAGAATCGACCAACCGAACGCCACACCCGGCATAGGGTGCTTCTCCTTGGGCAGATTGTAGTAGTCGCCCTTGGTCGCCTGCCAGACCGGATCGCCCTCGATCGCGGCCGTCATCATCTGGAAGGTCCAGTTGCCGACGGGGTCTTCACCGTCCGACTGCGTGGTGCCGCCGATCGGCATCAGCGCGCCGATATATTCGGGATGCATGACCCCCCACACATAGGTCTGGGTGCCGCCCATGGAGACGCCCGTGACAAGCGCGACGCGCGCGACCTTCAACTCGTCGCGCAGCAGGCGGTAGTTCGCCTGCACCATGTCGTAGTAGCTGTACTGCGGAAACTTGATGCCGAGGCCGTCGGACGGTTTGCTGGCGCCCCACGTCCCGAGCGGGTCGACCATGATGACGTAGTAGCGGTCGGTGTCGATCGGCCGTCCGGGGCCGATGATCGGGACGCCGCCCGACAGGGCCGCGCCCTTGACCCACTGTTCGTACATATCGGTGGAATCGCCGGAATAATAGGAATTGATCACGACCGCGTTGGTGATCTCACCGGCGGCATTGCGCCGCGCGTTGCCGATCGCGATGTATCCGGTACGCAGCTTGCCTGCCCCGAGCGATTCCAGCGTCACGCCGCCCTCGCCGCCATTCTCCCATTTGGAGGGATTGGCCAGGTCGTACTTGCCGCCAAGCCGGAAGTTCGCGATCTCATAGGTCTTTTTGAGCCCGTCATGCTGCATCTGCGACGAGCGCCGCGTGAACGGCTGGGCGACCGCGAGCGCGGCGCCGAGCAGCAATAACATCAGGCTGACGAGGCAACGCTTGAGTGCGCTTCTCCCGTTCATGACGAACTCCCTCCTGGCGGTGTTTTGCGCGAACGCTAGGCTGGACCTCCTCCTGAGGCTTGATTTAGCTCAATGGAATCCTTGAGCCTGCGTTGAGGATCGTGGTCATCGTCACGCTGGCCGGTCCCCGCAATGCCCTTCCTCAGTCATGGCTCATATCGTATCCGCTATGAGCTCGACGGACCGGCGAATGCGCCTGCCTATGTGCTGGTTAACGGTCTGACGCAGTATTCCGAGCTTTGGGGCGCGTATCGCGACACGCTAATCGCACGGCGGTTCCGGGTCGCTACCTTCGACCTGCTCGGCCAGGGCGTCTCCGACAAGCCCGCGCTGTTCATCGATCAGGACGACCACATCGCCGTGCTGCATCGCCTGATCGGCGAGCTTGGCGACGGTCCGGTCTTCCTCAGTGGCATCAGTTTCGGTGGCCTGATCGCGTTGCGCTATGCCATCGAGCATGGCGCGCGGCTGTCGGGCCTTGTGCCGATGAGCTGCTTTGCCGAGCTTTCGCCACAACTGCTTCTGATCGGCAACGCCTTGCGCACCGGCCTCATCCTGGGCGGCACCGGCTACCTCCAGGATCTGCTGCTGCCGATGAACCTGTCCGACCAGTGGCTGAAGCCGCTGCTGGACAAGCTCGACAGCGTGAAGCGGCAGGGCTGGCTGGTCAACGACGTGTACGCCCTTCAGAACCTGATGGAGTCTTTCCTCGACTTCAAGCCGCTGACGCCGCAGCTCTCCTCAATATCCGTCCCGACCATGATCCTGAACGGCGAGTTCGACTTCCTCACGCCGCGGGCGCTGCACGAGACGTTGCGTGTGGAAATTCCTGACAGTGCGCTCGTCATCATTCCGAGGGCCTATCACGCCTTCACGCTCGAAAAGGCTGCCTTAACAGCCGACCTGCTGGCGCGCTTCGCCGAGGACGTGTTGGCTGGCCGCTGGCAGGGCAACAAGCAGGTCTTGATCGCGCCGGAAGATGCCGGCGGAGACTTTTCGCCGTTTCCCGCCGGCTATGACCATCTGCGCGCGATCCCGGTGCACAGGCCAGCGACATGAGCGCGTTCTTCGGACCGTTGCAAGCCGACGGGCGCGTGCCGCCGCGCCAGCAGACGCGGGTCGCCGCGTTCCTGGTTTCTGCGCATGGTGCGCTGGCACGGCAACTCGCGGTCGCCCTGCCCGCGAGATTCGATGCCGCCTGGCAGACCGAATTGAACGCGCAGTTCTATCGCGAGAGCGAGATCGTCTCGCTTCTCATGCGCGCGACCGCCTGGGTCCCGGACCTCGCGCTGGGCCCGATGGCGGCATCCTGGGAGATGGCCTGGCTCCCCGCCCCGATCGAAGGCATCGCCGATCACACCCGCGCGCAGACCATTCACCTCGCGACGCTCGCGCATGCGGTTCATGCCGGGATCCGGCCGGCGGCCCTGCTGCCGACGGAAGCGAACGCGAACGATCCCTTCGTGATGGCGCTGCGGCGCATCGAGTTCGAGAGCGGTCGGCTGTTGCAGGCGCAGATTCTGTTCCTGAAGGGCCCAGACCTCCTACCTTTCCGGGATGCCGTCAACGCGACGCTCGAACGGCGGCACGCCGAGGTGCGCAGACTCTGGCACGAGACCCTTGCAGGCGTCGGCGTTGGCCTGCGCGAATGACCCGGCAACCTTGACGCAGATCAAAGCCGAGAGTCTGCCCGCCCCCAACATCGATCCAGTATTCACCTGCGCCTGCCGACCGGAGTTCCGCCCATGAAGGCCGTTTCCGTCGAAGAAGCCGTTGCGATGATCCCGGCCGGTGCGAGCGTCATGGTCGGCGGCTTTATGGGCGTCGGAACCCCGGAGCGCCTGCTTGACGAACTCGTGCGGCAGAACAAGACCGGCCTGTCTCTGATCTGCAATGACGCCGCTACTCCCGGCAAAGGCGTCGGCAAGCTGTTCGACGCTGCGCTGGTCTCAAGGCTGACGGCAACGCATATCGGCCTCAATCCGAAGGCGCAGCAGCAGATGCTCGCGAACCAGATCGCCGTCGATCTCGTGCCGCAAGGCACCTTCGTCGAACGCATCCGCGCGGGCGGATGTGGCCTCGGCGGCGTGCTGACGCCGACGGGCGTCGGAACGCTGGTTGCCGAAGGCAAGCGTCAGATCGAGGTGGATGGCAAGCCGTTCCTGCTGGAGACGGCATTGCGGGCGCAGTACGCGCTGGTTCACGCGTTTCTCGCCGACTATCTCGGCAATCTCGCTTACGCACTGACCTCCCGCAACTTCAACCCGGTCATGGCGATGGCTGCCGACACGGTCATCGTCACTGCAGAGAACATCGTGCCCGTCGGTGTCATCGCGCCCGATCACGTCGTGACCCCGGCGCCGCTCGTCGATTACCTCATTACCAACGGGTGAGATCATGGACCCGCAGATCATCATCGCCCGACGCGTCGCCAGGGAGTTGAAGAGCGGAAACCTTGTCAACCTCGGCATCGGCATTCCGACCCTGGTTGCGAATTACGTTCCGGCCGATTTGAAAGTCTTCTTTCAGTCGGAGAACGGACTGATCGGCACCGGGCCGATTCCCGAACAAGGCATGGCGCATCCGACGCTGACAGACGCCGGCGGCCGCCCCATTAGCGCGCTCCCGGGTGCGGCGACCTTCGACAGCGCGATGTCGTTCGGACTGATCCGCGGCGGCCATGTCGACGTCACCGTGCTCGGCGGCCTCCAGGTCGATGCGCATGGGCTTCTCGCCAACTGGATGATCCCAGGCAAGATGGTCCCGGGCATGGGCGGGGCGATGGACCTCGTCAGCGGCGCCAAACGGGTCATCGTCGCCATGCAACATGCCGCGAAGGGCAAGTCGAAGATCGTCAAGACATGCAACTTGCCCCTGACCTCGGCGCGCCCGGTCCATCTGGTCGTGACCGACATGGCGGTCATCGGTTTTGCGGACGGCAAGGCGACGCTGCTCGAGACCGCCCCCGGTGTCAGCGTTGGCGAGGTTGTGGCGGTGACAGAGGCCGAATTGGTCATTCCTGACAACATCCCGGAAATGACGATCTGACGAGGTCACGACCATGCGGATATTCAGCGACTTCAACGAGATCAAATCCGCGGTCGGCACCGAGATCGGCGCGAGCGACTGGATCGAAGTGACCCAGGATCGGATCAATAAATTCGCCGAAGCAACCTGTGACGAACAATGGATCCATGTCGACCAGGACCGCGCCAACAAGGAAGCGCCCGGCGGCACCACCATCGCTCACGGCCTGCTGTCGCTCTCGCTTGCTCCGCTGTTCATTCGATCCGTGATGGGTTTGAAAGGGCTGCGCAATACGCTGAATTACGGCGCGGATCGCATCCGGTATCTGGCGCCGGTGCCGGCCGGCTCGAAGCTTCGCGGCCGGGTCACCGTGGCTGAAACCGAGGACGTGCCGCCGGACGGCTTGCGCGTCAACTATCATCTCGTGATCGAGATCGAGGGCGGCAAGAAGCCCGCTTGTGTCGCCGAGCTGATCGCCCTGCACTATCGCTGAGTGCGCTCAGTCGATGATGTGATACCCGCCATCGATATAGAGAACGCCCCCGGTGATCAGCTTGGCGCCATCTAGGGCCAGGAACGCGGTGGCATTGCCGACGTCGTCGATGCTGACCAGGCTGCGCGCCGGCGCTTTGGACTGCGCCTTGTCCATGAGCTCGTCGAACTCCGGGATACCTGACGCCGCGCGCGTGGCGAGCGGGCCGGGCGAGATCGCGTGCACGCGGATGCCCTTTGGGCCAAGTTCGGCGGCCGCGTAGCGGACGGCCGCTTCAAGCGCCGCTTTCGCCACGCCCATGATGTTGTAGTTCTCCACCACCATCTGGCTGCCATAATAGGTCATGGTGAACATCGTGCCGCCGTTCTTCATCAGCGGCTCGGCGAGATGCGCCATGCGCAGGAATGACCAGCAAGAGACGTCCATCGTCTTAAGGAAGCCATCGCGGCCGACGTCCACCACGCGGCCATGGAGCGCCTCCTTCGGCGAGAAGGCGATCGAATGCAGCAGGAAATCGAGCTGTCCCCATTCCTTCGTGATCCGCTCGAACACCGCCTCGGTCTGCCCCTCCGTCATCACGTCCAGCGGCATGAAGATCGGCGCTTCCAGCGCCTGTGCCAGCGGTTCGACGTGTTTCTTGGCGCGATCGTTGAGGTAGGTGACGGCCAGATCGGCCCCAAGCGCACGAAATGCCCTCGCGCACCCCCAGGCGATGGACTGGTCGTTCGCGATGCCGACGACGAGGCCCTTCTTGCCCTTCAGGGCAACCTTTGTATCCGGGAACACGGGGATCATGACACCCTCTCTTGCCTTGGATTGGTCGATTGTCCGTTCATCAACAGCGACAGCGTATGCTGTGCGATCATCAGTTCTTCGTCGGTTGGCACGACGTAGACGGGGATGCGGCTGTCGGAACGCGAGATCAGCCTGGAATTGCGCGCGTTCTCGACGGGATCGAGCGTGCCGCCGAGCCATCCGAGCTGCTCGACCACGCGCGCGCGAATGTTCGCCGAATTCTCGCCGATCCCGGCCGTGAAGACGAAGGCGTCGAGGCCCTGCAAGGCGGCCGCGAGCATGCCGGCACTGAGACCGATCCGGTAGACGAAATAGTCGACCGCGAGCTTCGCCTTGGGGTCGGCGCTCGCCTCCAACTCGCGCATGTCATTGCTGACACCGGAGAGCCCCTTCAATCCGCAGTCGCGATAAAGGAAGTTCTGCACGTTTGAGGCGGACATCCCTTTCTCGGAGATAAGATAGATCACCACTCCGGGATCAATCTGCCCTGGACGCGTTCCCATCGGGAGGCCATCGAGCGCTGTGAAACCCATGGTGCTCTCGACGCTGCGCCCGTCCTTGAGCGCGCACATCGACGCGCCGCTGCCGAGATGGGCAACGATCACGCGCCGCTTCGCGATATCGGGCGCCACGCCCGGCAGGGTCCGGGCGATATATTCGTAGGACAGCCCATGAAAGCCATAGCGCCTGACACCCTCGGCATGAAGCTGATGCGGAATAGCATAATGGTCGGCGACGGCATCATGCGTGCGGTGAAATGCGGTGTCGAAGCAAGCAACCTGCGGCAGCGTCGGGAAATTCGCCAGCAGCGAACGGATCGGCGCCAGATTGTGGGGCTGGTGCAGCGGCGCCAGGGGCACAAATCGTTCGAGACGGGACACGACACCGTGGTCGATCAGTACCGGCCGCGAATAGTCCGGCCCACCATGCACGACCCGGTGACCGACCGCGATCGGCGTGACGCGAAGTTCGTCCCGCAGCCAGTCGCCGGCAACGGCCATCGCCGCCGGAACATCAGGCACAGCCTCGATCGGATAGGCCCGATCGGCCATCGGATCGCCGCTCGGGCCACTTGCCCGCAGACGCGGTCGGCTGCCGATACCGTCCATCTGTCCCTTGATCTGACGACGAAGCGCACCGTCGCCTTCGATCGCATAGACCTGAAACTTCACACTGGACGAGCCGGCATTGACGACGAGGATCGTATCCATGGCGATCACGCGGCAACCGTCGGCGCCTTCTGGCGCCGGGCATGAGCATAGAGCGCGGCGACCGCACAGGACGCCATCCGCGCACGTGGCGAATCCGCGCGCGAGGTCAGCACGACGGGCACGCGCGCACCGAGCACGATGCCGGCGCCATCGGCCTTGGCGAAATAGGCAAGGTTTTTGGCGAGCATGTTGCCGGACTCGAGGTCCGGAACCATCAGGATCTGAGCCCGCCCGGCGACCTCGGATGTGATGCCCTTGATCCGCGCGGCTTCCAGATCGATGGCATTGTCGAAAGCCAGCGGGCCGTCGAGGATGCCGCCGGTGATCTGGCCGCGATCGGCCATCTTGCACAGGGCCGCGGCTTCGATCGTCGAGGGGATTTTCGAGGTCACGGTCTCGACGGCAGACAGAATCGCCACCCGCGGCGTCTTGCCGAACCCTGCCTGATTGTAGAGGTCGATCGCATTCTGAATGATGTCGCGTTTGGCGTCGAGATCGGGGAAAATGTTGATCGCCGCATCCGTCACGAAGATGGTCTCTGCATAGGCAGGCACATCCATCACGAAGACATGGCTGATACGCCGGTCGGTGCGCAAGCCACCGGTCTTGGCCGTGACGGCGCGCATCAATTCGTCGGTGTGCAGGCTGCCCTTCATCAACAGCTCGCCTTTGGCGGCATGGATGAGCTCGACGCCCTTGGCCGCGGATTCGTCGCTGTGCGCGGCATCAACGATCTCGAAACCGGACACATCGAGATCGCACCGGGCGGCAGTATCCTTGATCTTCCGCTCGGGCCCGACGAGCACGGGCCGGATAATGCCGGCGCTTGCGCTATCGATGGCGCCGCGCAGCGAGGTCTCGTCGCAAGGATGCACCACGATGGTCGGCGTTGGCGGCGCGCCCTTCGCGGCCGCAATTAAGCGATCGTACTTGCTACCGGGTTGGGTTTGCGTCGTGTCGGCCGACATGATGTCACTCCCGATCCTGCCAATCCGCGTTACGACGCCCGTGCCTTGGGATCGAAAGGGGCGACGTTCGATGTCAACTCCGCCTCTCCGTCCAGACCGAACAGCGCGGCGACGCGCTTCAGGCGATTGGCCCGCTCGCCGGTGATGTCCTCACTCGCCGACAGCACCTCGCGCATCGCCACGAAGGCCGCACGCCGCTGGCTGGTGTCGTCGGGCAACAATTTCGGGATCGCAGCGAGAGCACCTTCGCGATCAAGAAGCAGTATGAAGAACTGCTCACGCACCAGCTTCTTGAATTCCGACAGCGTCATGCGGGCGCCGGCATGGTCACGCCGAACCTGCCGCAACGCCTCGATGCTGCGCTCATCCACCATGCCGCGTGCGGAGCCAACATAAAGCAGCGCGCGGAGGGCCGCTTCGCGGAGCCCGCCCTCAGCGATGTGCGATTTCAGCTCGGCGATCCGTGCCGCGAGCATGGCGCGATGCTCCAGCGACATCTCCCGGTGGCGCGAGGGCACGGAATTAGGGTCGACGCCGACCGCGGCCTGGAGCAGCGGCGAGCCGTAGAGGTTGAGGAAGACGGCCTCGCTCAGCGCCTCCTGCGCATCGCGCCAGCTATCCAGCGTGTGCACGATCTGCTTCGACATTTGTTCCTGGAATGCCAGGAATGGATTGTCCTTTGAAACCGGCTTGCGGTCTGTCTCGACACGATCTGCAGCCGATTTGACCGTGGACATCCAGGGGTTCTGGCTGCTGAACGCCTCGTATTGCAGCCGCAGCGGATGCATGTTGCGGGCCCATTCCGCGAGTTGGGGCGTCACCATGCCCTTCACCCACGGCCGCAAGAATTTTTGATAGGCCGCGAGATTGAGCTCCGAGACACGCTTGGCCGCAGCGAAGCGCCGCTCGTCCTCGGGCGAATTTCCGCCCATCGCGCGGATATCATCCAGCGTGCGGGCCTCGCAGCGCATCACCCACTGGCCTGCCGCAAGATCCGCATTGAGCGTCTCGTTGCCACGGGCCTCGAACGTGGCTTCATAGAGCCCTGGCGGCAGCACGTCGATCAGGTCGATGTTGCTTGAGAACTCAGCGTGCTCCTTCTTGGCCACACCGCCGGATACGAAGATGCCGAGATGGCCGATGCTCTCGTGAACGGTATAGACGATGGTCTGGCCATAAGCTCTGATCTCGTCGACGTCGGCGTAGCAGTCTAGGATCCAGTCCAACGCCTGCTGCGGCGGGGTGACGTTGTCGCCCTTGGAGCAGAACACAACGATCGGCGAACGAATGTTGCGCAAATCGACCTTGCGGCCGTCGGACATCTCGATCTTGCCGGCTGCGAGATTGTTGCCGATGAAGAGCTCGTCGACGATGAACTGGATTTCCTCAGCATTGAGATTGACGTGTCCGCCCCACCAGCGCTCGAAATCGAGATAGCGTTCCGCCTCGCTATCGACCTTGGAATAGACGTTGTACTGCTTGGTCCAGAGCGTATTCGACGGGTTCTGGTTCTCGAAATTCTGCACCAGCCAGGCGCCGTCGAATTTGCCGGCGCCGAGATCGCTCGTGAGTGCCGTGAGCCAGCTTCCGCCCAGCAGGCCGCCGGAATAACGCATGGGGTATTTGCCATGCACGCCTGCCCAGTAAGCCAGCGGCGCACCAGCGATGATCAGCGGCCCGAATAATTCCGGCCGCAGTGACGCCAGGATCATGACGGCCCAGCCGGCCTGACAATTGCCGATCACGCAGGGCTTTCCGTCGGCGTCCGGATGACGGCTGATGACGGTCTCGATAAAGATGGCTTCCGCGCGCGCAATGCGTTCGATGGTCTGCCCGGGCATCGGCTCCGGAAGGAAGCCGATGAAGTAGCAGGGATGCCCCGCCTTCATGGCGACGCCGATCTCGCTATCGGCCTTGAAGCCGCCGATGCCGGGTCCATGGCCGGCGCGCGGATCGACCACGACGAACGGACGCCGGCTCATGTCGATCTCAACATCCTTCGGCGGAACGATGCGCACCAGCGCGTAGTTGACCGGTTCGTCCAGCTTCCGGCCGTCCGTGATCAGTTCGGCGGCATATTGCAGGACGTGCGGCGCGGTCTGGGCGACGTGCTCGCGGTACTGGTCGCCGCGCTGGCGCATGATGTCCAGGAACAGGACGCTACGCTGTCCCGCATCGACCATGTATTCCACGGCCGAGGCGACCAGCCCCGACATTGGGCCATCAGGCAGCTTTAAGTCTTTGATCGCCATGTTCGACCTCGTCGTCGCGCGAGGTCATTCAATTAAGGTCGGCGGTCGCTGACGTTGATTTAGGTCAACGGTTGGCGACGGTGTTCGCGTCAATCGGGATCGACCAACTGCCCCGCGGGGGCGCGCCGCAATCGGGCCGCGGGAGAGCTTAAGTGCCGGATGCAGCAAATTACAGCCGCCAGGAGAGACTACGCGACGGACGATTGGTCGATATCCGGGCGCTTCGTCCCGAGGATGAGCCCGACATGCTTGCCGCGCTCGAGGAGACCAGCGCTCAATCGCTCCAACGCCGCTTCTTTGTGACGAAGCGTCATTTTTCCGAACGGGAACGCGCTTTCTTCATGGAACCCGATTTCAGAAACCACGTGGCGCTGGTTGCGTGCACGGAAGAGGCGAACCGCAGCATGATCATCGGCGGTGGTCGCTATGTCATATTCGAGCCTGGACGGGCCGAAGCAGCTTTCGTCGTGATCGATGCCTGGCAGGGACGTGGCGTTGGCGGGCTGCTGACGCGCCATCTGATCGCTATCGCCCGCGAGGCCGGATTGACGGAGTTGACCGCGGAAGTGCTACCGGAGAACGCAGCGATGCTCCGCGTCTTCGACAAGTTTGGCTTCAAGCCCGCAACGATCCGCGAACCCGGTGTAATTCACATGGCATTGAAGCTGTCCTAATACGCGGCCGGCACGGGAGCTTTAGCATCGAGAGAAATGGCGGCGGCGCGTCGCGCCACCGTCCGTTGGTACCGGCACCTCCAAGCGCGCGCCCTCACCCCAAGCCTGAATTTTCCGCCGCACGTGATCTGTCAGGCGAGCGTCAGCCTGTTCGTCTAGCTTCGCAACATGTCGGCCGCCGACACACGCCGCCCCTCAGCAATCCCGGACACTGGCGACACCGCCCAGGGCGTCGCTGGTTGCGAGGCCCGGTTGGATTCGCGTCCATTTCCGGGCCTCGTTTGCTGGTGCGCAAAAGAAAACGGCGCCCCGCGAGGAGCGCCGCATGGAATTGTCGTAGCTGCGTTGGCTCAGTAGCCGCAGGACGCGCAGCCCATCTGCACTGGCGCGTAATAGGAATAGCCGGGCGAAACCATCTCGACGCGCTGGCGCGTGGCGTATTGCGGCGGGATGCGTTCGTACTGGACGCTCGGCGGTGCCACCATCACGGTCTGCGGCACCATCACGGTGCGGTACTGCGCCGCCGTGCGGTGTGCGACGGTTGCGCCGGGCGACACCATCACGGTCTCGTCGACGGTGCGGTATTGCGGCTGCACGTATTGCTGCTGGTAGCAGGTCTGGCACGGCGGCGGCGCGTAGCAATTGTAGCAGCCGGCAGAGGCCGCGCTCGTCATGGAAATCGCGGCGACGACTGTTGAGATAACGATAGCGAGAGTACGAGACATTGTGGTGGTGCCCCAGTTGCCCAAAATGGATTTGCGAAGGTCGCGAGCAGTATACGCTGCAACATCCCAAGTTGCCGAACTTCGTCGAGGCATCCTTAATGCGAACGGCCGGCTTTCGCCGGCCGTTCAGAACTTGTTGACCATGCGCGCGAGGCGCGGACGGTACAGCGCTTACTTCGTGCGCCGCTTTACCTCACGCACCGCACCGCGTGCGGCGCTGGTGGTGAGTGCTGCGTAAGCCTGAAGCGCGGTCGAGACGTTGCGCTTACGGCCCGTCGCCTGCCAGGCGGCATCGCCCTTGGCCTCTTCCGCCGCGCGGCGCTTGGCGAGCTCCTCATCGGAGACCTCCAGGCTGATGCTGCGGTTCGGGATGTCGATGGCGATGCGGTCGCCGGTGCGCACCAGACCGATGTTGCCGCCTTCCGCCGCTTCCGGCGACAGATGGCCGATCGAGAGGCCGGACGAGCCGCCGGAGAAGCGTCCGTCGGTGACGAGCGCGCAGGCTTTGCCGAGGCCCATCGATTTCAGGTAGCTGGTCGGATACAGCATCTCCTGCATGCCGGGGCCGCCGCGCGGACCTTCGTAAATGATGACCACGACCTCGCCGGCGACGACCTTGCCGCCCAGAATGCCTTCAACGGCCGCGTCCTGGCTCTCGAACACGCGTGCCGGGCCGGAGAACTTCAGGATCGAGGCGTCGACGCCCGCGGTCTTCACGATGCAGCCGTCCTGCGCGAGGTTACCGTAGAGCACGGCGAGACCGCCATCCTTGCTGAAGGCATGCTCGAGGTTGCGGACCACACCCTTCTCGCGATCGCTATCGAGCTCGTCGTAACGGCGCTCCTGGCTGAAGGCGACCTGCGTCGGGATGCCGCCGGGCGAAGCGCGGAAGAACGTGCGGACAGACTCGCTCTTGGAGCGCTTGATGTCCCAGCGCTCCAGCGCGTCGTTCATGGTCGGCGCGTGCACGGTCGAGACCGAGGTGTCGATCAGGCCGGCGCGGTCGAGCTCGCCCAGAATGCCCATGATGCCGCCGGCGCGATGCACGTCCTCGACATGGACGTCGGCGACCGATGGCGCGACCTTGCACAGCACGGGTACGCGGCGCGACAGCCGGTCGATGTCCTGCATGGTGAACTCCACCTGCCCTTCATGGGCCGCCGCCAGCAGATGCAGCACGGTGTTGGTCGAGCCGCCCATCGCGATATCCAGCGTCATCGCGTTCTCGAACGCCTTAAAGTTGGCGACGTTGCGCGGCAGCACGGAGGCATCGTCCTGCTCGTAATAGCGGCGCACGATATCGACGATGGTGTGGCCGGCCTCGACGAACAGGCGCTTGCGGTCTGCATGGGTCGCCACCACCGTGCCGTTGCCGGGCAATGCGAGGCCAAGCGCTTCGGTCAGGCAATTCATCGAATTGGCCGTGAACATGCCCGAGCAGGAGCCGCAGGTCGGACACGCCGAGCGCTCGATCACCTTGACGTCCTCGTCGCTGACCTTGGAGTCGGCGGCCGCCACCATGGCGTCGATGAGGTCGACGGCCTTGGTCTTGCCCTGCAGCGTGACCTTGCCGGCCTCCATCGGGCCGCCCGAGACGAACACGGCGGGGATGTTGAGCCGCAGCGCGGCCATCAGCATGCCGGGCGTGATCTTGTCGCAGTTGGAGATGCAGACGAGGCCGTCGGCGCAGTGCGCGTTGGCCATGTATTCGACGCTGTCGGCGATCAGCTCGCGCGACGGCAGGCTGTAGAGCATGCCGTCATGGCCCATGGCGATGCCGTCATCGACCGCGATGGTGTTGAATTCTTTGGCGACGCCGCCGGCCTGCTCGATCTCGCGCGCCACGAGCTGGCCGAGGTCCTTGAGGTGGACGTGGCCGGGCACGAACTGGGTGAAGGAGTTCACGACCGCGATGATCGGCTTGCCGAAATCGGCATCCTTCATGCCCGTCGCGCGCCAGAGGCCGCGGGCGCCCGCCATGTTGCGGCCGTGGGTGGTGGTGCGGGAGCGATAGGCTGGCATGGCGGTTTCCGTCCTCGGTTGGGTCAGCCGGGCGGAAAAATGGAAGCCGCCTCAGGCCTTTCCGGCCGGATAGCGCACGGGCTGGGCGCGCGCAACGGGAACTTGCCCCGAAACGGCCCGGATCGGCCCCGCGCAGGCCTCCCCTGCTCCCGGCGCGGGTTAATGCAGTGTCGCGCCAGCGCCGGACGGACGCTGCCGTAGCTAGCGCTTCGGCTTGGGCAGCACAATTCTCCCCTGGGAGGCAATGCCGCCCCACTTGGCGGACCACCCGACTTCCGAGGCCGAGAATGGCTCGATGCCTGCATGCCCCTGGGCACCCTGCAGCGCAAACAGGGCGCCCTGGGGATCCACACATCGTGCGATCCAGCAGCCATCAGGCAATTCGATCGGACCCTGGAGGATCCGGCCTCCACCAGCATTCACATGCTTCGTCGCAGCGCCGATGTCGTCGACATTGAAGTAATGCAGCCAACATGGCTGCGCTACGCTCGAAAGTTTCGTCAGCATGCCGCCGACCGTTTGCCCCTCCGCCGAAAACAATTGATACCAGTCCGCTGGATCGGTTTGAGCGTCAGCCTTCTGCCAACCAAACAGTTCTCTGTAGAAATCGAAGATCACGGTCCGGTCGGCGGCCAATAGCTCATGCCAGCCTACGCGCCCCGGCTCGTCCAGTCGGCCCGGTTTCCATCGGCCATATGTCGGTTTCTCGATCAGCCCGAACGTCGCTTTCTGCGGATCGGCAGCGACTGCTATTCGGCCAATATTGGTGTCGGTCGGCGGCACAAAGATCGTGCCTTCGAGACGCCTGATCTGCGCGGCAGCCCCGTCCAGGTCGTCGACAGCGACGTAACCCATCCATCTCGGCGTTGCCCCTGATCTCCGCCCCTCGTCCGGGATGTCCATAAGGCCGCCCAGCGGGGTGCCGCCGCTACGAAGCACCGTGTAAGGCAGTTCCGGAGTCGATTCATCCGTCACGCCCCAGCCGACGACCTTGCGATAGAATGCGCCCGCCGCCGCGACGTCCGTGGTCAGCAGCTCGTACCAAGCGAAACGTCCGAGTTGATCCGCCACGCCGATCTCTCCGTTCAAACCTGGAAGCGATTGCGGCACTGCACCAAGTTGCACGCGCACCGAGAGCGTGGATCGTTGACGCGGCCGTGCCGATTGCCGTTCATGAAGATGAATACATCCCGAACGTGCAGCGCCGCGCTTTTGTGCGCGTAATTGTTGCCCGCGTTATTTCCTGGGCGTAGACTTACCGCGGCTGGGATACTTCTTGCAATGCTCGGAGGTTGGACCATGCGGCAGGCGAAGAAGACTTCTAAAGGGAAGAAGCGAGTAAGCAAAGTCGCCGTGCCGGCGTTCGGAGCCGCAGGGTTGACGTTCTCGCTGGCGGGAGGCGCATCGGCGTCCGCCGTGCCGACACCCGACGTACAGCAATTGCCGCACCTTGGAACGGGCCAGGCAATCACGCTCGATGAAGAGGAAATGGCTGACGTCAGCCTGGCCACCTTCCATCTCTTCGACAAGGAAAACGCCGGTAGCCGCGTGCAGCTGGCATGGCGCGGATGCGGCGGTTGCCGCGGCTGCGGAGGCTGTCGGGCTTGCCGTGGTTGTCGATGTGGCGTCGGTTGCCGATGTGCGGGTTGTGCAGTTGGCTGTGCTGTCGGCTGTGGCGTTGGTGTGGTGGGATGCGCCGTATCATGCGCGGGTTGCTGCGCATCGTGGGGCCGCTGCCGCGTGTGCTAGACCCCGGCGCATTCCGAATGTCAAATTCACGGGTTGATAGGTCATTGGCCGGCCTCAAGAAAGGGTCCGGCCAATTGCTTGAATTCGCTACGACGCTTGCATCGGCGGCTTGCGGGTGACGGCTGAATTCGTTTCAATTCTCTGGGAAAATGCCGGCGCGCGGTCGCGACGATCCATCTTGCGCCGGGGATCTAGCGTGACGGCAACAGGATCAGCGTGCTGACTCAATGACTGCAACTCGCAAGACCCGCGTTGCGCGGCAGACCCGCAAAGACATTCTCCGATTTGCACCGAATTTCACCGCTTACTTGCTGCCTCCCGATGCGGTTTGTCTCTATTCCGAGAACCGCAAATTCTTCCTGCACGGCGAGCTCTACTGCGCCCTCGCCAGTGCGATCGGGCAACACGGCAAGGCCAGGTCGGAGATCATTCGCCAGCTTTCGAAGCGCTTCCCGGCTGACAAGATCGAGGAAGCAATCAAGCGGCTGCTCGATCGCCGATATGTCGTTGCGCGGACCCCGAAAGCGTTCGACGACGCCGTCGGCGGTTTCCTGGCAAGCCTCGGCATGCCCTTGGAGATCGCCGAACAAAATCTTCGCAATTGCCCCGTTCAGGTCGAGTCGATTGACGTCAAAGGCGCCAAGGAGCTGACCGCGGCCTTGGGTAAGCTCGGCGTTCAAATCGCCAAGCGCTCGCCGAAGCTCACGATCACGCTGGTGAACGATTATCTTGACGGGCGACTTGCCGAACTGAACCAGGAACGCGTGGCCGGCAAGACGTCCTGGTTGCTGGTACAGCCGTCCGGCGCGTTTCCGCTGGTCGGGCCCATGTTCAAACCGGGCGAGAGCGCCTGCTGGACCTGCCTGTTCGATCGCATGATCCGCAACCGGGAGATCAAGGGGTTTCTTGACCGGGGACCGGCGCGTGCGGTTGCCATGTCGCCTCTCGTCAGAGAAAGCGTCGGCAAGACTGGAATCCATTTTGCGGCCGTCGAGATCGCCAAGGCAATTGCCTCGGATTTTCGCACCGATTTGTGCGATCACATCGCAAGCTTCGACCTGACCGGCGCCGCCATCGCCAAGCACTACGTGACGCGACGTCCGCAATGTCCGACCTGCGGCAGCAGGAAGCTGAACAACCCGCGCCGATCTCCGGCCCTGGTCGAGATTGCCGAGGGCAAGAGGCTCGTCATGACCAGCGGTGGATATCGCACCGTGACGTCGCGGTCGACGGTGTCGCGCTTCCGCAAGCATGTGAGTCCACTGACAGGGGTGGTGACCCGACTCGAGCGGATCGACGTCGACCTGCCGATGAACACCAATTACTTCGCCCAGCACAATTTCTCCGCGCCGGCCCACAGCATCGACCAGCTCAGGTCTGGATTGAGCGGGGGCAGTTTTGGCAAGGGCTCGACGGCTGAACAGGGTGAGGCAAGCGCGCTGATGGAGTCGATCGAACGCTATTCGGGCATTTTCCAGGGCGATGAAATCAGGACGACGCGCCGCTTCGACGATTTCGCGCCTAGCGACGCGCTTCTTCCCAACGACGTCCAGCTCTTCAGCGAAACGCAGTTCAAGACCAGGTTTCTGCAGCAGCAGGACGATCCCCATCCGGTGCCCGAGCCGTTCGATCCCTCGACGGGGACCGAGTGGTCGCCGGTCTCGTCGTTGCGCGACAAACGCTTCAAATATCTGCCGACCGGCCTCCTGTACTTCTTCTATGGCGGCTTTCATACGGATTCCAACGGCTGTGCGGCCGGCAACACCCGCGACGAAGCCATCGTTCAGGGCTTCCTCGAACTGATCGAGCGCGATGCCTACGCGATCTGGTGGTACAACCGGGTGCAACGCGCCGAGGTCGATCTCGGGCAATTCGACGATTTCTATGTTCGGGATCTCCAGGCTCAATTTGCGGAAGCCGGGCGCAAGCTGTGGGTGCTCGACATCACCACGGACCTCGGCATTCCGACTTACGTGGCGATCATGCACTGGATGCAGAATGGACACGAGAATATCGAGTTCGGTTCCGGCGCGCATTTCGACCGCCATATAGCGCTGCTGCGATCCCTCACCGAACTGACCCAATTTATGTCCGTCGGCATGATGGGCGGCGCAAGCGGCGAGAAGCCGACCCTCGACGGTGTCACGCCGCTGCGCCTGGAAGACTACCCGTTCCTGACACCGAGCGACCACCCGATCGTCCCCCCAGCGCCGAGCCTCAAGCTTCACGACAATACGCGTGACCAGGTCATTGCCTGCGTCGAGATCGCCGCCCGTGCAGGCTACGATTTCCTCGTCCTCGACCAGACACGTCCCGACGTCGAGGTTCCGGTCGTCAGAGTGCTCGTTCCCGGCCTGCGTCATTTCTATCGCCGTTTCGCACCGGGTCGCCTTTACGATGTGCCGGTGAAGCTCGGATTGTTGGACCGGCCGCGACCGGAAAGCGATCTGACTTCATTCCTTCCACACACCTGAAGGGTTGCTCTTTCGTGCGCGCTCCCCGGAAAAAGCCGACCAGGAAGATCGCGCCAGACATTGCCGCCCGGTTGAGCCATCATTTCTCCCTCCAGATGCAGCCGGACGGAAACATCACCGCCATTCTGGGCGACTATTCCGTCAACCTCGGACAATTCAGCGCGGCCGCGATGGACTGCGCGCGACATCTGAGCACCGGCCTTCCGCTCGCGTCCTTTGCGGGCAAGAGCGCCCTCGCGAGAGACGTCGACGCCCTGGTGCGTCGCCTGGCCCGGCAGGGGCTTCTGGAATACCGCCTCTCCTCTTCGCGTAACACGCAGGACTTCGTGGTCATCGAACCCCAAGTCCCCGAATACTGGCCGCGGCGCGCGAAGCTGGGCAGTCGTGACACCATTGTCCTATCGCGCTTTGCCTTTCTCCGTCGGCGCGGCAACGAGCTGGTGCTGGAATCGCCACGCGCCGGCGCGTTGTTCCGGATTGGCGATCCCGCCATCGCCGCCACCCTTGCGGCGCTGTCGCAGCCCCGGAAGATCGGCAAGCTCAACCAGAAGGTGGCTTCCTCCACCGTCCATCTGCTCGAACTGTTGCTGGACAGCCAGATCCTGCTCAAGCTCGATGCGAAAGACGGAGAAGGCCTGCGGGTGAACGAAGGCGACGGCAACCTCGTACTCTGGGATTTCCACGATCTGGTGTTTCACACGCGGAGCACGGAGGGTCGGCAAGCCAATCCGGTCGGCGCCGCTTTCACCTATGCCGGCGTCGTTCCGCCGTCGCCAGCGGTGCGTCCGCCCTGGGCCGGCAGCAAGATTGACCTGCGCAAATTCTCCTCCCCGGAACCGAACTCCCGCTTCCCGAAGCTGTTGCGCGAACGCCATTCAACACGGGATTTCGACGACAAGAATCCGGTCACGCTCGGCGAACTCGCGCAGTTTCTCGACACCAGCGCGCGCGTCTTGTCCGAATGGACGAGCGAGCCGTATTTCGAAGGCGGTCCCGACGTCACCTACAGCACAAGGCCTTATCCGTCGGCGGGCAGCGCGTACGAGCTGGAATTGTACCTTACCGTCGCGAACTGCGACGGGCTTGCGCGCGGATTCTACCACTACGATGCAGGGAGCCACGCGCTCGTCGCGATCAGCGCCTCCCCCCAACAACTCCAGGCGCATTTGGCGGCTGCCCAGTTCGCCATGGACGCGCCGGGTCAGCCGCAAATCCTCATCACGATCGCGGCGCGTTTTGGACGGGTCTCCTGGAAATACAGCTCAATCGCATATTCGCTGATCCTGAAGGATGTCGGCAGCCTGATTCAGACGCTTTACCTGGCGGCGACCGATATGGGCCTCGGCGGCTGCGCCATTGGCAGCACCAACATCGATCTGTTCGCGAAAATGACGGAGTTGGAATTCCATATCGAGGGCCCGGTCGGTCAATTCGCGCTCGGGCGCGGCCGGACGCCGGAGGTCCAAGGCTAGAAGCGGGTGTCCGATGGCAAGTCGGCGCACGCGTCAGGCCGGTCGCCCTATTGCAGGGTCGGATCGAGCCGGTCGCGCAGCCAGTCGCCGATCACGGAGACGGCCAGCGTGGTGATCACGATTGTGGTCGCCGGCGCGAGCATGATCCAGGGCGCCCGGGTCAGGTACTCGCGGCCATAGCCGACCATGTTGCCGAGGCTGGTCATCGGGGGCTGCACGCCGAGGCCGAGGAAGGACAGGCCGGATTCCATCAGGATCACCTCGGGGAAGACGAGCGTCGTCGAGACGATCAGGGTCGAGGCGATGTTGGGCAGGATATGCCTAAGGTAAATCCGCGACGGCGTCGCGCCGAGCTGGCGGACGGCGGCGGCATAGCCTTGCGCATTGGCGGAGATGGCGAGGCCGCGGGCGATGCGGGCGTAGCGCTCCCAGCCGAACAGGCCCATCAGGCCGATCAGCAGCGGCAGCGAATTGCCGAAGAAGGCCAGCACCGCGAGCGCCATGATCAGGAACGGCATGCTGGCCTGGAAGTCGGTCAGCATCAGCACGAGCTGCTCGACGGCCCCGCGGAAATGCGCGGCAAGGAAGCCGAGCGTGGTGCCGACGATCGCAGAGATCGCAGTCGCGCCGAACGCAATTAACAGCGAGATGCGGATCGAGACGAGGAGCCGCGACAGCACGTCGCGGCCGAGCTCGTCGGTGCCGAGCCAGTGCGCGACATTGCCGGGCGCAGCCAGCCGGTTGCGCAGGTCGAGCTGGGTGAAGCTGTAAGGTGCGATTTTCTCGGCGAACGCTGCGATCACCAGCATGGCGACGATCCAGCTGATCGCGAGTGCGACCGAGACAGGGATCGCGGGAAGGCTGATGCGGTGGCGGACAGCCGTATCCTTCAGCGTCGCATCGGTCATGCGTGGGCCCCCTTGGCGCGGAGGCGCGGATCGAGGAAGCCGTAGAGGAAGTCGACGATCAGATTGGACGTGACCATGGTCATCGCGACCAGCAACAGGATGCATTGCACGACGGCAAGGTCGCGGTTGGCGACGGCGACGACCAGCAGGCGCCCTACTCCCGGCCAAGCAAATACGCTCTCGACCACGACCGCGCCCGCGATCAGCGTGCCCACCATGAAGCCGAGGATGGTGACGGTCGGGATCGCCGCGATCGGCAGCGCATGCGACGTCACCACCTTGCGCCACGGCACGCCCTTGGCCGAGGCGGTGCGGATGTAGGGCTGGCCCAGCACCTCCAGCATGGCGCTGCGAGTGAAGCGCGCCAGCACCGCGGCGCCGCCGAGGCTGAGTGTCACGATTGGCAGGATGGCGTGACGCCAGCTGTCCTGCCCGCCCGACGGCAGCCAGCCGAGCTGCACGGCGAACACGAGCACGAGCAGCAGCGCAAGGACAAAACTCGGCACGGTGAAGCCGGCGACCGCCGTCATCATCACGGCGCGGTCGATTCCCGAGCCCCGGTGCAGCGCCGCGTAGATGCCGGCGGGAATGCCGAGGGCGACCTTGAAGAAGAACGCCGGCAGCGTCAGCGCCAGCGTCGCCGGAATCCGCTCCAGCACGAGCTCAATCGCCGGTCGCCCGTCGCGCATGGAGCGGCCGAGCTCGCCCTTGGCGATGGCGCCGAAGTAGTCGAGGTACTGGAACCAGATGGGATCATCTAGCCCCCAGGCCTTGCGGAAAGCAGCGAGCACTTCCGGCGGCGCCTCCGGTCCCAGGATCATCAACGCGGGATCGCCGGAGAGGCGCAGCACCACGAAGGCGAAGGTGACGACGAGCACGATCGTCAGCGCCGCGCGTCCGATCCGAATGGCAAGGTAGCGTCCCATCAGGCCGCGTCCCGCGTCTCGGCCTGCGGCCCCGTCACGAGGTGGCAGGCGACTTGCCTGTCACCGCTGACGGCCGACAGCACCGGCACCTCGCTCGCGCAGCGCGCGATAGCGCGCGGGCAGCGCGGATGGAACGCACAGCCTTGGGGCCTGGCCGCCGGGTTCGGCGGATCGCCTGCCAGCACGATGCGGCCCGCGCTGCGGCGGCCCGGTGCCGGCGAGGCCGAGACCAGCGCCTGCGTATAGGGGTGTTCGGGACGCGCGAAGAGATCGTCGGCGCTGCCGATCTCGACGATGCGGCCGAGATACATCACGGCGACGACATTGCTGATCTGCCTGACAACGCGCAGATCGTGGCTGATGAACAGCAGCGTCAGCCCGAGCTGCGCCTGGAGGTCGCAAAGCAGGTTCACCACCTGCGCCTGGATCGAGACGTCGAGCGCGCTGACCGGCTCGTCGCAGACGAGGAAATCGGGCTTTGTCGCCAGTGCCCGCGCCAGCACGATACGCTGACGCTGGCCGCCGGAGAGCGCGCCCGGATAGCGCGCGCCATGCGCCGGCGTCAGCTCGACCGCGCGCAGCAATTCGCGGACACGCTCCTCGCGTTCGGCCGGCGTGCCGAGACCGTGAATGTCCAGGGGCTCGCGGATTTGGGTGGCGACCGGCAACCGCCGGTCCAGCGCCCCCAGCGGATCCTGGAAGATCATCTGCATGCGCGCCCGCTGCGCGCGCCACGCCTTCGTGCCCGGCGCGGCCATCGCCTTGCCGTCGAACCGCACCTCGCCGCGATCGGGCGGCTCGAGACCGAGCACGATACGACCCGTGGTCGACTTGCCCGAGCCGGATTCGCCGACGAGGCCGAGCGTCTGGCCCTTGCGGATCGCAAGTGACAAGCCGTCGACCGCGTGAACCGCTGTGCTGCGGCCGAACATCCCGGAGCGCATCGCGTAGCTGCGCGAGATCGAGGACACCTCGACAAGCGGCCCGCTCATTCGGCGGCGATCCCGAGCAGCGCGCGGCGCGAAGCTTCGGCACGGATGCAGGCAACCACGCGATCGTTCGCGATCGGCGCCAGGCTCGGCACGGCAAGTCCGCACGGCTCGGCCGCCAGCACGCAGCGCGGCGCGAAGGCACAGCCGCTTGGCATGTGCGCGGGATCGGGAACGGTCCCCGGAATGGCCGTGAGACGTCGACGCGGTCCGTCGAGCGGCGGCAGTGCGCCGATCAGGCCCTGCGCGTAGGGATGCACCGGATCGGCAAAGAGCTGGTTGGCGGGCGCCTGCTCGACGATGCGGCCGGCATACATCACGGCGACGCGGTCGCAGTTTTCCGCGACGACGCCGAGATCATGGCTGATCAGCACCATCGCCATGCTCATCTCGCGGCGGATGGTCGAGAGCAGCTCCAAAATCTGCGCCTGGATGGTGGCGTCGAGCGCCGTGGTCGGCTCGTCCGCGACGAGGAGATCGGGATTTCCGGCCAGCGCCATCGCGATCATGATGCGCTGGACCTGGCCGCCCGAGAATTCGTGCGGATAGGCTTCGAGCCGCCGCGCCGCATCGGGAATGCCGACGAGATCGAGCAGCCGCCGCGCTTCGGCTCTCACCGCCTCGCCCGAGAGAGCGCGATGCAGCGCCAAAGCCTCGCAGAGCTGCTTGCGAATGGTGAGCACCGGATTGAGTGCGCTTGCGGGGTCCTGAAAAATCATGGCGACCCGCCCGCCCCGCACCCGGTCAAGCTCACCCGTGGGTGCGCCGAGGATTTCGCGTCCGTCGAGCCGCACGGAGCCCGAGACTTTTGCATGCCGCGGCAAGAGGCCGAGCGCAGCAAGCCACGTCACTGACTTGCCGGAGCCGGACTCGCCGACGAGGCCGAGAGCCTCGCCCTTCTGCAAGGTGAGATCGACGCCGCGCAGGACCGCTACACCGTTGAAGGCGACGCTGAGGCTCTGGATGCTGACCAGCGGCGTCGCCATTTACGCCTCGAAATTGCCGGCGCGGAAATCCATCGCGAATGCCGGCGACGCCTTCCACTTGATCGACTTCGGCTTCGCGGTGAAGGTCGCGTTCTGGTGCAGCACCGTATAGGCGGGATCCTCGCGCTCGGCGATCTCCAGCATGCGGCGGAACGCCTTCTTGCGGGCGGCCCGGTCGGTCGAGGTCTCCAGGAACTCCGAAAGCTTGTTCAGTTCGGCGTTGGTCCACTCGCCGATCTGCTGCTGCTGGCCGTTCGGGCCGTGCTGGGCGACCAGCGACGAGACGGGATCGTTGAAGGCAGCCGAGTTCGACCAGTCGCGTACCGCGCGGGTCTGCGCGCGTTCCATGATCTGCGACCAGTTCTCCTTGGTCTCGATCTGGACGTTGAGGCCGACCGACTTCCACATCTCGACCAGCACCTGGGCGGTCGCAACCTGGTTGGTGTAGTAGTTGTTGAGCAGGCGATACGGAATCGGATCGCCCTTGTAGTTGGCCTGCTTCAACAGATCCTGCGCGAGCTTCGGATCGTAGGCCGGCACGCTCCAGTCGGCGTTGAACATGTCGCCGTAGAATTCCCACTGAAGACCCTTCGGCACGCGGGTACGGCCCGCCCACAGGCTGTCGACGATCGCCTGGCGGTCGATCGCGTGGGTGAAGGCGCGCCGCACCAGCGGATCGGCGAGCTGGGCGTGGTTCTTGTCGAACACGGTCAGGCGGTGATTGAGGATGGTGCCGCCCTGCACTTCGAACGCAGAGTTCTTCTCGATGCCGGCAATCTGGTCCGGCGGGATGTCGCAGGCGAATTGGTATTCGCCCGACAGCAGCCCGTTGATGCGGCTCGCAACCTCGGGCACTTCGAGGAAACGGATGCGCTTGAGCGGCGGCCGGCCGCCCCAATATTCGTCATGCGCTTCGAGGGTCAGCGACACGTCGGGCTTGAGCTCGACGACCTTGTACGGCCCCGTCGTGATCGGCTTGCGCGCCCAGTCGAGATAGCTCGCGGACTGCTCCCAGGCGCGGCGGTTCATGATGTCGGAGCCGTAGCGCGACAGCCGGCCCTCGATCGTGACGTCGGGCGTCGCGTTGTAGAAGCGCACCGTGTACTTGTCGACGGCATCGACGCGCACGAGGTCCGGCCAGATGCGGCGGGCGACCGCCGGCACGTCAGGCGGCAATTCCTTGCCCGGGCGCGGCGTCGGGATCTTCTCGAAGGCCTGGATGGTGGAGCGGCTCTTGGCCTCGGTCTCGCCGAACATGCGCTCGCGGCTGAAGGTGAAGACGACGTCTTCGGCCGTCAGCTCGTCGCCATTGTGGAACTTCACGCCCTGGCGCAGCTTCACCTCGACGGTCTGGTCGTCGATGCGGCGCCACTCGGTGGCGAGGCCCGGCACGGCCTCCAGGCTGCCGCGCCAGTTCTTGGAGATCAGTCCCTCCCAGATCGAGGAGAAGAACACGCGTTCGCCGACGTTCGATTGCTCGCGCAGCACGTCGAGCACGTTCGAATTCGTCACCTTCTGCACGGCGATCGTCACCGACGGACGGTTGTCGGCCTGCCCGATCGCAAAGCGCGGCAGGAGAAGCGTGCCTGCGGCAGCGCCGCCGGACTTCAGGATGGTGCGACGGGTGAGTTTGCTCATGACGATAAGCCCTGACCTTTGTGATGCCGGTTATTCAGCGAGACCGAGCGCGGCCAGATGGGCTGCGCCGGCGCGAACGTCGTCGTGATTGCGGAGTTCGAGGATCAGCCGCGGGTTGGAGGTCAGCCGGCCCAGCGCGCGGAACACGGCCACCCACGGGATGTTGCCTTCGCCCGGCGCCCAGTGCCGGTCGGCAAAGCCGTCGGTGTCCTGGAGGTGCACATGCGTCAGCATGTCGCCGGCGGTCTCGACGTAGTAATCGACCGGCGGAGCGCCGGTGGAGATGTGGGCATAGTTGGCGTGGCCGGTGTCGAGGGAGACGCGGACCTTGTTGCTTTCGAGCGCCTTGGCGAGGCGCACGCGGTCGCGCGGATCCTTGTCCTCGATGTTCTCGATGACGACCTCGCAGCCGATCGTCTCGGCCCGCGCGATCACCTCGGCAAGCGTCGTCTTGACGCGTTCGACGAGATTGCCTCGGTTATCAGGATAGAGGTCGAGATTGTTGTGGTCCCAGGTCGTGAACGGTGAATGGATCACCATCTGCGTCGCGCCGAGGAATTCCGCGGCATCGAGGCCCTGAAGCAGCCGCTTCGTCACCGCCTTGCGGATCAAGGGATCATGGCTGTCGATCTTGAAGCCCCAGAACGGGCCGTGAATGCCGAGCCGGCCGGTATGGCCCGAGAGCATCTGCTTGATCTCGCTGGCTGCACTCCGCCAATCGCCGTCGAGCAAATCCGCGCGGAAAAAATCCTGGATTTCGAGATCGCGCTGCCGTTCCAGAAGCCAGTCGCGGTGAGCAGGGATCGATTTGATGGACAATGCTGCGCCCAGCACCGGCTTCGACATGGCTTGCTCCTTGACCGTCAGCGATGACGGGAGCAGCGCTAGACCAGTTAAGTGACAGGCCCGTGAAATGCAGGTGCCGCGGCGATGCGCTGATGTGGACATCCCCGCCGATCGCCTGCATCGAATTCAGGCAGCAGTGATCGCAGCAGATGCGGACGAATGCACCAGCGTGCAGCATCAAGCGCGTTCGTGTCCGTAGTGACACGGAATGGAATCCTAACGATACTTCGCGTACATCGCGCGCATCGATCGGCGGCCTTCCAGGGGCATCACCCTCTGATCGCGCTACATGGGGTTGGGGGACCGCATGGGGCGGGGGGATCAAAGGCTGGGGCAAGGTGACGAGGTCCGGACTCCTAGGCACTCCGGACCTCGGAACTTTCTAGATTGAACGCAATTTCGCGCCGCCGGCTGTATGAGCCGCGCGGCGCGAAGTCGTTTTGAGGCGCCCTGCCCGATCAGTCTTGCCTAATCACTTCGGAACGTTCCGCTCGAGATCCTCAAGCCATGCCGCCGCGCTTGAATCCGACGGCGCGCGCCAGTCGCCGCGCGGCGACAACGAGCCACCGGCCGAAACCTTCGGCCCGTTCGGCATCGCCGAGCGCTTGAACTGGCTGAAGGCGAAGAAGCGGCGCAGGAACACTTCCAGCCAGCGCCGGATCTCCGGCAGATCATAGGCCCTGCGCTTATCGGTCGGGAACGCCGGCGGCCATTCGCCCTTGGCGACGTCATTCCAGGCGTGCTGCGCCATGAACGCGATCTTGGACGGCCGCATGCCGAACCGCAGCGTGTAGAACAGGTTGAAATCCTGCAGCTCGTAGGGCCCGACGGAGGCTTCCGTGCTCTGCGGCTTCTCGCCGGGCTTGACCGGAACCAGCTCTGGCGAGATTTCGGCGGACAGGATCGACGCCAGCGTCCGGTTGACGTCGTCGCTGAACTGTTTTGAGGCGATCACCCAGCGGATCAGGTGCTGGATCAGCGTCTTCGGCACCCCGGCGTTGACATTATAATGCGCCATCTGGTCGCCGACGCCGTAGGTGCACCAGCCGAGCGCGAGCTCCGAGAGATCGCCGGTTCCAATGACGATGCCGCCATGATGGTTGGCGAGCCGGAACAGATAGTCTGTCCGCAGGCCCGCCTGCACGTTCTCGAACGTGATGTCGTAGACTTTCTCGCCCTTGCCGAAGGGATGGCCGATGTCCTTCAGCATTTGCGTCGCCGTGGGGCGGATGTCGAGCTCCTGCCACTCCGTCTGCAACGCCTTCATCAGCGCCAGTGCATTGGTCTTGCTCTCGCTGCCGGTGGCAAAGCCCGGCATCGTGTAGGCCAGGATGTTGCTGCGCGGCAGTCCGAGCAGGTCGACCGCCTTGGCGGCGACGATCAGGGCGTGGGTGGAATCGAGCCCGCCCGAGACGCCGATCACCACGCGCTTGGTTCCGGTCGCGCGCATGCGCTGCACGAGGCCGGCGACCTGGATGTTGTAGGCCTCGTAGCAATCCTGCTCGAGCAGGGCTTCGTCGCTCGGCACGAACGGGAAGCGCTCGATCTTGCGCAGGAAGCCGACGTCGGTGGCCGGCGGCTTCAGGGCAAAGGTGATCCTCCGGAAAAAGGCTTCGCGTTGCCGGCGATTGTCGTCGAACGTGCCCATCAGTGCGCGTTCCTGCCTGAGCAGATCGAGATCGACATCGGCCAGCGTGATCTGGCCGTCCTGGCGGAACCGCTCGCCCTCGGCCAGCAGCACGCCATTCTCATAGATCGAGGTCTGGCCGTCCCAGGCCAGATCCGTGGTCGATTCCCCTGCTCCGGCGGCTGAATAGACGTAGGCCGCAAGACAACGCGCCGACGTCGATTGGCACAGCAGTGCGCGCGAGCGCGCCCGACCGATCGTGATCGGGCTGCCGGATAGATTGATCAGCACGCTGGCGCCGGCAAGCGCGAGTTCGGATGCCGGCGTCACCGGAATCCACATGTCCTCGCAGATCTCGACGCCGATGATCAGGCCTGGAACATCCTCGGCCGCAAACAGGAGGTCAACGCCGAACGGTGCATGCAGCCCGCCAAACGCGATCGTCTCTCCGGCCACGCCGGCACCGGAGGCGAAATGCCGTCCCTCGTAGAATTCGCGATAGGTCGGCAGATAAGACTTGGGCACGACGCCAAGGACGTTGCCGCGATGAATGACGACGGCGCAATTGTAGATGCGATGACCGAAGCGCAGCGGCGCGCCGACGATCAGAACCGTCATCAGCGCCGAGGAGGCCTCGACGATTGAGGCGAGCCCGCGCTCGACCGCATCGAGCAGCGGGTCCTGCTTGACGAGATCCTCGATCGCGTAGCCGGACAGGCACAGCTCCGGAAACACGGCAACCGCCACCGACTGTTCATGGCAAGCGCCTGCCGCCGCCAGAATCGCCTTCGCATTGGCCGTGGGATCGGCCACATGGGAGGTGGTGACGCAGGCCGCCACGCGCGCAAATCCGTGGGCGTAGATCGAGTGGAAGCTCATCGAGCGCGGTACCCTTAATCTTGTCGCGGCCGCAGCCGCCAGTTCCCCATGATATGTAACCCATCGACCGAGCCCCGTGCAGGCCATCCGCCGTCATGCATAACGGATTTGCGTGTTCGCCGGCCCGGCCGGGCCAAGGCACCCGACAAGGTCAGGCGCTGCGGGCCAGCACTCCGGAGAGGTCGTTGCGCAGCCACTCGGCGATCCGGGGCCAGGCATGGGCGTGGGTGCGCGCCCCCATGAACAGGCCGAGGTGATTGCTGGGCTCAGAGGCCGCGGCAATGAAGGCCGGCGGCGTTCCGAGCAGACCGGCGGTCGCAAGCGCCTGTCTGGCCGGCACGACGTCGTCATCGAGCCCGGCGAGCAGGAAGACCGGCGCCTTGACGTCCCTCAGATCAACCTCGCGGCCGAGCGCCGTGAAGTTGCCGCCGGCAATCCGATTCTCCCGGAAGATTCGGTTGACGATCTCCAGATAATAGGTGCCGGGCAGGTTGAGCGTCTCGGTATTCCAGCGATCGAAACGCGCGAGCAGTGCCGCGCCCTCCTCGTCCGAGAGATCCCTCTGCAATGCCGCCGCAATGTCGTCGCGGCTCGGCGCCTTCGTCCAGAAGCGCAGCATCTCGTCGCCGCTGACATTGCCGCCGCCGCGCGCCACGAGCTGGTCGTAGAGCGCCTCAGGCGAATTGCGAGCTAGCCGGGACAGCGCGGAATCGATCGAGAGATCGACGGGCGCCCCCACCAGCACCAGCCGCCGCACCTTGGCGGGAAAGCGCGCCGCATAGAGCAGCGACAGCCAGCCGCCCTGGCACAGGCCGACGAGATCGACCGGCGCGCCGATTTCGTCAACGGCGACGTTGAGATCGCCGAGATAGCTGTCGATCGAGAGATAGCGCATGTCCGGCGAGGCCGAGCGCCAGTCGGTGAGGTAGACCCGATCGATGCCGCCATTCTGCAGCGACTGCACCACGCTGTGGCCCGGTGCGAAGTCGGCGATCAGGGCCCGATGCAGCGCATAGGGCGCGCAGACCAGTGCCGGCTGGCCGGATTGCGTCCGCGTGCAATCGCGCAGGCGCATGGTCGCAAGCTCCAAGCCGACCGTGTTGGGTGTCGTCCACGGCAGATTGCTCGCGTCCTGTTCCGGCGGATCGCGCTCCAGCCACCAGAAGCAGGCGTCCATCGCGAGCCGCGCCGCCGCAAATGGCCATAGCAGCGGATCATCCGGAGGACGATCCGATCCACCCAGCGGTTTGCCGCCCTTCTCCACCATGACTATCTCAAGGTCCTCACAGCAAGGCCTCCAGGCTGACGATCGAAATACCGCGCTCGCGAAAACTCCGATGGGTCGCGGCCACCGAGCCGTCGAGATCGATGCCGCGGCATGCATCCTCGATGACGGCGACCTCGAACCCCGCCTTGCGGGCATCTTCCGCCGAGAAACGAACACAGAAATCCAGCGCCAGACCGGCGATGAAGACGGTCTTCAGCTCGCGCTCGCGCAAATAACCGAGCAGCCCGGTCGGCGTCCGGTGGTCGTTCTCGAACAGCGCCGAATAGGAATCGATGCCGCGACGAAAGCCTTTGCGCACCACGAGGTTTGCCCTGGTAATTTCAAGCTCCCCATGGAATTCAGCGCCCGCCGTGTCTTGCACGCAGTGCGTCGGCCACAGCACCTGGGTGCCGTAGTCGAGCTCGATGGTCTGGAACGGCTGCTTGCCCGCATGGTTCGGTGCGAACGAGACGTGGTCGCCCGGATGCCAGTCCTGGGTCAGCACCACATTGGTGAAATTTGCGGCAATTCGGTTGATCGCCGGGACAACCTTCTCGCCGCCGGGAACGGCGAGCGCTCCGCCGGTGCAAAAGTCGTTCTGCACGTCGATCACCAGCAGCACGTCGCGGTCGGAAATCTGCATCGCAAGGTCCCGTTCCAGCCGTCCGGCGCGACGGGCGCCGAACGCTCCGTCCAATGTCGATCTTCCCGCGCGGCTTCGCAACCATCGACACATGCGGCGATATCGCGCCCGTCGCACCTGGGATGCAACGGTTTGGCGTTGTCCGAGTTGACTAGGCTCACCCGAGGACGGATTCTAGAGACGTTCGCAAATTGCGGATCGGATGGAGCGGAGGGAACGGTTCCCGCGAGCCTGCAGGACGCGGCAGCCACAAGGTCATGAGTATCGGCAAGACAGGACAGATTCTTCTCGCCGATATCGGCGGCACCAATGCGCGCTTTGCGCTGAGCGAAAGCGCATCGGACAGCGGCGACCAGGCCGGGCCCATCGACTATGTGAAGGTCGCTGACTTCCCGACCGTCCGGGAAGCCATCGCGGACGTCCTTGCGCGCCGGTCCGGCGGCAAGCAGCCCAAACGAGCCGTGCTGGCCGTCGCGGGTCCCGTGACCAATAACCGCTGCGTCATGACCAACAGTCCGTGGGTCATCGACGGCAACGAGCTCCAGCCGGCCCTCGGCTTCGAGAGCGTGCATGTGCTCAATGATTTCGAGGTCGTGGCCTGGTCCCTGCCCGCCCTGAAGCCTGCCGATTTGATCCCGCTCGGGGGCCAGGACGGCCTCCCCGGAGAACCGCTGCTAGTGGTTGGGCCTGGAACCGGCTTCGGCGTCTCCTGTCTGGTCGAACGCCACGGCGCCCGGCTGGCGGTCGTCACCGAGGCAGGCCACGCCACTTTGCCGGCGGAAAACGAGCGCGAGGAACGCGTGATCGCGTGCTTGCGCCGACGTTTCGGCCATGTCTCCATCGAGCGCGGGGCGCTTTCGGGCTCCGGTCTGCAAAGCCTCTACGAGGCGCTGGCGGAGGTCGACGGCGCCCAGGTGCCGCACCGCGACGCCGCCGCCATCACCAAGGCCGCCCTGGAGGGCAGTTGCGAACTCAGCCGCGCGACGCTGGAGATGTTTTGCGCCATCCTCGGCTCGGTCACGGGCAATCTCGCGGTGACCTTCGGCGCCCGTGGCGGCGTCTACATCGCTGGCGGGATCGTGCCGCGCTTTCCGGAGTTCCTTGCCGCCTCCGCGTTCCGGGCGCGCTTCGAAGCCAAGGGACGCTTCCAGGACTATTTGCGCAACATCCCGACCAGGCTGGTGACGAAACCCGACGCGAGCTTCGTCGGCCTGAAGATGTTCGCCGACCACAATCCGGATTGATGAGCCGCGATCGGCTCCGACGCCGTCCAGTCCGTTAACTATACACAGCTGATTGCAGCCAAGGCGCGGTTCCACGCAGGATCGTGCTTGCCCGACTGTGTCCGATGGGAAACAATTCCCGTAGTTGCGGGGGCGTGACATGCGTAAGCAGGACTTCGGTTTCGACTATCACCGCTATCACCGCCTGCTGACCGAGGCGGACGACGATGACAAGCGGCTGGCCCTGATCGAGCTCCTGATCGAGGAAAAGGCCCGCGACCGGCTGGCCGCGCAGCGCGCCTCTGATCGCGCCGCCATGACGGCCCATACCATCGCCACCGTGCTGAAGAACGGCCGCAACTGAGACTTGCGGGACCGCTCGCTGCTCGCGAAAACACGCGAGCGATTGCGATTCCGTTAACGATCCCTCGCAAGCTCGCGTCAAACTTTTTGCTCTAAGAGCTTCCCTTACCTGATGCAATTCAGGGGTCAACAAAGGGGGGAATGAACATGAGCATGATTTCGCTTGCCGCGATCCCGGTCGCCGTCGAAACCCGTTTTGCCGATTCTTCGTTCAAGATCATCTTGCTGTTCTGCTGCATGGGCCTGGTCGCCTCGTTCGGCGTGATGGCGCGCGGCATCGACCTCAGCGCCGGCCTGATCTGAGACGACGAGACATTCTTTCGCCAAATGGCCGCCCCTCACGGGCGGCCATTTTCGTTGGCGATCTCGGTACGGCGCCTTCTCGGTGAGGAGCCTTTTCAGTGAGGAGTTTTGGCGACCGCGCCCGGAAACAGCGAATCGATCATCACCTTGAGCTGGTCGAGGGAAATCGGCTTGCGCAGGATCGGCCGCCGCCGGAGCAAGGACGGCAGCAGCTCCGGCCCGTAGCCGGTGGCGAACAGAAACGGCTTGCCGCGGCGCTCGATCAGGTCGGCGACCGGATCGACGTAGAGGCCCTTCAGGTTGATGTCGAGGATGGCGAAGTCGTATTGCGCGGTCATCGCAAAGGCGCTCGCGTCCCGGACATTGTCCGCTTCTGCGACGACATGATGGCCGAGTTCCTCCACCATGTCGGCGATCATCATCCGGATCAACGCCTCGTCTTCGACCAGGAAAACGGAGAGTCCGTCCGCCATATCAACCCCGCAGTCAGCTTACGAAGCTAACCATATCCGAAATGCGGAGAGGATTCACGAATTCGTGGCGGGCGCCATTAATTCAGACGCCCGCGATCGGATTCAACTTGATTAATCCAGCCCGCGCTCGTGGCTGAGGCGCACCATCTCCTGGATGAAGACCTGCTTCTGCTTGTCGTCGAGGCTCGAATAGAGCGGCTCGGCGGCATCGGCGACGTTGCGCTGGTCGGCGGCGCGGTCGATCAGGAATTGCGATTCGTTGCGCATCTGCTCGATGATGTCGTCAGGCGGATCCCGCTTGGCGCGGGCGATCCGCAGGTTGAGCCGCTCCGCGCCATTATGCCCCAGATAGTGCATTGCGCTCGAGAAGCCGAACCAGTGCTTCTCCTGATCGGGCGTCAGGTTCAACTCGGTCTTGATCCGCTCGATATAGGAATCGCTGTTGGCGACGATCTGCTCGGCGGACTGTTGCGGCGCGCCGGGCTGGGTGAGGACGGTGACGTCCTTATTGTCCTTGTTGTCCTGCGGCGCATTCCTGGCTTCCTTGCTCGCCTTGGCGCCCTTGCCCGCCTTGGCGGTCTCCTTGGCGCCCTTGTCCTTGCCGGCGCCCGGCTGCTTGGAATCCTTGCTCGCGTCCTTGCTGGCATCCTTGCTCGCGTCCTTGGCAGCCGGAGCCGGCTGGTTGTTGACGCCGAGCACGCCGGTGAAGACACCGACCACGCCGCCGATCGCACCGCCCAGCACGCCGCCAACGGGTCCGGCCGCCTTGTTGCCGGCCGCGGCTCCATCCTGAACGCCCTTGACCAGGCCTTGCGCCTGCGCAACGGCGGCGGCGCCCAGCAGCACCGCGAGCACGGAGCCCAGCGCGAACCATCGCCGCAGGTGAAGCCGCGCAGGCGGCGCCGGGTTGATCATTCTGGTCTCCATCGTCGATCCGATTGTCCTGTCCGGGTGGGGGCCACCCGCCGGTTGCAACTCTATCGTTTTCGCCGCTTCGCGGTCCAGCCGCAGCCAATTGCTGTCCACGCCCGAAAACTGTTTGGCGCGAAGCGGTTATGAAGGCTTATTCGAAACTGCGGCGTAATTGCGCACGAGATGTCCTGCGGTCCTTGACCCGAAGTGTGCGTCGCAAAATGCGCCTCCGAGGTTCACCTCCGGCGCGCGTCGCGAGACGGCGCTGCCGCGTTCCCGGACGCAACGTTAGTTCTAGACGGCGAGCCGTTCGGCTTCCTCGACAGACGGGATCAATCATGATCTGATCGCGCTACCAATTTGCTGCGCTTCGCGCGATTTCACGGCGAGGCGGTAGCACCAAGAAACGCGAACAAAAATCAAAAACAAAACTCGGAATGCCAGAGGAAACGCGAAAACAATAAAACATCCAGGTGAGGAAACGAGATGTCACGCAAGACACTGACGCGACGTCAATTTGTAGCCGCCACTGCAATGTCCTCCGCCGCGCTGATCACAGCGCCCTATGTCCGCGGCGCTTACGCCGCCGGCAAACTCTCGATCGGCTTCTGGGACCACTGGGTGCCCGGTGCCAACGACGCCTCCACCGCCATGGTCAAGGAATGGGCTGAAAAGGAGAAGGTCGAAGTCTCCATCGATTACATCACCAGCAACAACAAGAAGATCGAGTTGACGGTCGCGGCCGAAGCGCAGGCCAAATCCGGTCACGACATTCTTCAGATGTATACCTGGTGGCCGCATGCGTATGCCGAGCAGTTTGAACCGGTGAACGACGTGGTCGAGGAGGCGATCAAGCAGAACGGCGAGGTCAACGACACGGTCAAATATCTCGGCAAGGCCAACGGCAAATGGCTTGCGGTCCCGGCAACCCCGGGGAGCCAGATCAAGGGGCCCTGCTCGCGCATCGACCTCATGAAGAAGCATGCGGGGATCGACGTCCAGGAACTGTACCCCGTCGGCGCGCCGCCCAAGGCCGATAGCTGGAATATGGATACATTCCTGAAGGCGGCGGAAGCGTGCCAGAAGGCAGGTTTCCCATTCGGAATCGGTCTCGGCGAGACCACCGACAGCGTCGATACCGCGGGCGCCATCTTCCAGTCGTTCGGCGCCGAACTCGTCAACGCCAAGGGCGATGTCACGGTGAAGACCGATGAGGTTCGCCAGGCGCTCGAATACTACAAGAAGCTGATCGCCTTCCTGCCGCCGGACGCTCCGTCCTGGGACGACGCCTCGAACAACAAATGGCTGATCTCCGGCCGCGGCGCCCTCATCATGAATCCGCCGAGCGCCTGGGCGGTCGCCAGGCGCGACGCGCCGCAGGTCGCCGAGCAATGCTGGACGCACGGCTTCCCCTCCGGTCCTAAAGGCCGGTATGCGCCGTTCCTGCCCTATTTCTGGGGTCTCTGGAATTTCTCCAAGAACAAGGCATCGGCCAAGAGCCTTCTGGCTTTTCTGTCACAGCCATCATCGATCGAAAAGTTCGTCGCGGCGAGCGGCGGATACGATTTGCCGGCCTATGCGAAGATGACGACGCTGAAGACCTGGGCCGAGGTAGGCCCGCCGAAGGGCACGCTCTATCACTATCCAAATCCCTACAATCATCAGACACTGTCGATTGCGGCCTCTCCGGCGCCGCCGAAGATCGCCCAGCAGATCTACGCGCAGGCCACGCTGACCAAGATGGCGCTGCGCTTTGCGCAGGGCGAAAAGTTGGAGACCGCACTCGCCTGGGGCGAAGGCGAGTGTGAAGGCTTCATGCGAACCTAAGCCGGGGTGTGCCACGGCGGTTCACGCATCCCCGCGTGAGCCGCCAGGGCACCCCACCGTTCGATGGAATGAGCAGATCGAGCCGACACGCGGGTGCCGGCTCCGCCGTTGGACATTCCGCAAGGAAGCTTGACCCAAGGACACTGACATGGCCGATGTCGTCGTTGAGGACGGTCGCGTCGCCCGCACGGCGAGCGCGCGCAAACGGACGGGCCTGCACAATGCGTTGAAGCGGAAATCGACCGTGGCGTTCTTCCTGACGCTGCCGCTGATCCTGCTGATCGCGCTGTTCGTGCTTTACCCTGCCCTGTTCTCGATCCACCTCGCGACGCTGAACAAGTCGATGCAAAAATTCGTCGGCTTCGGCAACTTCACCTTCCTGTTCAAGCGCGAGACGTTCTGGATGGTGGTGGAGCAGTCCTGCATCTTCGCGATCACCGCCGTGTTCTTCAAGGCGCTGATCGGCTTCATCGTCGCGCATTTCGTGCACAACATACCGGCCAAGGGCCAGCGCAAATGGCGCGGCATGCTGCTGGTGCCCTGGGTGATCCCGCCGGCGATGAGCACGCTCGCCTGGCTGTGGCTGTTCGACCCCTCCTACAGCGCCTTCAACTACACGCTCTCCTTCTTCGGCATCGGTCCCATCAACTGGCTCGGCAATGCCGCCTGGGCGCGCTTTTCCGTCATCCTCGTCAACGTCTGGTACGGCGCGCCGTTCTTCCTGATCATGTACCTGGCGGCGCTGAAATCGGTGCCGGACCAGCTCTACGAGGCCGCCGCAATCGACGGCGCCAATTGGTGGCAGAAGATGTGGTACGTGACACTGCCGATGATGCGCAACATCATCGCGATCACGACGCTGTTCTCGCTGATCGTCACCTTCGCTAATTTCGACATCGTCCGCATCCTGACCTCAGGCGGGCCTCTCGACCAGACCCAGATCTTTGCCACCTATGCGTTCCGGGTCGGCATCGAGAGCAACGACATTCCGCTCGGCGCCAGCGTCTCGCTGTTTATGGTCCCGATCCTCGCCGTCGCAGCGATCTTCATCCTGCGCGACGTCAATAAACGCGGGAACGAATCCTGATGAGCACAATAGCGATCGACAAGGCCGGCCCCCGGCGCAAGGTTAAATATGGCAGCATGAGCCGCGACCGTACCTGGGCGCTGCGCTGGTCCTATTTCTTCCTGGTGCTGTTTGCGATCTTCTTTCTGACGCCGCCGCTCTACATGGTGATAACCTCGCTCAAGAGCAGCGCGGAGATCTCGGCTGCGACCAATCCGTGGTGGGTGTTCCACCCGACGCTGGCGAACTATGTCGAACTACTGACGTCGAACCAATTCCTCCGGTTCTTCTGGAATTCGACCATCGTGTCGCTGGTGGTTGTGCTCGTCACGATGCTGATCAGCATCCCTGCCGCCTTCGCGCTCGCGCGGATGAAGTTCTGGGGCTCGACGACGCTCGCCACCGGCGTGTTCCTGACCTACCTGGTTCCGGACAGCCTCCTCTTCATCCCGCTGTTCAAGATGCTGGCGCTGGTTCAGGACATCACCGGCATCACGCTCCTGAACCGATGGTACGTTCTGCTATTCGTCTATCCGACGCTGACGGTGCCGTTCTGTACCTGGATCATGATCGGCTATTTCGCCTCGATCCCGAAGGAGCTCGACGAGGCCGCGATCATCGACGGCGCCTCGTGGCTTCAGACCCTGACGCGGATCTTTATTCCGGTCGCGCTGCCGGGCCTGATTGCCGCGACCATCTTCGCCTTCACGGTGTCCTGGGCGCAGTTCCTCTATCCCCTGGTGTTCACGACGTCCATCGACCAGCTCGTGCTCCCGGTCGGCATCACCACCACCCTGATCAAGGGCGACGTCTTCAACTGGGGCCAGATCATGACCGGCGCGCTGCTCGGCGCAGCTCCGCCGCTGGTCATCTACGCCTTCCTGATGGACTACTACATCGCCGGCCTGACCGCCGGCGCGACAAAGGGTTGATGTCTCATGGCTGACGTTGCATTGCGGAAGGTGGTCAAGCGTTACGATGATGTCGAAGCCGTGCGCGGCATCGACTTGGACATCGCCGACCATGAGTTCATCGTGCTGGTTGGGCCTTCGGGCTGCGGCAAGTCGACGACGCTGCGCATGATCGCGGGCCTCGAGGACATCAGCGACGGCGACATCATGATCGGCGGCGACGTCGTCAATGACGTACCGCCGAAGGATCGCGATATCGCCATGGTGTTCCAGAACTACGCGCTCTACCCGCACATGACGGTCGCGGAGAACATGTCGTTCGGGCTGCGCCTGAAGCACTTTCCCAAGGCCGAGATCAAGGCGCGGGTGACGGAAGCCGCCCGCCTCCTCGACATCACCGACCTGATCGACCGCAAGCCGAAGCAGCTCTCCGGCGGCCAGCGCCAGCGTGTCGCGATGGGCCGCGCCATCGTACGCAATCCGAAAGTGTTCCTGTTCGACGAGCCGCTGTCCAATCTCGACGCCAAGCTGCGCGTGCAGATGCGGATCGAGATCAAGAAGGTGCACCAGAAGGTGCGCACCACCACGGTCTACGTCACCCACGACCAGGTCGAGGCGATGACGTTGGCTGACCGCGTCGTTGTGATGAACAAGGGCCGCATCGAGCAGATCGGCACGCCCAACGAGCTCTACCACAAGCCGGCGACGCGCTTCGTCGCCGGCTTCATCGGCTCGCCCGCGATGAATTTCATCCCGTGCCGGCTGGAGGATGTCGGTGGCGCGCTCCAGATCCGTCTGACCGACCGCATCGCCTTTGCGCTGCCACAGGCTCGCGCCGCGCGCTACAACGCGCTGCCGCGCACCGACAAGCTGCTGCTCGGCCTCCGGCCCGAGCACCTCACCGAGTCGCACGCGCATCTGGGGCCGGGCGTCGAGACCTTCGACACCGTGCTCGACGTCACCGAGCCGATGGGGATGGAGACCCTGGTCTATTTCGGGCTCGACGGCACGCCGGTCTGCGGCCGCGTCGATCCCAACGCCGGCGCCAAGGACGGGGCACCCATGCGTTTGGCGATGGACCTCAACAATATGCACCTGCTAAACGAAGACACCGGCGTCGTGCTGTGACGCAGGTCCAAGAAATGCAAGCAGGCAGGGAGCGATGGCGACCAACAAGAAGAAGATTTTCGTTACACAAACTTTGTCGCAAGGGGCCCGCGCCCTCCTCACCCAGCGAGACGATATCGAACTCGTCGAGTTTCCGAACCTGATCTCGGCCAAGGATTTCGAAGCCTTGCTGAAGAACCACGCGCCGGTTCACGGCGTGGCGCTGGGTGCCACCGCCTTCGGTGAGACCGAGCTCGAGGCCTCGAAGGACATGAAGGTGGTGACCCGCATCGGCGTCGGTTACGACGCCGTCGACGTGCCCGCCCTCTCCCGCCGCAAGGTGCCGCTGATGGTGGCGGGCAGCGCCAACTCGCCCTCGGTCGCCGAGCAGGCGCTGTTCATGATGCTGACGCTGGCCAAGCGCGCCAATGAGATGCACGCCTGCGTCAAGGATGGCCAATGGGCCAACCGGCTCGGCATGCTGCCGTTCGACCTCTACGGCAAGACCGTGCTGATCATCGGCTTCGGCCGCATCGGCAGTCGCACCGCCAAGCGCTGCCTGGCGATGGAAATGAAGGTGCAGGTCTACGATCCCTACAAGCCTGCCGCCGAGATCAAGGCCGCGGGCTGCGAGCCCGTCGCCGATCTCGACGCAGCGCTGCCCAACGCCGACTTCGTCACTATTCACTGCCCGAAGACCCCGGAAACCGTCGGCCTGTTCGATGCGGCGCGGATCGGCCGGATGAAGCCGAAATCCTATCTCATCAACACCGCACGCGGCGGCATCGTGAAGGAGCCCGCGCTATACGACGCCCTGGTCTCCGGCAGGATTGCCGGTGCCGGGATCGACGTGTTCGAAGTGGAGCCGCCGCCGGTCAGCAACGCGCTGTTCGCGCTGCCCAACGTCATCATGGCCCCGCATGTCGCCGGCGTCACCGTCGAGGCGGTGAGCCGCATGAGCGAGCAGACCGCTCGCAATATCCTGAGCGTGCTGGACGGCGATCCCATCCGGCAGAACATCATCAACCAGGACGTGCTCGGCTGAGCCGACCTCCGGGCGGGCGGTTATCCGCCCGCCTCCGGAACGCCAGAATGCGTCCCATTTTGGTGCAGATCGAGCCCCAACTCAGCCTTAATCAAACCCGCGTAATAAGTCCGGCCGCGGCGGCAGTGGGACAGACTTGCCGGCCGCGTCGAGCTGGAGGATGAACCCTTGTCAGAGATCGACCCGACCGACCACGCGCTGGCAACCATCGCCAGCATTTTGGAGCACCCCGAGCCCGTCCGCGAGACCGAGACCGAAATGGTGGTCGACGGTGAGCAGGTCGTCGCCGACGAGCATCCGATCGCCGACGAGCATGTGGTGGTCGACGAGCACGAGCATCCCGTGGTCGAGGAGCAGCCGCTGGTGCCGGAGCACACCGATGCCGATGGCTACAGCAAGGTCGGTCCGGGGCCGATGGTGGCGATCCGTCTGAAATGGACGGTCCATCGCGGCGATGATGGCCAGTTCTACGTCCACGAGACCATCGGCGAGCAGTCCGCGCCCGTGGTCAGCGGCCCGATGACGAGCGAAGCCGCGGTGCATTTCGTCGACGCGCACGAGGATGAGGCACATCGGCGCTTCGAGGAGCTGCGCAGCGAGATCGCCGGCCGCAGCTCGCTCGCCGATTACGAGCGCAAGGGCGAAGCCTAGCGCTCGCGGGGGCCGAGAAAATCCCGCTTCACGAGCTCGACGCCGGCATGCCGGAGCAAGTCGTAGGACGTCGTGACGTGAAAGAAGAATTGCGGGACGCTGAACGTAAGCAGCAGCGTCCGCCCGGTGAAGGGCAGCTCGGTCCCGTTTTTCAGCCTGAAGAAGACATTCCGTTCCGCCGCACTATCGATCTCGGCGCGCGACAGGCTTTCGATGAACTCGATTGACGTCGCAATGCGCGCCTGAAGCCCGGCGATGTCGTGCTCCAGCGCCGGCAGCGTCACCGGCTCCTGGTCGGCCAGCAAGGCCGGCGCGACCGTGGCATGGCGGCACGCCTCCCCTATCTGCTGCGCCAGATCGTACATATTCGGCGCCATGCGCATGCCGAGCAGGACGGCCGGATTGAACTTCCGGCTTTCGGCATAGGCGACGCCCTTGTCCAGCAGTGCCGACAGGTTGCGCAGATACGGCACGAAGACGCCGACCGAGGCGTCATACATCGAGATCGTCACCCTAAATTCCCTTCAATTCCGCCTCGCCAGCGACGGGCATCTGGTCTAAATCCAGGTTTCAAGAGCTGCACAATGACAGCTCGGGCATGGGTGGAAAAGAGATGATCGTTCGAATCGTGGCGGCTTTGGCCGCGGTCCTGCTGGCGAACTTTTCGGCATATGCGCAGCAGCCGGCGCCGTCGCGCCTCGACGAGATCGTCAAGCGCGGCACTTTGCGCGTCGGCATGACCGGCGACTACAAGCCTTTCACCTACCTGGACAAGGCGACACAGCAGTTCAGCGGCTTCGACGTCGACATGGCGGGGGCGCTCGGCAGGGCGCTCGGCGTCAAGGTCGAATTCGTGCCGACGGCCTGGCCGAAGCTCATGAAGGACTTCGAGGCCGACCAGTTCGACATCGCCATGGGCGGCGTCTCGGTCACGCTCGACCGGCAGAGGAAGGGCTTCTTCTCGATGCCGATCATGCGTGAAGGCAAGACGCCGATCGCACGCTGCGCCGACGTCGGCAAGTACCAGACCATCTCCGACATCGACAAGAAGGGCACCCGCGTCATCGTCAATCCCGGCGGCACCAATGAGCGGTTCGCGCGGGCCAACGTCAAGGACGCCGACATCACCGTCTTCGCCGACAACACCGTGATCTTCGACGAGATCGCCAAGGGCAACGCCGATTTGATGATGACGGACGCCTCCGAGACCCGCTACCAGCAGAAGCAGCATTCCGGCGTGCTCTGCGCGGTACATCCCGAGAAGCCGTTCGACTTCTCGGAGAAGGCCTACTGGCTCCAGCGCGACATGGCGCTGAAGGCTTTCGTCGACCAGTGGCTGCACATCTCGATGGAGGACGGCAGCTACAGGAAGATCTACGCCGCCTGGTTCGACTAGCGACCGATCTTGTCCGTCACTTCAGTTGCGTGCGGAAGAAGCTCACGGCCGCGTCGTTGAAGGCGCTGTGAAACGCTTTCCTGTCGAACCCGGGCGGATCAGTGCACAGGATCGGCACGGCTTCGGCCAGCTTGGGCGGACATGGCGCAAGAAAGGAAAAGTGCGACGAGTTCGGCACGATCCGGAAGTCAGGGCGCACGGGAAGCATTTGTTCCAGCGTATCGACTGAAGCGGGCACGACACCGTCGCCGCCGAGCGCCGAACGCCACAAGAGAATCGAGATCGTCACATTGGCGAGGCGCTCCTGGTTGAAAAGGCCTTCATAAAGCGGCGGATCCGCCAGCACGGCGGCTCTGATGCGGGAGTCGTGTACGGCCGCCCCAGTTGGCACAAGGCCATCGCGAATGGCCTGGCATTTTGGCGTCGTGGCTCCATCTCCGTCGCAAAGCGGAGCGAGCGCGCCGAAATCGGGGTTGCCGCCGATCACGACGAGACCGGTATAGGCGCCGCGCGAGAACCCGAACAAACCAACCCGCTTGGGGTCCAGGACCGCCGCTTCCTTCCAGGCGCCGAGCATGAAATCCGTAAGCCGCTTCATGTCGGCGGGACGCTCGACCAGGACGGAGAACTCATCGGTCCGGCTGCTGTCGCTGGCAGTGTCGCCCGGGTGATTGATCGCGGCGACCACGAAGCCGGCATCGGCCAACGCGGCCGCCGTGTCGATGTGGCCCAAAAACGAGCCGCGCCGTCCGTGCGACACGACAATCAGCGGCAGTCGATTGCCCGCTACCGGACAGTCCTTCACGCCCGGCAGGACGACACCGCCGTCGAGAGCGACCTCGGAGGGCGCCGCACAAGGTGTCCACACCATGCCCGCGAGCGCGGGGCCGCCGGCGTCCGCCGGCACTTCGATAAACCGGAGCCCGGCCGTGTTCGCCGGCGTCGCAGCAAGGCAAGCGACTACGATCAGAACAAGTTCGCCAAGACGCGGCCGTAGCATTTGCGTGTGCTTTCGGAAGCTTCAACCACAACGGTTGTACCTGCCCATCCCATACCCCGTCCAGAGGTGCGCCGCGCCGCCGTCCAACTCTGGACGGAGTCCGGCGTTATTGAACCCGAACCCGCTGGAGCACGACTCATACGGACAACAGTGATCTAGATCACTTTTTGCGATCGAACCGGCGCGTAAGCGTTGGTACGGGGACCAGCTGTTCAGGAGACCGAAATGAGGAAGCTGTTGGCCACGGCCGCATTCCTTTTGGCGAGCACCGCTGCGCAGGCGCAGTACACTTTCGAATATGGCGGGCGCACCATCCGCATCGATCCGGACCGCGGCACGGTGCAGATCCCCGGCGTCTACGATAACACCGGCCAGGGCAAGGCGAAGAAAGCCAAGAAGAACGAGACGACCCCGGGCCAGCAGGCGCCGCAACAGGCCAAGGTTGATCCGCAACCTCAGGCCGCTCCGGCGCCAGCTCCCGCCCCTGTCGCCGCGCCGCCTGCAACCGAACAGGCGCCGGCCGCTGCAGCGCCGCCGCCAGTTCCGCCCCCGCCCGCTCCACCGCCGTCTGCAACCGCCAGCAACGCGCCGGCTGAGGCGGCCGTGTTGCCGCCACCAGCACCGCCTCCGGCGCCCGCTCCGGTCGAGCAGCAGGCAGCGCCCGCCGTGGCGCCGCCGCCGGCCCCGACCGTGGCTGCTGCCCCCCCGGCGCCGCCTCCAGCCCCCGCTCCGGCGCCGGCCCCCGCACCCGTTCAGGCGGCTGCCGTCGCGCCGCCGACTCCCGCAGCCGCGCCCGCGCGCGATCTCAATTCACCGCTCGGCATCTGGCTCACCGAGGAGAAGGAAGGCAAGGTCCGCATCGAGCAATGCGGCACCAATCTCTGCGGCTATTCGGTCGACAGCAAATCGAACCAGAACGGCGAGCAGGTCCTCATCAACATGAAACCCGCCAAGGACCAGAACAAGGATCAGAAATGGTCCGGCCGCATCCTCGATCCCAACTCCGGCTCGACCTACGATTCCACGATCGCGATGAAGGGCACCGACCGCCTGCGCGTGCAGGGCTGCGCCTTCGGCGGCATGTTCTGCGGCGGCCAGACCTGGACGCGCGTGAACTGAGTCCGGCTTCGACGTTCGAACCGAGACAAGGGGCCCGCGATCCGGGCCCCTTTGCTTTTGCCCGCGATCTCTTTGCGGAGTGCGCCACCTCACTGAGCCCCTTGCGCACGTGACAGCCCTCACATCGCGGGTTCCGCGCTCATGCCACGATCCCCCCATGGTCAACCAACGGGGCGTGTCATGAACGGATTTTGCAAAGGTCTCTTCGCCAGCATTGTCGCCATCGCCGTCCCGCTGACGCAGGCGGGCGCGGCGACCTCCACCTTCGACGGCGCATGGAATGTCCGCATCTCATCAACGAGCGAGACTTGCGGTAACGGCGCAACGGTCTCGATCGGCATCAGCAACGGTCAGATCGCATCGAGCAGCGCTGTGGTTTCAGCATCCGGCCGCGTGGCCGATGCCGGCAGCATCAATGTCACCTTGAGCACCGGGATCAAACGCGCCGTCGGCTTCGGCCGGCTCAGCGGCACTTCAGGCTCCGGCACATGGCGCGGCCCCCTGTGCACGGGCACGTGGACGGCGGAGCGGATGTGATTTGCCGCGTCCCGGACGCGCTGCAACGCGCAGCGTTGCTGCACTGAGCCGGGACCCAAGGGCACTTGCTTTGAGGAAGCTTGCGGGCCCCGGATCGGCAACGCCGCGCTTACGCGCTGCATTGGATCCGGGGCACGAGAGATTAGCCGAGCGGCGCGCCGTACTCCGTGTCGGTCACCGGCTCCAGCCAGGTCGAATAGACGCCGTCGAGCGCCTCCTGCATGGCGATGTGGCACATGCTGTTGTTTGGCGAGGCGCCGTGCCAGTGCAGTTCACCCGGCGGAATCCAGACGGTGTCACCGGGACGGATCTCCTTGACAGGGCCACCCTTGGTCTGGACGCGGCCGACGCCCGAAATCACGTAGAGCGTCTGCCCAAGCGGATGGTGGTGCCAGTTGGTGCGCGCGCCCGGCTCAAAGGTGACGCGCGAGCAGTTCAGCCGCGCCGGCGCCGGCGCCATGATCACGGGGTCCTGCAACACGGTGCCCGTAAAATTTTCCTTGGGCGCGCGGCGGGTCGGCCGCGTGCCTGCGACGGTGATTTCCATGGGATACCTCGTTTCCTGTTACTTCTTGCTGGCGGCATAGCGCGCCTTGGTTTCGGCGTTCATGGGATAGAGGCCCGGCAGCACCGCGCCGTTGTTCACCTCGTTGACGATCCAGGCTTCCATCCGCTCCTGCTCGACGCCCTCATTGAGCACGTGATCGAGCATCGCCTGCGGGATCAGCACGCAGCCGTCCTGGTCGGCGACCACGATGTCGTTCGGGAATACCGCAACGCCGCCGCAGCCGATCGGCTCGCCCCAGCCGACGAAGGTGAGGCCTGCAACCGACGGCGGCGCGGCATAGCCGTCGCACCACACCGGAAGATTGGTGCCGAGCACGCCCTCGACGTCACGTACCACGCCGTCGGTGACGAGTGCGGTCACGCCGCGCTTCATCATGCGGGCGCAGAGGATGTCGCCGAAGATGCCGGCATCGGTGATGCCCATGGCATCGACCACGGCAATGCAGCCGTCCGGCATCGCCTCGATCGCGGTGCGGGTCGAGATCGGCGACGACCAGGATTCCGGCGTCGCCAGATCCTCGCGCGCCGGCACGAAGCGCAGCGTGAAGGCCGGCCCGACCAGCCGCGGCAGGCCCGGGCGCAGCGGACGCGCGCCGCGCATCCACACGTTGCGCAGGCCCTTCTTCAGCAGGACCGTGGTGATGGTGGCAGTGGTGATGCCGGCGAGGGTCTTGCGGGCTTCGGGGGACAGCGACATGGACGAGAACGAGCTCCGGATGGGCGGGAAAGAACGCGCGCATCTTGCGAGCCGCAGCCCTTGCGTCAAGGGCCAAAGAGCCAGCAAGAACGCAGGGCCGCTGGGCTGTTATGCGACGCGATAACAACGCTTTATCGTTTCCCCTTGCATTAATTTATTGGACTTGCGGGCGCATTTACGCGAAGCAAGGAAAAGCGGAACTCAAGGATGAGCCCGCATTTCCTGAGAAGCCCGATTTCGACAGCCCTTCGACAGCTCATGGCCGCGACGCTTCCCCCGCCCCGCCTTCTGCCCAGTGGCGACAGCGCCGTCACGGTCGAATTCAGCCGCACCATCGATGACGCCGCCAACGAGCGCGTGCTCGCGCTCGACAAGGCGCTCGCAGCAAGCCCCATCGACGGCATCACCGAGACCGTTCCGACCTATCGCTCGCTGCTGGTGCATTACGATCCCGGCAAGATCGGCTTCGACGCGCTCGGCGAAAAGCTGCTCGCGCTCGCCAGCCAGCCGCTGCCGCCGGCCGCGAAGGCGCGGCGCTGGCGCATTCCCGTCGCCTATGGCGGCGAACACGGCATCGACCTCGAGGATGTCGCCAAGGCGCTGAACACCACGCCCGACGACATCGTCGCCCGCCACGTCGCCGGCGACTACCGCGTCGCCATGATCGGTTTCACCCCGGGCTGGTCCTATCTCAGCGGCCTCGACAAATCCCTGCACATGTCGCGGCGGCAGAGTCCGCGGCTGTTCACGCCCGCCGGCACGATCTCGATCGGTGGCATCCAGGCCGGAATCCAATGCCTGGCCGCGCCAAGCGGCTGGCACCTGCTCGGCCGCACGCCGGTCAGAACCTATCAACTCCACCGGAATCCGACCTTTCTCACCGAACCCGGTGATCGCGTGACGTTTTTTGCCATCGACCACAAGACCTTCGAGGAACAGGATCGCGCCGCCGAGGCTGGCGAGATCATCGCCGAGCAGGTGGTCGCATGAGCCGGCTCGTGATCGCCAGCATCGGTCCCGCAAGCTCCGTCCAGGACGGCGGCCGCCACGGCGCGCAGCGCTACGGCCTGACGGTCAGCGGTGCGATGGACCGGCTTTCGCTGGCGGCAGCGAACACGCTGGTCGGCAACGAGCCGTTTGCGGCCGTCGTCGAGATCGGCCCCTTCGGCGCCACGTTCACTGCCAAAGACGGCGCCGTGCGCGTCGCGATATCAGGCGCGCCGCGCAATGCGGACGTCGCCGGTAAGCCGGTGGCCATGGACACGTCAGTGACGCTCAAGGACGGCGAGACGCTGACGCTGGGCTTTGCCCGCGGCGGCGCGTTCACTTATCTGGCGATCGAAGGCGGGATCAAAGGCGAACTGGTGTTCGGCAGCCTTGCGGTGAACGCCCGCGCGGGCCTCGGCAGCCCCTACCCGCGCCCGCTGCAGGCCGGCGATGAGTTCACAGTCGATGCCGCAAGCGGCGCGCCCGAGCTGCGCATCGAGCTACCGAAGCCTGCAACAGGCCCGATCCGCGTCCTGCTCGGACCGCAGGACGACGAGTTCGACGACGCCAACAAGGCGCTGTTCCTCGATAGCGAGTGGAAGATCTCGGCGACCTCCGACCGCATGGGCTACCGGCTCGAGGGCCCGGCGATCAAGCATCTGCATGGCCACAACATCGTCTCCGACGGCACCGTCAACGGCAGCATCCAGGTCCCTGGCAACGGCTCGCCGATCGCGCTGATGATGGATCGCGGCACGTCCGGCGGTTATCCGAAGATCGCAACCGTGATCACGGCCGATGTCGGCCGCCTCGCGCAGACCTCGGCGGGAACCGCGTTCCGCTTCCTTGAGGTCACCATGGCCGAGGCGCAGGAGGAGGCGCGCAAGTTCGCGCAACTCATCCGCAACCTGCCCGATCGCCTGCGCTCTTCCGATACCGTCGAGCTGAACATCGAGGCGCTCAGCGATGCTAATGTCGCGGGCTATGCGGTGAGCGCTATGGATGCCGGGACCTGGCAGGTCACGGCGGAGCCGTAAGCGACAAGACGACCAGAGGCGGAGAGCACCCCATGAAGACGATCGATCTCAATTGCGACCTCGGCGAAGGTTTTGGCGCGTGGGAGATGGGCAACGACGCCGCGATGATCGACCTTGCCAGCTCGGTCAACGTCGCCTGCGGCTTCCATGCCGGCGACCCCGACATCATGCGCCGGACGGTGGAACTGGCGAAGGCGCGCGGCGTCTCGGTCGGCGCCCATCCCGGATATCGCGACCTGCACGGTTTCGGCCGGCATCCGATCGCGGGCCTGAAGGCCTCCGAGATCGAGAACCTTGTCGCCTACCAGATCGGCGCGTTGCAGGCGATCGCGACCGCGGCCGGCCACAAGGTCACGCATGTGAAGGCGCACGGCGCGCTCTCCAACGTCGCCTGCGAGGACGACATGACGGCCAAGGCGATCGCCGCCGGCATCAGGGCGGTCGATCCGAGCCTGATCTTCGTCGTGCTCGCCAATTCGAAGCTGGTGAAGGCCGGCGAAGACGCCAATCTGCCGATGGTGCACGAGGTGTTCGCCGACCGCGCCTATGAGGACGACGGCAACCTCGTCTCGCGCAAGAAGCCCGGCGCGGTGCTGCACGATGCCAAGGCGATTGCCGATCGCGTGGTGCGCATGGTGCAGGACGGCGCGGTGGTGTCGGTGACGGGCAAGGTGATCAAGATGCGCACGGACACGGTGTGCATCCACGGTGACACGCACGGCGCCGTCGAGATCGCGCGCACGCTGCGTCAGGCGTTGAAGGATGCGGGGATCGAGGTCGCGCCGTTCAAGCGCGGGGCGTAATCAGAACGGGTGCACCGAGAGCGTGCCGAACACGATCGCGGCGATGACCGCGAAGGCGCTGTAGAGCCCAACGTGGTGCATGCTCGCCCCGGTCCGACGCGAGAGCGAGCGCGCGTAGAAGTGCAGCCTGGCTTCCGCCGATAGTTCGCGCATGGTCGATCTCCAACGCCCCATTTGTGGGAGTATGAAGGATCAACCCTGGCAGGAGGCAAGATGGCGGCGAAAATAGCGATGGAGGTTCTCTGAAGGCGCCCCGTCGCAGGCGCAAATTCTCTGCACCCGAGGGTTCCGAGAATCTTATTCGTTAAGATCCGAGCCAGCTGGAACCGGCCCGAATGACGGTGAGATGACAGCCGGGCGGAGGCATTCAGACCCCCTCCAAACAAAATTGTCGAAAACAACCCCATGCACAGTAGAAACGGCCCGGCGGCGCGACGTCCGGCGGTTGCGCCGCCGGGACGATTTGCGCTGATCGGCTCGCGCCTTAGTAGACGTCAGCCTGGAAGCGGCCCGTCTTCTTGAGCTCGGCGACAAAACTGACGGCCTCATCCGTAGAACGTGCCCCGAACTGCGCGACGATGTCGACCAGCGCGCGCTCGACGTCCTTGGCCATGCGTTTGGCATCGCCGCAGATGTAGAGATGCGCGCCTTCGGCAAGCCAGGTCCACACCTCGCGGCCGACCTCACGCATACGGTCCTGCACGTAGAACTTCTTCTCGCCGTCGCGCGACCAGGCCAGCGACATGCGCGTCAGCAGCCCCGAGGTCTTCATCGCGTTGAGCTCTTCCTGGTAGAAGAAATCGCAATCGCTGCGCTGGTGGCCGAAGAACAGCCAGTTCTTGCCGGGCGCGCCGGTCGCCTTGCGATCGAGCAGGAAGGCGCGGAACGGCGCGATTCCGGTGCCGGGGCCGATCATGATGACAGGCGTCTTCGGATCCTGCGGCAAGCCGAAACCATGTGCCTTCTGCACATAGACCTTGAGCTTCTCGCCCTCGGCGATGCGTTCGCCGAGGAAGGTCGAGGCCACGCCGATCCGCTTGCGCTTGCCGATGACGTAACGCACGGAGTCCACCGTCAGCGACAGTTTTCCCGGCGTCGCATTGTGCGAGGACGAGATCGAATAGAGCCGCGGCTGGAGCGGCTCCAGCGCCTCGACGAAGGCCTCCGGATGCGGCCGCGTGCCCGAAAACTTCTGGAGCGCCGCCATGACGTCGAGCGTGGCGGCGTCGCCATCGGGATCCTCGCCCTGCGCCAGCGCCCGCGCCTTCTCGCGCTGCGCGCCGCCGGTGATGAAGGAGATCAGCTCGAACAGCGTGTCGGGCGCCGGCGACAGCGAGACGTCGTCGATCAGCACCTCGCGCAGCGTCTTGCCGTTGACCTTGGTGGTGTGGGAGGCGCCCAGCAGCGCGATGATCTGATCGACGAGGCCGACCTCATTGCGTGCGAACACGCCGAAACTATCGCCAACGACATAGTCGAGCTTGCTCTCGGCGAGATCGAACTCGACGTGATAGGTCTCTTTCTCCGACTTCCCCTTGTTGAGCAGGCGCCGCGACAGGAATGTCGCCGCGATCGGATTGTCGCGCGAGCGGCCGGGCTCGGCGATCGTCACCGTCACGGCCGGCGCCGCCACCGCATCCACCTTGTCGGCCGACTTGGCCGCCGGCGCCTTGTCCAGCTCCTCGTACAGCGACTTCAGCATCCGCGCGGTTTCCTTGCCGCCGGGGACGCAGAGATTGAGCCGTGCTTCGCTACGGGTGGCGATCGCCTCCGAATAGTCGTGGCAATTGTAGCCGCACTGGCCGCAATCCTGCTGCGCCATCGCGGCCATCATCTTGCGGCGCACGGGACGGCCTTCGGCGAGCTTCATCCGGTCCGCGATCGGCATGGTCTGGTCGTGCCATGGCGCTTCACCGTCGTCGCCATCACCGGCTTGCATGACGGCGGCGCCCTGCTCCGCCGACAGCGGCGTGGCCACATCAGGCGACAGCAGCCCGGCAAAGAAGCCGTTGAGCCAGGAGCGCTGCGCGTCGGAGAACGGCGCGCTGGCGGGAATGATGTCGAGTTTCGGCGGAGGCGTGATCTGGTTCATGCGGACACCTGTGCATCGGCAAGCTTGCGCAGCGTTTCGCCATCATGGCGGCGCGCAAAGGACAGGAAGGTCTCGTCGGGCGACGAGCGGTGGGCGATATAGGCCTTGAGCAGTCCCTCGACCGTCTTCGGCGCGTCTTCGGCCTTGAGGTCGTGATAGACCTCCTGCCCGACATCCGCATCGGGACCGAACCCGCCGCCGGTGAAGAGGTGATAGCCGTCCACCGTGTCTTCGTCGTTGATCGGCACGCGCGCTCCGATCAGGCCGATGTCGCTGATGTAATGCTGCGCGCAGGAATGATGGCAGCCGGTGACGTGGATGTTGACCGGCTTGTCCATGGCGACGCGCGGCTCGCACCAGTCGCCGATCTCGGCGGCATTGCGCTTGGTATTGGAAGCCGCGAAACGGCAACCGGCACTGCCGGTGCAGGCGATCAGGCCGGCGCGGATGTGCGAGGCCTCGACCGCGAGCCCGATCTGCTTGATCGCCGCAATGGCGAGCTCGACATTCTCGTCGCGCACGCCCGATATCAGCAGGTTCTGCCAGACGGTCAGGCGGATCTCGCCGTCGCCGAGGTCCTGCGCCACTTTGGCCAGACCCCGCATCTGATCGCAGCTGATCTTGCCGAGCGTCAGCGAGACGCCGATCCAGTTCAAGCCGTCCTGCTTCTGCTTGTGCACGCCGATATGCGCCATGCGGTCCGCGGCTGGCCGCGGCGCAAACGCCTCTTCCGGCACGCGCGTGAACGGGGTCTTCAGCCGCTCCTCGACGAGTTTAAGGAAACCGTCGTGGCCCATGGCATCGAGCACGTATTTCAAACGCGCCTTGTTGCGGTTGGTGCGGTCACCTTGATCGATGAACACGCGCACGATGGCGTCGGCGACGGCGGTGGCCTCCTCCGGCTTGACGATGATGCCGGAGTACTTTGCGAAATCCTTGTGTCCGGTGATGCCGCCGAGACCAAGGCGGAACCAGATTCCGGGCTCGACGCCAAAACCGTCCTTCACCTCGAACGCGGTGAAGGCGATGTCGTTGGTTTCCTCCAGCACCGCGATCCTGCCGGCGCCGTCGAAGGCGACGTTGAACTTGCGCGGCAGGCCGTAGAGCGAGCGGTCGTTGAGGATGTGGTAGTGCCACTCACGCGCATAGGGGCGCGTGTCGATCAGTTCCTGCGGGTCGATGCCGGCCGTCGGCGTCCCTGTCACGTTGCGGATGTTGTCGGCGCCGGAGCCGCGCGAGCACAGGCCGAGGTCCTGGATGCCCTCGATCAGCCTGATCGCATTCTTCGGCGGGATCTCGCGGAGCTGGAGATTGGCGCGCGTCGTGACGTGGCTGTACGGGCCGCAGAGATCGTCGGCGAGATCGGCAAGGCCGGACAGCTGCCAGTGCTTCATGATGCCGTTCGGGATGCGCAGCCGGCACATGTAGGAGTCCTGCGTCGGCGCGACGTAGAAGATGCCGTAATAGCGCCAGCGGAAATTGTCCGCAGGGCTCGGCGGCGTGTTGTCGAGCGCCTGCTGCCGCAGTCGCGGATAGGCATCGAACGGATGCTCGTCGCGCTTGAACTTCTCCTGGTCGGCGAGCTTCTTGCCGGCTGCGATGACCTTGTCCTGCGCCTTGATGTGGACGGCGTCGGGGCCCGTGGGCTCGGCATTGGCCTTGCCGGCACTGCCGCCGAGACCGCGACCGACCCGGCTGATCTGCAAACCGGTCGTGAAGCCTTCGAGATAGCGTTTCTGCTCGTCGGAGAAGTCGACTGAGAGCGTATCGATTTTCATGGTCGGTAACGAAGCTCCTGCGGCCACCGGGTGGCATCGACGGAAAATTGCGCGACCCGCGAGGAACTCGGCTGGCTCAAGAAGCCGGCTGCGCACCCAACGGTCCGGTCAGCTTCGTTGCTGCGGGACTTGGCTCAGCAGGCGTCTGTGACAAGCTGGCCGCACTGCAACATACAAGTTGCGTGCCAGCTTCAATGAAATGAAAATTTCTTTGATTTCATATGGATACAGACGAGCCCGGAAAATCGCGGTCCGGAACCCTCATGAAATTCGAGCAGGCGGCCCAAAATTTAGCCGATGATCTCTTCCGCCCAAAAACGATGCAGGACCGAATCAGGCCTTCCAGCGTCCGACCTCGAAGGCCTCCAGATGCCCCCGGATGTTGCCGGGATCGAAGGCCGGGCCCGCAAATGCCCCGAACGCCGCGGGGGCTTCAGCGGGCGATTGCTGACCGAGGGCTGCGTCGTAGAGGTCGGGCCTGAACACGGCCATCGCCGTCCTGACGCCGTCAGGCGTCAACGCCGTTTGCCCCCAGCGCACCATCTGCGCATAGAGCCAGGCCGCCTGAACCGGATCGGGGCGCCCTGCCCCTTCGCGTCCAACCAGGAGATAGCGACCGCTCTCGCGGAGGGTGCCGTCGGGAGAAATCTTCAGGCGCCCGGTGAGGGTTCGCTGGATGACTTCGGCATCGACGCCGATCCGTTCCGGCTGCGCCAGGATCCGCGCCGCCTCAGACAGGTTCGCGGGATTCTCGATGAACTCGGCGCCCTTCACGGCCGCGCGCACCAGCGCTGCCACCACATCCGGATGCTTGTCGGCCCAGACCTGGCGAACCGCCAGCACCTTCTCAGCCGCGCGCAAGAGAATGTCGGAGACGAAATGCAGGATGTGGCCGATGCCGAGATCGACCGCGACCGAGTTCCAGGGCGCGCCGACGCAGAACGCATCGACATGGCCATTGGCGAGGCTATCGACCATGTAGGGCGGCGGCAGCACCACGAGACGCACATCCTCATCCGGATCGACGCCGGCCGCCGCCATCCAGAACCGCAGCTGGTAATTGTGGGTCGAGAACGGGAAGGTCATGCCGAAGGTCAGCGGATCGGCACCTAGCTTGCGCCGCTTCGCGACGACCTTCGCCAGCGCTTTCGCCGTGACAAGCGGATCGAAGCGGTCACCGTCGATCTCCTCCATCAGCGCGGCATGGAGCGCCGGCGAGACTGTGATCGCGTTGCCGTTGATACCGAGATTGAAGGGCGCCGCGATCGGCACCTTGACGTGGCCGAGCCCGAGCGAGGACGCGATCGCCACCGGCGCCAGCAGATGCGCGGCGTCGAACAGGCCGATATTGAGCTTGTCGCGCACGTTGGACCAGGAGACCTCGCGCACCAGCTCGACCTCGAGCCCTTCGGCGGCGGCAAAGCCCTTGTCGACGGCGACGATCAGGGCGGCGGCGTCGACCAGCGGGATGAACCCGATGCGGAGGGGACCGGTCATTTCAGCATCTCCGACGCGGTGATGATCGACTGCGCGATCTCGCCGATTTTCTTCTTCTCGCGCATCGCCGTGGAGCGCAGCAGCACGTAGGCCTCGTCCTCGGTGAGGCCCTTGACCTTCATCAAAATTCCCTTGGCCTTCTCGATGATCTTGCGGTCCTCGAGCTGCGACTTGGTGCGCTCCAGCTCCTCCTGGAGTTTTGCGAAGGCGTTGAAGCGGGACACGCAGAGGTCGAGGATCGGCTTGATGCGCTCCTTCTTCAACCCGTCGACGATGTAGGCGGATACTCCCGCCTCCACGGACGCCTGGATCGAGGCTGAATCGCTCTGGTCCACGAACATCGCGATCGGCCGCTTCACGGCGCGGCTGACCTGGAACATCGCCTCAAGCACGTCGCGGCTGGGGTTTTCCAGATCGATCAGGATGATGTCGGGATCCACCGCATAAATACGGGCGAGCAGGCTCTGCATCTCGCGGATATGGACGACCTGCGTGAATCCGGCCTCCCGCAACCCCTCCTCGAGGATCGCAGCCCGGATCGGGCTTTCGTCGACAATCACGATTTTAGGCGACTGTTCGGCGCTCATAGCTCACTCACCACCCGGCGATTCATCCATAGCATGCCGGAGGGCGATGCAAAGGGTTGTAATTATGGGCAATTGGGACTAGCTCAGGCCTGTCAATCAGGCAGATCAGATATGGATCAGACGGCTGCGCCCAAGGTCAGCTTCGTGTCGCTCGGGTGTCCCAAGGCATTGGTGGATTCCGAGCGCATCATCACGCGCCTGCGCGCCGAGGGCTACGAGCTCGCCCGCAAGCATGACGGGGCCGACATCGTCATCGTCAATACGTGCGGCTTCCTCGACAGCGCCAAGCAGGAATCGCTTTCGGCGATCGGCGAGGCCATGGCCGAGAACGGCAAAGTGATCGTGACCGGTTGCATGGGCGCGGAACCCGAGCAGATCGAGCAAGCCTATCCCGGCGTGCTCTCCATCACCGGCCCGCAGCAATATGAGAGCGTGCTGGACGCCGTGCATCGCGCGCTGCCGCCCGCCCACAATCCGCATCTCGATCTGGTGCCGCCGCAGGGCATCAAGCTGACGCCGCGCCACTACGCCTATCTGAAGATCTCCGAGGGCTGCAACAACCGCTGCACGTTCTGCATCATCCCGAAGCTGCGCGGCGACCTCGTCTCGCGTCCGGCCAATGACGTGCTGCGCGAGGCCGAGCGCCTCGTCGGTGCCGGCGTCAAGGAGCTGCTGGTGATCTCGCAGGACACCTCGGCCTACGGCGTCGATCTCAAATACGCCGAGAGCCCGTGGAAGGATCGCCAGGTCCGCGCCAAATTCCTCGACCTCGCGCGCGAGCTCGGCGAGCTCGGCGCATGGGTCCGCCTGCAATATGTCTACCCCTACCCGCATGTCGACGAGGTCATCGCGCTGATGAACGAGGGCAAGGTGCTGCCCTATCTCGACATCCCGTTCCAGCATGCAAGCCCCGAGGTGCTGAAGGCGATGAAGCGCCCCGCAGCGCAGGACAAGACGCTGGCGCGGATCAAGCGCTGGCGCGAGGAATGTCCCGATCTTGCTCTGCGCTCGACCTTCATCGTCGGCTTCCCCGGCGAGACCGATGCCGATTTCGCCTATCTGCTCGACTGGCTGGATGAGGCCGAGATCGATCGCCTCGGCTGCTTCAAATACGAGCCGGTTGCCGGTGCGACGTCGAATGCGATCGAGAACCCCGTGCCCGAAGAGATCAAGCAGGAGCGCTACAACGCGCTGATGACCCGCCAGCAGAAGATCTCCGCGCGCCGGCTGAAACGCAAGGTCGGCACGCGCCAGCAGATCATCATCGACGAGGTCGGCCCGACGGTTTCAAAAGGCCGCTCCAAGGCCGACGCGCCGGAGATTGACGGCGCGGTTTACCTGTCGAGCCGCCGCCCGTTGCGCGTCGGCGAGATCGTCACCGCGAAGATCGAGCGCGCCGACCAATACGACCTGCACGGCAGCGTCGCAGGGTTCTGACGGCGCCAACGATCGCGTCACCTCTCTTGCGGGTCGCTGCAACCGGATATGAAGAAGGTCGTCGTGCCCGGGCTTGTCCCGGGCATCCACGTTCTTCGTGCCACTGGGCAATGCGTGGATGGCCGGGACAAGCCCGGCCATGACGCTGTGGAAGCCTCTGTTGCCTCAAGCTTGCAGGGAGCAGACCGTCGCTGGGCTACAGCTCCGTCAAACCAGCCATTTCGGCACCCAGCGCTCCGGGCGTCGGGCGCGGGCGAGACCGGCCTGGGCTTCGGTCAGCTTGGCGGGCTCGCCGTCGATGGTCGGGCGCACAACGTATTCGAAGTTCGTCATGTCGCTTCTCCCGATGCCTGCCGTCCGTCATGCGCGGAAAACACCTCCTTGGCTGCGAACAGCCCGTTCACCGCCGCCGGGAAGCCCGCATAGACGGCCATCTGCATGATGATCTCCACGATCTCGTCGCGAGACAGCCCGACGTTCAGACCCGCCTCGATATGCACTTTGAGCTGAGGCGCGGCATTTCCGAGCGCCGTCAGCGCGGCGATCGTCGCGATCTCTCGATCGCGCAGGCCGAGGTCCGGGCGGCTGTAAATGTCGCCGAAGGGAAACTCGATCACGTATCGTGCGAAATCCGGAGCGATGTCGGCGAGTGAGGCGACGACCTTTTCGCCGGCTCTGCCGTCAATGCGTGACAGGGCCCGCTGGCCGCGATCGAAGCGGCTTTCGGCTTGTGTTTGGGCGTGCGTCATTTTCCTTCGTCCTCTGTTCATCGCCGGCATAACCGGAGATCTTGGTATCAAGGACGAGCAGGCATTCCTGGAGTTCGGCAATCTGCGTGCGAACCTGTTCCCGGTGGATTTCCAGCATCTGCCGCCGGGCTGGCCCGGTGGCATCGCCTTCATCACGAAGCGCCGCATAACGCAACATGTCCCGGATCGGCATTCCCGTGGTCTTGAGCCGACCGAGGAATGCGATCCATGTGAGGATCGATGCGTCAAAGTCACGCTGGCCGGAACGATCCCGGTCTGCGTATGGCAGCAGCCCGACGCGCTCATAATAACGCAACGTGTGCGTCGACAAGCCGGTTCGTTTTGCGAGGTCGCCGATCTTCATGTGTGCCCGTTCTCGTACTGACGCACGTACAGATACCCCTTCGAGCGCACTCTAAGTCAAGGGGGATCGCAAGGGGGATCGAAGGTGCCGTTCCCGCGAGGTCAAGACGGCGCGACAGCAGAAGAATACCGGTTCGACGCGACTAGTCGCCGGCAAAAAGGATCCCCTCGATGTCTTCCGCTTGCTGACCTCCGGCCAGACTGACCCAACCAGTCAGTCCATTCTTGTTCCGAACGAGGAAATGGTAGCGCTCGGACGAGTCCTCCTCACGTCGGTCGCTTGCGACGAGCACCTCAACGAACTCACCCTTCGGAATGGTGCCGACCGCATTCGTCGCAGCCTTATCGAAATAGAACGTCAAGTCATGCAGCGCCTTTGACTTGAGGCCGACGTAATGAAACGGCTGGTTAACCTCCTTCAACCGGTCGTCGTCAAGGCAGTACTTGCGTCGATGGTCGAACATCGTATTGACGTGACCGGAGGCGTAGACGCAACCGTCGCCGGGTATCTCGAATCGGAGGCCTTCGATCTGGTCTTGATAGAGATCGCCCGCGCCTCCAATCAGGTTAAATACGCAATTGTAGTCGGCACTACCGCCGGAGCTGCAGACAACCAGGAAGTACCTCTCCGACCGAAGGCGAAGCTTCGTTTCAAAAACGTAGGTGAGAATAACGCCGCCAGCATCGGCCTCATCGCTGTTTTTCTTTTCGTCCGGTGTGATCACGTGAGGCCGCGTGAGCGCGGGATCGGTAGCCAGCACGATCGGAAGGTCGGCAACGGCGCTTTCCACGAGCTCGGCTTGCGCGTCTGCGGCCGAGGCCGCTGACATCAGCAGGATCGCGACAATCAACCGGTGACAAAGGCCGCGCATCAGCGAACTACCCCGACGAGAAGCTAATTCAATCAGCAACCTGATTGCACGGCTCCGTGACGGGATTCTGACGGTGTTCCTTCACGCCAGCCATTTCGGCACCCACCGCTCCGGGCGCGGGGCGCGCGCGAGATCGGCCTTTGCTTCGGAGAGCTGCGCCGGCTCGCCGCCGATGATCGGACGCACATCGTATTCGAAGTTCGGCATGACGCGGCCGTCGACATAGAGACCGAATTTCATCGCGTGCCACAGCCCGAGCTCGGGCTGTGCCTTGCGCATCTCCTCGCGCAGATCGCGCAGCAGCGATTCGATCGAGGCGGCCTCCTCGAACGGCTGCGGGCCGAGGGTCAGGACGCGGGCCTCATACTGCTTGCCGACGATCGCGACCTCGAAGCGGGTCTTGTCCCAGGGCTTCTTGCCCTTGGGCAGATGCGCGGCGAGCCGCCAGCCGAGCTCGGCCATCAAGCGATGATTGGCCCAATAGTCTTCGCGATCCCGGCTCCATTTTTCCACGAAGCCGCGGAAATCGGGAAGCTCCGCGGCACCGTCGTCACATGCCGCCTTGTCGCCGATCGGCTGCCCGGCAAGCCATTTCGCGAGCTCGTCCGTCTGACACTCGACCTCGTCATGCGGCTTGAGATCGCTCCAGGCCTTGTCGAATTGCTGCGACGTCAGCTTCGCCAGCAAGCCGTCGAGGCTCGGCGCGAGCAGCTCGTAATCGCCCTCGGAGCCCAGCCCCACGATCGGCGGATTGTCGCGATCAAGACCCGCGCCATACCAGCCGCCGACGGCCGAGCCATCCGGCAGCCGCATGAACAGTGAAAACCTGTCGCGCAAGGGACTGCCGTCGAAGATCGGCGCCTGATCGGAGAACTGGCCTTGCAGGGAGAAACGGCCGACGCTGCCCCACGGGCGCCCGTTCAGCCAATCGGCAAAGTCGACCAGCAGGGATGGCGCCTCGATGCCCGGCGGAAACGCGCCGCGAATGCTGTCGAGGTCGATTGGATAAGGCGTATCGGACAAGGTCTTCAAACTATCTGGTTGGTCCCGCCTTCTTGGTCTGATCCGTGATGCATTCGGTTCGAACCAAGTCGCGTCCTTCGATCACAAACGCGCTAGAGGCGCAATGGTTTCGATGTGGAAAACAATGAAACACACTGAAACGTCAAGGATTCTCTTCAAGCTGTCTGCGATCGGCATCGCAATGGCCGTGTTCGCCCTGTCCGCCCCCGCCACCGCGCGATCGCCGTCAGCCGCGCAGGCACGCCAATGGTGCTATAGCGACGACGACGGGGACCGCGAGGACCAGCGCATCGCCGGCTGCTCGGCCGTGCTCAAGGCCGATCCCTCGAATGTGCGGGCGCTGGCCAATCGCGGCGAGATGTTTCGGCGAAAAGGCGACACGGAGCGTGCCCTGGCGGACTTCAACCGTGCCATCGATCTCGATCCGAAAGACGCCGACCTCTGGTACAATCGCGGCATCGCCCATGACGATCTCGGCGACACCGACCACGCCATTGCCGACTACACGCGCGCGATTCGGCTGAATTCCCGCGACGCGCTCTACTACAACAACCGCGGCAATTCCCACATCCACAAGAACGACTACGAGCATGCGATGGCCGACTACGATCAGGCCATCAAGCTCGACCCTAAATTTGCGCTGGCCTATTTCAATCGCGGCACTGCCTATCGCAACCATGGCGACGACGCTCGCGCACTGGCGGATTTCGATCTCTCGATCAAGCTCGACCCGAATTACGGCCCGGCCTACGGCAACCGCGCGAGTCTTCCGCGACCGCGGCGACCGTGCGCGTGCGCTGGCCGACTTCGCAAAATCGCTTCAGCTCAGTCCGAACAACGATCGCGATTTCTTTGCGCGCGCGAACATGTATTTCGACACCCACGACTATGCGCAGGCGCTGGAGGATTACGATCGCTCGATCAAGGCCAATGCGAGCTATCCGGGCGTGTTCAATTCGCGTTGCATGACGCGTGCGATCCTTGGCCGCCTGCAGGAGGCGCTGGCCGATTGCGAGCAGTCGCTGCGGATGGCTCCCAACGACCCCTATACGCTGGACAGCCGCGCCCTCACGTATCTGAAGCTCGGCAATCTCGACGCGGCGATTGCGGATTACGACGCGGCGCTGAGCGCAAAGCCTGAGCTCGACGGCTCCCTCTACGGCCGCGGACTGGCGAAGCGAAAGAAGGGCGACAGCGAAGGCGCTGAGCAAGACATCGCGGCCGCCAAGGCAATCAACGCCGGCATCGCGGACAGTTTTGCGCGCTACTGCGTTCAGTGACGTGCTCCCATCTCGCCGATGCACGCCGGACGGGTGTTCTTCAAAACGCCCGCTTGACAAGCCCTGCCCTTCGGCTGTAGGGACCCGCCCCATGATCAACGCTCGGACCCATCAGCGCACCGAAATGCTCCGCCGTCGCTTCCGCGACGACGAGAGGGTGCGCCATGTCCGACGACGCCGCTGAACCACTGAATTCAGCCGAGTTTTCGAGAAAGGCCGCACCCGCAAGGTGCGGCCTTTCTGCTTTTTGCGCCCCTTTTCCACCCCCGTCCCCACAGGAGTTCGACATGACCACGCATCCGTATGACGCGCTGATGGACATCACCGCACGGCCCAAGGCCGTGTTCGTCCGCGGCGCCGGCTCCTACCTCTGGGACGACAGCCGCAAGCGCTATCTCGATTTCGTGCAGGGCTGGGCCGTGAACTGCCTCGGTCACTCCCCGCCCGCGATCGCCGATGCGCTTTCCGCGCAGGCCAAGCGGCTGCTGACGCCGAGCCCGGCGTTCTACAACGAGCCGAGCCTGAAGCTTGCCGAGCGGCTTGTCGCAAACAGCGCGTTCGACCAGGTGTTCTTTGCCAACTCGGGCGCGGAAGCCAACGAGGGCGCGATCAAGCTCGCGCGTAAATACGGCAGCCTGCACAGGAACGGCGCGTTCGATATCATCAGCTTCGCAGGCGGCTTCCACGGCCGGACGCTGGCGACGATGTCGGCCTCGGGGAAGAAGGCGTTCGAACCGCTGTTCGAGCCGAAGGTCGCCGGCTTCAAGAAGGCGAAGCTGAACGACATCGCCTCGGTCGAGGAGCTGATCAACGACAACACCGTCGCGGTGATGCTGGAGCCGATCCAGGGCGAGTCCGGCGTGTGGCCCGCAACCGATCAGTTCCTGAAGGAACTGCGCGCGCTCACCGAAGCGCACGGCCTGCTGCTCATTTTTGACGAGATCCAGACCGGCATGGGCCGGACCGGAAAACTCTTCCACTACGAGCACACAGGCATCGCGCCCGACATCATGACGCTTGGCAAGGGCATCGGCGGTGGCGTGCCGCTCGCAGCCCTGCTGGCAACCGAACGTGCCTCCTGCTTCGAGCACGGCGATCAAGGCGGGACCTTCAACGGCAACCCGATCATGTGCGCGGCAGGGCTCGCGGTGCTGGAAGAGATCAGCAAGCCCGACTTCCTGAAGACGGTCACCGAGACCGGCCTGCTGCTCGAAAGCGAGTTGCAGAAGGTCTCGGCCCGGCACGGCCTCGGCGGCGTCCGGGGACGTGGCCTCCTGCTCGCGCTCGACCTCAAGCTGCCGATCGCGCCAGGCATCGTCGCGCAGGCGTTCGAGGCCGGCGTGCTCCTGAACGCGCCGCAGCTCGACACGCTGCGCTTCATGCCGGCGCTGAACGTCACGCGGGCCGAGATCGTCGAGATGATCGATTGTCTCGACGGGATTTTGACCAGGGCCGGCGCGGCAAGACGGGTGGCGTGAGGCCAGTCTCGTGCCCCGGACGCAGCGCAGCGCCCCTTCGGCTCTGCGCAGCAGCGTTTCACGCTGCGGCGCGTCCGGGACTCGGGAGCCGAGGATGACGAGAGACTACGGCTTCAGGATCGACGCGCCGGTGGTCTTGCGGCTTTCGAGATCGATATGCGCCTTGGCGGCGTCCTTGAGCGCGTAGGCGTGGTTGATCGGCACGTGCAGCTTGCCGTTGATGACGGCGGCGAACAGCGTGTCGGCGCCTTCCAGCAGCTCCTTGCGCGTGCCGACGTAGTCGTTGAGCTTCGGCCGCGTCGCAAACAGGGAGCCGTGATTGTTGAGCTCGGCGATCGAAAACGGCGGCACGGGCCCCGAGGCATTGCCGAACGAGACGAACATGCCGCGCGGCTTCAGGCAGGACAGCGAGCCCGGGAAGGTCGCCTTGCCGACGCCGTCATAGACGACGTCGCAGCCCTCGTTGCGGCTGATCTGCTTCACGCGCGCGACGAAATCCTCCTCGTTGTAGAGGATGACGTGGTCGCAGCCATTTGCCTCCGCAAGCTCCGCCTTCTCGCGCGAGCCGACGGTGCCGATGACGTGCGCGCCAAGCGCCCTCGCCCATTGGCAGGCCAACAGGCCGATGCCGCCGGCCGCGGCATGGATCAGCACGCGATGGTGCGGCTCGACCTTGAAGGTCTTGTGCAGGAGATACCAGACCGTCAGCCCCTTCAGCATCAGCACGGCGCCCTGCTCGTGCGTGATGTGGTCGGGCAGCTTGACCAGCTTCTCCCAGGGGATGTTGCGCTCGCCGGTATAGGCACCGAGATTGTGGTAGTAGGCCACGCGGTCGCCGGGATGGAAATGTGTCACGCCGGGCCCGACGGCGATGACCTCGCCCGAGGCCTCGTTGCCGGCGATGAAGGGCAGCCCCGGCGCCTTGTAGAGGCCGGTGCGATAATAGACGTCGATGAAGTTCAACCCGACCGCATGCTGGCGGATGCGCACCTCGCCGGAAGCCGGCGCCGGGACATCGACGCTCTCATAGACCAGGGCTTCGGGGCCTCCGACCTTGTGCACACGGACGGCTTTGGTCATCACCTGACCTCCTCTCGGTCTTCTCGCCGCTGAGCGAAAGACATCGCGCCCGCCTTGTCAACTCGACCCAGATTGGAACGGCTAAACGGACGACTTGCGGACTTTCCTGCGGTTGCGCTTCGCCAGCACGTTGAAGAATTCCACCGCCGCCGAGAACGCAATTGCGAAGTAGATGTAGCCGCGCGGAATGTGGAATTGGAATCCGTCCGCGACCAGCGCGACGCCGATCAGCACCAGGAACGCCAGCGCCAGCATCTTGGTGGTCGGATGCTCCGCGACGAACCGCGACACCGGCCCCGATGAAATGTACATGATCAGGCAGGCGATCACGACCGCCGCGATCATGATCTCGATGTCCTGCGCCATGCCGATCGCGGTGATGATCGAGTCCAGGGAGAACACGATGTCGATGACGATGATCTGGACGATCACCCAGAAGAACGCGCTGCCTCCGGACTCCCGATCGCCCTCGCCGTCATCGGCTTCGACCTCGGCGTGGATCTCGTGCGTCGCCTTGGCGATCAGGAACAGGCCGCCGCCGATCAGGATGAGATCGCGCCAGGAGAAGCCGTAACCTGAAAACGAAAACACCGGCGCGGTCAGGCCGATCAGCCAGACCAGCAGGCTAAGCAGGATGATGCGGAAGATCAGCGCCAGCGCGAGCCCGATCTGGCGGGCGCGGTGGGCCTGCTTCTCGGGGATGCGCGAGACGATCACCGACAGGAAGATGACGTTGTCGATGCCGAGCACGATCTCGAGCGCGGTCAAGGTGAGCAGCGCGGCCCAGGCTTCAGGACTAGTGAGGAGGTGCATCATGCGAAGGATCTTGCCAGGCGGATCAATGCGTCGCTGAAGCTGATCCAGAGCGCGATGGCGCAGAGCACGATGGTCACGCCGGTGCCGACGCGAAAATCCATCTCCAGCACATAGAGGCCGAGCACGGCCCAGATCGCGATCAGCGACATCGTCAGCCAGCGCAGCCGAACCACCCGGACCGGATGCAGCACGTGGAACGGCACGAAGGTCAGCACGACAAGCGCCGCGACCAGCAGCGTCGATGCCAGCGGCGGCCAGTGCAGCAGGAACAGATAGAACGCCGCCGCATTCCACAGCGCCGGAAAGCCGCGAAAATGATTGTCGTCCGCCTTCATGCGCAGATCGGCAAAATATAATGCGCTGGTGACGATGATGGCGATGCCGAGCAGCGGCGCGGCCACCGGCAGCAACAGCCCGCTCGCCACGATCGCATAGGCCGGCACGAAGACATAGGTGACGAAGTCGACCACGAGATCGAGCACGTCTCCCGACCAGTTCGGCTGCACATCCTTGACCTTCAGCAGGCGGGCGATCGGCCCGTCGATCGCATCGATGATCAGGGCAACGCCCAGCCACTGAAACATCGCCGCCCAATGCTCGCGCACGGCCTCCAGCATCGCCAGCAGCGCGATGGCCGCGCCGAATGCGGTGAAGATGTGCACCGAGAAGGCCGCGGCGCGTATCGCCGGTCTCGGCTTCAGGGAATCCTCTTGGGTATCCATGGCTTCTGCTATCAGAATGGGACCGGTTTGCACATCCGCCATTGCGGCGCGCGGTCGCACAATTCGCCACAAAATCAAGGAAATATAGCCGGGCTTGAATTTGCCGCGCAGCATGTCAATTGTCGTTCCATGACAGATGCATCGACACTCCATGACGCGGCCGTGGTCGGCGGCGGACCGGCGGGACTGGCGGCCGCCATCGCACTGGCGCAGGCCGGCGCGCGGACCGCGCTGGTGGCGCGGCGCATGCCCTACGCCGACAACCGCACCACCGCCCTGCTCGGCGCCTCCGTCGATCTCCTGGAGAGCCTCGACGTCTGGCCGCGCTGCAAGGGCAAGGCGGCCGCGCTCGAAATCATGCGCCTCGTCGACGACACCGGCCGGCTGTTCCGGGCGCCGGAGGTCCGGTTCTCCTGCCACGAAATCGCGCTCGACGCCTTCGGCTACAATATCGACAACCGCTCGCTGATGCTGGCGATGGAAGAACGCGCGGCCGAGTTGCCCAACCTCGTCCGTTGCGATGACGAGGCCGAAAGCGTCGTCATCGAAGCCGACGACGTCGCGATCCGCACGGCGTCCGCTGAATTCCTCACGGCCCGGCTCGTGGTCGGCGCCGACGGCCGGCACTCGCTGTGCCGGGAAGCCGCCGGCATCGCGATGACGCGACGCGACCTGACGCAGACCGCGCTGACCTTCAACGTCGGCCACGCGCGCCCGCATCGCAACGTCTCGACCGAGTTCCACACGCCGCATGGCCCTTGCGTGTTCGTGCCCCTGCCAGGCGACCGCTCCAGCATCGTCTGGGTCTCGGCCCCCGCCGAGGCCGAGCGGCTTCGCGGCTTGAGCGACGCGGAGCTGTCCGCCGCGATCGAGAAGCAGTCGCATTCCATTTTGGGGCGCATGACGGTCGAGCCGGGCCGCAACCTATTCCCGCTGGCGATCGAACGTCCAAAATCCTTCGGGCGCGACCGCATAGCGCTGGTCGGCGAAGCCGCCCATGTGGTCCCGCCGATCGGCGCCCAGGGCCTCAACCTTGGTCTGCGCGATGCCGCTGACATCGCCAGGCTTGCGGGCGAAGCCATCGCTGCAGGCCAGGATCCGGGCGCGCCCGACGTGCTCAAGCGCTACGACCGGGCGCGGCGTCCGGACATTTTGAGCCGCACGTTTGCGATCGACATCGCCAACCGCTCCCTGCTCAACGATTTCCTGCCGCTCCAGCCGGTCCGCGCGGTCGGCATGCACCTGCTCGGCGCCATCGGCCCGCTGCGGCGCTTCGCCATGCGCGAGGGCCTGACCCCGACGTGGCGGCGATAGGCTCGCTTACGGAAACGCCAGCCGGCCGGTCTGGATCGCCCACATCACGCTGGTCAGCGTGACCACCGACGCGAAGGTCCCGAGCAGCACCGCGACAGAGGCGGATTCGATCCAGGCGTCGTTCTGCCGGGCGATCACGAACACGTTGAGCGCCGGCGGCAGCGAGGCCATCAGCACGGCGGTCGCGGCCCAGGGCTGCGCGAACGGTCCGAACGCCAGCATCAGACCGAACGCGGCGAGCGGGTGGATCAACAGCTTCACCGCGATCACGCCCGGCACCTCCCACGGCACCCGGTTGAACGGGCGGAGCGCCACGGTCACGCCGAGCACGAACAGCGCGGTCGGTGCGGCTGCGTTCTGAAGGAACGTGATGGTGCGATCGAGTGCGACCGGCAGCTCGATATGAAGCGCCGCTACGGCGGCGCCAAAGCAGGCCGACATGATCAGCGGGTTGAGCACGATCTGCTTCAGCACCACGGCGAAGGCATGGACCAGCGAGGGATGGTCGCGGTCGGAGAGCTCGATCAGCAGCGGCACGATTGTGAACAGGAAGATGCTGTCGCAGCAGAAGATCAGCGCGGTCGGCGCCGAGGCCTTCGGTCCAAGCACGGCGAGCGCCAGCCCCGGCCCCATATAGCCGATATTGCCATAGCCGCCGGAGAGGCCCGCAAGCGTCGCCTCGCGCAGCGTCAGCCGTCCCAAAACCTTGCCGACCACCAGCGCCAGGGTGAATGCCGCAACCGTGGACAGCGTGGTCGCGACCAGGAACGGCGGGTTGTTCAATTCCGCAAACGGCGTCTTCGACATGATCGCAAACAGCAGCGCCGGCAGCGACACGTAGAGCAGGAAGAAGTTCATCCAGGCGAGGCCCGATTCCGGTAGCGATTTGGCCTTGCCGCAGGCGAATCCGACGAAGATCAAGCCGAAATAAGGTAGCGCCAGATTGAGGATATCGACCATTGATGAAGTGTTTTCTGAAGATTTGGGGGCTATCTGCCCCTTAGCCGAAGGTCAATTACAGATCAGGGCACTAGCATCGGCCACAATCCTGGTCTATCGACGGGGAATGATTAAAGCGAGGACCGCCAAATTCCAGATCGGACAGGTCGTTCGCCACCGGATCTTCTCGTTCCGGGGGGTGATCTTCGACATCGATCCGGAATTCAACAACACCGAGGAGTGGTGGCTGTCGATTCCCGAAGAGGTGCGGCCTCACAAGGACCAGCCGTTCTACCACCTGCTCGCGGAGAACGCGGAGTCGGAATACGTCGCCTATGTCTCCGAGCAGAATCTGGTGCCTGACGATTCCGGCGAGCCGATCCGCCATTCCCAGGTCGCCGAGATCTTCATCAAGGACAAGACCGGCGGCTATCGCCCGCGCAATCCGTCGCTGAACTGAGCCGACCGCGCTTGAAGTGAGTTTTGCCGCCATCAAGCGGCCAGCAAAAAAGGCGCTCGAACCGAGCGCCTTTTTCATGTCCGGGATTTTAGCCCGCTTACTTCTGACCGGCCGGAGCCGCGCCGGGCGCGCCACCGTTCTGCTCGAGCTTCTTGCGCTGCTCGTCGGCCTTCTTCTGAAGCTCTTCCTGAAGCTTCTTCTGGGTTTCCTCGAACACCTTCGGATCGGTCGGCGGACCGTCATAGGCCTTCTGGAATTCGCCGGCGAGCGGCAGCGGCAGCGTCAAGGGCGCACCGTTCGCATTGATCGCCTGGACAACGAGGTTCTGGCCCTTCTTCATGTTGCCGATGAGCTCGGGCGTGGCCTCGTAGTCGGACATGCAGCCATTCTGGAAGCAGATCACGTAGGGGCTCTGCAACGGCGCATTGTTGTCCACGATGATGCGGGTGCCGTGCACGAGCTGCATGCCGAGCGGCAGCGTCACGCGCAGGATCTTCTTGGGCTCGCCTTCCGGCTCGATGATCACGGCCGCGATGACCGGCTGGCCCGACTCGATACGGCCGTCCTTGCCGGTGAAGCAGACCTGCTTGGCGTTGGCGTCCTGGCCCTTGAGGCAGAACTTGGTCCAGGGGGCGTAGATCAGCTGGATCTGCTGATCGGCCGGCTGGGCCGCGGCGCCCTGCTGCGCCGGAGCGCCCTGCGCGGGAGCCGGCTGGGCGGGAGCCTGGGCAGCCGGCGCCGGAGCCTTGGGGGCAGCCTTTGGAGCAGCTTTCGGGGCCGCCTTGGGCGCGGCGGGGGCACCGGGGGCCGGCGCCGGGGTCTGGGCCTCAGCGGCAAACGGAACGGCCAATGCCGTCGCCGTCAACAAGGCGAGAAGTCGCCCGCGCGGCCGGACGGACGCGGCCAAGTAACGGAAATTCATTGCGGAAAACCCTTTCTGAACGGGAAGTGCCCGAACCGCTCCAAAGCGACGAACCTGGCCGCGTTGGGCGCGGCTCTCTCCCCGTCAATTGAGGCGGATAAGTGACGGGCTCGACGCTCTTGCGCGATTGCGTGCCTTCTTAACGTGGCCGACGAAAAGATCAATGCCGACAAGCGTCTTTGGCCACGCCTTGAACCGCTCCCTGGCCTGCGATCCGTGAAATTCCTTGTGATAGGATTCAGGCCCGCAGGTCCTCGAATCAACGTGTGCCGATGTCCATGTTCCAGCGCCTTCTCGAGGGCCTTCCTGAGGGCCTTGGCACCCGCCTCTGTCTTCTCGCCTTCGTCGTGGCCTCCGTGCTCTCCGCAAGCGGCGCAGGGGCTGAGGAAGCCCATGCCATCGCGATGCACGGCAAGCCGGCGATGCCGGCCGATTTCACCCACATGCCCTACGCCAACCCTGATGCCCCCAAGGGCGGCCGGCTGACCTGGGGCATTCTCGGCACCTTCGACAGCCTCAATCCCTTCATCGTCAAGGGATTGGCCGTGCAGCCGGTGCGGAACTATGTGGTCGAGAGCCTGCTCGCACGCGGCAATGACGAGGCGTTCACGCTCTACGGCCTGCTCGCCAGATCGGTCGAGACCGATGACGCGCGGAGCTTTGTCACGTTCCGACTCGATCCCCGCGCCCGCTTCTCCGACGGCAAGCCGGTCCTGGCGGAGGATGTGCTGTTCTCCTGGCAGCTGCTGCGCGATCACGGCCGCCCCAACCATCGGCAATATTACTCTAAGGTCGCCAAGGCCGAGGCGCCTGACCCTCTCACCGTCCACTTCGACCTGGCTGGCGCCAACGACCGGGAATTGCCGCTGATCCTCGGCCTGATGCCGATCCTGCCGAAGCATGCCGTGGATGTCGCGACCTTCGAGGAGACGACGCTGACCAGCCCGATCGGCTCGGGCCCGTATCGGATCACGGCGGTGAAGCCCGGCGCCAGCGTGACCTTGACCCGTAATCCCGACTATTGGGGCCGCGACCTGCCCATCAATCGCGGGCTCTACAATTTCGATGAGATCAGGCTCGACTATTTTCGCGAGGCCAATGGCCAGTTCGAAGCCTTCAAGCGCGGCCTCTATGATTTCCGCGTCGAGCATGAGCCGCTGCGCTGGCACGACGGTTACGACTTTCCAGCCGCCAAAAGCGGCGAAGTGATCCGCGACACCATCAAGCCCGGCGTGCCGCAGACTTCCGAATTCCTGGTGTTCAACACGCGCCGTCCGATCTTTGCCGACATCCGCGTGCGCCGGGCACTGACGCTGCTGTTCGATTTCGAGCTGGTCAACCGCAACTACTTCTTCGGACTCTATTCGCGCGTTGCCGGCTATTTCGCCGGCTCCGACCTGTCGGCCTATGGCCGGCCTGCGGATGCGCGCGAACGCGAGCTGCTGAAGCCCTTCGCCGCGCAGATCCCGCCCGACGTCATGGACGGCAGCTACCGCCTGCCCGTCACCGACGGCTCGGGGCGCGACCGGACGACGCTGCGCGCGGCACTCAAGCTCCTGTCGGACGCCGGCTACGATCTCGACGGCACCGTGCTGCGCAACCGCGCGACAAAAGCCCCCTTCACCTTCGAGATGCTGGTGACGACCCGCGACCAGGAGCGCATCGCGCTCGCGTTCCAGCGCGACCTCAAGCGCGCCGGCATCGAGCCGAGCGTTCGCGCGGTCGATCCCGTGCAGTTCGACCAGCGCCGGCTCGGCTACGAGTTCGACATGATCCAGAACCGCTGGGACCAGTCGCTGTCGCCCGGCAACGAGCAGTATTTCTATTGGGGGAGCGCGGCCGCCGACAATCCGGGCACCCGCAACTACATGGGCGCCAAAGATCCCGCCGTCGATGCCATGATCGACGCTCTCCTCGAGGCCCGTGATCACACGGCCTTCGTCTCGGCGGTGCGGGCGCTCGACCGCGCCCTGATCTCCGGTTTCTATACAATCCCCCTGTTTAACGTATCCGAGCAATGGATCGCGCGCTGGAATCGGATAGAACGGCCAAAGGCCACCGCGCTGTCCGGCTACCTGCCGGAGACCTGGTGGTCGAAGGGGCAGCCGCAAGCGAAGTGACGCCGTGAATCAGCCAGCCGTATCGCCGACGCTCGACACGCTGTTTCAGCGCACGCTGATGCGGCAACCGCACGCGCCCGCTTTGCTCGATCCCCTCAACAAGGCCCGCGTGACCGGCCACCAGCCGCGGCGCATGACCTACGCCGAGGCCGACACCGCCATCGAGGCCCTGTCGGCGCATTTCGTCGAATCGGGCCTGCCGGCCAATTCCGTCATCGCGATCCAGCTGCCTGCTACGGTCGAGTTCGTGCTGACAGTGCTCGCCGCGCATCGCGCCGGGCTCGTCGTCGCCGTGCTGCCGCTGCTCTGGCGCCATGCGGAACTGACCGCCGCGCTGAACCGCACCGCGGCGCGCGCCATCGTCACCATGAGCAAGGTCGACGGCGTCAGCTATTCCGACCTCGCGATGCACGCCGCCGCGGAGGCCTTCTCGATCCGCTACGTCTGCGGTTTCGGCGCCGACCTGCCCGAGGGCATGGCCTCGCTCGACGACGTGCTGGCCCGCCCGCCCGGCACCACGCGCGCCGTGATCCAGGACGGCCGCAAGGCGGCGATGATCTCCTTCGACGTCACCGCGGAAGGCTTTCGCCCGGTGCCGCGGCCGCATTTCAGCCTGATCGCCGGCGGGCTCGCGATGTCGCTGGAAGCCGACATCAAGCAGGGCGCGACCGTGATGGCGGCGTTTACGCCGATGTCGTTCGCAGGCCTCGCCTCCTCGCTCGCGGTGTGGCTGCTCTGCGGCGGCACGCTGGCGCTGCATCATCCCTTCGAGAACGACGTGCTGGAACGGCAAATCAACGAGCACGAATGCGAGGTGCTGATCGCCCCCGCGCAGCTCGCGCTGCGGCTCGGCGATGCCGATCTCGCGGCGCGGATGCCGAGCTTGCGCAACGTCATCGGCCTCTGGCGCGCCCCCGAACAGGTGGCGGCGAGCGATGCCTGGATCGCGCCGCATGCACCGCTGACCGACGTCTATCTGTTCGGCGAGGCCGGGCTGTTCGGCGCCCGCCGCGGCGAGGACGGCATGCCTGTTGCGGTGATGCCCGGACCGCACGGCGCCCCGCGCGAGCAGTCCGGTTCCTCCATCGCCGGCGAGATCCTGCTGACGCCCAGGGGCACGCTCGGCCTGCGCGGAGCGATGGTGCCGATCGCGGCCTACGCGCCGCCGCAGCCGGTCGGCGACACGCTGACGGCGCAGCCGCCGCGCGATTATGTCGACACCGGCTATGCCGCGCGGCTCGACCGTCCGAGCGGCGCGATCTGCATCACCGCACCGCCCTCCGGCATCATGGCCGTCGGCGGCTACCGCTTCCTGTCCAACGACCTCCAGGAATGGGCGCGCCGGCTCGGCCAGGGCGCCCTGCTCACCGCACTGCCCGACCGGCTCTCGGGTCACCGGCTCGCAGGACGGGCGCAAGACAATGCCCGCGCCCGCGAAGCGCTCAATGAACTCGGGCTTAACCCCCTGATGGTCGAGGCTTTTCGCGACCGCTCCGGGCCGGTTTAAGCGTAGTTTCGACCCGTCCATTGACGCTGCATTAAGGCAACCGGACTAGATTGCGCAGCATCTGTTGCGTGATCAGAGTTTGCGATGTCCCAGGCGGGCCCGATCCTGTTTGTGTCCAACGCCCAGCGGCCGCCTTTCATTGCGGCCCTGGACGAGGCCCGTCTGTTTCCCGTCGTCGACGCCGACTGGGCCAGCGCGGCGCGCGCGGTCGAGCAGGTGCAGCCGGCCGCGGTTCTCGCCGCGATGCATGCCGGGCACGAGCCCCATCTGGCGACGCTCGCCAGGAAGATCGCGGACCAATCGCCCTACCTGCCGTTCGTGGCGCTCGATGCTGCGGGCACGCTGCCGCAGAACGCCCTGCCCTTCTCCTCGCGCGGCGGCAATTCCGACCGCCTCGTCGCGCGGCTCCGCGCCGCGCTGCGCGTACGGACTCTCCATGCGACGGTTCTGCGCCGGCTGCCGGACGCGAAAGTCGGGTTGCCGGAGGGGGATCCGGCACGCGATGCGACGGTGCTCCTGATCGGCCGCGGCACAGCCTATCCTGCGCTCTCCGTCGCACTCGGCGAACGCGTCGGGGTCGTCGGCGCGCTCTCGATCGAGGCCGCTGCCAAGCATCTCAACACCCGCGACATCGATGGCGTCGTACTCGCCGAAGGTTTTACCGCGCGCGTCACCGACGCCTTCCTCACGGTGCTCGCCGAAGACACCCGATTCCGCAGCCTGCCCGTGGTTGTCACCGCGCACCAGCTCGCGCAGACTTACGACCTGCCCAATCTCGAGCTGATCCCGGGCGAGCCGGCGAAGGTCGCCGCCAACGCGCTGCCGCTGATCCGCCAGCACGCGATGGAAGCGCAACTGAGCCGCACGCTGCGTTCGATCGATGCCGGCGGCTGGCTCGACCCGCGCAGCGGCCTGCTCACGGTGGAAGCTTTTGCCCGCGATTTCGCCAAGGCGGTCGAGCAGGCTCTTGCCCGCGGCGGCGGCCTCTCCGTGGCGCGCTTCGCCTTCGAGCCCGGCAATTCCCGCGCCCAGCTCGACGCCGCGCGGATCCTGAGCCGCCTGATGCGGCAGATGGATTTTGGCGTGGCGCAGAAAGACGGTTCCGTCGTCGTCGTGTTCGCGGAGACCGACTTCCGCACCGCCCACATGATCGCCCGCCGCCTGTCGGCGGTGATGCGGCACACCTCCAACGGCAAGCACGAGATGCGCAGCGATCCCGTCGTCAGCGTGGACTCGCTGTCGCCGTCGGATACGGCGCGGTCACTGCTCGGGCGTCTCTCAGCCGACGCGTCGCGCGCGGCGTCGTAGTCGCGCGTCAGCAATCCCTGATCTCGTGCGCGCCCCTTGTCCGGGGAACGTGGCGCTAAACGCCGCTATTCGCGTTCGATTTCGGTGCGGCCGCCAGAGCGGGAGTGGCCAGGAGAAAGCCGACAGTCTCGTTCAGGAGCTCGTGGGCCCGGTCGACGATGTCGTCCAGCGACATCGTCTTTGCGAACATGCGCTGCGCTTCAGCCAGCAACTGGTCGCGAGTCGGCATGCTGGACAGACGCAAATCGGCACGCTGCTGCAACAGAATGATCGCGTCCCGGACCGACAATTCGGTCTCATGGATCGACGTCTTGATCGCCTGTGCGATGTGTTCAGGATTGAAGCGAGCGGCGAGCTGCTCGGCCGCTTGCTTGATCGCGCGTGATCCCAACCGATGCTCATTGCGCAGGACCTGCTTGGGCGGCATCTTCAGATCCCGGACAATCCCGAGCCAGGACAAAGCCACCAGGATATAATAGGTGAGATCAATCTCGTACCAGTGGAAGCCCTGTCGAGCACTGGCCTGATAGGCGTGGTGATTGTTGTGCCACCCCTCACCCATCGTGACGAGAGCGAGCAGCCAGTTGTTGCGGGAATCGTCGCCGGTCACATACCGCCTGCGGCCGTGAACATGTGCGAGGGAGTTGATGCAGAACGTGCCGTGATACACGAGCACCGTGCTCCAGAGGAAGCCGACCACGAGCCCTGACCACCCCGCAATGAGGAAGCAGAGGCCCGCGAGCACGAACGCCGGCAGAAGCTCCAGTTTGTGCAGCCACATCAACTCGGGATACGACGCCAGATCCGATACTTTCACCAGGTCGGTTGCATCGTGCTGCCGGTAGAAGATCCAGCCGAGATGACTGTAGAGGAAGCCCTTGTGCCGGGGCGAATGCACATCCTGCGCCGTATCCGAGTGAAGATGATGATGGCGATGTTTGGCAGCCCACCAGAGGACGCTTTTCTGAGCGCTGCTCTGGGCCAGGAAGGCCAGGATGAACTGAAACACCCGGCTGGTCGCGTAAGCCCGATGCGAGAAATACCGGTGATAGCCGGCGGTGATCGCAAACATGCGCAGCCAGTACAGAACCGCGCAAATGGTAACGGCTTGCCACGAGACGCCCGACCAGATCGCCGCGACGCATCCCGCGTGGACCAATATGAACGGCAGGACCTGCGGATACATGACGTCGTCGTGTTCGTCACCGTGTTCCTGGCCTGAATCGATATTGATAGACACGCTCGCGACCTCAGAAGTTTCAATGGGCGGGGCAGCCCCGCTTTGCGGTACAAAAAACCCGCGGCCGGTAAACCAGTCGCGGGTCACACGAATCAGGTCATCAGTCGGGCACGCTATCAGCGGCGAGGCCAAATCGTCGGCCAAACTCGACGAATCGAACATGGCTGTCGTTCGATCATTCCGCAAGTGGCCATATGCCGCTGTCTTGTATCCAAGTACCGCTCCGGTGGCGCTCGGAACAATTACGCCGCCTTCTTGCTCTGCGCGAGCTGTGCAAGCTGGCGCATGATCTCCGTGGTGCCGGCGAGCCGCTCTTCCGGCGTCTCCCAGTCCTGCAGGAACACCACCTTCATGTCCGGCCGCACCTTGGCGGCCTGGCCATAGCTGCGGATGAACGACACCAGGCGGTCGGGATGGGCAAACGAATTATCGCGGAAGGCGATGACGGCGCCCTTCGGACCGGCGTCGATCTTCCCGACATTGGCCGTGCGGCAGAACGCCTTGATCGCGGCGACCTTGAACAGATAGCGCACCTCGTCGGGCAGCACGCCGAAACGGTCGCGCATCTCGGCGCCAAAGTTCTCGATCTCCTCCTCGGTGTCGAGATCGGCCAGCCGCCGGTACAGCGACAGCCGCACCGAGAGGTCGCCGACATAGTCTTCCGGAATGAGCACGGGCATGCCGATGGTGATCGAGGGCGACCAGCGGTCGGCGGCGGGCTCGGACACGCCGGCCTTGAGGTTGACGATCGCCTCCTCCAGCATCGACTGGTAGAGCTCGAAGCCGACTTCCTTGATGTGGCCGGACTGCTCCTCGCCGAGCAGGTTGCCGGCGCCGCGGATGTCGAGGTCGTGCGAGGCGAGCTGGAAGCCCGCGCCCAGCGTCTCCAGCGATTGCAACACGGTGAGCCGGCGCTCGGCCTGCGCGGTGATCTTCTGCTGCGCCGGCAGCGTGAACAGCGCATAGGCTCGCAGCTTGGAGCGGCCGACGCGGCCGCGGAGCTGATACAGCTGCGCCAGGCCGAACATGTCGGCACGGTGCACGATCAGGGTGTTGGCGTTGGGAATGTCGAGGCCGGATTCCACGATGGTGGTCGACAGCAGGATGTCGAACTTGCCGTCGTAGAAGGCGGTCATGATGTCTTCGATCACCGCGGGCGGCATCTGGCCGTGCGCGACCGCGACCTTCATCTCCGGCACGTTCTTGTCGAGGAAGTCCTTGACCTCGGCGAGGTCGTCGATGCGCGGCACCACGTAGAACGCCTGGCCGCCGCGATAACGCTCGCGCAGCAGCGCCTCGCGGATCATCAGCGGATCATGCGGGGCGACGAAGGTACGCACCGCGAGGCGGTCGACCGGTGGCGATGCGATGATCGAGAGCTCGCGGACGCCGGTCAACGCCAGTTGCAGCGTGCGCGGGATCGGCGTCGCCGACAGCGTCAGCACGTGCACCTCGGACCGAAGTGCCTTCAGCCGCTCCTTGTGGGTGACACCAAAATGCTGCTCCTCGTCGACGATGACGAGGCCGAGATCGCGGAACTTGATCGCCTTGCCGAGCAGCGCGTGGGTGCCGACGACGATGTCGACCGAGCCGTCGGCAATGCCCTTCTTGACCAGGTTCAGCTCTTTGGTCGGAACCAGGCGCGAGGCCTGCGCCACATTCACTGGAAAGCCCTTGAAGCGGTCGGTGAAGGTCTTGTGGTGCTGGCGGGCGAGCAGCGTGGTCGGCACCACGACCGCGACCTGCTTGCCTTCGAGCGCGACGGCAAAGGCCGCGCGCAAGGCCACCTCGGTCTTGCCGAAGCCGACGTCGCCGCAGATCAGCCGGTCCATCGGACGGCCGAGCTCAAGGTCCTTCAGCGTGGATTCGATGGCCCCTAACTGGTCCTCGGTCTCGTCATAGGGGAAGCGCGCGCAGAACTCGTCGTAAAGTCCCGGCTGCACCGGCAGCTTTGGCGCCTCGTGCAAATGGCGCGCGGCGGCGATCTTGATCAGCTCGCCGGCGATCTCGCGGATACGGTTCTTGAGCTTGGCCTTGCGGGTCTGCCAGCCGCTGCCGCCCAGACGATCCAGCTCGACCGCGGTCTGGTCGGAGCCGTAGCGCGACAGCAGCTCGATGTTCTCGACCGGCAGAAACAGTTTTGCGTCGGCGGCGTAATGCAGCTCAAGACAGTCATGCGGCGCGCCGGCGACGTCGAGGGTTTGCAAGCCGATGAAGCGGCCGATGCCGTGGTCGGCATGGACGACGATGTCGCCGGCGGTGAGGCTCGTCACCTCCGAGATGAAATTGTCGAGCTTGCGGCTCGCCTTGCGGGGCCGCACCAGGCGGTCGCCAAGGATGTCCTGCTCGCTGATCAGCGCGATCTCGTCGGTCTCGAACCCTGCCTCCAGGCCGAGCACGGCGAGCATGGTCTCGTTGCGCGGGGTCGCCTGCACCGTCCGCCAGGCGTTGACGCTGGTGGTATGGGTCAGCTTGTGGTCGCGCAGCATCGAGGTCATGCGGTCGCGCGATCCCTCGCTCCAGAGAGCGATCACGACCTTCTTGCGCTGGGCATGCAGCGCCATCACGTGGCTGACGACGGACTCGAACACGTTGACGGTGGCGTCGTTGCGTTCGGGTGCGAAGTCGCGGCCCTTGCGCGCGCCGGCATCGACGATCGTCGCACCATCGGCCGGAACCGAAAACTGCGTCAGCCGCACCAGCGACATCTCGCTTTCGCGCCTGGTCCATTCCTCGTCGGTGAGATAGAGCCTGTCAGGCGGCAGCGGCTTGTAGATGGCACCGCCGCCGGGATGCTCCATCGCATCGCGGCGGGCTTCGTAGTAATCCTGGATCTGCTTGAAGCGCTCACGAACCGCGTCCTCGGCCTGCGGCTCGATCGCGATGGCTGCGCCTTGCAGATAGTCGAACAGCGTGTCCATCCGGTCCTGGAACAGCGGCAGCCAGTGCTCCATGCCGGGATGGCGGCGGCCCTCGCTGACGGCCTCGTACAGCGCGTCGTCGCGCTCGGGCGCGCCGAACTCGGCGACATAGCCCATGCGGAAGCGACGGATGGTGTCGGTGACGAGCTGGAATTCCGAGATCGGCACGAGGTCGAGCGAGCGCATGTCGAGCATCGTGCGCTGGGTCTCGGCGTCGAAGGAGCGGATCGATTCCAGGCTGTCGCCGAAGAAGTCGAAGCGGACCGGCTGGTCGAGGCCGGCCGGAAACAGGTCCAGGATACCGCCGCGCACGGCATATTCGCCGGGCTCGCGCACGGTCGAGGAGCGGTTGTAGCCGTTGTGCTCGAGCCAGGCGACGATGGTGTCCATCGGCACCACATTGCCGGGCGCGACCGACAGCGCCTGCGCGGCAACGAGTTCGCGCGCAGGCACGCGCTGCACGATTGCGTTCACCGTGGTCAGCACGATCAGAGGCTTGTCGCTGCCGGTCAGCGGCGCAAGCCGCGCCAGTGTGGTCAGGCGCTGCGCCAGGATGCCGCCATGCGGCGAGACGCGGTCATAGGGCTGGCAGTCCCAGGCCGGAAAGGTCAGCACCGGCAAATCGGGCGCGAAGAATTGCAGCGCGCGCTCGAGCTGCTGCATTCGCCCACCGTCGCGGCAGACCACGGCGAGGCTGACGGCCGGTTTCTTCGGCCGCGCCGCGATGGCGCGGGCCAGATCGGAGATGACGAGGCCCTCGGCGCCCTCGGCAACATTGGCAAGCGTCAGCGCGCGGCCGGGCGTGAGCAGCTCGGCCGGCGACTTCATCCCCTGTTTCATAAATCGCCGTCCGTAATCGGGAACGCCTTGATGCGGGCAAACAGCGCGCCGGTGACATCAGCTGGCAGCACCTTGTCACCGGTGATGGCGGCATAGAGATCGGGATCGGACTCCTCGAGCAGGGTCTCGAGCTCGGTCAGCTCGTCATCGGACAGATTGCCGATCTCGGCATCCGCGAAGCGGCCCAGGATCAGGTCCATCTCGCGCGTGCCGCGGTGCCAGCAGCGGAACAGAAGCCGCTTGCGGCGATCGTCCAGCCCGTTGCTCGATCGTGTCGTTCCCGTCATGTCTCAGATCCAGTCAAACGCAGAAAGCCCGGACGTGCCGGGCCGGGGTGATATAGCCACTCGGACCGCCCCTGTCAGCCCTCGATTTGGCATGGCCCGCTGCCCGCGCGGGCGCCGCGAAAAAAGCCGTGGATGCCCGGCATAAAGCCGGGCATGACGGGCCGAAACGATCCTAGATTCGCCTGATGCGCCCCAGCCTGCTCAATCCGCTGTTTGCTCCCGTGACCAGCCTGCCCGGCGTCGGTCCGAAGCAGGACAAGCTGCTGCAGTACCTGCTCAGCCGCAATGAGACGCCGCGCCTGATTGACCTGCTGCTGCATTTGCCGAGCCAGGTCATCGACCGCCGTGCGCGGCCAAAGATCCGCGACGCCGTCCAGGGAACCATGGTGACGCTGGAGGTCACCGTCGATCGCCATCGCCCGCCTCCGCCGCGCAACGCCCGGGCGCCCTATCTCGTCTACGCCAGCGACGACACCGGCGACGTCGTGCTGACCTTCTTCCGCGCCAAGCCCGGCTATGTCGAAAAGCTGCTGCCGATGGGCGAGAAGCGCTACGTCTCGGGCACACTGCAGATGTATGACGGCATCCCGCAGATCGTGCATCCCGACCGCGTGCTCGACGAAGAGGCGATCTCGAAGCTCTCGGGCATCGACCCGGTCTATCCGCTGACCACGGGTCTGGCGCTCGGCTCGCTGCGACGCGCGGTCGCGCAAGCGCTGCAGAAGCTGCCCGCCCTGCCGGAATGGATCAGCCCGGAGGTGATGCGCCGCTGCAGTTTTCCGACGGTCACCGAGGCGCTCAGCCGCGTGCATCAGCCGGTCGAGCTCACCGACATCCTGCCCGAAAAGCCCTACTGGTCGCGCCTCGCCTTCGACGAGCTTTTGGCCGGCCAGCTCGCGCTGGCCCTGATCCGCGCGCAATTGCGCCGCCCGGCCGGCGTCCGCAACGCCGGCGACGGTCACTTGCGCAACAAGATCATCGACGCCCTGCCCTATGCATTGACGTCGTCGCAGCGAGAAGCGACCGCCGCGATCGCGAACGATCTGCAACAACCCGTGCGCATGCTGCGCCTGCTTCAGGGCGATGTCGGCTCGGGCAAAACCGTGGTGGCGCTGCTGGCGGCCGCCGCCGTCGCCGAAGTCGGCAAGCAGGCCGCGCTGATGGCGCCGACGGAAATTTTGGCGCGGCAGCACATCAAGACCATCGCCCCGCTCGCGGAGCGCGCAGGGCTGCGCGTGGCCATCCTCACCGGCCGCGAGAAGGGCAAGGAGCGGCGCGAGCTGTTGGCACAACTCGAAGCCGGCGAGATCAATCTCCTCGTCGGCACCCATGCGCTGATCCAGGACGACGTGATCTTCAACGATCTCGCCCTGGCCGTCGTCGACGAGCAGCATCGGTTCGGGGTGCGCGAACGCCTCGCGCTGACCTCGAAGGGCGCCGCCGTCGATGTGCTGGTGCTGAGTGCGACGCCGATCCCGCGCACGCTGGTGCTAACCTATTTCGGCGACATGGACATCTCCGAGTTGCGCGAGAAGCCCGCCGGCCGCCAGCCGATCGAGACCCGCACCATATCGATGAGCCGCCTCAATGAGGTCACGGACAGCATCGGCCGGGCCTTGGAGGCGGGCAAGCTGGTCTACTGGATCTGCCCGCTGGTCGAGGAATCCGAGGCCGAAGGCACCGAGCACCTGACCAATGCGACCAAACGCTTCGAGAGCTTGCAAAAGCGTTTCGGCGACCGCGTCGGCCTCGTCCACGGCCAGATGAAGGGCACCGAGAAGGACCGCGTGATGGGCCAGTTCGCCGCCCATGAGATCGGCCTTCTGGTTGCGACCACCGTGGTCGAGGTCGGCGTCGACGTGCCGGCCGCGACCATCATGGTGATCGAGAACGCCGAACGGTTTGGCCTTGCCCAGCTGCACCAGTTGCGCGGCCGCATCGGTCGCGGCTCGGAAGCCTCGACCTGCCTCCTTCTCTACTCGGAGCCGCTTGGCGAGATGTCGAAGGCACGTCTGAAGGTGATCCGCGAGACCACCGACGGTTTTCGCATCGCCGAGGAAGATTTGAAGCTGCGCGGCGAAGGCGATGTGCTCGGCGTGCGCCAGAGCGGCCTGCCGGGCTACCGCATCGCGCGGTCGGAGGTGCACGGCCAGCTCATCACCCAGGCTAGAGACGAGGCGCTGCGGATCCTCAAAGACGATCCGAAGCTGAAGGGCGAGCGCGGCGAGGCGCTACGGTGCCTGCTGTATCTCTACGAGCGGGACGAAGCGATCCCGCTGATCGGGGCGGGTTAGCCTGCTGCTCTTCGGCGTCCGACCTCATAAGCCGCCACATGCGCGCGGGCCAGATCCAGCAGCGGCGTATCGATACCGAGCGTGCGGGCGCGATTGGCCATATCGCCCAGGATATGCTCCGCTTCGGTAACCGAACCACGCTCGATATCGCGCAACATCGAGGCCTTGAGCAGCGAGTCCAAGGTGGTGAAGAGCTTTCGGTCAAACTCGATGAACGGAGCGCGCGGCTCAAAACCCGACGCCGTTGCAACGGCACAGCATTCCGCGAACAGCCGGAAAATGGACTGCTCGCCGTTCGGCACCGCCAGGATGTCGCCGATACTTGCGCGCATCAGGCAAGTGATGCCAGCGAGCGTGCTGAGCTGGACGAACTTTTCCCACATGTCCTGCATGATCGCTTCGCTGGCGCGCACGTCGATGCCGGGGACATGGAGCAATGTTTCCAGCGCGAGCGCACGCTCGCTCAGCGCCCCGTTGGTCTCGCCGAAGACGATGGTCTGATTGGCCATGAACTGAACGACACGACCATCCGCATCGAGGCCGGCGCTGACGTTCGCCAACCCGCCGAGGACGCGCGCTGCACCGAACTTCGCGGTCAAGGTGTCGATATGTTTCAACCCGTTGAGGATCGGCAGGATCATCGTATCGGCGCCAACTGCCGGGGCAAACTGGGCCATCGCATCGTCGAGCGAGTAGGATTTCACTCCGACGAGCACGACGTCGAATGTCTCCTTGAGATCGTCTGCCAAGATGATCTTCGGCTGTACGGCAAAGTCGCCATGCGGACTCGCGACCTGCAATCCATTCCGCCGCAATTGCTCGGCACGCTTCGCTCGCACCAGAAAGGTCACGTCGCCGCCCGCTCGGACCAGGCGAGCTCCGTAATAGCCTCCAAGCGCGCCTGCGCCGATCACCAGCACTCTCATTCGAACTCCGATTGCATCCATCTGTCTCCGCAGAAACGATAGCAGACGGGGCGTGCGGCGTCTCCTCCCCGTCATTGCGAGCGCAGCGAAGCAATCCAGAATCTTCCCACGGAGACAGGCTGGATTGCTTCGCTGCGCTCGCAATGACGAAGTGGATAGAGCCGCTTCAGAAGACTCACCCTTTCGCCGCGGTCGACTTTATGAAACCTTGCGCTCATGCGCAGGGTCATCGTCGTCGGTTCTCAGGGAAGCGGAAAGACGAGCCTCTCCCGAAGTCTCGGGCGGAAGCTTGGACTGCCCGTGGTGCATCTCGACGTGCTCTACTGGCGGCCGGGATGGAAGCCATCCGACAAGGCCAGCTTCCGTCTACGCGTCGCGGAGGAGATCGCGGGCGACGCATGGGTCATCGACGGCAGCTTCTCGGGGCTCGCCTTCGATCTCACGCTTGCGCGTGCCGACACCCTGGTCGTCATCGACCGCCCACGCTGGCTCTGCCAGTGGCGCATTCTCTGGCGCTCCGCGTTCGATCGCGACACGACGCGACCCGATCTGCCCGAGGGATGTCCGGAACAGTTCGACTGGAAACTGATGAAGGAGGCGTGGCGCTACGACACCGAGCGCGTGCCCGTCATCGAGGCCGAGCGCCTTCAATATGGCCCCGATGTCCCGGTCGTGCGCCTGAGACGCGACCGGGACATCCAGGGTTTTCTGGAGTCGGTTTCAGTGCACGGCGAGTGATCCATCGCCGTGACGTCGGACTGGACGGTCAGGCCTTCTTCTGCGCGACACGCGCTGCGAAGGCCTTCAGCAGTGCCGCATCCACCGCTTCGCCATTCGCATCCGCGGCGAGGTGCTCGAACCAGCGTGCAAAGCCTTCGTAGATCTGGCTCGCCGGATGGTCGGGCCCGAGGAAACCCGAGATCTCCCGCATCTCCGCGACCCAGCGATAGGCCTTCGGGATCATGTCCGGCAGCGCGACTTCGAGCCGGGCCAGGACCGCGGGCTGGCTCAGCGCGAGCTCGTCGCGCAGCGCATCGGCCGCGCCCGCTTTCGTGGCCGCGACCACCATGGCCGAGCCGATGCCGGCCAGGCCCTTGACGATACCGGCATAGGACATCTTCAGCGCGGAGGCCGCGCCGACGGGTCCCTCGACAATCCGCACGTCGAGCCCGAGATCCTTCAGCACCGCGAGATCCCCAGCGTACTCGCCGGACAGGTAGAAAGCCGGGCTCTTGCTGCCGGGCTGCGGCGGGAAGCCGATGATGCCGCCATCGACGAACGGCGCCTGCGCCGAGCCGATGATCTCCTCGATTCTTTGAACGGTATCGACATTGACCGCGTTGCAGTCGACGACGATGGGCTTCTTCTCGCGCCGGACGATCAGCGCGGCCAGGCGTTCGGCCAAAGCCACGGCTTCGCCCGGCGGCACGATCGAAAGGATGATGTCGGCCTCCACGATCGCGTCGTCCTCGGCGCCGATCATGCCGGCATCCGCGGCGCGCTTTTGCGTCGCCTCGCTGCGCCCCTTCAACGATGTCAGCACGCGCGCACCGTTTTCGCCGAGGCGGCGGGCCACGGCGCTGCCCATGGCGCCGGGCGCGAGGATCGCAATGGTCTTCGTCATCATGCACTCCAGGTCGAATTCCGAGCGAGGCGCTCAATTCAACCGGAAGACTAGCAGAGGACGAAAGTGCTTGCGTGAATGCGGCCATCCGAAACGGGAATGGCCCTACTCCACCTTCGCAGGCTGGGGCTGGAGCGCCGACGCGTTGGCGATGCGCGCGGCGTTCGCCATGCCCGCGAGCGCGGCGGCCTTCTTCGGGTCCGGCGCCAAGCCCGGCTGCACCACGCCGGCCGACATGATCAGGGTCGCGGCGTCCTCGGTGCTCATGTCGACTTCGACGATCTTGCTCTTGGGCACGTAGAAGAAGAAGCCCGTGGTCGGGTTCGGCGAGCACGGCAGGAATACGGAGACGTGCTCCTCCTGCCCCGGCAGGCTGCGCGCGACCTCTTCATTCGGCGACTGCGAGATCAGCACGATCGACCACATTCCCGGCGACGGAAACTCGACCAGGCCGACTTTGCGGAAGCTCGAGCCCTTGCCCGAGAACAGCGTCTCGAACACCTGCTTCAGGCCGCGATAGATGGCGCGCACCGCCGGGATGCGGCCGAGGAAGGTTTCGCCGATATCGACCAGCGTCCGGCCGATCAGGTTGGCCGCGAGGAAGCCGACCAGCGTCAGCGTGAAGAATGCGACAATCAGTCCCCAACCTGGAACGACATACGGCAGATAGGTTTCGGGCCGGTAGGCCAGCGGCACGAACGGCCGCACCACGCCGTCAACCCAGGTGACGAACCACCAGACCAGATACAGCGTGATGGCAATTGGCCCCGTCACGACGAGGCCGGTCAGAAAATAATTGCGGAAGCGGCCCATCAGGCCGGTATGCGGTTCCGGGATGGGATCAAGCGGCGCAGGCGCGTCGTCGCGGGGGGTCATTCGGGTTCCAGGTCGGTCGCTGCACTCAAGCTAGGGTCTTCTAGCAGGTTTTGGAAGACTACCTAGTGTTCCGGCCTGATCCCTTCTGCCTATTCCACGGTCACCGATTTCGCGAGGTTGCGCGGCTGGTCGACGTCGGTGCCCATGATGACCGCCGTATGATAGGCGAGCAGCTGAACGGGGACGGCATAGACCATCGGTGTGAACGCGGCCGCCATGTCGGGCATGACGATGGTGACGAGGGACTCGACGGTCGCCTCCTCCGCGCCTTTGGCGTCCGTCATCAGGATGATTCTGCCGCCGCGGGCGGCAACCTCCTGCATGTTGGAGACGGTCTTTTCGAACACGCGGTCATAGGGGGCGATGACGACGACCGGCATGGTCTCGTCGATCAGCGCGATCGGCCCGTGCTTCAGCTCGCCGGCGGCATAGCCCTCGGCATGGATATAGGAGATCTCCTTCAGCTTCAGCGCGCCTTCGAGCGCGAGCGGGAAGCTGGTGCCGCGGCCGAGATAGAGCACGTCGCGCGATTTGGCGATCTCACGCGCGAGCTTCTCGATCTGGAGCTCGGTGGTGAGCGCGTCCGACATCAGGCGCGGGATCTCGACAAGGCCATGAACGAGCTTGGTCTCGTCCTCGTCGGACAATTCGCCGCGGGCCTTGCCGGCCGCGATCGCAAGATTTGCCAGCACCATGAGCTGGCAGGTGAAGGCCTTGGTCGAGGCGACGCCGATCTCGGGGCCGGCGAGCGTCTGCAGCACGGTCTCGCTCTCGCGCGCGATCGTCGAGGTCGGCACGTTGACGACGGCCACCGTGTGCACGCCCTCAGCCTTGGCATAGCGCAGCGCGGCCAGCGTGTCGGCGGTCTCGCCCGACTGCGAGATGAAGATGGCGAGATCGCCCTTGCGCAACGGCGCCTCGCGGTAGCGGAATTCGGAGGCGACATCGACCTCGACCGGCACGCGCGCAAAGCGTTCGAACCAGTATTTCGCGACGAAGCCGGCGTAGCTCGCGGTGCCGCAGGCGGTGATGTTGATGCGCTGGATGCTCTTGAAGTCGAACGGCAGCTTGACCGGCAGCGAGACGCGCTCGGTCGCCATGTCGACATAGCACGCTAGCGTGTGGCCGACCACTTCCGGCTGCTCGTGGATTTCCTTCGCCATGAAGTGGCGGTAATTGGCCTTGTCGACCAGCGAGGTCGAGGCGGCGTGCTTGATCTTCTCGCGCTGGACGGCGTGGCCGTCCTTGTCGAAGACCGTGGCGCCCTTGCGCGTCAGCACGACCCAGTCGCCGTCTTCGAGATAGCTGATCGTGTCGGTGAAGGGGCCGAGCGCGATGGCATCGGAGCCGAGATACATCTCGCCGTCGCCATATCCGATCGCGAGCGGCGGGCCGTTGCGGGCGCCGATCATGAGGTCGTCGTCACCGGCGAAGATGAAGCCGAGCGCGAAGGCGCCACGCAGCCGCGCCAGCGTCAGCTTCACCGCTTCCACGGGCTTGTTGCCGCGCGTGAGCAGATCGTCTACGAGATGCAGCACGATCTCGGTGTCGGTCTCGGTGTGGAACACCGTGCCCTTTTTCTCGAGCTCCTCGCGCAGCTCGCGGAAATTCTCAATGATGCCGTTGTGGACCACGGCAACGCGTTCGGTCGCGTGCGGATGGGCATTGTTGACGGTCGGCTTGCCGTGGGTGGCCCAGCGGGTGTGGCCGATGCCGGTTGTGCCTTTGAGCGGCTCGGCTTCGAGACGCTTCTCCAGGTTCTTCAGCTTGCCCTCGGCGCGGCGGCGCTCGAGATGCTTGCCTTCGAGCGTGGCGACGCCCGCGGAGTCGTAGCCGCGATATTCAAGACGTTTGAGCGAATCCACCAATTGCTCTGCAACCGGCGTGCGCCCGAGAATGCCGACAATCCCGCACATGCGGATCAATATCCCCCAAATCGTCGAAAAATCGCCTAAACGATCCGCTCGGTCTTTAGCGAAGTTCCTAAGGAACCAGATACTCAATAATTATTGCTGATTGAGACAGCACCGTTTCGCATCCGGCTTCGACTGCGTCGAATTGGCCGGCCTTAAACCGCGCGCATTAACTCCTTGTCAACAAGTTTGGCCAACGATTCCGGGACAGGAGAATAAGGCCATGAAAGGCTCATCCGACCGCAAAGGTCTGTCATCGACGTTCTTGCGCGCCAGCGAGACCACTGGCACGCACCTTGCGCATTGGCCGCCGCCCCAGCGCGGCAAGGAAAGCAAGCCCGTCTTCGTCAAGCACGCCGCCGGAGAACCTGCGAAACGGGCAAAGCCGCGCGGCTGGCGCCTGACGCGCGCGATCTTCTCGGAATTCTCCGACGACGAATAGCGGCGCGCCCTACCACCCCAGCGTCACGGCCCAGACGAGGGAAATGAGGAGCGCCCAGAACGCCAGCCCGATGACGAGGGCCAAAATCTCGGGCGGATCGTACTCGTTCACTTCCCGCAGCAGCAGTCGCCCCATCCCCGTGACGAATGTGTCGATCAGAAAACTGAAGAGATCGCGCACAAAGCGAGAGGACACGGCAGTTGGCGCTCAGTTCTCCGGCTTCTTTTCCGGCTTCTTGCCGCCGGTCTTCATCTCGCGATAGCGCGCGGCGCCGCCTTCCCTGATGGTCTGCTGGTTGCGCTCCAGCGCCATGGCGTCGTCGGGCACATCGCGCGTGATCACCGAGCCCGAGCCGATATAGGCGCCGTTGCCGATCTTCACGGGCGCGACGAGAGAAGAGTTGGTGCCCACGAAGGCACCCTGCCCGATGATCGTCTTGTGCTTCTTGAAGCCGTCGTAGTTGCAGGTGATGGTGCCGGCGCCGATGTTGGAATTGGCGCCGATGGTGGCGTCACCAATGTAGGAGAGATGGTTGACCTTGACGCCGGCCTCCAGCGTCGCGGCCTTGGTCTCGACGAAATTGCCGATCCGCGCGCCGTCGCCGAGCGAGGTGCCGGGTCGCAGCCGCGCATAGGGGCCGATCGAGACGTTCTTGCCGAGCGTGGTCTGCACGATATGCGAGAAGGAATGGATCACCGTGCCGTCGGCGATCGACACGCCCGGACCGATCACCACGAACGGCTCGATGGTGACGTCATTGCCGAACACGGTATCGGCGGACAGATAAACGGTCTCGGGCGCGATCAGCGTGACGCCTGCTTCCATCGCCGCTTTGCGCAAGCGCGCCTGCATCACGCCTTCGGCCTCCGCGAGCTGCGCCTTGGTGTTGATGCCGCGCACCTCGTCCTCGCTGGTCTCGATCACGACGGCCTCCCATCCCTGTTCACGAACGACGCCGACCGCGTCGGTCAGATAATACTCGCCCTTCGAATTCGCATTGCCGATCTTGTCGAGGATCGCGAGTGCACGGCGCCCGTCGATCGCCATCAGGCCGGCATTGCACAGATCGATCTTGCGCTCTTCCGCGCTGGCATCGGCATGCTCGCGGATCGCGACCAGACGGTCGCCCTCGACGATGAAGCGGCCATAGCCGGTGGGATCGGCGGCGCGAAAGCCGAGCGCGGCGATTGCTGCGCCCTTCGCGAGCGGCGCGCGCAGCCGCGCAAAGGTCTCGGCCGAGATCAGCGGCGTGTCGCCGAAGGCAATCAGCAGATCGTCGGCGCCCCGCGCAATCGCCTCGCGCGCCGCCAGCACCGCATGCGCGGTGCCGAGCCGTTCTGCCTGCACGAAGGTGAGCGCATCGGGACGGATACGTTTCGCCTCGTCCCCGACCGCCTGATGGTCGGGGCCGATCACGACGGCGAGCGAGGTGCCGGTTCCCTTCGGTGTGGCGGCGAGCACGTGCGCGAGCAGGCTCTGGTGGGCGACCGGATGCAGCACTTTCGGCAGGTTCGATCGCATGCGCGTGCCTTCGCCGGCGGCGAGTACGATCGTGAGGCTGGAACGGGCGGTCATCGAAATCCTGTCAAACATGGCCGAATCAACGGGCGGCGCCAGGCCGATGCCGTCATGAGCTGTCGCCTTGCTACCCCCGCAAACGCCCGGAATTCAAGTGCGACGGGGTTTTCCTGTTAATGTTCCCTGATTGATTCGGGGAAGCAGCTCGGGGCTGGGCACTTAACGTTCATGGCAAAGGATTCCGACCCACTGGCGGACGCCTTCGGGACCAAGGAGACCGGCGGGCTGTTCTCCGGACTTCTGGCCGAGGAAAGCGCGGTCGACCGCAGCATGATGTGGCGGCTGGGCGCGTGGGGCGTGGTTGCCGTCGGCGCTGTCGTGATGGCCGTGATGGCCAATCAGGCCCAGCTCGGCTGGCGCCGTGACCAGGTTGCGTCCGCCGATCTGTCGCGCCAGGCCGACCGGCTCCAGATGCTGACCAAGGAGAGCCAGAACGAGGCCCGCCGCCTCGCCTCCGCCATCGAGACGCTGAACACCGATCGGGACCGGCTCTATTCGCGCGTCACCGTGCTCGAGCAAGGGATGGATTCCGTCACCGGCGCCATCGCCAAGCAGAGCGCGAAACCGCAGGACGCGCCGGCGCCTGACGCGCAGCCCGCGGCGCCTAGCGTCGCGCCGGTCGCCTCCACGCCGGCTCCCTCGAGTGACAAGCCGCGCGCGGGAGCCGCGAAGGACCAGGCGAAGGAGCCGACAAAAGACGCTGTGAAGGAGGCCGCAAAGGATCAGTTGATCCCGCCGCCGCAGAACGACGCCATGGCCTCGCTGGTATCGCAGTCGCCGCTGACAACGTCGGCACTGCCCATGCTTCCGCTGGTGCCATCCAAGTCGATCATGGCGCCACCCGATCCCGCCGCATCGAAGCTGACGCAGCCCGAGACGACGGAGAAGGCCGCCGAGAAGAAGCCCGAACAGGCGCCCACCCCGACCGAGGTCGCCGCGGCGCCAGCCAAGCCGCCGGAGACGGCCGAGAGCGAGGCCCCCGCGATCGCTGTCCAGCAGACGCGCTTCGCCATCGACCTCGGTGGCGCCAACTCGCTCGACGGCCTGCGCGCGCTCTGGCGCGGCCTGATCAAGTCCAATCCGGAGGTCGCGGCGCTGCGGCCGATCATCATGATCAAGGAAGGCAACACCGGCCTCGGCATGCAGCTCCGCTTGGGCGCCGGCCCGCTGATCAATGCCGCCGCCGCCGCAAAGCTCTGCGCGGGCCTTGCCGAAAGCGACCGCCATTGCGAGACCACCGTGTTCGACGGCCAGCGGCTGTCGATGCGCGGCGGATCGGAGAAGGGACAAGAGAAGACTCAGGACCGGGTTCAGGAGAAGAACGCGGACAAGAACCAGGACGCCGTCCCGCAAGCCGAGACTGCGCCAGCGCCCGCTCCTGGCGCCAAACCGGAGAAGCGCCGCCGCAGCTACTCCTCAAAACGCTCGTCGAAGCGCGAGGAGCCCGCGCCTGCACCCGCGCCTCAGCCGCCGGCCGCACCGGCGAAGCCGGAGACGGCCTCGGCGGGATCGACGCTGTCGTCGTTCTTCAGGCGGTAGGAACGCGGACGAGTTAGATCACTGCGGCCTCTCATCAAATTGGGGCGTCAATGGCCGTCGACCAATGACTCGTCGAACAGCGCAAGCGATCAGAAATATCCACCTCGCCTGTTGCCCCCTCCCGTCATCCCGACCATATTGCGCCCATGACAAAAAAGCCCTTCCGCCTCACGCCCTACCAGGTGCAGTTCCTGATCGTCGTCGGTTTCGTGTCCGTCGGCTATGCGATCTATCTGCGCTATCTCGGCATCGAGAACTCGACCGTCGGCCTCGCCTGTGACGCTGGCCTGCAGACGCTGATCTGCAAGGCGCGCACAGTCTCGACGGTGCTGTTCAAGAATTCGGTGTTCGGCATCGTCGCGCTGGTGGTTGCGACGCTGAACCTGATGCGGCCGTCGATCGTGCTGCTGACCGTCGGCATCGTCGCCGCCGGCCTCGGCATCGTGCTCTACAATGTCGTGCTGTCGGGCCTTGCGATCGGCCTGTTCATTCTTGGATTTGCTCGGCCCGCGCCCGCCACAGCGTGAACGCGAACAGCAAGTAGATCGCGCAGGTCCACAGCGACTGCCAGTTCTCGCGGCCCTCGTTGAACAGCACATAGGCGGCCGCCAGCGTGAGCAGGCCCGCGAATACCGATTCCGCGATCGGACGCTGGCCGATCTGCGGCCGGTTCAGCATCAGCACCGCGAACGGCACCACCGCCATCGTCAGCGAGGCGTAGGGGAAGTCGTGGTAGCGCGAGTCGAACACGAAGGCGAGCGCGGTCTGCGCCGCGATCACCGCGGTCACCGCCAGCGTCAGGCCGAGCACGGCGGTGAGCTTCGACCATTTGCGGCCCTCGCGCGGGCCGAGCAGATCGAGGAAGGTCGGAAGGCTGCGGCCGATCACCATCGCCTGCGAGCAGAAGATCGGCGACAGGATGCCGGCCAGAAGCAGCGCGCCCCAGTGCAGCCAGCCGCCGATGCCGTAACTCTCATAGTACATCTTGTCGGCGCCGATCCCGAGCAGGGTGCCCGCTGACGTCGCCGAGATCGCGACGCCGAGCCAGGCCGAGAAGCGCGGCGTCCACGGCCGCCTGCGCAGCGTGAGGCCGGCGACCGCGAACACCAGCACGCAGAGGCCCATGCCGGCGCCCATGTACCATTTCCAGTACGGGAAATTGCTGATCGGCTGGCCCGGCGGATATTTCAGGTTCCGGCGCACCGAGTCGTACAGGCCCCAATAGCCGCCGACGGTGCCTTCCAGCTTGCGCTTCCAGGGCTGGTCATAGGACTCGATCAGATTGACGCGAAACTTGTTTGCTTTCGCCAGGCCCAGGATTTCCGAGACGACGCGCGCCTGGTTGGTGCGCGACGGCAGCGCGCCCTCGCGCATGCGCCCTTCGCTGGGCCAGCCGGTTTCGCCGATCAGGATCTCCTTGCCGGGGAACGCGACCGCCATGCGCTCGCGGATCGCCTCGACATGGCTCGCTGCGAACTTCGCCTTCACCGGAACATCCTCCCAATAAGGCAGGATGTGGATCGTGACGAAGTCGACGGCGTCATAGACCTCGCGATTCCTGAGCCAGAACTCCCAGACGTCGGCATAGGTGACGGGCACGCTGACCTGCGCCTTCACCGAGCGGATGATGGAGACGAGGTCCGCGGTCGTCATCTCGCCGCGCAACAGCACCTCGTTGCCGACGATGACGCTGGTGATGATGCCGGGAAATTCCTTGGAGAGGCGGACGGCGAGCGCGGCCTGCTCAAAATTCTTGGCGCGGTTGCTGGAGAGCCAGATGCCCTGGAGCACCTTCAGCCCGCCGACCTTGGCGGCGATCGCCGGCACCTGGTCGAGCCCGTTCTCCATCGAATAGGTGCGGACGCAGTCGGTGATCTCCTTGAGCTGGCGCAAATCCTGCTCGATTTGGTCGGCCTCGATATGGGTCCACGCGTTCAGCGGCGACTGTTCCCCGCGGAACGGCGCATAGGAGACGCATTGGACCTTGTCGGCCGGGTCGATCGGGGCGCGCGCGAGCGTGATTGGCGTGGCCAGCCACCACCACACGGCAGCAATCGCACCCAGTGAAACGAGCAGAAGCGCCAGTGGCGTACGAAGAGAAATCGGTTCCGTCCTCCGCGAGGTGCCGTCGATTACCTGCTCACGCGCCATCTGCCAAGGGGTGTGTCCGGGATGGATCCTTCCCTCCCCCGAGGAATTTACCTGCGGCCGTTCGACAGAGGCCTAGGATCGTGACTTTGCTGGACAAAATTTCAAATTCAGGTCATGGACTCGGCAGGACTTTGCCGCCGCATTGGGGACCCATTTGGACGCCATCACCGGCGAGTCCGCGAGGTCCTGGCGCGGGCGGTCAGCTGATATATTGGGGAATTCATGCGGCAACGGGTGTTCGAGTTACGAAATGCGGTCCTGCGGCAGTTCGCCGCCACCTTGGCCGTCTCCTCCCTGGTCGTGATGGTCGGTCTCGGTGGCGCCTCCGCCCAGAGCGGCACGCCCGCCCCGGACCAGGGCAAGGCAGCCACCCAGCCCGCCGATGCCGCCGCCAAGGACGCCGCCCAGAACCAGCGCCGCACCGACGAGTTCGCCGAAGCAGCCCAGGTCATCAACGGCCCGGCCGGCAACCCCGAATGCGTCTGGCTCGGCCGGCGCGTGGTGCGGCTGATGTGGCGCGACGACCTCGATACCGCGTTCCGCCATCTCGACCTCTACGACCGCTTCGGCTGCCCCGGCGGCCACATCCAGGCCGCCTTCCGCTGCCTGACCCGCTTTGGCGGCCAGATCGATCCCAAGGTCGCCGAGACCCTGGACAGCCGCGTGCACGCCTGCTGGATCAACCCGGCATCCCAGCCGCAGCAGGCGTCAGCCAGCGCCTCCCAGCCGGCGGCGCCAACCACGGGCAATTCGCAGGCCCCGCAGCCGGCCGCGAGCCCCGCGCCTGCGGCAAGCCCGACACCGGCGCCCTCGAAATAGCCGCGATCGTTTCAGCCGCCGTTCAGGAACGATCGGCGATAGAAGCGGTTGGCACTGCCGCACATTCCGAAACTGTCATGCCCTCATACGGTCATGAGGCCATGACAGTAGTGAAACCGCGCGGCAGAGGTATGCTCCATTTGCCGCGGACTCGGTCGGATCTCGGGGTCGGATCCGCTTCCCTGCCACCTCAGCCCCTTTTGGTTTAGCCGCGATGCGCGTTGTCGCCGCCGTTCTGTTGCTTGTGTCCGTGCTTCACGCCGGCATCTGGGGAGTCCTGCGCGACAAGGAACCCGCGCCCGACTTCAAGGGCCTGCTGCCCAGCGTCTCCTACGCCCCGTTCGAAGGCGCGGCGCACCCCGACATCGACAACATCCCCACCGTCGAGAAAATCCGCGCCGACCTGAAGACGCTGTCGACGATGACGCGCGCGATCCGTCTCTATTCGTCCACCGGCGGCGTGGAGCTGGTGCCGCCGATCGCGGCCGAGTTCGGCCTCAAGGTCACCGTCGGCGCCTGGATCGACAAGGACAAGGATCGCAACGAGCGCGAGATCAAGGCCGCCATCGAACTCGCCCGCAAGAACAGCAACGTCGTCGGCGTCGTGGTCGGCAACGAGGTGATCTACCGCGGCGAGCAGAAGGTCGAAGACCTCATCGACATGATCAAGAAGGTGAAGGGCTCGGTCCGCGTGCCCGTCACGACCGGCGAGATCTGGAACATCTGGCGCGACAATCCCGACCTTGCCTCCAACGTCGACTTCATCGCCGCCCACGTGCTGCCCTATTGGGAAAACTTCCGCTCGGACCAGGCCGTCGACCAGGCCGTCGATCGCTACAACCTGTTGCGCAACCTGTTCCCGGGCAAGCGCATCGTGATCGCCGAATTCGGCTGGCCGAGCCAGGGCTACAACCTTCGCAACGCCGACCCCGGTCCGTTCCAGCAGGCGCTGACCCTGCGCAACTTCGTTAGCCGCGCCGAAGCCATCGGCATGGAATACAACATCGTCGAAGCCATCGATCAGCCCTGGAAATATTTCGAGGGCGGCGTCGGCCCGTACTGGGGCATCCTCAACGCCAGCCGCGAGCCGAAATTCGCCTGGACCGGCCCGGTCGAGAATCCCGACTACTGGAAGCTGATGGGAATTGCGCTGCTGGTCGGCATCCTCCTGTCGCTGCCGATCCTGCGGCTGGAACAGCCGACCGCCAGGCAGGCGTTCCTGCTATCGGCGACCGCCAACGGCGTCGGCGCCTGGGCCGCGACCGTGTTCGCGTTCTGGAATGACCACTATTTCATCTTCGGCTCGGCCTTCGCGCTCACGCTCGGCATGATCCTGCTTGTTCCCCTTGTCCTCATCGCGATGGCGCGCGTCGACGAGATCGCGGCAGTGGCCTTGGGCCGGCCGCCGCAGCGGCTGCTCTCCAAGAGCAAGCCGGTCGAGAACGTTCCCGAGAATTACTACCCGAAGGTCTCGATCCACATCCCCGCCTATTTCGAGCCGGTCGAGATGCTGAAGCAGACGCTCGATGCGCTGTCGCGGCTGAACTATCCGAACTACGAATGCGTCGTCATCATCAACAACACGCCCGATCCCGCGTTCTGGCAGCCGATCCAGGACCATTGCCGCGCGCTCGGTGAACGCTTCAAGTTCATCAACGCCGAGAAGGTGCAGGGCTTCAAGGCCGGTGCGCTGCGGATCGCGATGGATCGCACCGCCGTCGATGCCGAGATCATCGGCATCCTCGATGCCGACTATGTCGTCGATCCCGACTGGCTGAAGGACCTCGTGCCTGCTTTCGCCGACCCGCGCGTTGGCCTCGTGCAGGCGCCGCAGGAGCATCGCGACGGCGACCTGTCGATCATGCACTACATCATGAACGGCGAATATGCCGGCTTCTTCGACATCGGCATGGTCCAGCGCAACGAGGCCAACGCCATCATCGTGCACGGCACGATGTGCCTGATCCGCCGCGCCGCGATGGACATGGCCGGCGGCTGGTCGTCCGACACGATCTGCGAGGACAGCGATCTCGGCCTCGCGATCCAGCAACTCGGCTGGACCACCCACTACACCAATCATCGCTACGGCCAGGGCTTGCTGCCCGACACCTACGAGGCCTTCAAGAAGCAGCGTCACCGCTGGGCCTATGGCGGCCTCCAGATCGTGAAGAAGCACTGGCGGAACTTCCTGCCCGGCCGCAGTCGGCTGACGCCCGATCAGAAGCGCGAATATGGCTTGGGCTGGCTGAACTGGCTCGGCGCCGAGAGCCTCGGCGTGGTGGTGGCGCTGCTCAATCTCATCTGGGTGCCGATCGTCGCCTTCGCCGACATCGCCATCCCCGACAAGATTCTGACGCTGCCGATCATCGGCGCCTTCATCGTCTCGCTCGCGCACTTCCTGTCGATGTACCGCGCGCGCGTCGCGATCAAGCCCGGCCAGATGATGGGCGCGATGATCGCCGCGATGAGCGTGCAATGGACGGTGTCGCGCGCGGTCGCGCAGGGGTTGATCACCGAGCACATCGCGTTCGCGCGCACCTCCAAGGGCGGCCTGTCCAGGATGTCGATCGAGTTCCAGGCGTTCTGGGAGGCCGTGATCGGCACCCTGCTGGTGATCGGCGCCGGCGTGCTGATCGCCTCCAACAGCTATCGCCAGATCACCGAGATCTACATCTTCGCCGGCGTCCTGGTGCTGCAAAGCCTGCCGTTCCTGGCCGCGGTCGCGATCGCGATCCTCGAGCTCAGCCGCATCAACTCGTTCCAGTTCTGGCGCGACAGCGCGATCCGCACCGCCGAACTGATCGGCCTGCGCCCCGTGGCCCTGCCGACCCCCGCCGGCACGCCGCAACCGGTGCCGAGCGAAGTCCGGCGGGAAGCGAACTGACGGACGAACGGCCTCTCGGCGCGGGTGAAACCTCCGCGCCGGCAAGCCACCGGCGCTGTTCGGCGTGGATAGCGGGCCGCCAATCGGGTTGAAAATTCCGGTCTAAGCGGCGGAAAGCGCGAGCGAATCCCCGCCTCCGCCAAGAGTTTGGGCCGCCACTCGCACTATTGACCTCAGCGCCCCGTCCCCCTACACAGCGCGGGCCGAAAGCATGATCCGGAAACAGCCGGTTTTTCCCCGCGACGCCAGTTGAGGCAGCGGCAAGACATGCTTCTCGAATGTCCGAAGACGATGGCGATCGATCTTGAAAGCCATCAGCGGCCATGGGAGCGCGTAGCTCAGCCGGTAGAGCACGTGACTTTTAATCACGGGGTCCTGGGTTCGAGCCCCAGCGCGCTCACCAAGCCAAAACAATGACTTAAGCGAAATCACAAGCCGACCGAAAAAGCCGTGTGTGGGCACTGTGTTGGCAAACTGATTGCCGATCTGCGTCGAGGATGGCAGCGCGGCAATTGCTCGCGATCGCCACTAGGCCGGCGCGCTCAAGCGGCAGCACGCCCTCCCCGTCCGCCAGATCCGGGCAGATGCGCTCCATGCGCGCGAAAGAGCCCCACTAGGGCCGGCGCAACACCCCAAGCAGGTCGGCGACATCGATCACATCAAGGTCTTCGCGACGGTGGGCGCCGCGGAACGACGGTTTGAGGAGAACGACCCGGAGGGCGTCGCCTTCGAATACGATGTGATCGAGTGATGTGGAGCGGATAATCAGCGCCACATCGTTGGTGGGCTCAGGGCCTCGCGACCCGCCGCTTTCAACGCGTCGGTCGAGAGCTGTCCATGTGCCGCGGCATCGAGCAGCTTCGAAGCAACGTACGCTCTGGCGCCCGTCTCGCTTACAGGAATATTTTCGCAAACTTCATCGAGCACCGCCCTGAGCAGCGCAGTCATTTCAGCATCAAACACGCCGAACTCCCGAAATTGAGAGGATACTGAACGCTGCACAAGCGGAATATATTCGCTTGGCAGCGTTCGCCGCGTATTCCGGTCTGGGCTCTGAAATCCCAGCGCCTTCCAAATTGGCACCTGTCTGTCAAAGTAATGTGACAGCTTCCTCGGCCACATCAACAGGAGTTTGCAGGGCCTGCCAAGGCCCGCCAGCGTGAACCGGCAGCCTGAAACCTTCCCAGGTTTCGTACGTAAAATCTCTATCCGAGGTTTTTGTTAGTTCCCATCTCGGGGCTGGAAATGAACACCGCCGCCGGGACAATGTATTAGAGCCCGGCGGCGTATTTGTTGGTGCCTGAACCGGCGCGCGCCTCGAGCGGCGGCTTCCACCTGAATTTGTAGGGCAGATTTTTTCTAACCTGAGTTAGTTTTTTCTATGCCCAGCGTCGACTACCCCAATTTTTCTGCACGTAGAGCAAGGGGTCGACCGGGTGGTTCAACAACTGGGACTGGAGGATTGGGCCTGGCAAATCGCCGCCGACGTGTATCGCTTGAATCTGTATAGCCGACTCACCGGACGAGCGGCCCCTGGAGACGCCGTTTCAGACGAACAGCTTGCCAGAGCAATCCGCGAAAGCTTCACTCAAACGAACGACGCCGCCTATCGAGAAATGGTTGAGTTAGCGACCGATGCCGCTTTATCGGCCTACGATCGTGTCGTCTCACGCAATGTCAAACAGGCGCGCGCTCAACTAGCGAACTAACGGCTCGTCGGCGGATGATGACTAGCCTGCCCCGCAAGAGAACCCCGCCGACCTTGTGAGCCGCCGGGCTTATCTCTACCGCTTCAACCGGCGGCGGCGATGCGTCATCAGCCGTTACCGGACGCCACTCCGATGCATTGATGCCGCAATCGGCGCGATGTTATGCTAGTCGCAGAACCAGGAGTTTCTCGATGCGCAAAATCGCCGCCGCTGTCATGTTTGCCCTGATCGCACAGACCGCATTGGCTCAGGACCATGTTCCAATGTACGGCGAGTCCAAGGACAAGACGGAGGCCGAGAAGGCGGACGACATTCGGGCCGAGCGCGCCTATCAACGCTCCCTCGGCAATGTTCCCGACCAGAAGGCAGTCGATCCGTGGGGAACTGCCCGCGGCGACGAAGCGAAGAAGCCGGCCACGCCAGCCAAACCGGTAGTGAAACATTCGTCCAAGGCCAAGAGCGGCAGCCCCCCCAACTAGCGAATTCTAAAGGGGGGCCGCCAGCGTGAACCGGCGGGTCAGCGCTTCACTGCGTTGCCAGCTAATTCCATCGCGAGATCTAGGGCTGCGATTCCAATTTGGTCGGTCGGACGAGATCTACAGCGCCGGTCCATCCAAGCAATTAGCGCTGTGAAGTCACCGCCGCCGACAATCGCCTCCATCATAGAGCGAAGGCCGGCGAGGCTGACATCGAGCATCCAGCCAAAGCTTATGCCGTGGCGACGGCAATAGCCGGCCAATTCTTGTGAAGCGCAGAAGCCTGGTGTGTGCGGAGCCGGATCCTGAGCGCGGTGGCTCAAGGGCTACGAGTGTTGGTCCACGGGTCTGCAACCTTGGGGAAAACGCTCCCTAGGTCAGTCGGACTGCATTTTCCGAATCAACCAGATGTGCGCGCCCTCGTGTGTGATCTTGCTTGGGGGTATGCGTGAGCCAGTTTCTGTCGGTGCTGCTATTGCTGACGACATTGACGCTGACGGTGTGTTTCGGCGTGGCGGCCTGGCGCCAGTCCGCCGGCAGAGACGTCGATATCACCGCCACCATTTCACATCGGGAAACCGGCTGGAGGTCGGAACGGAGCAACTGAGGACCCTTGCGCTCGCCCTCCGGTTGAAGTCTGATGTTCTGGCGGAGCTCGGAACGGCTGCATGAATGAGAGACATTGGCCAGGCGTCGCGACTGCCGTCGCGATCCTGTGGATATTTGCGACGATGATGTGGCTTGGAATCGCTGGGCCAATCTGGCACGCGAGCAACGCCGCCAATCCAGACGCTTGGATAGGATTTGCCGGAAATGCCTTAGGAGCTGCCGTATCGCTTCTCGCAGCGATTGTTGCTGGCATAGCCGCTTATCGAACGATCCTGCCAATGCAGCGCCAACTTTCTGAGTTGGTCAGGCAGAACAACTTTGCGCACTATGAGCGTCTGCGACAGCGTGCTGCCGAACTCATCGACATGAAAATCCTAATCGAGAACGTTGCCGCGAATCTCGAATCTATGGAAACCGGGCTATTGCTTTCCGGCCTTGGCGCCAACGAAGGCAGGCAAGCCGCTTTTGATCGCCTCGAACAAAGCGCTGGAGTCCTAAATGCGGCGCGGCGAACTTTGTGGGGCGACGAGAATGCACAAAGCTTGACTGTCTACTTTGTCGACAACGCTCTGCGAGCGGTAAATGAAGTAAGAAACGCCTTGCTTGGAACCCGGCGGCCGTTTGATCGAGACGCGTGGACTAAGTTCAAAGGGATCGCCTTCCAAGGTGGGGTAGCGCTCCACAATAGGATTAGGCTTGAGACGGACTTTGTTTCCGCTGAAATTGCGGCGCTCGAACCATCGATTTTGAACCGGCGACCATTTCCTCAGCTTTGGAAAGGCGAATATCCCGGACCGGAGAAGCTTGCTGAAATGTATGCGCGTCGCCCGGCCCAACCGCAGTCTCGGGATAAGCCAGCGGCCACCGCCCCATTCGCGAGCTAGGGGTTCGGGCCTCCAAGTCGAGCAGCCCCTCACGGATAACGTCTCGGTGAATGAAACCGTTCGCCGCATCACGCGAAGCACTCAGGAAACAATCCGGGTCCAGTGTCTCGTCACCCACGAGGGGATCTCAAAATGATTATTCTCAAGGTCTCTGCTGTTGTTCTTGGCGCTGGCATCCTTTTCACGATGTACTCAGGGGAGCTAAGCGCAGACGTCGTGCTTGCCATCGTGTCCTGCTTGGCATGACAAGAAGACCGGCCAACGTGAACTCGAGGGCCAGTAATGCCAACTGCTTCGCTTGAACTATCTTTAGCTTTCCGGAGCCGACGTCGCAGCCGGCACACTCAGCGGCGCTCCCCCAACTGAAACCGGCCCGACAGACTTCGACTGCCGAACCATCCGCTTCCGCATCGCTGCCGACAGTCCATAGCGTGCATTCGCTTTTCGGATCGAGGACGTGACGTCCGACATCATCGCATTTTGCAGCGTATCGACCTTCGCGATGAGCGTGGACAGCTGTGAAGATATCTTCCTCACATCCACCCGTTCGTCCGTGATGCTCTGTCGCAGAGACAGCAGCACCATTGAATCCTGCTGCAGCAGGGCTGCATTTTGCTGCAAGGCGTGGTTGTTCTCCTGCAGCGAAGCCGTGTGTTGCTGCTGGGCCGACTGAATGTCCTTCAAGGCAGCGACAACCGGATCCGCCTTTGGCGCGGACGCTTCCCGGCGCGGAAGCAGTTCAGCCAGACTGCTGAGATTCGGCGACGGAAGATCAGCCGGCAATGTATAGATCGCCGCCGCACCATTGATGGCCAGGGCACACACCGACAGTGCCAGGACCGATTTCCGGCTGGACCGCTTGGCCGGAGCTTCCGGGGCTGCGGGCTCGAGTCCTGCGACTGCGAGCGCGAGCGCCGCGGGGTCGAGTTGTTCGACGAGGCCTTGCGCCTCGGATGTCGTGGCCATGTCCATTGACCTCAAATGAGCGAGCAACAGGAAGCCGACGCCGGAACGTCCTCGCGACGGCTCCTCTACGCAGCACCCACCTACAACTGCCTAAAATTGTGGGCATTTTGGATTAATTCCACGTTAGCGACGTGGCCGCCTGGCAGGCCCGGCCGCCCCGGCCGATTACGGGGGGCTATGCGACCGAATGAGTCACGCGGCCGCCTGCTTCGAAGCACCAAAGCCGAGAGACAAGGCCCCCGAAAGGTGTAAGATTCACGAGAACCGGAGGAACGGCATGTTTGAAATCAGCGGTTTCGACACGGCAGGCGTCGTCAGCCTCAAGCGGCTGTCACTCGCGGCCGCCCTCAAGAAGGCCCGAGAGCTTGTCGAAGACGGGTGCTGGGACGTTCAGATCGTCGATCCAACCGGGCGCGTACACACCTCGTTTGAGGAGCAGGCCGCTTAGCGTAGCGCTGGACCGGCTCCGCGGCTAGCTCATCAAGAGCACGCTGATCAGGAGCACACTGATCCGGAGCACACCCGGTCTCACGCCTGACGGCCCGTCTCTCAGTACCGCCGATAATAATTCTCTGGCCGGTCCTGGAATTGTAGTGGAACCGTGCCGTTGGGGTAGCAGACACCGTCGCGGATATCGACGTCAGCGCCGTGGCCGCATGGCACCGGACGCCGGCGCATTCCATAGTAAGGCCGCGGGCCCTGATAGTATCCCTGCAGCGCCGCCTGGTCTTCGGGACGGAGATAGCCGTTGGGATAGCACATCCCGTCGCGGGCGCTCTGATCCCAATGATCGCCGCACGGCGGCGGATGCCTCGGTACGCCGCGATACTGCACCTCGAGCGGGCGTTCGACAGCTGCGGCAGGCGCCGTTGCACCGCCATGAAGAGCAAGGATTGTCGCAATAGTGGTGATCAACATCGAAGCGGTCCTCCAAGGCCGCAAGATAGACAACCCCTCTGAATGACGCCTGAACGCGACGAGAGCGCCACGACCATCAGGGTCGGCCGATGGCACGATGGCGGCCACCGCGCTGCACTGGACGCTGCAGCTGTCTGCAGTTCCAAGGGCCTTGCCACAAAAGCCGGGAGACAACGCCCTCGAAAGGTGTAAGATTCAGGAAAACCGGAGGAACGGCATGTTTGAAATCAGCGGTTTCGACACGGCAGGCGTCGTCAGCCTCAAGCGGCTGTCACTCGCGGCCGCCCTCAAGAAGGCCAGAGAGCTCGTCGAAGACGGGTGCTGGGACGTTCAGATCGTCGATCCGGCTGGGCAGGTCTACACCTCGTTCGAGGAGCAAGCCGCTTAGTCGCGCCCGCCCCTCGGCACTTTTCAGAAATCATCCGCCCGATCCGATCACGCTTCGCGAGCCGTGGCCGTGACCGCGATCGAAATGAAAACCCCAGCGCCTGGTAGGGAGCGCTGGGGCGTTTTCAAAATATCAATCGGTAAAAGCAATGAGGCCTTCATAGCACCGGTCTCGAAGCGCGAGTGTGAACTGGTTCACACTGCTCCGCCGATCTTCGCGTACCGCGTCCGGGTGTGGCTATCCGCCTCGGCCGACGTTGGACGAGGCATCATTGAGCCAGCGCGCCGTTGCTTCATCGCTCCAGCCGGGGACCGCGAAGCGCACGCGAGGATTCACTTCCGTGCCGAAACGATCAACCGGAGGATGGCGTGTCGCAGGATTGTGCGCACGAGCGTGGTGCGCGGCGTCCGCAGACGTACACAAGACGATCAGGAGGCCCAGGGCCAAAACAACACGCATCGTATCGGCTCCAATCGAGTCCGTTCCCGCTCATGTAATACGCCGACCGACCCACCGCGATCTGACGCGGCTTCACAGCTAGGAGAGCGAAGCGCGAACGCGACGCTCTTGCGATCGAACGGACCGCCGCTCAACTCCCGCGCGCCGCACCGTTGCCAACCAATTCGTTTGGGAGCACGCTCTCTCCAGGCGCTTAAGACGCCGCACAGGGAGAACCACATGAAGGAACCGGGCCTGGACGGCCGCCATCGGGACAAGGATGGCGCGATCAGCAAGAAGCACGGCAACACGCTGGTCGGTACGTTGCGCAAGATCTACGGAAAGGCGTTTGCGGCCGGTTATCCCGATGCGACCCCGCTCAGCGAGGTCTTGCATCAATTGAACGAGACCTCGCTGAGCCAGTTGCGTCGCGATCACGACACCGGGCATCTCGGGCACAAGATCGACCACGCCTCGAAGTGAATGGACTTCACTTGGCCGATTTCGCTTGGCCCACTTCATTTGGCCGACTTCAGGTCGTCGAAACCGACTCCGCCGACAGCCTCTCGGACGCAGCTTGGACAGGCTGCGCGATCGGTCGCCTCGCCGTACTTGCCGTTTGAGCCCTCGCTACCCTCGCGCTAGCATGAGCCCTTTTACGGAGGCTCATTTGAAGCAGTTCATTATCATCATCGCCGCCATCGCGCTCGCCGTGACTGCTCCCGCCCGCGCGCAGGCGCTGGTCGATCCCAACAAGGTTGCCCCCGAATATCGCGAGGCGGCCGAGAAGCGCCGGGCCGAGCAGATGCGGCAGCGCGAATGCGCACTGAAGGCGGATCTCGACAAGGTGCTGCCCAGGGATCGCACCGTCTATCTCAACCATTGCCTGGACACGCTGGCGGTCAAGCAATAGCAGCTGGCTGGGGCCGTCTCGATCAGACCACGACCGTAGGCCGACCTGACCGCACGATGATCTGTCGATTTCGGGCTCGTGTTGTGGACCAGCGGGCGATTTGTCGCACCGGCGCCGCGAAGACGCGGCCCCCTCCTCACTGGCGCCGCGGCTTGCTCGGAAACAGCCGATCGCGGATGTAGCGCGAGGTCGGCGTCAGGCGGATGCCGCGCGGCTTCTGCCAGGCGGCGCGGTCGATCTCCTTCTTGTCGCCGATCTCGAGCCTGCCCTTGGCTCCCTTGGCGATGAAGATCGCGTCGCTCATCTTGCGGCCGGAGCGCTTATTCCTGGCCGTCACTTCCTTCCACAGGCTGATCCGGCCGAGCTTGAGCTTGGGCAGCTCCTCCTTGATCTCCCGCCGCAGGCAGTCCTTGTCGGACTCGCGCGAACGCTTGCGGCCGCCCGGGAACATCCACAGGCCGTCCGACCGCCGTCTGACCAACAATACCTTGCCGCGTTTTGCGGCAACCAGCTTGGAAGACTTCGCCATTACTGCCGTAGATCGAAAACAGAATCGCCCTATCGTAACTTGTCTAGTTGAATAGACAAGTTCGCGGGGCGCTTTGACCACAGCCCGTGCGAGCAGCTCAGCTTTCGCTCGCCGCCGCCCGGTCCTCGGTCCTGATCCAGGCCATCATCAACTCCCAGGCCACCGACAGGATGATCGGCCCGATGAACAGGCCGACGATGCCGTGGGCGAGCGTGCCGCCGATCACGCCGACGAAGATCACGATGGTCGGCGTGGTGAGGCCGCGCCCCATCACCAGCGGCTTCAACATGGTGTCGATGAAGCCGACGAGGACGAGAAACACGGTGAGCAGCAGCGCCGTGGTGACGTCCTTGGCGGTCCAGATCCAGATGATCACCGGCAGGATCACCAGGAACGCGCCGATCTGCACGATCGACAGCAATAGCACGATGAAGGCGAGCAGGCCGGCGCTCGGCACGGCTGCCATCTTGAAGCCGATGCCGGCGAGCAGCGCCTGCACGATGGCGACGCCGATCACGCCTTGCGCCACGGCGCGGATGGTGGCGCCACCAAGCTCGAGAAAATGCTCGCTCTGCTCGGGCACGATGCGAAACAGGAAGCCGCGCCCGGCCGCAACCAGCCGCGGCCCATGCGGAAACAGGAAGCCGGCGACGAACACCGAGACCAGAAACTGGAGCGTGCCGAGGCTCGCATCGCCCGCAAGCGACAACAGGGGTCCCGCCAGCGGCTGGAGATAGGGCGCGACCTCGCGCAGCACCGCACGGATGTTGTTGTAGGCCTGATCCCAGAGATCGTAGAGCCAAGGGCCGACCACCGGCCACGACTTGAGCTGCTCCGGCGCCGACTGCAGCGCGAGGTCGCCGGTGCCGAGCTGCTTCGCCAGTTCGCGCGCACCGTCCACCGCGCTGAGGCCGAGCCAGGTCGCCGGGCCAATGACGATGCCGAGCGTGATCAGGGTGAGGATCGCGGCCGCAGTCTTCGGGCGGCCGCCGAGGATCTTGGCGACCCAGCTGAAGGCCGGATAGAACGCGACCGCGAGCACGGCGCTCCAGGCCAGGATCGGCACGAACGGGCGGATGATCAGGAAGGTCCAGATGATCAGCAGGCCAAGCAGGCCGACCCGGATCAGGAGCTGGATAATGTCCTCTCCCGTCAGGAGCTGACGGAGACTTTTCACGGGCACGCCTTTCCTTGCGGCATTGACGCGGGTTCCGACACTTGCGCGGCAAAGCGTTATTGCCAGCCGCGCATCCGGCGTCAAGACGACCGGACCCGCGGCGGCGCAAGGGATCGGACCGCTGCGCCGCCCGGCGCGGCATCAGCTGTCGCCGAACGGGTTGGTCCAGTCGGCCGAGCGGTGGCGCTCCGTCCGCTCAGAAGTGGTAGTTCACGCCCACCGTGCCGGTCTGGATGTTCAGCTTCACATTGGCTGGAGTCGCCACCAGATTGCCTGTCGTCACCGGCTGCTCGGTGATCGTGCCGAAGCCCATATAGTTGTACTCGGCCCGCACCGACCAGTTCGGCATGAACATCCACTCGATGCCGCCGCCGGCAAGCCAGCCGGTGCGATTGAAGCTGCCCGAGGCGGAACCGGCGAGCGGGCCGGCAAGGCCGTTGTTGACGCTATACTTGTCGCGGGTGAAGGCCGCGCCACCCTTGGCGTAGAGCAGCACGCGGTCGAAAGCGACGCCGAAACGGCCGGCGACCGTGGCGATGTAGTCGTTCTTCAGCGACAGGTTGAAGCCGGCACCGCCACCGAACGGGCCGCCGGCATTGAGTGTGACGCTGGACCAGGCGCCGGTGCCTTCGAGGCCGATCACGAAATTGCTGATCTGGTAGTTGCCGCCGATCTGGCCCCCGACGATGCCGCCGCTGGCCGTGGCCGAGCTCCAGGTCGCTGTCGGATCGGTCGGGTCGATGCCGGTCCATTTGCTCCAGGCGCCGCCGCCATGCGCGCCGATGTAGAAGCCGGTCCAGCTGAAGATCTGGGCCGCCACCGGCGCTTTGACCGGCGCGGGCGCAATGATGTCAGCTGCACATGCTGGCGTTGCCAATGACAGCAGCGCAGACGCCAAAACCAGTTTCTTCCGCATGATCTCACCCCCAAATTGTCCGCCCTCCGACCGAGGCGACGATGAAATCTAGCTGTGGGATCAAGCGCGCGCTTGGACCAATCGGCGGCGCGATTTGGACTGACGGGCGCTCGTCAGACCCGGGAAGCTCCTGCAACGCCGCGACCGGAGCCCGGTTTGGCTAACGGCGATTAACCGGATTTCCCGAGGTCAGTTTACGCCGATGCAAATCCCCGCACCTACGCTTCTCGCCAACATTCAAAAACACTGATGTGCAATGGCCAACAGCATCTGGACGACCGAAGAATTCACCTGCGCGGGTTGCAGCATGAACTACACCGCGACACGGGAAGAGCACAGCGAAGCCCACACCGGCAGCTTCAAATGCAGCATCTGCAGCGGCGTGGTGCACACCTGGTCGGGGAAGCATCACTTCTTCGGCTGGCGGGCGGTGAAGACAAAACCGCCGGTGTTCGGACGGCGCTGGGCGGGCGTGCAGTGGTAGGCCAGTGGAGCTCAACAAACGAAAAATAAGTTGGCTTGGAAGATGTCCGACGCGGGCCGAGACAATGGGAATCTTGTTCGCGCTCGCCCTGATTTGCATTTCCGCTGTCGTGCTTGTGTGGTTCCCATCCGCCAATCAAGCCACAGGCTTCGGCTCAAATTGGAAATGCAAGAGCATCCCCAATAGTGAGCCGGTCTGCATGAAGACGATCAACCCGTAGCTACCGTCGGGACACCGGGCGCCCATCGTCAAGCCCTCATCGCAATTGCATTCCACTTTACCGAATTTCAGATTTATCGCACACGACACACCCTGGCCCGAGACAAGGGGCGGATCGGGCGCGCGCATCTCCAGCGCACGGACCTGCGGGTGCCAGTCGGCGCCCGGCCTTTCCTGCGCCCTTGTTTCGACGAGACCAAAAGGACGACGCAAGACTCGGGCGAAATGCGCCGCGAGAAGGCGACGTCATGTCTGCCATCCGCCCATCGAGGTGCGCCTTCTGCTACGCCGAGACACCGGATAAACTCCCCCTCCCCGCAACAGAAGCCGACACGCAAATGACCGCCCCCTTCGTTCCCCAGATCGCCCTCTACCGCAACTGGCTCGCCGAGCAGCGTGGCCTCTCCTTCGCGAATTACGAGGAGATGCGGCAGTGGTCGGTGCGCGATCTCGACGGCTTCTGGCGCAGCATCTGGGACTATTACGATCTGCAATCGCCGACGCCGTTTGCGGCCGTGATCGCCGAGCGCAAGATGCCGGGCGCGGTGTGGTTTCCCGGCGCGCAGGTCAACTATGCGCGGCAGGTGTTCCGGCATGTCGAGGCCGCCGACGCCGCCGGCCTGCCCGCGATCGTCAGTAGCGGCGAGGACGGCAAGCTCAACGAAACGAGCTGGCCGGAGCTGCGGCGCAAGGCGGCGGCGCTCGCGCTGCATCTGAAGGATCGGGGTATCAAGCCCGGCGACCGGATCGCGGCCTACCTGCCCAACATCCCCGAAACCATCATCGCGTTTCTGGCGAGCGCCAGCATCGGCGCGGTCTGGAGCGTCTGTGCGCCCGATATGGCTGCGCCGGCCGTGATCGACCGCTTCAAGCAGATCGAGCCGAAGGTGCTGATCGCCTGCGATGCCGTCACCTATGCCGGCCGCCGGCATGATCGCAAGGACGTCGTCGCGGAGCTGCGGCGATCGCTGCCGACGGTCGAGCACGTCATCCTGCACAGCGAGGCCGCGCCCGCAGCGCCGGACGCCCGGCTCGCCGACATCGCCGCAAGGACAGGCGCCGCGATCGACGCGTTCGAGCCGGCCTGGCTGCCGTTCGATCATCCGCTCTGGATCGTCTATTCCAGCGGCACCACCGGCCTGCCGAAGCCGATCGTGCACGGCCATGGCGGCATCGTCATCGTGGTGCTGGCGCTGCTGGGCCTGCACAACGACCTCGGCTGCTCCTACCACGCGAACTCGTTCGGCGAGCGCTATCACTGGTACTCTTCGACCGGCTGGATCATGTGGAATTCGCAGGTCGGCGGCCTGCTCAGCGGCACCACCTGCTGCATCTTCGACGGCAGCCCGGGCGGCACCAAGGACAAGCCGGACTGGACCACGCTGTGGCGGTTCGTGGCACAGTCGAAAGCGACCTTCTTCGGCGCCGGCGCGGCGTTCTTCGCCAACTGCGCCAAGGCCGAGATCGATCTCACTGCGGCCGGCGATCTGTCGCGGCTGCGCTGCCTCGGCTCGACCGGCTCGCCGCTCAGCGCCGATACGCAAGCCTGGTTCAACGATCGCTTCGCGGCGTTGTCGAAAATCAACGGCAGCAAGGCGCAGGCCGACATCTGGTGGGCGAACATCTCCGGCGGCACCGATTTTGCCGGCGCCTTCATCGGCGGCAACCGCGAACTGCCGCAGACGCCGGGCGCGATGCAGTGCCGCCTGCTCGGCGCGGCGGTCGAAGCCTTCAGCGAGCAGGGCCGCGCCGTCATCGACGAGGTCGGCGAGCTCGTCTGTACCGAGCCGATGCCCTCGATGCCGCTCCGTTTCTGGAACGACAGGGGCGATGCGCGCTATCGCGCCAGCTATTTCGAGACCTATCCGGACAATTTCGACGGCAGCGGCCGCGGGCCGGTGTGGCGGCACGGCGACTGGCTCAAGGTCAATCCGGACGGCTCCTGCATCATCTATGGCCGCAGCGATGCGACCATCAACCGGCACGGCCTGCGCATGGGCACGAGCGAGCTCTATTCCGCGATCGAAGCGCTGCCGGAGGTGCTGGATAGCCTCGTCGTCGACCTCGAATATCTCGGCCGCGACAGCTACATGCCGCTGTTCGTGGTGCTGCGCGAGGGCACAGCCTTCGACGCTGCGATGCAGGCCAGGATCAACAAGACGATCGAGGCCGGCCTGTCCCGGCGATTCCTGCCGAACGAGATCTTTGCCGTCGCCGAGATCCCGCGCACGCTCTCGGGCAAGAAGCAGGAGCTGCCGATCAAGAAGCTGCTGCTGGGCCAGCCCGTCGAAAAGGTCATCAACAGGGAGGCGATGGCCAATCCCGCCTGCCTCGACTGGTATCTCGCCTTCGCCCGCGATTATCTCGCCCGAACCGCGGCGTAGCTTCGATCAACCGCCGCCGAAATTGGAGGGATCGAGATTCCTGTTCTCCGACGGCGGGATCGGCGGCCACCCGGGAAATTTGTACCAGCCGGGCGGGACCGGCGCGTCCTCGGGCAGATGGGCGACGACGTGATGGCGCGGGCGGGCATGATGCGCCGGCGCGGCAGCCGCCGACAGACATGTTGCAATCAGGAGGACCAAAGCCAGGATAGACCGCATCATACGTGCTCCAGACGTCCACCCGGGCACCATGTGGTGCGGGAACCACGCTGGAACGATGCGTCGCAACGTCACGATGTCTCACATCGGCGGCATCGCTGCTGCCACGAGACGCCGGAGATCAACCCAATTGCGCCAATGGCGTTTGGATTCCGTTCACCGATCGCCGCTAGATCAGAATGGATCCTCCGCGACGAACAGCAGCTATGGCCGATCTCAACGCAGTCCTCTCCAGGCTCAACGACCGCCTGCTCCGCCTCGAAGGCGAGCTGTTCGTGCTGCGCTCGCTGGCGCGCGCGACGCTGACGGCGGGCGACGACCATGCGGCGCGCATGCGCAAGCTGGTCGAGGCCGCAAAGGTCGCGCTCGACGACGAGGCCAAACGTGAGCTCGACAAACCGACGCGCAAATATGTCGATGCGGCAACCGCGCTGGTGGAGGAACTGCTGGTCGAGCCGACCCAGGCACGGCCGCTGTTCACCGTCATCGACGGTGGCCGGCGCGACTGAGCGCGTCAGATCGGACGTATCCCGCGAGGATCCACGGACTGGGCCTTCAGCCGGCTGAGCCCCTCCTCGATGATCGCGATCTCCTCGTCGATCTTGCCGATCGGCAGGCTGAAATCATAGCCGGACCTGCTCTTCAGATCGACCGCGAGCCGCTGCCTGTGCATCATCAGCTCGTCCAGCCCACGGCGGTTCTTCAGCCGCACATAGGCGTCCACGATCTGCTCAATTGCGCTCGGCATGAAATCGGTCCCGGCAAAAAAGCCCGCGGCGCACCCACGCCGGCGGGACATTTTTGGTGTCGCGGTACGCAATACAAATCCGCGACGGATTCGTCGATACGACAGGCAGGTTGAGAACGCGTTACCGTTTGATGATTTCGCGATGGCGCTGGCATGAAAAGCCGCTGGCGATCACTCGCCAGCGGCCAAAGCCGGGTTCGAAAACGGATTCGGAATCAAATTTGGCCAGCCCCGGTTAGTGCATTCTAGCGGCACACGGGGGCTGCTTATGTTAGAAATGAAACAGAGGAACCGGCGGGTACATCATTTGCTGTCGATGTGGCCGCCCGGCAACGCTAATCCGTGACGCAAAAATACTTGCGCGGCAGCCTGCGGTAGGCGCTGTAGCGGTAGTACGGCCTGTAGGCGTAGCCGCGATAGAGTGCGGGCGGCTCCTCGCCGTAATAGGCGTCGTGGTAGAAATTATAGACCGGCCCTTCGACGCAACGATAGGCATCCCACGTCGGACCGATGAACGGCGCCACCCCGACCTCGGGCGGGACCGCCGGATACGGCCCGCCGGCGCGCGCGGGCGTGGCTACGCTCAGTGCCGCGAGAAGGAAAAACCACGCGCTTCGCATGCGCTCGCTCCTGATACGGTGCAATACGCGCATGGAAGCACCGGAACGGCCGGCTGCGCAATCGCGGAGCCCGTCGCGCCCCGCGCCCGGTGCATTGTTGATAACCGGCACAAACCGCCCGCGGCTGGTGACAGGACGCACCGACGTGTTATCGGGGGATGACGCAGTTGCGAGACGGATCGGACACCCATGCGCATTACCCTCGTCGGCTCCCGCCATTTCGGCGTGACCACCCTGAACATGCTCCGGGAGCACGGCGTCCCGATCGTGCGGGTCGTCGTGGCCGACGCCGAGGATCGCCTCGCGGCGAGCGCCAAGGCGGCTGGCATCGAGGTGACGGTCCAGGCCAATCCGAAGCTGGTGGTCGCCTCCGAAATCGGCCCCGACACCGACCTGATCATCACCGCCCACAGCCACGCCCGGATCGGCAAGGACGCCCTGGCCGCCGCGAAGTACGGCGGGATCGGCTATCATCCCTCGCTGCTGCCGCGTCATCGGGGCAAAGCCGCTGTGGAATGGACCATCAAGGAAGGCGATCCGATCGCCGGCGGCACGATCTATCATCTTGCCGACCGCATGGACGCCGGCGCCATCGCCGCCCAGGACTGGTGCTTCGTCAGGAAGGGCGAGACGGCTCGCGAACTCTGGGAGCGCGCGCTCGCTCCGCTCGGCCTCAAGCTGCTGGCCGACGTGATCGACTACGTCAAGGTCCACAAGGCGCTGCCCTCCAAGGTTCAGGACGAGCAGTTCGCCACCTTGGCGCCAAGTCTTTCGTGAGTCCCTTCCGCAGTCCTTCCCCGGAGTCTCTCCTGACGTTTACCCTTAACGTGAAGGCGCGTTGATTCTGCTTCGAAAATTGGAGCCGGAAACACAAATAAACTATTGTTTCCACTGGAACAATTTTCGCTTTGGCAATGCAACAAATTTCCGTCACATTTGGGCCGAATAAGCGTCAGCATATCAGACAGATTCAAGGACGGAATTCATGCGTTTTGGTCGCATTACGGCATTCTGTGCCGCTTCAGTTATCACCCTCGCCGCTCCCGCTTTCGCCCAGACCCCCTATGACGGCAACTGGCATGTCACCATCGTGACCAAGAGCGGTACCTGCGAGCCGACCGCGAGCTCCATGCTGACGGTTGCCGACGGCAAGATCACCGCGCCCGGCGCTAACGTTTCCGGCACCATCGGCAGCGGGGGACTTGTGAAAGTTTCGATCAATGGTGCATATGCCAACGGTCAACTCAGCGGCAACGCCGGATCGGGGAAGTGGAATGGAGCATCTGCAGGCATACCGTGCAGCGGGCGGTGGGAAGCATCGCGCCAGTAAGAAATTCGGGATCAGCGTCGTAAGCCGGCGGCTGCTGATCGCGGCCGCCGTTTTGTTTGCGGCGGGGATCGCCAACTCTGAGAGCAAGGCCCAGTCCGGCCCGTTCGCCCCGCTGGCGGGGAGCTGGAGCGGTGCCGGCACCGTCACGCTCGATGACGGCTCGACCGAGCGGATCCGCTGCCGGGCCAGATACGCCCCGATCGGACCGACGATGGAGATGTCGCTGACCTGCGCCAGCGACGCCTACAAGTTCAATCTCGGCGCCAACGTCAGGGCTGAAGGCGGCACCATCGCCGGCAGCTGGTCCGAGGCCAGCCGCAACATCTCCGGCTCGCTCCAGGGCCGCGGCGCCGGCGGAAACTACGACCTGGTCGCCTCGACCGCCGGCTTCAACGCCAACATCTCGCTGAAGACGTCCGGCAACAAGCAGAGCGTCACGATGCGCGCGGACAGCCAGTTCCGCGGCGCCAACATCTCGCTGTCGCGCTAAGGCGGACCGCGTTCAAGCCAAAAGCCCCGGCGATTCCGCCGGGGCTTTTTTTATCCGTTTTATACGTTCGGCACGAACGCCGTGACCTCGATTTCGACCTTGGCGCGCTCGTCCACGAGACCGCCGATGTAGAGCAGCGTCGAGGGCGGAAAATTGCGCCCCAGCGTTTCCTTCCAGGCCGCGCCGATGCCGGCGCCCGCGGCCTCATATTCGCTGCGGCTGGTCAGGTACCAGGTCAGGCGGACGATGTGCTCCGGACCGGCTCCGGCCTCGCCAAGGAGCTTGATGATCCGCTTCAGCGCGGTTGCGACCTGCGCCGCCATGTCAGGCGCGTAATTGCCGGTCTCGTCGCCGCCGGTCTGCCCGGCCAGCACCACCCAGCGGCCCGGCCCTTCGGCCACCACGCCGTGAGAAAAGCCCCGCGGTTTCTTCCATTCGGCCGGCTGCAAGATTTGCATGAGCGAAGATCTCCCTTTTCTTGTTGTTCAATGATGCCTTAGCACGCCGCCCTGCATCGCTGCATCCGCAGTTTTGGCCGTTGCAAACGCCGGCGATGTCGCCGATACCGGCCCTCCCCTCGGGCTCGATCACCCGCACCAGCAACGATGACCGCGACACCGTCCAAAACGATGGCTGCACTGTGGATGGCCGGCTGGCTGGCGCTGATGCTGGTCATGGCGGTTGCCGGCCGCGAGACCACGCGCGAGCTGAACGTCTTCCAGATCATGGAAGTGCGCTCGGTGATCGGCTTCACGCTGCTGCTGCCGATCATCTACCGGGCCGGCGGTTTCAAGGCGGTCGCGACCAAACGCCTGCCCCAGCACCTCGCGCGCAACGGGGTCCATTATTTCGCGCAGCTCGGCTGGTTCTACGCACTGACGCTGATCGGGATCGGTCAGGTCGTCGCGATCGAATTCACCATGCCGATCTGGACTGCGGTGCTGGCCGCAACGTTTCTGTCCGAGCGCATGACCGTTTGGAAGATCGCCGCCATCGCGCTCGGCATCGTCGGCGTCGTCATGATCGTGCGGCCCGCCACCGGCGAGATCAATCCGGGCCAGTTGATCGCACTCGGAGCCGCGATCGGCTTCAGCATTTCCATGATCTTGGCGAAATCGCTGACCCGGACCGAGAGCGCATTGTCGATCCTGTTCTGGATGATCGTCGTGCAGATGGTCGTGGGCCTGCTGCCGACGCTCTATGTCTGGACCTGGCCGTCAACCACTCTCTGGGGATGGCTCTTCGTCATCGGGGTCTGCGGCACATTCTCGCACTATTGCCTCGCCAGCGCGCTCCGCTACGCGGATGCAACCATCGTGGTGCCGATGGACTTCCTGCGGGTGCCGCTCACCGCGACTGTCGGCTGGCTGCTGTATTCGGAGCGGCTCGACGCCTGGACCGTGCTCGGCGCGACGCTGATCCTGTGCGGCAATCTCCTGAACCTGAAGCCGACTGCCCCGGTTCCCGCCCGCGCGCAGTGAACCCGCGCGCAGCCTCACGCGACAAAAACGAAGTGGCCGTGTGATCTGGATCACGTTGGAGGGTCTTTCCATCGTGCACATTCGGCCACACAGCAGCGGGTTGAATACGACGTACTGCCGTTTTGGTGGCGCGAAGTCGGGCACTTCGTGTAGGTTCGTTGCCAATTTGTTGCTGCCTGCAATTCGATTCTGTTGGGGATTTCAGATGCGCACTCTCACCCTGCTCGTTTCGCTGATGTGCATGGCACTGTCGGTCAGTGCCGCGAAGGCCGACCGCCGTGTCGCCTTCGTCGTCGGCAACGGCTCCTACAAGAACGTCGCACAATTGCCGAACCCGCCGATCGACGCCAAGGCGATGGCGGCGACCCTGCGCAATGTCGGCTTCGAGGTGATCGAAGGATCCAACCTCACCCGCGACCAGATGACGGAGAAGCTCCTGGACTTCGGCCGCAAGGCGCAAGGCTCCGATGTCGCAGTGTTCTATTACGCCGGCCACGGCATCGCCGTCAGCGGCAGCAACTACCTCCTGCCCGTCGACGCCGACATCAAGTCGGAGATGGACGTCAAGCTCGGCGCAGCCATCAATATCGACCTGACGCTCGAGCAGACCATGGGCGACGCCAAGGTCAAGCTCGTCTTCCTCGATGCCTGCCGCGACAATCCGTTCGCCGCCAAGATCAAGTCGAACTCGGCAACGCGCAGCGTCAACGTGCAGAGCGGTCTTGCCGAGATGAAGTCGGGCGAAGGCACGCTGATCGCGTTCGCCACCGGCCCGGGCCAGACCGCGCTCGACGGCCAGGAGGGCAACAACAGCCCGTTCACACGCGCACTGATCGACAACATCACCAAGCCCGGCGTCGAGATCCAGCAGGCGATGACGTCGGTGCGCGCCCAGGTCAACGAAGAGACCCGTAAGGGCCAGCTTCCCTGGGGCCACACCAACCTGATCGGCGCGGTCTATCTCAACCCGTCGCAGCAGACGCAGGTTGCCAACGCAGCCCCGACCGCTTCCGGAAACGTGCCGGCGGCAGCGAGCAGCTCCGACGGTGTCGAGCTCGAGTACTGGCGCTCGGTCAAGGAATCCAACAAGCCGGAAGAGCTCAACGCCTATCTCTCGGCCTATCCGAACGGCCAGTTCAAGGCGCTGGCGCTGGCGCGGCTTGCGGCGATCAAGAGCGGCCCGTCCACGGCGACCCGCAATCTGAACTCCGGGATCGATCCCGCCACCTTCACCGACGACTCCACCCAGCTCACCGAGGACCAGATCGGCCTCGACAAGGGCCAGCGCCGCGACGTGCAGCGCCGCCTGACCGGGCTCGGCTTCGACACCAAGGTGACCGGTGCCTTCACCGACGAGACCCGCTCGGTGCTGAAGCGCTGGCAGGCCGCCCGCGGCTATCCGTCGACCGGCTACCTCAACAAGCTCCAGCACAAGGCCCTGCTGTCCGAGATCGTGGCGGCCGCGCCGGCCACCGCGAGCGACGACAGCGCGAAGCCGGCCCGGCGTGCTGCCCCGGCCCAGGCCCAGAGCGGCGCACCGGTTCAGCATCGCAACAGCGGCGGCGGCGATGCCGGCGCGGCCTTCGTCGGCGGTGTCGTCGGCGGCATGATGGGCGGCATGTTCCGCCGCTGAGGCGGGACCCGGCTCCAAAACGCAAAAAGGCCCGGCGAGAGCCGGGCCTTTTTCGTGGTGGCAATGGCTAGTAATCTTGGGTGAACCAAGGCACTAGCGTCCGGATCCGCGGCATCGCCTGCATCGTAATGCTCGTCCGAGCCATCTCCGCGATGCGCGGCGCCAGTGATGAGAGATCGCCACGGCGGGTCACCAGAAGCAGCTCACGAAAAAATCCGGGGCCCGGCAGAGGGAGAGCGCTGACTTGACCAGCGTGAGCGAGCCCCTGCAACAGACACAGCGGCGTGGTGATCGCTACGCCCATCCCGGTGGCGACCATGGCGACCAGGCTGTCCGAGGTGTCAAACTCAAAGGCCCGCGGTGGGCGAATGCCCAAACGGCTCAGGTGGCGCTCGACCTGAGCGCCTGCATAGGAGCGTTCGCTGTACCGGACCAGGCGATGCCGGGTCAGGATCTCCCGCAAATCAAGGTCAGCAAATTCGGCTTCCAATCCGCGCGGCACCACCAGCAGATTTGGCTCGCGGTAAAACGGGAAGCGCTCGATATCATACAGGTCATCCATCGCATCGCATGTGATCGCCGCGTCGATCGTTCGGTGGACCAGCGCCTCGGCATGCGAGTGAGCAAGGCCCGACCAAACGGACAGACTCAGTGCGACCTCGCCCGTCATGAGCTCCTTGACGAGGTGTGCGCCGACCGTGGCGGCATAGGAGTCGATGAGGCCGAGCCTCAGATCGACACGCTCAGGCAGTTTCGCTGCGTCCCGGAGTGCGCTGAGTAACGTGTCAAAGTCGCGATTCAGATCGCGAACACGGCCAGCAAGGATGCGACCCGCCCGCGTCAATGTAAGCGGCCTCCGGCTACGGTTGAAGAACGCGACGCCGATCGAGGCCTCGGCCCGCCGCACAGCCTGAGAAACCGCTGATTGCGTCATCCCGAACTGACGGGACGCCTGAAGCATGCTGCCGGACTCCGCGACGGCAGCGACAATCTGCAAGCTTCGCAAGTCTGGAACAGGTGGCGTCATATCCATAGCTTAAGCAGAAGTCATATTAACATGCAAATTGCCTTCATTATATGAATTATCCTTGTAGGAGAGCCGCATCCGAAAGCAGACTTCGGATCGTCCTAACAATTGAGCAGTCCCGATCCATGAGCGAGCAAGCGGATATTCTGGTGATCGGCCTCGGTGCCATGGGCAGCGCGGCCCTCTATCAACTGGCCAAGCGAGGGGTAAAGGCGGTTGGCCTCGATCGCTTTGCCCCGCCCCACACGATGGGATCCAGCCACGGCGAAACCCGCATCACCCGGCAGGCGGTCGGCGAAGGCCGCGATTACGTGCCCCTGGTGCTGGATACGCACCGGATCTGGCGTGAGCTCGAAGCCGAGACGTCTGCCGAGCTGCTGAACCCATGCGGCCTCGTCGTCATAGCGCCCGGTGTCGGCGAGACGTCGCACCACGGCAAGCCGGATTTCGTCGCGCGCTCGATTGGGGCCGCGCGTGACTTCGGCATCGCGCATGAAGTGATCGACGGGCGAGAGGTGGCTCATCGCTTCCCGCAGTTCCTGAATCTCCAGGGCAACGAGAAGGCCTATTACGAACCCGGCGGAGGGTACGTTTTTCCGGAGCGCTGCATCAAGGCGCAGCTGACGCGCGCGGAGCAGCTCGGCGCAACGATCCGCACGGGAGTCGAGGTTCTCTCGATCGCGCAGCGCGGCCCCGCCGTTCGGGTGGAAACGTCCTCGGGCACATTCGAGGCGGACCAGGTGGTGGTGTCGGCAGGCGGCTGGAATTCCCACCTGCTCGGCGCGCCGTTTGATCGCGTGCTCACGGTGAAGCGGCAGGTGCTGCATTGGTACGAGCTCGACGATACCAGCGCGTATCGCGCCGACGCCCCTGTGTTCATCTGGATGCATGGCGCGACGGATGTCGACTACCTCTACGGCTTCCCGCCGCTGCCTGGCGATCGTCGTCTCAAGGTCGCGACCGAGCAGTACGAGACCAACACGACGGCCGACGCCATCGACCGCACCGTCGATCCCGCGGAATCGGTTGAAATGTACCGGAAGCACGTCGCGGGGCGGCTCGCCGGCGCCACGCCGCGCGTCGCGCAGGCGGCTGCCTGCATCTACACGGTGACGCCCGATCGGGGCTTCATCATCGACCGCCATCCCGACCAGGACCGGATTTGTGTCGTCTCGGCGTGCTCGGGCCACGGCTTCAAGCACTCGGCAGGTATCGGCAACGTCGTCGCCGGGATGGTGACCGGCGGTCGAAGCGCGATCGACCTCAGCCCATTCTCCATCTCCCGTTTTTCGTGACGTTTGGCACGAGCCTTGTATCTTGAACAAGCGCGCTCAACGCGCGTCGTGATCACAATCCTGGAGGCGTCATCCGATGAGAGACATTGTCCGTTCCATGATGACAGGCATCGCGGCGCTGCTGATGCTTGGCAGTGCCCAAGCCGCCGATGGCGTCGATGCCATCAAGCAGCGCGGCACGTTGAATGTCGGCGTCAAGGCTGACTACAAGCCCTTCGGCTTCCGCGATCCCACGGGAAACGTGGTCGGCATCGAGCCGGATCTCGCCGCAGACATTGCCAAACGCCTCGGCGTCAAACTCGAACTCGTTCCGGTCGCGGCCTCCAACAGGATCGAATTTCTTCAGCAGGGAAAGGTCGACCTGCTGATCGCGACCATGTCGGACAGGCCGGAACGCCGTCGCGTGGTTCAAGCCATCGAGCCGCTGTACTATTCGGACTATGTGAACATCCTTCTCAACAAGAAGTCCGGCATCAAGGACTGGGCCGAGCTCAAGGGAAAACCCGTCTGTGCAACGTCGGGGGCCTGGTACAACAAGGACGTTGCCAAATCCTACGGCCCCGAAATCGTTGCGTTTGACGGCTCGGAGAAGCCTCTGTTCGCCATGAAGCAGGGCAACTGCATCGGCTATGTCTACGATCAGACCTTCCTGCAAGGCAAGCTGCTCGAGGACGAGTGGAAGGCGGACTACGACTTGCCCCTGAAAGGTATTTTGCCATCGCCATGGATGATCGCTGTCGCGCTCGATAATTCCAGCCTTCAGAAGCTGCTCGAAGATATGACAAAGGACTGGATGAAGACCGGCTTCATCGTGGCAGCGGAAAAGAAGTGGGGCATTACGCCGACCGAGTATTCGCTGCTCATGCACGAGCAATACAAGGACAAATAGACGCGCAGAGCGGAGCGCCAGATCCGTCTTGCGCTCCGAACAGGTCGAGCCAATGCACTGATACGAGGCATCGCCTCAACAGTTTGGTGTCGCGCAAAATGCACGAAATCGGCGACTGGTTTCAACGGCTCTACGAAACGACGGGGCTGAATTTCTCCGTATTCTACGATGCCTACGATTGGGACCGCTATTTCGGCGGGCTCAAGATGACGTTGCTTCTGAGCGTCACGACCATCCTGCTGAGCCTCATCATCGGCGCGGTCGGCGCCTTGCTGCAGGGCAGTCCGTCCATGCTGCTGCGGTTGCCCGTCAACGCTTTCGTGGTGGTGTTCCGCAACACGCCGCCGCTGGTCCAGATCTTCTTTTTCTATTTCGGCCTCGGCACCATGCTCCCGGCGGTCGAGGCGGCGGGCATGCGCGTTCCGCTGCTGAGCAACGTCCAATGGGCCATCATTTCGCTGTCGCTGTTCGCGGGCGCCTTCAACGTCGAAATCTTCCGCTCCGGCATCGAGGCGGTGCCGAGGACGACGCTGGAAGCCGCGGAGGCGCTCGGATACACGCGCCTCAAGGCTTACGTCCATATCGTCCTTCCGCTGGCCATTCGCGTCTGCCTTCCCGCACTGAACAACAACCTCGTCAACCTGCTCAAGACGACCACCCTCGCCTACGCGATCGCCGTTCCCGAGACGCTGTATGCGGTCAAGCAGATCTGGTCGGAATCGCAGAACGTCTTCGAAATGATGGTCGTATTGCTGGCGACCTACGGCATCCTTGTCGGCGTCCTCGTCTGGCTGATGCATCGCTGGGAGCGGGCGATGCGCATCCCGGGATACGCCCGATGAAAGGCGCCCAGCCCGAGCACAGGCTTGCCGTCCTTCTGCCGTATCGTCCCGTGCCGACCCGGATGTCCGTTCGGATCGGCCCGCTGGCCGCCGCGATCCTCGGTTTCTGCGCCATCATGGCCGCGTCCACCGCGTGGGCGCAGACCGGACCGGCGGTGCTGTCCCCGCTGCAAGTCATTGTGAAGTGGTCGCCGCTGCTGCTGCGCGGGTTCGCCTTCAACATCCTGATCTCCCTGCTGGCCATGCTGCTGGGGACCGTCGCCGGGCTTGGCCTGGGTCTGGGGTTGTTGTCGGAGTTTCGACCGCTCGCCGCCGTCAGCTGGCTCCTGACTCAATTCTTCCGCAACGCGCCCTGGCTGGTGCTGCTGTTCTTCGTCATGTTTCTGGTGCCCTTCCAGGTCACCCTCTTCAAGACCACCATCCCGTTACCGGACTGGATCAAGGCAACGGTCGGCTTCGCATTGCCTGTCATGGCGAATGTCGCCGAGGTCGTGCGCGGTGCCGTCCGCTCCATTCCGTCGACGCAATGGGAGGCGGCGGAATCGCTCTCGTTCACACGGCGCCAGACGATGTGGCTGATCATGCTGCCACAGTGCATCAAGCGCATGCTGCCGCCCTGGATGAACGTCTATGCGCTGGTCGCGATGTCGACGGTGCTGGCATCGATCGTCGGTGTTTCGGAAATGCTCACCCTGACTGCGCAGGTGCATGCCGCCGAAGGCGGCAGGCCGGAGCTGTTCGCGCCGCTCTACGGTTTCGCGCTGCTGTGTTTCTTTCTCTACTGTTATCCGATCAACCTCTGGACCGCGCGTCTCGAGCGTCGGTTCCGCATACGCTGAGGAAGCAGTGCATGGCCACGAGCTGGACTCCGGATCAGCCCATCGTCCAATGCGTCGACGTCAGAAAGTCGTTCGGAGCTCTCGAGGTCCTGAAAGGCATCAGCCTGTCGGTCAAAAAGAGCGAGGTGATCTGTATCATCGGCCCGTCCGGATCAGGGAAATCCACGCTGATCCGCTGCATTAATGCGCTCCAGCCGATCACGTCCGGCAGCATTCAGATCGAAGGCATCGAGGTGTCCGATCCCAGGCTCGACAAGCTGGCGCTGCGCCGCAAGGTCGGGATGGTGTTTCAGCAGTACAATCTTTTCCCGCACAAGACCGCGCTCCAGAACGTGATGATGGCGCCGATCCATGTTCTCGGCCAGAAACGTGCCGAGGTCGAAGCGCGCGCCCGGGCGCTGCTTGCCAAGGTTCGGCTCGCGGGGAAGGAGGATACCTATCCCGGTGAGCTCTCCGGCGGACAGCAGCAGCGCGTGGCCATCGCCCGCTCGCTGGCGATGCGACCGGACATCATGCTGTTCGACGAAGTTACGGCCGCCCTCGATCCGGAAACGGTCAAGGAGGTCCTGGTCACCATCCGGGAGCTGGCCGAGGATGGCATGACATGCCTCCTCGTCACCCATGAGATGAACTTCGCGCGTGAGGTCGCCGATCACGTCTACTTCACCGACCGCGGTGTGATCGTCGAGCACGGGCCGCCGGAAGCCTTGTTTACGGCGGCCAAGGACGAACGAACGCAGCGGTTTCTGTCGCAGGTCCTCTGAGTTCGCCGGCGCGCCGCCCTTCGGCGCCCCCGGCAGGAGGCGCTACTTCCCCGCCGCCTTGCGCAGCGCCTCGTTGATGCGGTCCTGCCAGCCGGGACCGCCCTGCTGGAAGAACTCCAGCACGTCCTGGTCGATGCGCAGCGTGACCTGCTCCTTGATTCCCGGCGCCACGTTCGGCTTCGGTGGCGCCACGGCGACCTTGGCGGTCACCTTCTTGAACGCCGCTTCGGCCTCCGACCGCGCATCGCCAAGCGTGCGCGGCCGCCTCGGTTGATCCGTCATGTCCTAGATTCCCTCAAACAGAGCCGTCGAAAGATACCGCTCGGAGAAGGACGGCACTATAGCCAGAATGGTTTTTCCCGCAGCTTCCGGCCGCTTGCCGATCTGGAGCGCCGCCGCGATCGCCGCGCCCGAGGAGATGCCGCCGGGAATGCCCTCATGCCGCGCCAGCGCCCGGGTGGTCTCGATTGCGGTCGTCGAGTTGATCTTCACGATCTCGTCAATCACCGAGCGGTCGAGGATGTCGGGCACGAAGCCGGCGCCGATGCCCTGGATCTTGTGCGGCGTGTGCTGGCCGCCTGAGAGCACCGGGCTTTCCTCCGGCTCGACCGCCACGACCCGCAGGGACGGCTTGCGCGGCTTGAGCACCTGGCCGACGCCGGTGATGGTGCCGCCGGTACCGACGCCGGCGACGAAGAAATCGACGTTGCCGCCGGTGTCGTTCCAGATCTCCTCGGCGGTGGTGCGGCGGTGCACCTCGGGATTGGCGAGGTTCTTGAACTGCTGCGGCATGACCGAATTCGGCGTCGTCTTCAGGAGCTCCTCGGCGGTCGCGATCGCGCCCTTCATGCCCTGCGCTGCCGGCGTCAGCACCAGCTCTGCGCCGAGAAAGGCCAGCATCTTGCGCCGCTCGATCGACATCGATTCCGGCATCACCAGCTTGAGCCGGTAACCACGCGAGGCCGCGACGAAGGCGAGCGCGATGCCGGTGTTGCCCGAGGTCGGCTCGATCAGCACGGTGTCAGGCTTGACGATGCCGGCCTTCTCCATCGCGATGATCATGGCCGCGCCGATGCGGTCCTTCACGCTCGCGGCGGGATTGAAATATTCAAGTTTTGCCAAAATCGTCGCGTTGACGCCGTGCATGCCCGGCAGCCGCTGCAAGCGCACGATCGGCGTGTCGCCAAAGGCCTCGACGATCGAAGAGTAGATCCGGCCGCGGCCGGGCTGGTGCGCTGCACCCGTGTTGGACGATGCGTCCATGATGAACTCCCTGTGACGACAATTTCTGTTTCTGCAGCGTCTCTTGTGCAGTAACGGACAGCTTGGGACGACACGCAAGCGACAATGCGGCACATGTTAAATACGCTGCATCGCAAAATCGCGTGAGCTGTAATTATCAGAAAACCAACGCATTTGTGTTGCGACCTCGTCAACTGATTCGGTCTATGTTAGGCTTAGGTCTCAAAGCCAGAGAGGTCACCACGATGTCAGCAGTCGCTGAAGTGTTGTCGACCGTCGCACATCACCGCGCCCCGCGTTGCAGCGAGTTGCCGACCTGCCCGGTCTGCGCCGACTCGATGGTCGCCGCCGAAGCATCCGCCTACATCTCTGACCATATGATCAGCTATCTCTGGACCTGCGACAATTGCGGCTATGGCTTCGTGACCAAGCACGCCGTCAAGCAGCGGATCGTCTGCAACTGACTAGCGCGGGGCGATGTCGCCCCTCGCCCAGTCTTGGCGCGTACGCTGGTAGAACTCGTCGAACGTCCCGTGTGCGATCGCGTCCCTGATGCCCTGCATCAGGAACTGGTAGTAGGCGATATTGATCTCGGAGAGCAGCATGGCGCCCAGCGTCTCGCCCGCCTTGACGAGATGATGCAGGTAGGCGCGCGCGTAGTTGCGCGCCGACGGCCAGGAACTCGCTTCGTCGAGCGGACGCGGATCGTCGGCGTGGCGCGCGTTGCGCAAATTGACCTGGCCGAAGCGCGTGAAGGCAACGCCATGACGGCCATTGCGCGTCGGCATCACGCAATCGAACATGTCGATGCCGCGCTTGACCGCTTCGAGGATGTCGTCGGGCGTGCCGACGCCCATCAGGTAGCGCGGCCGCTCTCTCGGCAGCATCGGTGCGGTCTCGTCGATCATCGCCAGCATCACCGCCTGCGGCTCGCCGACGGCAAGTCCGCCGATCGCATAGCCGTGGAAGCCGATTGCGACGAGGCCTTCGGCGCTGGCGTGACGAAGCTGCGGCACGTCGCCGCCCTGCACGATGCCGAACAGCATGTAACCGTCGGGCGCACTCTCGAATGCGCGCTTGCTTCGCTCGGCCCAGCGCAGCGACAGCCGCATCGCCCGTTCGATGTCGTCCCGCTCGGCCGGCAGCCGTACGCATTCGTCCATCTGCATGGCAATGTCGGAGCCTAGGAAGCGCTGCACCTCGATCGAGCGCTCCGGTGACAGCTCGACCTTGGCGCCGTCGATATGCGAACGGAATGTGACGGCGTTCTCGGTGACCTTGCGCAGGTCCGACAGCGACATCACCTGGAAGCCGCCGGAATCCGTCAGCATCGGCCCGTTCCAGCCGGTGAACCGCTGCAGGCCGCCGAGCGCCGAGATCCGCTCGGCGCCGGGACGCAGCATCAGATGATAGGTGTTGCCGAGCACGATGTCGGCGCCGGCCTCGCGCACCTCGCGCCAGTGCATGCCCTTCATGGCGCCGGCGGTTCCGACCGGCATGAAGGCCGGCGTCCGCACCACGCCATGCGGCGTGGTCAGGCGCCCGGTGCGCGCGGCGCCATCGGTGGCGAGCAGCTCGAAGTGATTGGGTAGACCGGTGTCAGGAAGATTCATGGTCGTGCTTATTGCGTGTCGGAAGAGGCTGATCAACCCGCTCGGACCACGCCAGAGCCGGCTTGTGGCTCAGAGCGGGACACATTTGACGCCGACTTGATCGCCCGGCGCGCTTGCCAAACAAAACGATACAGTGTAGTTTTTGCGCGGGGCTGGACGAGATGCCGCGGTGAATTTTGCCGGCGGCAGTATTTGTGTGATCGCCAGCCACCGACAATGCCCTCCGCTTCATGTTCGACCGAAATGTCCGGCCCCTCGCGCGGCTGGATCAGACAGACAGGCGTCCGCCTGACCGGATTCCTGGTTCTGGTATGCAGCTTGGCACTCGGCGCCTGCACCTCCCTGCCCCGCACGCCCTATACGGCCGCTGAGGCCAGCACGTCGCGCGTGCTCGATATCGACGGCTTGCGCCGCTACGCCGACGAGCCCGTCACGAAATTCAGCTTCGAGAAGGACACCAGCACCGCGACGAAGTCCTATCTGGCGCTTTCCGGCGGCGGCGCCGATGGCGCCTATGGCGTCGGCGTGCTGAGCGGCTGGACCGCTGCCAGAACCCGTCCCACCTTCTCGGTCGTCTCGGGCGTGAGCACCGGCGGCCTGATCGCGCCCTTTGCGTTCCTCGGCTCGCAGTATGATGACACGCTGAGGGAGGTCTACACCAGCGGCATCGCGGAGAGCCTCCTGAACGATCCCAGCATCATGCGTGTGCTGTTCGGGTCCGGCCTGTTCGGCAACACGCGGCTGCGCGAGCTCGTCGCCCGCTATGTCGGGCCGGAGATCATGGCGCAGGTCGCGCGTGAAAATGCCAAGGGCCGAAAGCTGCTGGTGGTGACCACCGATCTCGACACCCAGCGGACCGCCATCTGGGACATGGGCAAGATCGCAGCGGTCGGAACACCCGAGGCGCTAAAACTGTTTCGCGACGTGATGGCGGCTTCCGCCAGCATTCCCCTGGTGTTTCCGCCCATCATGATCGACGCCGAAGGCCAGGGCCGCAGATTTCAGGAGATGCATGTCGACGGCGGCGTGACCGCGCCGGTGCTGACGCTGCCGGAAGCCCTGCTCTCCCAGGACCGCCTGCCCGGCAACGCGCGGATGAACATCTACATCCTCGTCAACAAGAAGATCGAACGCAATTTCGAGCTCGTGTCCAACAGCACCATCGACGTCGCCTCGCGCAGCCTGTCGTCGATCACCCAGTCGCAGACGCGCTCGATCATCTTCTCGACCTATGATTTCGCCAAGCGCAACAATCTCGGCTTCCACCTCTCCTACATCGCGCGCGATTACCCCGCGCCGCCTTCGGAAGGGTTCGACACCGCCTATATGCGGGCGCTGTATCAGTACGGATACGAGAAGGCTGCCTCCGGCCAGGCCTGGACTTCGAAGCTGCCGTGATCTCTCGTGACGGAACGAGACCGTGCCGAAACCGTTGACGATACGGCCAATTCGGCCAGATTCGCGATGACGCCCCCGCTCCTGCGCGATATAGAGCGAATGACGACGATTAGAAGCGCGCAGGAATCATTGGGCATGGGATTGACTGCGACCAGGACAAAGCCGGCAACGCCACGGCGCGAGGTGCCGAAATCACGCGGCGGCCGCCCGACGAAAACCGCTGCGATCGAGCGCGATCAGCGGCTGATCGAGGTCGCCACCCGCCTGTTCCTGGATCGCGGCTTCGACGCGACCTCGCTCGACGCGGTCGCGGAAGCCGCTCGGGTCAGCAAACCCACCGTCTATTCCCGTTACGGGGACAAGCGCGGCCTGTTTGCCGCCGTGCTGAGGCGCGAAATCGCGCGCTGGCTTGCGCCGCTATCGGCAGCCGCCGAGACGCAGCTCTCCAGCGCCTCGGACATTTCCGTCGAGCAGCGGCTGGTCGAGATCGGGCGCGAGATGCTGACCTTCACCTGCGGGCCCGATGCCGTCGCATTCAGCCGTATGATGACGTCGCAGGCCATCAACTTCCCCGACATCGCCAAGCTCGGCAAGGAGGAAGGCTGGCTGAAGGCCGTCGCCACCACGGCCCGCTTCTTCGACCGTCTGGTGGCGCAGGGCGCACTCGACGTCGACGACACCACGATCGCGGCAGAGGTGTTCCTCGACGTCGTCGTCGGTCACACCCACCGCCTGGCGACGTTCGGCACGGCGCTGGAATTGAAGGCCGCCGAGAAGCGCATGCGCGCGGCGATCAAGCTGTTCCTGGCCGGCGCGCTGGGACCCGCGGACCGCATCCAGAGCGCCGCAAAGGGCACACAGCGGCGGCGCCCGTCCCGCTGACAATTCCGTGAGGTTGCGACGTTTCCCCCTGGAGGTTACGCCCGCGTCGTTGACCAAAACAAAACGATACGGTATGGTTTAGTTATAAGCGATACGGACCGCTTTTTCACCAGCCCCAAAGGGGTCCGTACCGCCCAAGATCGCCGTGCCGGGTCCAGCCCGCTGCGACGCTCCGCGGCCGGCCGATGCCCAAGGTCGGCCGCGAATTCTTTACGATCATCCGGCACACTCGCTGGCCGAGGGTTTCGAGCATGACGACAGCCAAACGATTGACCTTGCGATTACTTGCGATCGCCTTGCCCGCGCTGCTTCTTGCCGCGCCGGCGCGGGCCATCGTCACCACGGGCACGCCGACCGCGCTTCACGGCGACACAGATGGTGATGCCGAGGCAGACCGCCAAGCGGTCAGCCGCGAAATCGAACGATTCCGCAGCTCGTCGATCTCGATCAGCCAGGCCATGGCGATTGCGGAAGCCCGTCATGCCGGCGCCACGACGGCGGATGTGAGTTTCGACGGAGCCTCCGGCGTGCCGGTTTACCGGGTGAAGACCCTGCACAACGACCGCATCTGGCGCCACACCATCAACGCCGCAACCGGCGAGCTCGTCGGCGGCGAAGCCGCCCTCCCCCTCGCCGAACTCGATCTCGACGACCGCAGCAACCTCGCAGCGCTCGGTGCCATCAAGCACCGCCTTGCGGATGCCGTGCACGTCGCCGAACGTGCGGCCTCGGGCAAGGCGATCAGCGGCGGACTGGTGCGCGAACGCGGCCGGCTGAATTTCGCGATCGTCGTCATCAGCGGCGACAACCTCAAGGAGGTCATCCTGGAGCCGCCGGGCGCCCGGACGAAATAGCGGCGGCCACAATCCCGCCGAAAAGCCATTGACGGGCGCGAAACTCTCCCGCATAAGTCGCCGCCATGTTCACGACCACCAAACGCACGACTAAAACCACCACGGCCTTCGGGGCCCGGGGAGGCGTGCGCGCGTAGGTCGTCGACTTAAACGCAATCCACTCTACCGAAGCTCCGACCTCTGGTCCGGGGCTTTTTTGTTGTCTTCAGCTCAATGCAATGGAGGAGAATGTGAGTAACGATCCCGTCGTCGCGATTGTCGGCGTCACCGGTGCGGTGGGCGCCGAATTCATCGCCACCATGGACAAGCGCGGCTTTCGCGTCGGCAAGCTCAAGGCGCTCGCAAGCGCCCGCTCGGCCGGCAAGACGGTGTCGTTCCGCGGGCAGGACGTCGTCATCGAGGAATTGACCGAGCGCGCTTTCGAGGGCGTCGACATCGCGCTGTTCTCCGCCGGCGGCAGCATCTCCAAGAAGTTCGCGCCTGTAGCGGTCAAGGCCGGCGCCGTCGTGGTCGACAACTCGTCGGCCTTCCGCATGGACCCCAACGTGCCGCTGGTGATCCCCGAGATCAACGCCAACCGCATCCGCGACCACAAGGGCATCATCGCGAACCCGAACTGCGCCGCCATCACCGCGCTGGTGCCGCTCTGGCCGATCCACCAGAAGAACGGCATCAAGCGCGTCATCATCTCGACCTACCAGGCGGCCTCCGGCGCCGGCGCCGCCGCGATGGACGAGCTCGTCGAGTCCACCCGCGCCAATCTCAACGGGCAGGTCTATACGCCCAAGGTCATGCCGCACCCCTACGCCTTCAATCTCTTCAACCACAACACGGCCGTCGATCCTGAAACCGGCTACAACGACGAAGAGACCAAGGTCATCAAGGAAACCCGCAAGATCTTCGAGGACGAGAAGATCGCGATCGGCGTCACCTGCGTCCGCGTGCCGGTGCTGCGCGCCCATTGCGAGGCCATCACCTTCGAATGCGAGAAGCCGATCAGCGAGGACCAGGTCCGTGCCATCATGGCGCAGGCGCCCGGCGTGAAGCTCGTCGACGACCGCGTGAAGAACTACTTCCCGATGCCGATCGACGCTTCGGGCCAAGACGACGTCCTGGTCGGCCGCATCCGCAAGGATCTCAGCGATCCCTCAGGGCATTCGATCTCGATGTTCGTGGCGGCGGACCAGCTGCTCAAGGGCGCCGCGCTGAACGCAGTGCAGATCGCGGAGCTCTTGCCGCAGCGCGTGATGGCGTAACGCAAGGTGCCGTAGGGTGGGCAAAGGCGCGCAAGCGCCGTGCCCACCACTTCTCTCGCGCATTTAAGAAAGATGGTGGGCACGCTTCGCTTTGCCCACCCTACGGCGCCGAAATTAGTCGCGCGCCCGAAACAACAAGCACGCATCCCCGTACGAATAGAACCGGTATCCTTTCGCGATCGCGTGCGCGTAAGCCCGCTGCATCGCCTCGAGCCCGGAGAACGCCGACACCAGCATGAACAGCGTCGACTTCGGCAAATGGAAATTGGTCAGCAGGATATCGACGGCACGGAAGCGATAGCCGGGGGTGATGAAGATCGACGTCTCGGCCGCGAACGGCTGGATGGTGCCGTCCTCGCCGGCCGCGCTTTCGAGCAGCCGTAGTGACGTCGTGCCGACGGCGATGATGCGCCCGCCATTCTGCCGTGCGGTGTTGAGCCGCTCCGCCGTCTCGGCCGAGATCGTCCCCCACTCAGCATGCATCTTGTGGCCTTCGGTGTCGTCCACCTTCACCGGCAGAAACGTTCCGGCACCGACGTGCAGCGTGACGCGGTTGATGCCGACGCCGCGGTCGCGCAGCGCCTGCTCCAGCGCCGGGGTGAAATGCAGGCCCGCGGTAGGCGCGGCGACGGCGCCTTCGTTCGCAGCAAACATGGTCTGGTAGTCCGCGAGATCCTGATCGTCGGGCGTGCGCTTCGAAGCGATATAGGGCGGCAGCGGCGGGCTGCCGAGATCTTCGATCGCCTGATCCAGCGCCGGGCCGTGAAACGAGAATGACAGTGTCACTTCACCATCGGTGCCCTTGGCCTCGACCTCGGCGTCGAGATGGCCGAGCAGGCAAACCTTGCCCTCGTTGCCGAAGCGGATGCGGTCGCCTGCCACGAGCTTTTTTGCCGGCTTGACCAGTGCCTGCCAGCGCGAGCCGTCGAGGCGCTTGATCAGCGTCGCCTCGATCTTGGGCTCGGTCTCGCGGCCGATGCGGCGGCCCTTGAGCTGCGCCGCGATCACCTTGGTGTCGTTGACGACGAGCTGGTCGCCCGCCTTCAGCCATTGCGGCAGCTCGGAAATGAGCTGGTCGCGCAGCGCGCCACCTTCCACGACCAGCATCTTCGCGGAGTCGCGTGGGCTCGCCGGGCGCAACGCGATGCGCTCGGCGGGCAGATCGAAATCGAAGAGATCAGTGCGCATGTCGGGCTCAGCGCCACGCAGTCAGACCCTCATGGTGAGGAGGCGCGTAGCGCCGTCTCGAACCATGAAGGCCGAGCCGCAACAGCGGGGCCTTCATCCTTCGAGGCGCGCGTTCCGCGCTCCTCAGGATGAGGGTTGAGCGGTTACTCCGCGTCCGCGGCCATCCGCGCCTTGACGATCTTGTCGGGGTTCTGGACGGGCTCGCCGCGCTTGATCTTGTCGACGTTCTCCATGCCCTCGGTGACCTTGCCCCACACCGTGTACTGGTTGTCGAGGAAGCGGGCGTCGTCGAAGACGATGAAGAACTGGCTGTCGCCGGAATCGGGGCTGGCGGCGCGGGCCATCGAGGTGACGCCGCGCACGTGCGGTTCCTTGTTGAACTCGGCCTTCAGCTTCTTGCCGGAGCCGCCGGTGCCGGTGCCCTGCGGGCAGCCGGTCTGCGCCATGAAGCCCTCGATCACGCGGTGGAACACGATGCCGTCGTAAAAGCCCTCGCGGACCAGTTCCTTGATGCGCGCGACGTGGCCAGGCGCGAGATCGGGCCGCATCTCGATGGTAACGGGGCCCTGCGTGGTCTCGAGGATCAGGGTGTTTTCGGTGACGCTCATGCTCGTCTCTCTTGCGTTGGGGGTGAAGTCTTCCGGTTACGGAACTGGATCGCGAATGGACGTCCCGCGGCGGCGCCAGCCATTGCATCGGTAAATGGCATCGGCGTGCAGCGTTGCAGCGCCTCCATCACCGCGACCCGGTATTGCAGCCGGTCATTGTCGGAGGCCTCCGCGGATTCATAGGTAATCCTCGGATGGCCCAGAATGTTTCCGGCCCGGTTAAAGCTCACGACGACGGTGATGTCGATAGGGCGAGCCTTGCTGGGCGGCGGCGGCTTCCAGCAGGTCCGCAAGTGCAGGAAGATGTCCTGGATGGTGTTGACCTCTGCGTCTCCGGCGGCCGCGCCGGAAACGCCTGAAAGCAGCAGCGCGGCAGCCAGCAGAAGCCTATTGCCACAGCGCGCCATGGCCCCATCCTATTTGATGTCGGAAGCGACTTGGACCTTCACCATCTTGTCGGGATCGGTGACGGCACCGCCGGCCGAACCGGGCGGTGCCTTCTTCAGCTTGTCGACGACGTCCATGCCCTGCACGACCTCGCCGATCACGGTGTACTGGTTATCCAGGCTGCCGCCGTCCGCGAACATGATGAAGAACTGCGAGTTGGCGCTGTCGACGCTGTCGCCGCGCCGCGCCATCCCGACGATACCGCGGGCGAAATGAACCTTGGAGAATTCCTGCTTCAGGTTCGGATATTTCGAGCCGCCGGTGCCGTTGAATTTCTCGCCATCGCCGGTCTGGGCCATGAAGCCGTCCATCACGCGATGGAAGGGCACGTTGTTGTAATAGCCCTCGCGCGCGAGCTGCTTGATGCGCTCGGCATGCTGGGGCGCAATGTCGTTCCGCAGCTTGATGACGATGCGGCCCTTGGTGGTATCGATGACGATGGCGTTGGCCTTGTCGAGGTTCGCTGGCAGCTGCTGCGCCACCGCCGGGACCGCACTGAAGAGCGCGGCAAAGATCGTGGCAAGAATTGCGAGACGACGGATCATGAGAACTCCGGATCAGGTAGGACGAAGAATTGCGCCGTTATCCGGCGAATTTGGCCTTGAGCAGGTTGGCGACGAGCGGCGGCACGAAGGTCGAGATATCTCCGCCCATGGCCGCGATTTGACGCACCAACGTGCCGGTAATTGGGCGGACGGCCGGAGAGGCCGGCAGGAACACGGTTTGGACGTCGGGCGCCATGGCGCCGTTCATCCCGGCGAGTTGCATCTCGTAGTCGAGGTCGGTGCCATCGCGCAGACCCCGAATCATGACAGTCGCGCCGTGCCTGCGTGCCGCGGTGACCGCAAGATCGTCGTAGGTCACGGCCTCGAGCGTGCAGCCGACCTGGGCCGCAACCGGCCCGCAGACGTCATGGAGCATCTTGAGCCGCTCCTCGGTTGAGAACAGCGGCTTCTTGCCGGGATGGACCCCGATCGCGACCACGAGCCGATCGCACAGGGGGACACTGTTCCGGACCACGTCCAGATGGCCGTTGGTGATGGGGTCAAAGGAACCCGGATAGAAGGCGATACGCGGCATGTCCCCGTCCTACCGCGCCCGGCCCGGCCCGGCAAGCCAGACGGGTTCCCTGCCGGTTTTTCGGCGGCGCCGAGTCGGAATTCCCCGAATTGTTTCGTCCTCGGGACGGCCATGAAACAAAACGAAGTGCGAACGAAACCATTTCGGGCGTCCGCGAAGACGTCCGGAAACTGGCCATGGTTACTAATCCACCCAACGAATGACGGGCCGCACAACTGGGCGTAGCGGCCGCATCACAGGGGACCGTCAATGATCAAGACCATCTCGGCCGTCGCTATTGCTGCGTTTGTTGCCGCCGCTCTCACCGTCCTTCCCGGTTTCGCTCCGTCCGTCGAAGCGAGCGTCCCGCAGCCGCTGGCCAAGAGCGACCGCCTCGATATCCGCACCGTCGGCAAGGACTGCTCGCAGCAGGCCTGGCCGAACTTCGAGGCGTCCTGCCTGCGCCAGGCCGGCACCAAGGCCAACATCCGCGAGGCCCGCCTCGTGACCGCCGACCGGACCCCGTAGTCGAACCTGTCAGCTTCGCGTCATATAAACCCCGAGATAAATCCCATGGATATTTGCGACGTCCCGTCGCAGACTGTCTGATATTCGCGCCCGTCGGAATGGCCCGGCGGGCGCGATCCCATCGGGGGGTCGACCTTGTCCAGTACGCCCGCAGTCGTTTCCGGCCATCACCCTGACCCTCTGCCAATTGCCATGACCATGGGCGCCCTCGGGGTGGTCTATGGCGATATCGGCACCAGCCCCCTCTACGCCCTGAAGGAAGCCGCCAAGGCGGCCGCCCATGGCGCTACGCTGACTCCCGAAGCTGTCCTGGGCGTTGCCTCGCTGATCCTCTGGGCCCTGCTGCTGATCATCTCGCTGAAATATGCGCTTCTGATCCTGCGCGCGGACAATCGCGGCGAAGGCGGCATCGTCGCGCTGCTGGCGCTGCTCCACGCCCGCCACGCCCAGTCCGGCACCTGGCGCGCGCATCTCCTGGTGGTCGGCCTCGTCGGCGCCGCCCTACTCTATGGCGACGGCGCGATCACCCCGGCCATCTCGGTGCTCTCAGCCATCGAAGGCCTCAAGGTCGATGCGCCCTCGCTCGCGCCGGTCGTCGTGCCCATCACCGTCGCCATCCTGATCGGGCTGTTCATGATCCAGAAGCAGGGCACGGGCTTCATCGGCCGCATCTTCGGGCCGGTGATGCTGGCCTGGTTCTTCGTGCTGGCCGCGCTCGGCGTCCACGGCATCGTCAAGGCCCCGGCCGTGCTCGCGGCACTGAGCCCGCTCTATGCCTTCAACTTCCTGATCCACCAGGACTTCCACATCTCCTTCGCGATCCTCGGCGCCGCCTTCCTGGCGGTGACCGGCGGCGAAGCCATGTACGCCGACATGGGGCATTTCGGCCGCTTCCCGATCCGGCTCGCCTGGTTCGCGATCTGCCTGCCCGCGTTGGTGCTGAACTATTTTGGGCAGGCCGCGCTGCTGATCACCGATCCCGCGATGATCGAGAACCCCTTCTTTCAGCTCTGCCCGGACGCCCTGCACTATCCGCTGGTCGCCTTCTCGGCGCTCGCGACCGTGATCGCCTCGCAGGCGATCATCTCCGGCGTGTTCTCGCTGACCCAGCAATCGATCCAGCTCGGCTTCCTGCCGCGCATGCAGATCCGCCACACCACGAGCCATGCGATGGGCCAGATCTACGTGCCGCTGGTGAACTGGCTGCTCGCTGCCGCAACGCTCGGCGCGGTCCTGAGCTTCGGCACCTCGGAAGCGCTCGCCGGCGCCTACGGCATCGCGGTGTCGCTGCTGATGGCGATCACCACGCTGCTCGCGGCCCTGGTCGCGATCCAGTGGGGCTATTCGCCGTGGATCGTGGTCGCCGTCAACGGCTTCTTCTTCGTGATCGACGTGATCTTCTTCTCCGCCAATTCGATCAAGCTGTTCGAGGGCGGCTGGTTTCCGCTGCTGCTCGCGGCCCTCGTCGCCTTCATGATGCTGACCTGGCGCAGCGGCGTGAAGCTGGTCGAAGCGGCGCGCGCGAAGCTGCGCCAGCCCGAGGAGGACCTGATCGAGACCGCGGTCAACAAGTGCCGCGCCAGACTGCCCGGGACCGCCGTCTTCCTGGCATCCGCGCCGCGCGGCGTGCCGCTGGCGCTGACGCAATTCGTCAAGCACAACCACGTGCTGCATGAGCGCATCGTCCTCGTCACCGTGCTGATCGAGGAATCCCCGCACATCACCGATGAAGACCGCGCCGAGGTGATCGAGATCATCCCCGGTATCACTCGCGTGGTCCTGCATTACGGTTTCATGCAGAATCCGACGATCTATGCCGGCCTGACGCTCGCCTGCCGCCAGGGCAAGCTGCCCGGCATCGACCTCTCCGACATCACCTACTATGTCGGCCGCGAGACCATTATCCCTAGCGAGGACATCCCGGGCATGTGGGTCTGGCGCGAAGGCCTGTTCGCCTTCCTCCAGCGCAACGCCGAACGCTCCGCCGCGTTCTTCGGCGTGCCGACCAGGCAGGTGGTGGAGTTCGGGACCGAGCTGGAGATCTGATCGTCGTGCGGATCGCCCGTTCAGGGCAAGGCAGGCTTCGCACCACGCGTCTCGATGAGATGCCGATCACCGACAGGTAGAGCTCGTCACGCCCGCTTACCCGGGAGTGTGCGACATTCGCGCGCACCTCAATCTTGTCTGGCCCATCACCAGACATACGCAGCAACAAATTCCAATGTTTTGTCGATCAGTTAGCTTCGCTTTTTTAGAAGTTCTAAGAATGCCTCCAATTATGACGTTTCGAGTGATTCAAAATTTGTCCAACTCGACGCTCGCAATCTCGCCATCTAACACGCGCGAGGGTGCGAAGTCGCGTGAGGTCAGAAGGATCATCCCGCCGGCGCGGCGATCGCCGGATGGGGCGCTGACATGGAATGCGATGGACACGGCCTGCGTGGTCGTGCGGACTATTTTTTAAGGAACACTTTCAAGAGCACAGCCAGCGCACTCACACTGGGCTGCTTGCTGATGGCCGTCACGCCGGTGAACGCGCAGAACACTGGCCAATCCGGTGCATCCGCGTTGCCGCCGGTGACGGTCGACGCACCCGTTCAGCGCGCGCAACGTCCGGTCCAGGTCCGGCGCAACGCATCGGCGCGGCGCAGTGCGAGCCAGCGGTCCGCTCAACAGGCCAACCGTTCGACAGTACAGCCGGAGCCCCAAGCGCTGGTGGGAACAGCAGCGCGCGTCAACGCCGGCACCAACGGGTTCGTCGCCACCCGCGCCTCCGGCGCCACCAAGACGGATGCGCCGATCATGTCGACGCCGGCATCGATCGCCGTCATCACTCGCGACGAAATGAATGTGCGGCGCGCCCAGAGCGTCCGCGACCTCTTGCGCTACGCGCCAGGAATCTATTTCAGCAACGATACCGATTTCCGCTTTCAGAACGTCAGCGCGCGCGGCTTCAGCCTCGAAACATATCTGGACGGGCTGCGGCTCCAGGGCGGACCGTTCGGTGCGCCGCGGGTCGATCCCTATTTGCTCGAGCGCGCCGAGGTGATCACCGGGCCGGCATCAATTCTCTACGGCGCCGCCTCGCCCGGCGGCATCCTCAACCTCGTCAGCAAGCGCCCGACTGAAAATCCGTTCGGAGAAGTCTCCCTGCAAACCGGCTCGTTCAACCGGATCCAGGGCGCCTTCGATGTCGGCGGCCCCGTCGACAAGGACAAGACGCTGCTCTACCGCGTCACCGGTATCGGCCTCAACGCCGACACCCAGGTCGACAATATCGGCGAGCAAAGATTTTCGATCGCGCCGGCCTGGACGTGGCGTCCGAGTATCGACACCACCATCACCTTCCTGACGAGCTACCGGCAGGACCCGAAGGGTGGTGCCTTCGCGCTCTTGCCGATCCAGGGCACGCTGGTGCCGGGGACGTTCGGGCAGATCCCGCGCAATTTCTTTGCCGGCGATCTCAACTACGAGACTCTCAAATACAAGCAGGCAACCGCCGGCTACGAGTTCGAGCATCGTTTCGACGACGTCTTCACGGTGCGCCAGAACGTACGCTACCTGCACAATGAGCTCAGCTATGTCGAAGTGCAGCCCGGCGGGTTCACGACGACGGGCGCGGGCGGCACGCTCCGGCTGGTCGACGGCCGCACGATCAACCGGAGCTACTTCTCGACCAACGAGAACCTCGACACATTCGCTGCCGACAACCAGCTCCAGGCCAAGTTCAACATGGGACCGTTGCAGCACACGGTGCTTGCCGGCCTCGACTACCAGCGGTTCGACTTCAACAATCTCGCCCGTTTCGCGGCCACCAACACGCTCGACATCCTGGCGCCGAATTACACGCAGAACATCGCCGTCCCCACGGCGCTCTTCCAGAACCTCGACCAGCACCTGTCGCAGCGCGGCCTCTACGTCCAGGACGAGGCCAGGCTCGGCCGGCTCACCGTCCTCGGCGGAGTCCGCTACGACTGGGCCGAGGGTAATACCTTGGCGCAGAACACCGGCGTTCGCGTCCTGAACGACGACCAGAAGCCAACCGGCCGCATTGGCGCGATCTACAATTTCGACAACGGCATTGCGCCCTATGTCAGCTACTCGACCTCGTTCCAGCCGACCTCGGTCGGCACGCTGCTGAACGGCCAACCGTTCAAGCCGACCACCGGCGAGCAGTATGAAGGCGGCGTGAAGTATCAGCCGGTCGGGACCAATCTGATGTTCACTGCCGCGGTCTACGATCTCAAGCAGCAGAACGTGGCAACGGTCATCAGCGGCCCCGGCATTCCCGCCAACACCACGGCGCAGGTTGGCGAGGTCAGCTCGCGCGGGTTCGAAGGATCCGTCGTCGGCAGCCCCCTGCCCGGCCTGAGCCTGCGCGGGCAGTACTCCTATCTCGACAACCGGATCAGCTCGCCCCAGGACGTGAATTTCGGCAAGCGGCTCGCCAACGTCCCGATGCACACCGCCTCGCTCTGGGCCAACTATCTGGTGCAGGGCGGTCCGGCGACCGGTTTCGGCTTCGGCGGCGGCGTCCGCTACGTCCACGACATGTACACGACCAACGCCAACAATCTGACGGTTCCGACCATCGTGCCGGGCGTCTTCCTGCCCGCCGCCACCGTTCCGTCCAGCACGGTGTTCGATGCGGTGCTGTCCTATGATTTCGGGATGCGGTATCAGCAGTGGAAGGGCCTCAGTGCGGCGGTGAACGTCAACAACGTGTTCGACAAGACCTATGTCTCGTTATGCACGGCCGGCGGCTGCCGCTGGGCGCTGGGGCGCACGGTGCTGGCGACGCTGACCTACCGGTGGTGAGGGGATGACAGCACAGTCAGTCAAATGGTGTTCGCTGGTCCACAAATGGACCAGCCTGGTCTGCACGCTATTCCTCCTGATGCTTTGCATCACCGGGCTCCCACTGATCTTTCATGACGAGATCGACGAGCTCTTCAAGTCAGAAGCCTCGGCCCGAGAGCTCCCGGCGGATACTCCGCAGGCTCCGCTAAGCCGGCTGGTCGACGCCGCCAAGGCGCGCTATCCGCAGCGCTATCTCCAGGTGCTCGGCTGGGACGACGATCGCGCTAACGTCGTCAACGTATTCCTCTCGGCTACGCCCGAAGCTCCCCCCGGCCAACGTTTCCTGAAGCTGTCATTCGATTCCAGAACCGCCGAATTGATCGGCGAAGACACGCAGCAGGGCGGCCTGATGAGCGCCATCCGCATGTTCCACCGCGACATGTTCTTGGGGTTGCCGGGTGAACTGTTTCTCGGCGTCATGGGCCTGCTGTTTGTCATCGCGATCGTTTCCGGCATCATGCTCTACGCGCCCTTCATGCGCCGGCTCAACTTCGGCACGGTGCGTCGTATCGGCGCGTCGCGGGTCAAATGGCTCGACCTGCACAATCTGATCGGCGGAGTGACTCTCATATGGCTGCTTGCCGTCGGCGTCACCGGTGTCATCAACACGATATCGTTGCCGCTGTTCTCCGCCTGGCGCGCGGACGTGATGCCGGAGCTGATCGCGCCGCACTTGGGCAAGCCGCCGCTTGCGAAATGGGCCGACGTCGACGACGTCACGGCCGCAGCACGTCGGGCGCTCGACGGCAACACGCCGGCCAGCATCATCTTTCCGACGGTCGCACGGTTCGGGACACCACGGCACTTCATCGTCTGGACCAAGGGCACGACGCCGATCACCTCGCGCCTGTTCACGCCCGCGATGCTCGACGCCGAAACCGGGCAGCTCGTCACCGCGCGTGGCCTGCCGTGGTATCTCAGGGCGTTGCAGGTATCGCGCCCGCTTCATTTCGGGGACTACGGCAGCCTGCCGCTGAAGATCATCTGGGCGCTGTTCGATCTTGCCGCCATCGTCGTGCTTGCCAGCGGCGTCTATCTCTGGCTCGGCAAGCGCAAATCACCTCGCTTCACCACGCGCGCGCAGGACGGGCCGCCTGTCGTAGCGACATCCGGGATCCGTCCATGAAGCGCGAGCGCCACACCATGGACGAGATCTTTCGCTGGCCGCTCCTGCTCGGGGGGCTCATCCTTGTCGGGCTGGCGTCGGCGCTGTTCGGCGACGATGGCTGGGACGCGCTGTCCTGGGCAGCACTGGCAATTCCGCTGGCCGTGCTCGGCTGGAAGGCATCGCGCCAGCCGCATCTTCCAGGATCATAGGCCGGACACCGGCGCGTTGTGCCGTGCCGGACCTATCCGGTTGATTGCAACCGTCAACGGAGACGACACCTGACGGGATCGGCTCGATCTACGAACCGTTCCCATTCTCGCCGTTCCCGCTATCGGCCTCTTCCGTGATGTGCTCGACCGAGACGACGTGCTCGTCCTCGGCGGTGTCGAACACGATCACGCCCTGGGTCGAGCGGCCGGCGACGCGGATGCCTTCGACCGGGCAGCGGATCAGCTGGCCCTTGTCCGTGACCAGCATGATCTGGTCGGCGTCTTCCACCGGGAACGAGGCCACCAGGTTGCCGTTGCGGTTGTTGACGCTCATGGCGACGATGCCTTTGCCGCCGCGGCCAGTGGTGCGGTACTCGTAGGACGAGGTCCGCTTGCCGTAGCCGTTGACGGAGACGGTGAGCACGACCTGCTCGGCCGCCGACATCTCGACATAGCGCTCCTGCGGGAGCTGGAAGCTGCCGGAGGTCGTCTCTTCGGCCTCGGCATCCGCCGGAGCCTCGTCGACCACGGCTTCGCCGGCCACCGCACGGCGCATCTTCAAATAGGCCGAACGTTCGTCCGAGGTGGTCTCCATGTGGCGCAAGATGGCCAGCGAGATCACCTTGTCGCCCTCGGCAAGCGCAATGCCGCGCACGCCCATGGAAGTGCGGCCGGTAAACACGCGCACGTCGGGCACGGGGAAGCGGATGCACTGGCCGCCGGCGCCGGTCAAAAGCACGTCGTCGCGCTCGGTGCAGATCTGCACGTCCACGATCGCTTCATTCTCGTCCAGCTTCATGGCGATGATGCCGGAGCGGCGGACGTCGACGAAGTCGGACAGCTTGTTGCGCCGGACGTTGCCGCCGGTGGTGGCGAACATCACGTCGAGGTTGCCCCAGGTCGATTCATCCTCCGGCAGCGGCATGATGGTGGTGATGCGCTCGCCCTGCTCCAGCGGCAGGATGTTGATCAGCGCCTTGCCGCGCGCGTTCGGCGCGGCCATCGGCAGGCGCCACACCTTCTCCTTGTAGACCTGGCCGCGCGACGAGAAGAACAGCACCGGTGTGTGCGTCGACGCCACGAACAGGCGGCTGACGAAATCCTCGTCGCGGGTCTGCATGCCGGCGCGACCCTTGCCGCCGCGGCGCTGCGCCCGGTAGGCCGACAGCGGCACGCGCTTGACGTAGCCGGCGTGGGAGACGGTGACGACCATATCCTCGCGCTGGATCAGGTCCTCGTCCTCGACCTCGCCCTCCTGCTCGATGATCACGGTGCGGCGCGGGGTCGCGAACTCGGCCTTCACCTCGGCGAGCTCGGTCTTGATGATGCCCAGCACGCGGGCGCGCGAGCGCAGGATGTCGAGATAGTCGGCGATCTCGCCGGCGAGCTTGTCGAGCTCGTCGCGGATTTCGTCGCGGCCGAGCGCGGTGAGGCGCTGAAGGCGCAGGTCGAGAATGGCCCTCGCCTGCTCCATCGACAGCCGGATCGTGCCGTCCTCGCTGATGCGGTGACGCGGATCGTCGATCAGCGTCAGCATGTCCTCGACGTCCCGTGCCGGCCAGTCGCGCGCCATCAGGGTGTCGCGGGCAGTGGTCGGGTCGGGCGAGGTCCGGATGACGCGGATCATCTCGTCGATATTGGCGACCGCGATCGCCAGACCGACCAGGATGTGGGCGCGATCGCGCGCCTTGGCGAGCAGGAACTTGGTGCGCCGCGTGACGACCCGCTCGCGGAAATCGACGAAGATCGCCAGCAGGTCCTTCAGATGCATGATCCGCGGACGTCCGCTGTCGAGCGCCACCATGTTGACGCCGAAGCTCGTCTGCAGCGGCGTGAACCTGTACAGCTGGTTCAGCACCACATCCGGCACGGCGTCGCGCTTCAATTCGATGACGACACGGTAGCCGTCGCGGTCGGATTCATCGCGCAGGTCGCCGATGCCCTCGATCTTCTTTTCCTTGACCAGCTCGGCGATGCGCTCGACCATCGTCGCCTTGTTCACCTGGTAGGGAATCTCGGTGATGATGATCGCCTCGCGCTCCTTGCGGATGGTCTCGATCGCGACCTTGCCGCGCATGACGATGGAGCCGCGGCCGAGGTGGTAGGCGGCGCGGATGCCCGCGCGTCCGAGAATGACGCCGCCGGTCGGGAAATCCGGTCCCGGAACGATGTTGATGAGTTCCTCGATGGTGAGCGCAGGATTATCGATCAACGCGACGCAGGCGTCGATGACCTCACCGAGATTGTGCGGCGGGATGTTGGTGGCCATGCCGACCGCGATGCCGCCCGCCCCGTTGACCAGGAGGTTCGGGAACTTGGCCGGCAGGACCGACGGCTCGGTTTCGTTGTTGTCGTAGTTCGGCTGGAAGTCGACGGTGTCCTTGTCGATGTCGGCCAGCAGAGCCAACGCCACCTTCGTCAGTCGCGCTTCGGTGTACCGATAGGCGGCCGGGGGATCGCCGTCGACCGAGCCGAAATTGCCCTGGCCGTCGATGAGCGGCACGCGCATCGAGAAGTCCTGCGCCATCCGGACCATGGCGTCGTAGATCGACTGGTCGCCATGCGGATGATATTTACCGATGACGTCACCGACCACGCGCGCCGACTTGACGTACTTCTTGTCGGGCGTGTGCCCCTGCTCGTTCATCGAGTAGAGGATGCGACGATGAACCGGCTTCAACCCGTCGCGCGCATCGGGCAGCGCACGCGCCACGATCACGCTCATCGCGTAATCGAGGTAGGACTTCTTCATCTCCTCGTAGATGGAAACGGGACGAATGTCCGAGGGTTGCGCCGGCTGGTCGCCGGGCTTGTTGTCGTCGTCAGCCAAGGGGAAATCCGGTGAGATTTTATCTGGGAATCATATAGCGCATCGCCCCCCTGATAACCACCCTTGCGAGGTCTGGGGAAGCGGTTTTTCCGACTGTTTTTCCAGAGACTTACGAGCTCAGCACCACTGCCTCGAGCGAAGCCGGAATGAGCCGCCGGGAACCACGTCCTAGGCTCCGAAAATCACCCGGTGCATGATCCGTCCAGGCACAAGCGTGAACAGCCCGGCAATCACGAGCGCGCCGATGAACGTCATGATCATGATACGCCGGTGATCGGCGACCCGATGGGTATGCGCCCGCCACACCGCGAGCGGTAGCATCACCAGCGTGAAGATCGACAGGAGATGGATCGGGCTGAACGGCCCGATCAGACGGATCTGGTGGATCCAGAACGACGAGGCCGCCACCACCGCCATCAGCGCCACCCAGATCCAGCCGATCGTCCGGTGCGGCAGCGTTCCCTTGGGGGCAGCAAACTGGACAAGGCCGAGCACGAAGGCGGCCATGGCGGCAAAGGCATGCAGCGGGATCGCTGGAGCAGCCTCAAGCAGCGGCGCAACGCTCATGCAGGGCTTTCTCCGATCGACGGCCGACCAACGTGAATAGAATTAACATCAAGTTAATATCATTCACATCACGCCTCGTCAAAGGCCTGAGGCAGCACATGAGGCAAGCCCGGAAAAACCGAGCTTTGCCCGCCAATTGGTAAGGAATCCTGTCTCTCTACGCGAGCAAGGTGACATCAGGGGCGAAGCGCCCCGCCCGTCTCAGAACGGGATGTCGTCGTCCATGTCGCTGTTGCGGCCACCGCCGCCGCCGGCGGCAACGGCACGGCGCGGCGCGCTGCTGACGGGACCGGAGGAGCCGAAATCGCCGCCCGGCTCGTCGCCGAAGCTGCCGCCTCCACCGCCGCCGCGGCCGTCGAGCATCGTCAGGGTCGAGTTGAAGCCCTGGAGCACGACCTCGGTGGAGTACTTCTCGGCGCCGCTCTGGTCGGTCCATTTGCGGGTCTGGAGCGCGCCCTCGATGTAAACCTTCGCGCCCTTCTTCAGGTACTGCTCGGCGACCTTGCAGAGCCCTTCATTGAAGATCACGACGCGATGCCACTCGGTCTTTTCCTTGCGCTCGCCGCTATTCTTGTCGCGCCAGGTCTCCGAGGTGGCGATGCTCAAATTCGCGATCGGCCGCCCGTCCTGGGTGCGGCGGATTTCGGGATCCTTGCCGAGATTTCCAACCAGAATGACCTTGTTGACGCTTCCCGCCATCGCCGCTCTCCACTCCGAATGCCACTGAATTTTAGAAGGCCCGGGACGCGCCCGCGTCCTCTGCAACCTGTTGACGCGACCCTATACGCTTGCGCGGACGGATCGGCCCGTCACCCCTCCACTTATCCCCACATATAGCACCCCTGGCCGGTTCGTTCCAGATTTGTTCTTATGACTCCCCTCACCTTGTTGCGCTGGCAAGACGACACCGCGCTGCACAAAGACGGCCTGCGCCAAATGGAATTTCCCCGAATTCCTGAGAACGGCGAAAACAGCTTAACATTCATCAAGTTAGAGGCAGTTCAGATGCCGCCCGACTGTTGCATTCCGGAGACGGACTCCGCCGCCCGCCTAAGCTACGCTTGCCGCGGAATTAGATTCTTATAGGCGTCGCGCCTGATCAGCCGCTTCGGGGACTTCGAAAAGCGGTCAGAAACTGGGGGGACTGCAATGAATAAGATTTTGATTGGTACTATTGGTGCAATCGCGTTGGGGCTGTCGGCTCCCGCAAGCGCGGCAGATCTCGCTGCGCGTCCCTACACCAAGGCTCCGGCACCGATGATCGCGACCATCTACGACTGGAGCGGCTTCTACATCGGTATCAACGGCGGCGGCGGCACCAGCCACAAGTGCTGGGACGTCGATATCGGCGGTGGCGTTCTCGTAGGCGAAGGCTGCCACAACGCGACCGGCGGCACGGTCGGCGGCCAGGTCGGCTACCGCTGGCAGTCAGCCAACTGGGTGTTCGGCTTCGAAGGCCAGGGCAACTGGGCCGATTTCTCGGGTGACAACATCAGTGCGATCAGCGGCCTGCGCGATCGTTCGAAGATCAACGCCTTCGGCCTGATTACCGGTCAGGTCGGTTACGCCTGGAACAACGTCCTGGTCTACGTGAAGGGCGGCGGCGCCGTCGTCAGCGATCGCTACCGCAGCTTCGACGTCGCCAGCGGCCTCGAGTTCGACCGGGCCAACGAGACCCGTTGGGGCGGCACCGTGGGTGCGGGCGTCGAGTTCGGATTCGCCCCGAACTGGACCGTGGGCTTCGAGTACGACCACATCTTCCTCGGCAACCGCACCATCGGCTTCACCGGATCCGGCAATTTCGCCCCGCTCGGCGTTGCCACACGCTCCGATCGCATCAGCCAGGACGTCGATATCGGCCTCGTCCGCGTGAACTATCGCTGGGGCGGTCCGATGATCGCAAGATACTGACATCCCTCTGAAATCGCTTGGAGATCAAAAGCCGGCCTCGCGCCGGCCTTTTTGCGTGGGCAACGGGAATTATAGGTCAGTCACCGTTACGTTTTGCGATTATTGTGGCTTTTGGGAGACGCAACTTGCGGCTTTGCTCGTGTAAGCACGACATCAGTTGGACCACGGCGTCCGATGTCCTTCCGAACGCACGGAAGGCAAAAACAGAAACCGGGACTGGGATTAGTTTGAAAATGAAGAAGGTTTTGTTGGCTTCGGCCTGTTTGTTCGCTCTCGCTGCTCCGGCTTCGGCCGCTGATCTCGCGGCGCGCCCCTACACCAAGGCTCCGGTGGCGGTGGCCTCGGTCTACAACTGGACCGGCTTCTACCTCGGTATCGTCGGCGGCGGCGCCTGGGAAAACGGTTCCGGCGACCCGAAGATGAAGGGTGGCTTCGTCGGCGGCACCGCCGGCTACAACTGGCAGACCGGCAACGTCGTGTTCGGCGTCGAGGCTGATGGTTCCTGGGCTGACGTCAGCGCTTCGGCGACCGGCGCCACTGTTGTTCCCGGATTCGGCGTTGTGACCGCAACGGCGAGCTCGAAGACCGATGCCATGGGCACCGTGCGCGGCCGTATCGGCTACGCCGTCAATCAGGTCCTGTTCTACGGCACCGGCGGCTACGCCTGGATCGACAACAAGATCACCCTCTCCGCTCTCGGCCTGACCGCATCGGACAGCAAGTGGCACTCCGGCTGGACCGTCGGCGCGGGCGTCGAGGCGTTCTTCGCTCCGCAGTGGTCGGTCAAGGGCGAGTACCTCTATCGCAGCCTCGGCGGCGAGACCTACTTCTCGGGCGCCCTGCCCACCGGCACGCTCAACTTCCACACCGTGCAGGTCGGCGTGAACTATCACTTCGGGGGCCCGGTGGTCGCGAAGTACTGAGCTTCGCTTCCAACGCACCGCGTTACGAAAGGCCGGCCTTGCGCCGGCCTTTTTGTTTTCGCGCGTCCAGATCCAGGCCAACCGATTCCCAACGTTTTCGGGGAAAGCTGTGGTATCCCGGTGACACAACCTTCGGCTTCAATGGTGTAGAGCAATGACATCGGTTGGGTCATTGGGTCGGCCGTTTTTGGTCGACAAAGAGAAACGAAACTGGGGAATTGAAATGAAGAAGGTTTTGCTGGCCTCGGCCAGTCTGTTCGCACTCAGCGCGTTGGCTCCCGCCTCGGCGGCCGATTTGGCGGCCCGCCCCTACACCAAGGCGCCCATTGCTGTGGCCTCGATCTACAACTGGAGCGGGTTCTACCTCGGCATCAACGGCGGCGGCGCTTCGAGCCGCAACTGCTGGGATGTCAACAATATCTTCGGCGTTGCGGGTCCGGACACGGCTGAAGGCTGTCACAATGCGACAGGCGGCGTCGTCGGTGGCCAGGTCGGTTATCGCTGGCAGTCGGCCAGCTGGGTGTTCGGCCTTGAAGCCCAGGGCGACTGGGCCAATCTGAAGGGCTCGAATACGAGCGTGGCGCTTGCTCCGCTGGTCAACGAGACCAAGATCGACGCGATCGGCCTGTTCACCGGCCAGGTCGGCTATGCCTGGAACAATGTGCTCTGGTACGTGAAGGGTGGCGCGGCGGTCACGCATGCCAAGTACAACGGCACGGTCGTCGGCGTGGTCCTCGACAGCGCAAGCGAGACGCGCTGGGGCGGCGCGGTCGGCACCGGCCTCGAATTCGGCTTCGCGCCGAACTGGTCCGTTGCCATCGAATACGACCATCTGTTCATGGGCAAGCGCAACAACTCGTTCACGTTTCTCGGCATCAACGACCGCATCGACCGTATCAAGCAGGACGTCGACATGGGCACGGTCCGCGTGAACTACACCTTCGGCGGCCCGGTCGTGGCGAAGTACTAACCGTCGCCTCCGACGCCATCGCGTTACGAAAGGCCGGCCTTGCGCCGGCCTTTTTGTTTTCGCGCGTACGGCATGAGCGTTTGCGGACAAGTTCCATTTTCGGCGCGCTGTGACCCTCCGGTGACAGACTGTCACACCTCAAAGGTTGTATCGAAGATCGCAACAACTTCGGCCGTGGGGGGTCCGTCTTGAACAAGTTTATGCTTGCCGCCGCCGGCATAGTCGCGATGACCACGTCCGTTTCGGCGGCCGATCTGGCGGCGAGGCCCTACACCAAAGCTCCTGCCCCGATGATCGCCGCGGTCTACGATTGGAGCGGCTTCTACATCGGCGCCAACGGTGGTGGCGGCTGGAGCCATAATTGCTGGGACATCGTTACCAACATCCTCGGTGCGCCGGTCACTCCCCCCGCATCGGAGGGCTGCCACACCGCGACCGGCGGCGTGGCCGGCGGCCAGGCCGGCTTTCGCTGGCAAAGCGCGTCGTGGGTGTTCGGCGTGGAAGGCCAGGGCGACTGGGCTCACCTTAGCGGCTCCAATGGACCGAGCCTGGCTGCCGGCGGCGTCGGCTCAGACCGCTCGAAGATCAACGCCTTCGGTCTCGTGACCGGCCAGGTCGGCTACGCCTGGAGCAATGTGCTGTTCTACGCGAAGGGTGGTGCGATGGTTGTGAGCGACAAATACGAAGGCTTAACCACTGCCACCGGCTTCGTGTTCGACAGGGCGAATGAAACGCGCTGGGGCGGAGCGGTTGGTGCTGGCCTCGATTTCGGCGTAACGCCCAACATCGTGGTCGGCGTCGATTATGTGCACGGCTTCATGGGATCGCGCGACAACCGCTTTACGTTCAACAACGGCACGTTCTCGCGCGCCGATCGGATCCGCCAGGACGTTGACATTGCAACGGCCCGCGTCAGTTACAGGTTCGGCGGCCCCCTCATCGCCAAATACTGATCTTCGCCTCCGACGCCATCGCGTTACGAAAGGCCGGCCTTGTGCCGGCCTTTTTGTTTTCGCGCGAGGGTGCACCCAACCGTCTTGGAGTCGTGAGGCGCGCGCAAGGCGTCCGCGAATGGCTTTGACGAGTTGGGGACGTGACATGAAGACGTGGATGCTGGCTGCGGTCAGCCTGTTCGCAGTCGGCGCGGTCGCGCCGGCTACCGCCGCCGATCTACCGATCTACAAGGCACCGGCGGCCGCCGTTCCCCTCTACGACTGGAGCGGCATCTATGTCGGCATCAACGGCGGCGGCGGGCTGGCCCATGCATGCTGGGGCGTGACCCGCGCGCTCGGCGTCGCTGTCGATCCGGCCGTTGGCGAAGGCTGTCACAATGCGGGCGGTGGCACGATCGGCGGACAACTCGGCTATCGCTGGCAGAAGTCGCGCTGGGTGTTCGGCATCGAGGGCCAGGGCAACTGGGCCGACTTCAAGGGCAGCAATGTCAGCGTGGCGCTGCCGCTGTTCACCAACCAGACCAAGATCGACAGCTTCGGCCTGTTCACTGGCCAGATGGGCTACGCCGTCAACAACCTGCTCTTCTATGGCAAGGCTGGCGCCGCGGTGGCGCACGACAAGTACGACACCTTCGTCCCCGGCGTCCCGGCGGCGGTGTTCAACAGCGTCAACCAGACCCGCTGGGGCTACACCATCGGCATCGGCGTGGAATGGGGCTTTGCCGAGAACTGGTCGGTCGGCGGCGAGTACAACCATGTCTTCCTCGGCCATCACAGCGCCGACTTCGCAACGCTCGTCGGCGGCTTCGCCCCGCGCACCGACCGGATCGGCCAGGATATCGACATGGGCCTGATCCGCATCAATTACCGCTGGGGCGGCCCGGTCGTCGCCAAATACTGAGACAAAGCTCCCTCAGGAACCTCCAAGTCCTGATCATGTGCGGATTGCCCCAAATCCGCATTCAAACGCGAACGAAGGGCTGGCCTCGCGCCGGCCCTTCGCATGTTCCGGGGGGCCTGCTCCTGCCAGATGCCGCCAGCGCGCCAACAATCCGTTGACGATTCGCACACGCCACTGGAAATCTGCTCCCGTTCTTCCTACGTTCGCTGCCATACCCATCGGCGCCGATCCCGGTTCCGGGCGACGCGCGCCTTTTTTGTTGGCGCGATCGCGCACCTTTGGGATTCCTTGAGGGCAACTCGGATGGATGAAGTGATCAAGGCGAAGCGCCAACAGCAGAACGCGGGATCCAGCCTGCGCGCAATTACGATCCGTGGCGCGCGCGAGCACAACCTCAAGAATGTCGACGTCGAGATCCCCCGCGACAAGCTGGTGGTGTTCACCGGGCTGTCAGGCTCCGGCAAATCCTCGCTCGCCTTCGACACCATCTATGCGGAGGGCCAGCGCCGCTACGTCGAATCGCTGTCGGCCTATGCGCGCCAGTTCCTGGAGATGATGCAGAAGCCTGATGTCGACCAGATCGACGGCCTGTCGCCGGCGATCTCGATCGAGCAGAAGACGACCTCGAAGAACCCGCGCTCGACCGTCGGCACCGTCACCGAGATCTACGACTACATGCGCCTGCTCTGGGCGCGCGTCGGCGTGCCCTATTCGCCCGCCACGGGTCTGCCGATCGAGAGCCAGACCGTCTCGCAGATGGTCGACCGCGTGCTGGCGCTGCCCGAAGGCACCCGCCTCTATCTGCTCGCCCCGGTCGTGCGCGGCCGCAAGGGCGAGTACCGCAAGGAACTCGCCGAATGGCTCAAGAAGGGTTTTCAGCGCGTCAAGATCGACGGCACCTTCCATGAGCTCGCGGAGGCGCCGACGCTCGACAAGAAATTTCCGCACGACATCGACGTCGTGGTCGACCGCATCGTGGTGCGCGCCGACATCGGCCAGCGCCTCGCCGAAAGCTTTGAGACCGCGCTGAAGCTCGCGGAGGGCCTCGCCGTCGTCGAGTTCGCCGATGCGCCTGCAGCGGCTGCGCCCGTCGAGGAGAAGAAGAAGACCGCAAAAATCCACGACAAGAGCGGGCCTGAGCGCATCCTGTTCTCGGAAAAATTCGCTTGCCCCGTCACCGGCTTCACGATTCCGGAGATCGAGCCGCGCCTATTCTCGTTCAACAATCCCTACGGCGCCTGCCCGGCCTGCGGCGGCCTCGGCGTCGAGCAGCATGTCGACGAGGACCTCGTCATCCCCGACAAGGAGCTCGCCATCGGCAAGGGCGCGATCGCGCCCTGGGCCAAGTCGTCATCGCCTTACTATATTCAGACGCTGACGGCGCTCGGCAAGCACTACAAGTTCACCCTGACCACCAAATGGAAGGATCTGCCGAAGAAGACGCAGAACGCGATCCTCCTTGGCTCGGGCGAGGACGAGATCAAGTTCTCCTACGAGGACGGCGTCCGCTCCTACGACACCAAGAAGCCGTTCGAGGGCGTCATCACCAACATCAACCGCCGCTATCGCGAGACCGAGAGCGAGTGGGCGCGCGAGGAGCTCGCAAAATATTTCCACGACGTCCCCTGCGAAGGCTGCAAGGGTTTCCGGCTGAAGCCCGAGGCGCTCTGCGTCAAGATCGGCGGCAAGCATATCGGCGAGATCTCGGAGCTGTCGGTCAGGAAGGCCGGCGAATGGTTCGAGACCGTGCCCGAGGCGCTGAACACGCAGCAGAACGAGATCGCCGGCCGCATCCTCAAGGAGATTCGCGAGCGCCTCACCTTCCTGCTCGACGTCGGCCTCAACTACCTCACTCTGTCCCGCTCCTCCGGCACGCTGTCCGGCGGCGAGAGCCAGCGCATCCGCCTCGCCTCGCAGATCGGCTCGGGACTGACTGGCGTGCTCTACGTGCTGGACGAGCCCTCGATCGGCCTGCACCAGCGCGACAACGCCCGCCTGCTCGATACGCTGAAGCGCCTGCGCGACCTCGGCAACACCGTGATCGTGGTCGAGCATGACGAGGACGCGATCCTGCTTGCCGACTACGTCCTCGACATCGGGCCCGGCGCCGGCATGCATGGCGGCAACATCGTCGCCGAAGGCACGCCCGCCGAGATCATGCGCAACCCGAAATCGCTCACCGGCAAATATCTCACCGGCGAGCTCGAGGTCGAGGTGCCGGAGCGGCGCCCGCCGAACCATCGCCGCACCATCAAGGTGGTCAACGCGCGCGGCAACAACCTTAAGAACGTCACGGCCGAGATTCCGCTGGGCCTGTTCACGGCCGTCACCGGCGTCTCCGGCGGCGGCAAGTCGACGCTGCTGATCGACACGCTCTACAAGGCCATCGCCCGCAAGCTGAACAACGCTAGCGAAGGCGCCGCACCCCACGATCGCATCGAGGGCCTCGAGCACATCGACAAGATCATCGACATCGACCAGTCGCCGATCGGCCGCACCCCGCGCTCGAACCCCGCGACCTATACCGGCGCCTTCACGCCGATCCGCGAATGGTTCGCCGGCCTGCCCGAAGCGAAGGCGCGCGGCTACGAGCCCGGCCGCTTCTCCTTCAACGTCAAGGGCGGCCGCTGCGAGGCCTGCCAGGGCGACGGCGTCATCAAGATCGAGATGCACTTCCTGCCCGACGTCTACGTCACCTGCGACGTCTGCAAGGGCAAGCGTTACAACCGCGAGACGCTGGAGGTCCTGTTCAAGGGCAAGAGCATCGCCGACGTGCTCGACATGACCGTCGAGGAAGCCGCCGACTTCTTCAAGGCGGTGCCGCGCGTGCGCGAGACCTTCCAGACCCTGCACCGCGTCGGGCTCGATTACATCCATGTCGGCCAGCAGGCGACGACCCTGTCGGGCGGCGAAGCCCAGCGCGTCAAGCTCGCGAAGGAGCTGTCGAAGCGCGCCACCGGCCGCACGCTCTACATCCTGGACGAGCCGACCACCGGCCTGCACTTCCACGACGTCAAGAAGCTGCTTGAGGTGCTGCACGAGCTCGTCGCACAGGGCAACACGGTCGTCGTCATCGAGCACAATCTCGAAGTCATCAAGACGGCCGACTGGGTCATCGACCTCGGCCCCGAAGGCGGCGACGGCGGCGGCGAGATCGTCGCCTGGGGCCCGCCGGAGGACATCGCGAAAGCGCCGCGGAGCTACACGGGGAAGTTTCTGGAGCCGGTGCTGAAGAAGGCACGGAAGCCGAAGCGGAGGAGCACGAGCGAGGCGGCGGAGTAGAGTTCATTCCGCCTCGTCCGCGGGATCATCGGGGAAAGGCTGCAAGTGTCCGCGATGCCCAGCCGCACCTACATGCTCTTCCGCAAGGCAATCCTCGCCGAGCAGCAGGTAACCTGCATCTACGAGGGGCGTTATCGCGAGCTCTGCCCCCACATCATCGGCACCAACAAGATGGGTGAGGAAGCCGTCCTCGCCTGGCAATTTGGCGGCGAGAGCAGCGGACCGCTGCCGCAATGGCGATGCCTGAAGCTCGCCAATATCACCAACGCCCGCACGCGCGATGGCCCCTGGCACGAGGGCGGCTCTCACCGGACTACTCAGACCTGCGTCAGCAACATCGATCTCGACATCAATGTTCACGTGCGCAGGTTGCGGTGACGCACATGCGTCCCACGGCTGACGGGCTTGCCGGCCATGATCGCAGGGTTGATTTCAATGCGCTCGTGTCGCATGGGTGTCCTCGAATTCTTCTAAATAATAGCCGCCACGTCTCGTTTGTCAGCGAACTCCAAAACCTCCTCCATGCACTACTCCCTCGCCATCTTCGATCTCGACGGCACACTGGCCGACAGCTTTCCGTGGTTCCTGCGCACCATCAACGATGTCGCCGATCGCTTCAATTTTCGCCGCGTCGCGGATGACGAAATCGAAGCGCTGCGACATGCCTCGTCGCGCGAGATCCTCGCCCGGCTCGAGGTGCCGCTGTGGAAGCTGCCGGCGATCGCGCGGCATGCGCGGCGGCTGAAGGCGGAGGCGGCGGCGGAGATTCCCCTATTCGCCGGCGTCGAGACGATGCTGCAGACGCTGGCCGGGAACGGCGTGCAGCTCGCGCTGGTGACGTCGGATAGCGAAGCCAATGCGCGCGAGAAGCTCGGCGAGTCCGCCGCCCTGTTCGCGCATTTCGACTGCGCGGCGTCGCTGTTCGGCAAGCCCGCGAAATTCCGCCGCGTGATCCGGCGCGCGGGCGTGGAGCCAGGCCGCGTGATCGCGATCGGCGACGAGGTCCGCGACATCGAGGCGGCGCGCGCGGTAGGGATTGCCTGCGGCGCGGTGAGTTGGGGCTACGCCGCGCCGGCGGCGCTGCGGGCGCTTGCGCCCGATCACATGTTCGCGCAGATGGATGAGATCGCAGACGTGGTCTGCCGGATTTCGCTCAAGGCCTGATCCGCAATCGGCCCCCCCCGGCCCAAGGAGACGGTGATGACACTCTCGGACGCAGCCCGCCTCAAACTCCTGGAGCCGCCGGTCGGCAAGGTGCGCGTGGTGCTCGACACCGACACCTACAACGAGATCGACGATCAGTTCGCGCTGGTGCAGATGCTGCTGTCGAAGGACCGGTTCGACGTCGAGGCGATCTACGCCGCGCCGTTCTTCAACACACGCGCCGACAGTCCCGGCCACGGCATGGAGCTGAGCTACCAGGAAATCCTTCGCCTGCTGGAGCGCCTCAACGTCGCGCCGGACGGCCTCGTCCATCGCGGCGTCACCGACTATGTCGGTCCCGGCAAGACGGCGCAGGCGGCCCCCGCCGTCAACGACCTCGTGGCCCGGGCGCGCGCAGGCTCCCCTGACAATCCGCTCTACGTCATTGCCATCGGCGCCATCAGCAATGTCGCCTCGGCACTGCTCGAGGCCCCCGACATCATCGACCGCGTGGTGGTGGTCTGGCTTGGCGGTCACGCGCTGGAATGGCCGCACACGATCGAGTTCAACCTCAGGCAGGACGTCGGCGGCGCGCAGGTGCTGTTCGACAGCGGCGTGCCGCTCGTGCTCGTGCCATGCAAGGGCGTCACCTCGCACCTTCACAGCACGGTGCCGGAGATCGAGCGCTACGTCGAACCGCATGGCAGCATCGGCGCGTTCCTCGCCATGCGCTTCAAGGACTATTCGTCCGACCATCTGGGCTGGGCCAAGGAGATCTGGGACATGGCGCCGGTCGGCTGGCTTCTCAATCCCGATTGGGCGCCGAGCGTGATCGTGCCGGCTCCGGTTCTCACGGATCAGATCACGTGGAGCATCGATCGCCGGCGGCATCCGATCCGCTACGTGACCTATGTGGATCGCAACCCGATCCTGAAGGACTTTTTCCTGAAGTTGAAGGCGTTTGCCGGATCTAAGAGTGGTTTAGCGCCGTAGCCCGGATGGAGCGAAGCGCAATCCGGGAAAGTGTCCCCGCATTCCGCTTCGCTCCATGCAGGCTACAGATGCTCCGCGCCCCCTACTCCGTCCTACGCAGGAACGCCCCGAACGCGCGCGGGCCGTCGCCGGTCTTGACCTCGCCGATCACCTTCAGCTCGGTGGCATCGATGATGCTCAATGTGTTGCTCTCCCAGCAGGCGACGATGACGCGCTTGCCGTCGGCGGTCACATTGATGCCTTCGGGATAGTCGCCGACATTGATCCGCTTGACCGGCTTCAGCGTCGCCAGGTCGAACACGCTGACGGTGCCGCCATATTGGTCGGTGACGAAGCCGCGCCCTTGCGTCAGCGCCACCGCATAAGGACGCATCCCGACCGGCACGCGGCCGATCTCTTGGCTCGCGGCGATGTCGATCACCGAGACGTCGTTGGAGCCGACATTGGCGGTGTAGGCGCGTTTTCCCTCGGCATCGATGGTGACGCCGAACGGACGGGTCCCGACCTTGATGGTCGCCCTGCGCTCACGCGTCGCGGTATCGACCACCGAGACGCTGTCGTCGTCGCGGTCCGCCGAGAGCAGCAGCCTGCCATCAGGCGTCACCGCGAGGCCGGACGGGGATGCGCCGACCGCGATGCTGGCCGTGATACTGCGCGAGGCCGTATCGATCACCCGCACTGCCGCCGCATACCAGTCCGCGACGTAGACCGTCTTGCCATCGGGCGTCACGGCAATGCCGAGCGGCCCGCCGCCGACCTCGATCCGCCCCGAGACCTGCCGCGTTGCGGCGTCGACCACGGTCACCGCCTTGGCGTCGGGGCTCGTGACATAGGCAAAGCGCCCATCCGCGCTGACGGCCACGCCGGCCGGCTTGCCGCCGATCGGGATGGTCGCGACGCTGCGCGATGTCGCGAGGTCCACGACCATCAGATCGTCGCTGAGCTGGTTGGTGACGAACGCCTCTTCGGCGGACGCGCTGCCAATACTGGCAGCGCAAAGGCTGGCGGCGAGCGCCGCCAGGATCCGCGCCCGCACGGTCAGCTTCCGCTCTCGATCTTCTTCTTCAGCGCTTCGAGGCCGGCCTGATAGAGCCCCTTCACCGCCTTCACCGCGGCCTCGTCGCTGAGCTCCGGCGGCGGATCGTTGTTGGGGAAGCCGCGGTAGAACGCGCCCGCCCATTCCAGCGTCGCGCCCTTGCCGTCGGCGCTCGGCGTCACCGTCAGCGTCGAGGAATAATTGGTGACCGGCAGCACCTTCACGTCCACCTTGGTGATCCGGTAGGAATAGGTCATCGCGGCAGCGTCGAACTTGTAGAGTTCCTCATCGACGGTGGCGCCTCCCGTCAGGGTCAGCCGCCGCGTCGCTTCGATCTCATTGCCCTTCTCGCCCTCGGTCTTGGTGACAGGCGGCAGCCAGCTCATGTCCTGGAAATTGCCGATCGCGGCCCACACCTTGGCCGGCGGCGCGTTGATCTCGATGGATTCGCGCACCTTCTGCCGGGTCGGCCCATGTGCCCAAGCCGGGCCAAACGCCGCCGTCAAAGCCACCGCGCCCGCGGCAGTCAGCACCGCGCCCATGACCATGCGCCGTCCAATCGTCACCCTCATCTCGTTTCCTCATGCGTCTCGTGGATCGTGCGCGACTTGAGGCGCGCTGCGATCATGGTAGCGCATTTTGCGGCCGTGGGGAGACCTGTTCATGGCGGCGTTGCGGCGCGCGCTCGCGCGTCCCACAACCCCTTGCGCCGCCCGTCGGGCAAAACACCCAATGGGCGGGTCAACCGCACCACGCAGAAATAATTCTCTTTATCCGCATTTCGGATTATCATATAGAAAGCCATCCCACCCCGGGCCGAGGGGCGTTATCGCGATCGTCACGACACGCGGGGTGGGACGTGGTGGACGCAGGCGGCGTCGGCGCGAAGGTGGTTTGCAGGGCGGGCAACCGTGAGCGAACGCCGCGCGCACACGACCGGTGCAGCCTGTGTACGGTAAAACCGTGCCGTCCTGGCGCCCGGAGCCTGTGCGCCAAGTCTTGCGGTGATGTGGCGGCCCGACCGGGCCCGCACATCAGTCATCCGCAAGGCGACGGGGGCAATAGTGCATCGCTCCCCGGGGAGAGCTCGGCATAAGCCGTAAAACCACTGCGCAGGGAAGGCCGGATGTTTGGCTTCACCTGTATGCCACTGTGCAAACTTCGTAGCGCAATTTCCGCACAGTGGACCGCGGGTGCCAGCCGGCACCCGGCCTTCCCCGCGCCCTCGGCACTTTTGGGGGCGATGAATACAGCAGAGCTCGGGCAGATCTTGCCGCGAGGATGCGAATCCGTGCGTGCGATTTGAATTCGAATGCAAAGATAGAAGCTGCTCGCGTGCCCCGGACGCAGCGCAGCGCTTCCCTGGCGATGCGCAGCATCGTCCAGTGCGGCGGTGCGCTGCAGAGCCGGGGCCCATGCATCAGCGAGCGTGTGACTGCGTGAGTCCCTGCTCTGCGCCGCACCGCTACGCGCTGCAGCGCGTCCGGGACACGAGAAGAGCGAGTGCCGTGGGAGCGCGCCCTCGCCTACTCCGCCAGTGTCGCCTCCACGAACCCGCGCGGATCGTCACAGAACTCGCGCATCACCCGGTAATGATCGGTTTGCTCCACCGTCGTCGGCTCCAGGCCGTATTTGCCCAACCGCAACAGTCTCGCGTTTGGATAGGCCATCAGCAGAGGCGCATGGGTTGCCATGATGACCTGGCAGATGCGGGACTCGTCCATGCGTCGCAAGAGCTTCAGGAATTCGATCTGACGCGCCGGCGACAGCGCCGATTCCGGCTCGTCGAAGATGAAGATGCCCTGGCGCTGGCAGCGCTCCTCGAAGAAGCGCAGAAAACCTTCGCCATGGGAATGCGACAGGAAGTCGGGGCCGGCCTGGCCGGCATCACGTGCGGCCTCGTCGAGATATCGCGCGACCGAGAAAAAACTCTCGGCGCGAAAAAACCAGCCGTTGGCGATCTTCGGCAGCCAGCTTGCGCGCAAGGCCCTGGAAAGCTGGCCGCCCATCTTCTCCCGCGCTTCGGAATGGTCGACGGGCATGTAGCCCTTGCCTCCACCCGCATCGTCGTAGCCGGCAAGCGCTGCGATACCCTCGAGGATCGTCGACTTCCCGGTGCCATTCTCTCCGACGATGATCGTGATGGCGGCGTCGAAGTTGAGCTCGAAATCATCCGGGAAGATGGGCAGGCAAAACGGATATGCCTCGCGATCGTGAACTCGCGACGGATCGAGCCAGACCCGCTTCAGATACGGCGCCGGCAGGTTGATGGTGCGATTGCTTCGTCGGCTCATGCTCTGCTTCCAACCCACTCCGGTCGATATTTCGACTGGAACATATCAGGAACACAATCCTCGCGAAAGCAGCACCTGAGAAACATACAGCAACAAAACCCGGCATGCGTCACTTGGACGCAAATTAAAACCTAAGATTGCAGCGAAGAATCGCCTTAAGAAAACGTTGCTGCGAGACAGCTTGCTGGCATGAGGCCAGCCCCCACCCCGCGACCCGGCAATGATTGACGGAAGTCCAGGACCGTAGAGCCGCGAGGAATGCGCGATGGTATCAACGTATTTCAGCTACAACTACATTGCGCACCATCTCAAGCAGTCCCTGACGCGGGTTGAACAGCAACCCGATGTCGCGCGAGAATCCGCCTATTACAAAGCCAACATCGGCAAGGTGCGGACCGTCGATGATCTTATGAAAGATTATCGCCTGTATCATTATGCGATGAAGGCATATGGCCTGGAAGACATGGCCTACGCCAAGGCTTTCATGAAGAAGGTGCTGGAGAGCGACCTCTCCGACCCAAAGAGCTTCGTCAACAAGTTGGTAGACAAGCGCTACCGGGAGTTTGCCGCGGCATTCTCCTTCAATGGCAGTGCCACGCCAGTTGCGCATTCGGGAGACCAGACCGACGAGATGATCGGTCTGTACACGACGACCAAGAAGAGCCAGGTCGATGCGCTTGCCGCAGACTCGAATTACTACAGCGCTGAAATCGGCAAGATCAGCAGTGCAGACCAACTCCTGAACAACGACCGTCTTCGCAACTATGTCTACTCGGCATACGGGATCGATCAAAGCAAGTGGCCGGGTGACACGATAAGTCAGGTCTTGCGCAGCGATCCGTCCGATCCAAATAGCTACGTCAACACCACCTTCGCTTCTCAGTTGACCGGCCTCAACGCCCAGCTTGCTCAAGCCAAATCGGACGCCAGCGCCGCTGATCTAAAGATAACCGGTTACAAGGCCCAACTATCGCAACCGGGCGCCGACGTGACCCAGTTGAACATCCAGATCCTGGTCGAAAAAAGTCACCTGGAGTCATATACGAAAAGCATTTCCAGCCTCAGTGACCAGATAGCGACGATTGGCGGGTTTGTAGACCTGGCCGGCGCGTTCGAGTTCTCGCCCGACGGGTCGCTTCCGTCAGGCGTGTCCGCCCAGACTGCCGCAAATGTCGCGATCACGAAAAAGCGGTTCGACGACAGCAAGGCCGCCGTCTATTCGGCGGCAAGCCCGATATACGAAGCTTTGGCGATCAAGCAATTCAGAACGGACCTCAGCAAGATCAATTCAGTCCAGGCGTTCGTATCGACACCTGGCGTGTATGATTTTGCGCTGGGCGCCGTCGGCCTCGATCCCGGAATGGTCTCGAAGGCGACGATCAAGGCAGTCCTCGAAAGCGACGTCAACGACCCCAAGAGCTACGTCTATACCCTCAAGGACAATCGGTATGTAGAGCTCGCACGCGCCTTCAACTTCGACGCAAAAGGCAATCTGACGACCCCCTTGGTGGCTCAAGACTCGGCTCAGGTCCTTCAGATCGCGAGAGAATACGTCGTTGCCGCGCTGAAACAGGCAAGCCCTCAGCAGGAGAAGGCAATTCGGGCACTAGCCACGAAAGATGCGACGGCTTATCAAGAGGCAATCGCAGGCATCGACAGCGTTTCCGAGCTTCTCGCAAACAGGCCGATGGTCGATTTCATTCTCTTGGCCAAGGGTTTGGACCCTAAGAAGGTCAGCACCGAATTTCTCAAGAAGATCTTCAGCTCCGACCTGAACAACCCAAAGAGCTTCGCGAACACGCAGAGCGATCCTCGCTTTGCCGAAATCGTTGCGTCGTTCAACTTCGACAGCAAGGGCAACGTCGCGCGCCTCCCGATGATGGGTCCTCAGAAGAGAGATCAATTCCGGGAAACACAGGCGAACTATCTCCAGCAAAGCCTGGAGCAGCAGCAGGGGGAGACGAATCCCGGCGTACGCCTTGCGCTCTATTTCCAGCGAAAGGCGGGAGAAATCACGTCCGCATACGACATCCTTGCCGACAAGGCTCTTTCAGAGGTGTTCAGAACCACCTTCGATTTGCCTGACTCGATGGCCTCGATGCAGATCGATCAGCAAGCCAAGGTCGTGGACAAATTCATGAAGATCAAGGATCTTTCCGATCCGGCGAAGGTTGAAAAACTGTTGAGCCGGTTCTCCGCCATGTATGACGTCAGAAACGGCGAGAGCATCGGCCAGGGTCAATCTCCCTTGCTCAACCTCTTTCAAGGATCGAGCTCGGGCATATCAGGGATAAGTGAATCCACGTTCTTGGCCATCGCCAAGCTACGTGCTCACTGATGATCGCTCGCCGATACTAGCCCAACACCTCGAGCGCCAGCTCCATGGTCATCAGCACGGGATTGTCCCCACGGATCAGACGGCCCTCAGCGATGCCGCCAGTGTAGTCGATCAGGGCAATGTCGAGCGCCGCCTCCGGTGCACCCGAACTGCCCTGTACAATCGTCCCCGCTGTCACAGCGAGCTCGGTCGCGAACGGTTCGGTCACGCCGCCATGGGTGAAGCGCGCGCCGATGGTCGAGCCGACGCCGCCGTGAATCTTCGCGCGTGCGATGCCATGCGCGCGGCAGAACGCTTCGAGGCAGCCGGCAAAATCCTGGTTGGGCCGCAGCCGAAGTGAGAAGGCGCGGCTCGTGGTGCGCGCGCCGGTGCTCACACCAGGCACCGGCCCGAACAGCTTGAAATTGGTCTCGGGATCGGGCTCCGCGGTGAACATCGCGCCGTCGATGCCGAACGCTTCGACCTCGAACGGCTCGGCGACAACCGTCTCGTCCGGGAGCATGTGGCCGCCGCTTGCCTTGCCGTCCGGCTCCGTCCAGAGCCCGTGGCAATGAAAGAACGGGGCGCCATCGCGCATACCGAGCGTCATGCTGCCGAGTTTCGTGCGCATCACGCCGCTGGGGCGAAAAGTGTCACTGTAGAACGCTGCGTTCTCACCTGTCTTCGACAGCGCCGGCATCACATATGCGAATGGTCCGAGCGCAGCGCTGCCAAAATTCAGCACGCCACTGGCAAACCCCTCCGCCGCAAAACCACGCCGAGCGGCTTCGAGCAGCGGCAGACCCGCTTCGAGCCTGAACGAGAACGCGCGCCCCCTCGCCTCGACCCATTGGATGCGTTCGGCGACAGGCGCGCCCGGCTGCTTGATACTTCGCATCGCGTATGCTCAGCCCGCCTGCTTGTTGTCGAGATCGAGCAGTCCGCGCGCCTCGAGCTCATCGCGCACCATGCGCTTCGGGATCTTGCCATAGCCGGACTTCGGCAACGCCTCCCAGAAGAAGAACCGCTTCGGCATCTTGTAGCGCGGCACCTTCGGCAGGAGGAACGCCGCCATCTCGGCTTCGCTCACCGGCTTCTCGCCTTCGCGCGCGACGCAGACGGCGACGCCGACCTCGCCCCAGGTCGCGTCGGGCACGCCGAGCACGGCGACCTCGCCGACCGCAGGATGCGTCAAGATCTTCTCCTCGATCTCGCGCGGATAGATGTTGGAGCCGCCGGAGATGTACATGTCGGAGGCGCGTCCCGTGATGTAGACGAACCCCTCCTCGTCCATGTGCCCGAGGTCGCCGGTGCGGAACCAGCCGTCGCGGAACGCCTTCGCATTGGCCTCGGGGTTGTCGTAGTAGCCGGCGAGCACTGCAGGCCCGATCACGCAGATCTCGCCGCTCTGGTTGACTGCCAGCTCGCGGCCCTCGTCGTCCTGGATCGAGACCTGCATGGCCGTGCGCTCGAAGCCGCAAGTGCCGATCTTCGCATAGGGCCCGTCCTCGGGATCATGCAGCGCCGCCGGCAGCACGGTGATGTTGCCGGTGACCTCGCCGAGGCCAAAATACTGCACGATGACCTTGCCGAGCTTCTTCAGCGCGGCCTTCTGGTCCTCGCGGTACATCGGCGCGCCGGCATAGATCACGTGACGCAGCGAGGAATGATCGTATTTGTCGGCGGCGGGATGCTCGACCATCATCTTCAGGATCGTCGGCACCGTGAAGAGATTGCTGACCCGATGCGCCTCGATCAGGCGGAACGCCTCGTCGATGTCGAATTTCTCCGTCGGCAGCAGCACGGTGCATACGCCGCGGGCGGTCTGCACCAGCTGATGGACGCCGGCGCCATGCGACAGCGGCGCCACCACCAGCGACGCATCCGCTTCCGTGACGCCGGGGGTGAGATCGGCGAGATGGTTGGTGACGACAAAACCCATCTGGCCGTGGGTCAGCACCGCGGCCTTGGAGCGGCCAGTGGTGCCGGAGGTGAAGAAGAACCAGCAGGGATCGTCGTGCTCGACGGCGACGTTCGCAACGCTTGCACCGGCCTGCGAGGCGATGGCTTCCGCCACCGAGCGCTCGCCGAACGAGCCCTTGCCGTCGACGCTCCAGGTGAACTCCAGCGCCCCCCCCTTCACGGCTGCAGCGTGCTCGGGAAAATCGACGTGGCACAGGAACGCCTTCGCGCCGGAGGCCTGCGCGAGATAGGTGACCTCATCCGGCATCAGGCGGAAATTGGTGGGCACCCAGACCGCACCGAGCCGGAACGCGGCGAACATCGAGAAGAACATCTCGTCGCCGTTCTTGGAATGGACGAGGATGCGGTCGCCCTTGGCGATGCCGCGCGCGGCGAGTGCGGCGGCCAGCGCCGAGACCTGCGCATCGATCTCGCGCCAGGTCCAGGATTTGTCCCCCCAGACGAAACCAGGACGCGACCCATGCCGCCGCGCATTCTGGGTCAGCATGTGAGCGAGATTCATGACGCGGCGGGACATGCGCAGGGGCTGCATCGGGCTTCCTCTTCGACGGCGGGCGGCGCACGAGCCGCCCGCTCCTTGCAGCCCATTTATCGCCATCGAATGCGGCGTAGCAAGGCCGCCGGTCGCGCATCTGCCCTACGGCTGCTTGAACGCAAACGGCGTCGCCGTGATGGCCTTCTCCTTCCAGCAGGCCTGCGCACCGAAACCGCCGCAATAGCTACCGTGCAGATCGAAGCGAATGGTGCGCGCCGCGCCACGCTTCATCGGCGGCGGCAAGATCTTGTAGCTGCGGACATAGCCGTCGAACACGGGGCGCACGCTGCCATCGGGCAGAGTCACCAGGACGTTCATGACGCAGCCGCCGGTTCCGCAATAGGTGGTCTCGCGCTCCCCGCATTTGGTGTCGCGGAAATCGACGATGTAATCCTCACGGCCGTCCCCGGTCAGGTCGATCTTGCGCACGGTGTCCGGCGCGAAGGTCACCAGTCCACCGTCCTGGCTGTCGCATTCCTCATTGGCGTAGCGCAGCGCCTGCTGCACGCCGGGCGGATAATCGGCCGGATTGAACGGTTTTGCATCATCGGCGCGCGCAGCGGTGGCGAGCAGTGTGAGCAGGAGGATCAGATAGCGCATTCGCGTTTGTCGCCAGCGCGGCCGCGACCGTTCAGGGAATTTTAAACACGATCGGCGCAACCTCGCTCAGTTCTCGCGTAAAGAGTGCCGCATCATGGTCAAAGCGCCCGCCTTCCTCCTGTTGTCGCTGGCGCTCGCCGGATGTGCCGTGGCGCCTCAGGCGCACCTCTCCGCCGACCCCGCCTTCAAGCCTGCGCGCTATGCCTGGGATGGCGCCGGCGAGGATCCCAACCAGCCACGTTCCGGGGCTCCGCGTGCCACGCGCGCCGACGCCGGCTCCGAGCACAACAGGTCGCAAGCCGGACTTCAGCCCTATTCGAAGGAATGGTGGCAGGCCCAGGACGGCATCGAGGCCGAGCAGGACGCCAAGGTCACCCGCTCCCTCGTCATCTGCCAGGGTTGCCTCCGCCCGCAGCCGCAATCTGAAGATTCCAGGCTCGCCAAAGCGACCGATTGAACCGAGCGGCCGCGCCATCGGTCTACAGAGATACGCGCTGACGCCGGCCGCTCCGGCCATGCGGTCGCACGTCATTATCTCAGGGACATTTCATGCTCACCCGTCGGACCTTCGTCGCCGCCTCTCTGCTTGCCACCGCCTCCCCGGCATTCGCCGTGATGCCTGCCTCCAGCGATCCCGTCGCGATCCTGACCGCCATCTACACGCGCGCAGCCAAGGGCAAAGGCGATAGTGGCGGCGCCTTCGTCATCGAGAACAAGGCGGCCAAAACAAAATATCTCTCGAGGGCGCTGGTCGCGCTGTGGGCCAAGGCGGATGCGCATACGCCGAAGGGCGACGTTGGTCCGGTCGATTTCGATCCCGTCACCAACTCGCAGGAACCGGACGTGAAATCCTTCAAGGTTGACGCAGAGAAGATGGAGGCCGACAAGGCGACGATCGCGGTGACCATCACCGGCCACCGCAACGACCGCAAACCCGCCGACCAGATCGTGCGTTATGACTTCGTGCGCGAGGCCAACAGCTGGCGGATCGACGACATCAAGGGCTCGTCCGACGGCGAGGCCTGGTCGATCCGCAAGATGCTGGCGGACTCGTTGAAGACCTGACGGGAGACACCATGAGCGACGTCATCGATAACAAGGCCGATCATCGCTTCGAGCTGGAGGTGGAGGGCCATCTCGCGACTGAACACTACAAGCTCGACGGCAACGTCATCACCTTCGAGCATACCGACGTGCCGAAAGAGCTCGGTGGCAAGGGCGTCGGCTCGAAGCTGGTGCAAGGCGCGCTCGACCGGGTCCGCGCGGCCGGCTTGAAACTGATCCCGCAATGCCCGTTCGTGAAGGCGTGGATCGAGAAACATCCGGAGTATGCGGATTTGGTGAAGAGATAGCGAGCGCAGGCCGCCGAGCGCGCGGCAGGCCTGCTCAAATCTACCGCCTATTGCCCATGCTTCAGCATATCCTGGTCACTCAGATCCCAGTCCTGCCACAGCTGGAGCACGCCGAGGATCACCGCTACCGCTCCCAGACTCGTATGGTAGATCCGGAGAAAACCTTCGCCGGAATAACCGAACACATAGGGCGAGACGATAAGCCACAGCCCGACCAGGATCGTCGCCACCTCCTGCCAGCGCTGCAACGCGACATATTCGAGCTGGCTCAGGCCAAATACGACGAGGCCGATTGCGACCGTGTTCAGGATCATCGTCTGGCGTTCGACGATCGACGAGTGATCCTGGATGGGGAACCACGGCGATGCGACAATCAGCGCGCCGAGCAGCATCCCGCACCAATCTTCCCATGTTCGATGAGTCTTGATGAAACTAAAGTCCGACATCGTACCCTCCTCCAAAAGAGGCATACGTCAGCGGCTGGCGATCATGACACTCCGAATGTCTAGCGACCGTGCCGGCCGCATTCGGGCGTATGTCCTGTAACGAGACGTGGGGAACCGGGTGCACGATTGCAAGACGGACTGATGTTTTTTGCCAGCGAGGCAGCATTAGCGAATTATGGCTCACGCGTTGATCGAACGCTCGCTACAGAGCCCCAAGCTTCTGCAGTGCATCATGCGCGGACGGCAGTCCTGGACGCAATTCCAGCGCCTTCCTGAAGTCGGCAATCGCGCCCTGCCTGTCGCCGAGGCGCAGCCTGGCCTGGCCGCGATTGTTCCAGGAGAACACGTCGGAGGGATCGTATTGCAGCGCCTTGTCGTAGTCGGCGAGGCCGCCCTTGTTGTCGCCCCGATAGAGCCGGATCATGCCGCGATTGCGCCAGCCGCGTGCGTCGGTCGGCGCGACGCGGATCGCCTCGCCGTAGTCGGCGGAGGCCCGGTCGAGCTGCTCGCTGTCGCGGTAGACGTTGCCGCGGTCGATATAGGCAATCAGATCCGGTGCAAGCTTGATCCGCATGCTGTAGTCGGCAAGCGCATGCGCCGTGTCGTGCTTGCGGGCGTAGACGAAGCCACGGTTGGCGTAGGCGGTGACATAGTTGGGATCGCGCTTGATCGCCGCGTCGAAATCGGCAAAGGCGCCGTCGAGGTCGCCCTTGTTGAAACGGGCCTCGCCGCGATTGCTGTAGGCCAGCACCAGCGACGGATCGAGCTTGATGGCCTGGTCGTATTCGGCGATGGCGCGATCGTAATCGCGCTTGAAGCTGTAGACGCGGCCGCGATTGTTGTAGGCGCAGGCATAGCCGGGATCGAGCCGGACTGCCTCGTCGAGATCGGACAGCGCGGCGTCGAGTTCGCGTTTCTCGGTGAGCCCATGGCCGCGATTGCAATAGGCGCCGGCGAGCCTCTGCCCGCTCTCGCTCCTGGTATCGATCACAGTCGAGCAGGCTTTGATCCGGGCGTCCGGCGTGCTGGTCAGCCCGACGCAGGCCTCCCAGGCCGGGGCGCCTTCGGCCGCAGCCGACACCGGCGCGGTCGAGACGAGCGCCGCAAGCAGCGCCAAGAGGCTGAGCGGGACACGCATTTTCCGGATATCTCCCCTGCGGCAACCTCCCTTGGTCGCACCTTGGCAAGGGCCGGTTCAGGCGCCTAGATCAGAGCACACGCAGCGCTTCGAAGGGATCTGGCATGGCGGTACGGGACAACAAGGACAGGAGTCGCTTCGAGCTCGATGCGGGCAACGAAATCGCCTTCGCCAATTACCGGCTGACGCCGTCGGCCGTGATCATCACCCATACCGAGACGCCGCACGCGCTACGCGGCCGCGGCATTGCATCCGAGCTGGTCAAGGGCGCGCTGGACTTGATCCGCCGTGACGGCAAGAAGGTGATCGCCGGCTGCGGCTTCGTCGTCGACTATCTCGACAGGCATCCGGAGGAAGCAGACCTCGTCGCCTGAACGCAAAAGGGCCCGCGAGATCGCGGGCCCCTGGCTTACGACCGAGCAATCGGTCAGTGCTTGATCTCCGGCGGCAGCTTGCCGCCATTGGCGGCCAGCTTGGACATCACCTGCTTGTGCAGCCAGACGTTCATGCTCGCCGAGTCGTTCATGTCACCGCTGTAGCCGAGCTCCTTGGCGAGGTCCTTACGCGCGGCAAGGCTGGAGTCGATGTCGAGCGCCTTCATGAGGTCGACGATCGAGGTGCGCCATTCCAGCTTCTCCTTCTGGGCAGCGACCAGCTTGTCGACGATGGCCGCAACGTCCACGGTTGCCATCGGCGCGGCAGCAGGCGCCGATCCGCCCGGCGCGGCGCTGGCGGGTGCGCTACCCGAGGGTGCGCCACCTGCGGGCGCGGCGGAAGCCGGATGGCTGCCGAAGATCGCGCCCATGATTTTCCCGAAAATGCTCATGTCTTCTCCCCGAAAAGGATCCGTTGGAAGGGCCTTGAGTGGCACTTATAGACGAAGTTACTGCGTTACGCCCGCGAAGTTCTGCGAACCGACAACCAGCATCAGCTTATCTGCGGCGAAATGACGACCGAATGACATCGTTGAGGTTGCGGTGCGGCATCGAATCTCAACCAAGCGTGTGGGACAGGACTCGGAAATGGGCGTACGCTCCACTTTCAGTTCGCGATGACGTCCGGAATTCGCGTCTGGCCGGAATCGCGAAACTCAGAAAAGCGGCCGCTTGCGCCGTTGCCGGCGCCGAATTCGGCTGCATGGCAAGGGAGCTAGCGACCATGGCCACACTCTACCCGGGCAATGTCCCCACTGTGGCCCAGCCCGCGGATGCGGCTGGACCGGTGATCCGAACCATCCAACTGTCCGATCTGCACGACGCGCTCAGGCGCGGCTGGGAAGATTTCAAGGCGGTGCCGAGCCACGCCATCATCCTCTGCGTGATCTATCCGGTGCTGGGCCTCGTGCTCGCCCGCGCGGTGATGGGCTATTCGGTGCTGCCGCTGTTGTTCCCACTGGCCGCAGGCTTCGCGCTGATCGGCCCGTTCGCCGCGCTCGGTCTCTATGAGCTCTCCAGCCGGCGGGAACGTTATGAGGAGGCCAGCGCCTGGAATGCCATGGAGGTACTGCGCTCGCCTTCGTTCGGCGCCATGCTCGGTCTCGGCACGCTGCTGCTCGCTCTGTTCGTGACCTGGGTTGCGACCGCTCAGGCGATCTATGTCGCGGCGTTCGGCTATGAGGGCGCGACCGGTATCTCTGATTTCATGACGCGCGTTCTGACGACCCAGCAAGGCTGGTGGCTGATCGTGGTCGGCTGCGGCACCGGCTTTCTGTTTGCGCTTGCCGCGCTCTGCATCAGCGCCGTGTCGTTCCCCTTGATGCTCGACCGCCATGCCGGCGCCTTCGAGGCGATGGTGACGTCGCTACGCGTCGTCGCCAAGAACCCGGTGCCGATGGCGGCTTGGGGCCTGATCGTGGCGGTGCTGCTAGCGCTCGGTACGATTCCGGCGTTCCTTGGCCTTGCCGTGGTGATCCCCCTGCTCGGCCATGCCACCTGGCACCTCTACCGCAAGGTGATCGTCTCGGAGCCCGGTGCACGTCCGGTGCCGCCCCCGCCGCATCGCCCGCGCAAGCCGGCCGCCGACTTCCCCGCCAACCTCTTCCCCTGGCGCAATCGGACGGACGCCTGACGATATCGTGACATGCGATCCTGCCCGGGCTCGGCTCGGGCAGGATTGCGTGCTGTCATACGCCTTGCTTTGGCCGCGGTTACAATCGAAATTGCCCCCGCCGGTCAGATCACTTCACGGAATCCATTTCATCTGATGACCCCGACGATTTCTCGTCTCGCTCTCGCAGCCCTCGCCCTCTCCGCGTCAATCCTAACCGCCCAGCCAGCCCTCGCCGCTGTTGCCTGCGGCTCGGGCAATTTCGACGCCTGGCTCGCGGACTTCAAAGCCGACGCCGCGGCCAAGGGCGTCTCGCAGCAGGCCGTTGCCGCCGGGCTTGCCGGCGTGACGCTCGATCAGAGCGTGCTCAACCGGGACCGCTCGCAAAAAGTCTTCACCCAGACCTTCGAGGAGTTCTCCGGCCGCATGGTGCCGCCGCGCATGCAGCGCGGCTCCAACATGATGAAGCAGTACGGCTCGGTGCTGTCCCGCATCGAACAGACTTATGGCGTGCCCGGCGAGGTGCTGGTCGCGATCTGGGGTCTCGAGACCGATTTCGGCGTCAACACCGGCAAGTTCGCCACCATCCGCTCGCTGGCAACGCTGGCCTATGATTGCCGTCGCTCCGACCAGTTTCGTGCCGAGCTGCTGGATGCGCTGCGCATCGTCCAGCGCGGCGACCTCGCCCCCGCCGACATGAAGGGCGCATGGGCCGGCGAGCTCGGTCAGACCCAGTTCATGCCGTCGTCCTGGATGAAATACGCCGTCGATTTCGACGGCAATGGCAAGCGCGACCTCTTGCACAACGCGCCCGACGTGCTCGCCTCCACCGCCAATTATCTCGCGGGCTACGGCTGGCAGCGCGGCAAGGACTGGCAGCCGGGCAGTCCGAATTTTGCGGTATTGCAGCAATGGAATAAGAGCGAAGTCTACTCCAAGACCGTCGCCTATTTCGCGACCCAGCTCGCACGCGCCCCTTAAATAGCGCCCGACAGGACGCGTAGGGCCGATCGCCCGGCGATCGGCCCTCTCTTGGTGCGTTTACTTCCCCATGGTGGCGTTCATCGCCTTGTTCAGGTGCGCGCCGCACACACCCATTTTGCCGTTGAGAAGCGCGTCCTGCGCAGCCGCGATCTCCTTCTGCGCCACGAACTTGCTGTCGCCGTCGGCCATGTTCTCGATCGCGGTCTCCGTCTTCTCCAGGTTGGCTGAGCTGCAACCGCCCATGGCGTGCTTGGCAGCCTGGGCCGGCGCGACGGCGAACGCGACGGCGGCAATTGCGATAACCCCGAGTAACTTCGTCATGATGTTACTTTCCTTCTCTTGTTCTTGTGACAGAACCAGCGACATTGCCAGAATCTGCGACATGACTTTCCTCCGGGCGCGGCAACTTGCCGCAATAAATTCCTCGCGAGAATTGCGTGATGTTGCGTGCGGCGCAGAGGCACCATGCAAAATTTCTGATTTTCATTACACCCTTGTAATGAACGCCACACGTTCGGCGTGTGTGCACCGCACCAGAGAGGCGGTTGCGGTCTGAAACGAGGCAGGGTGAGTTTCGGCAGGCTTCACGCCCGGCCGTCTGGTGATCCGCCAGCCCAAAGCGAGTTGGATCGTCGGGACCCGGTCGCATAGTGTCCCACATATGAATGGATTTATATTCATATCTATAGTTCCGCTATCATGCGATTCGCGCATGCGAGACTTGGGCGCAGGCGCTGACTGATCGCCTTGAGAACAGTTGGAACCCTACCTATTTCCATTTCACCGGTAACGAGAGTGGTTGCAGTAAACCCGTGAATTCACGGTGATTTATGGCAAAGCATTCCCTATTTCGCCTACCCTTTAGGCGAGAGTGCTCCCGGGTTAATCGTCCGTTACCACCGCTATGCACCTCGCGCTTAGCTGCATCGCAACATCGGAACTTTCGCACTGCACCACTCTCACCTATATTCATTTCAACGATGAGGCCCGGGCAAGGGCTGAATCGAACTACAGGAGACTACCAATGCTGCTCTCGCTCATCCGCATGATCCAGGCTTTCCGGGACTATCAGCGCAATGTTGCCGAGCTGTCCCAGCTCAGCGATCGCGAACTGGCCGACATCGGCCTCGATCGCTCGGACATCCCGCGCGTTGCCGCCGGTCAGTATCAGGGCTGATTTCGTTCAGCCCTTCACCGGACGAACCGATAGCGCTCGCCTCGTGCGGGCGTTGTCGTTTCTGATGGCAGAAAACTCCATCTCGGCGATTCCACTGACCGCCGAAAAGCGCTACCTGTCCGCCCCATGACAGGAACCCAATCCAACATTGTGCACGTGATCGGCGCCGGCCTTGCCGGTTCCGAAGCCGCCTGGCAGGTCGCCAAATCCGGCGTGCCCGTGGTGCTGCACGAGATGCGGCCGGACCGCATGACCGAAGCGCACCGCACCGATGGGCTCGCCGAGCTCGTCTGCTCCAATTCGTTCCGCTCGGACGACGCCGCCAACAACGCCGTCGGCCTGCTGCACGCCGAAATGCGCCGGCTCGGCTCGCTGATCATGCGCGCGGCCGACGCCAACCAGGTGCCCGCCGGCGGTGCGCTCGCGGTCGACCGCGACGGCTTCTCGGCGGCCGTCACCAAGGCGCTCAACGACCACCCCCTGATCGAGATCGCCCGTGGCGAGGTTTCCGGCCTGCCGCCGGCCGATTGGAGCAACGTGATCGTGGCGACCGGCCCCCTCACCTCCGCCCCGCTGGCCGACGCCATCCGCGAATTGACCGACGAGAACGCTCTCGCCTTCTTCGACGCGATCGCGCCAATCGTGCATCGCGAGTCCATCGACATGTCGGTCGCCTGGTTCCAGTCGCGCTATGACAAGGTCGGCCCCGGCGGCACCGGTGCCGACTACATCAACTGCCCCATGACCAAGGAGCAGTATGACGGCTTCGTCGCCGCGCTGATCGCAGGCGAGAAGACCGAGTTCAAGGAATGGGAAACCAACACGCCCTATTTCGACGGCTGCCTGCCGATCGAGGTGATGGCGGAGCGCGGCCCCGAGACGTTGCGCCACGGCCCGATGAAGCCGGTCGGCCTCACCAATCCGCACGATCCCACCACGAAGGCCTACGCGATCGTGCAGCTGCGCCAGGACAACAAGCTCGGCACGCTCTACAACATCGTCGGATTCCAGACGAAGCTGAAATACGGCGAGCAGCAACGCATCTTCCGCAGCATTCCGGGGCTGGAGAAGGCCGAATTCGCCCGCCTCGGCGGCCTGCATCGCAACACCTTCCTCAATTCGCCAAAGCTGCTCGACGGCCAGCTGCGCCTGCGCGCGCAGCCGCGGCTGCGCTTCGCCGGTCAGATGACCGGCTGCGAGGGCTATGTGGAATCCGCCAGCGTCGGCCTGATCGCCGGTCTCTATGCGGCGGCGGATGCGCGCGGCGAGACGCTGGCGAGCCCGCCCGCTACGACGGCACTGGGATCGCTGCTCGGTCACATCACCGGCGGCCATATCGAGACCATCGAGCCCGGTACACGCTCGTTCCAGCCGATGAACATCAATTTCGGCCTGTTCCCGCCGCTCGCGAGCGCGCCGACGAAGAAGCCCGACGGCACGCGCCTGCGCGGCAACGAAAAGACGGTGGCCAAGAAGCAGGCGATGAGCGCGCTGGCACTCGCCGATCTCGATCGCTGGATCGCCGATCACCTGCGCATCGCCGCAGCCGCGTGAGTTTTTCGATGAGTCTTCCCAAAGACGACGCCGCGACACTGTCGGCGCGCTGGACCGAGGGCGTGCTGCTCAAGCGCGACGTGTTCTCGACCGTCGAGCGCGGCCGCTTCCGCGGTGACAGCGGCGAGGTCGACGCCGTGCTGCGCCGGCTCGACGAAGTGCCGTGGTGGTCATTCCTCCTGGCCCGTCATCTGTTCGCGCGCGAGAAACACGCACTCGTTCTTGCAAAAGGCCTGAACGTCGGCCCCGAGTTGCTGTGGGCCGGACGCCGCGCCCTGGTACGCGGCTTTGTCGACGGCGTCGCGCTCCATCTCGCCAAGCCGCATGGCGACCTCGCCTATTTCCGCTCGGCCAAGGCGGCGCTACGCCGGCTGCGCCGCGCCGGCATCTGCCACAACGATCTCGCCAAGGAGCAGAACTGGCTGGTCGGCCGCGACGGCCGCGCCTATGTCACCGACTTCCAGCTCGCGGCCTGCTTCAACCGACGTGGCCGGCTCTACCGCATCCTCGCCTACGAGGACCTGCGGCATCTGCTCAAGCACAAGCGTTCCTATGCACCCGAGGCGCTGACGCCGCGCGAGCGAAAAATCCTGGCGAAGAAATCATTCGCCGCCAGCCTGTGGCTCGCGACCGGCAAGAAGGTCTATCGCGCGATCACGCGCGGCCTGTTCAACTTCACCGACCGCGAGGGCGGCGGCCGCCGGCTGGTCAACGACGCGCCGGTGCTGGCCGAGCTGATCCGCAAGAACCCGGCCGTGCGCGACACCGCCATCGTCGCCTTCGCCGACCGCCGCTCCGGCGTCGGGCTCTATGCCTTCGTCGAGGCCGATCAGGCCACGCTTGAAGGCGAGCTTCGCAGCGAACTTTCGGCCGCCAAGGGTCCAAAGCCGCCGGAGCACATCCAGGTCGTACACGCGCTGCCCCGCGATACCAGCGGCAAGCCGCGGACCGAGATCCTGCAACTGGTCGCCATGAACCAGCTCGACCTGATCGAGCCGATGATGAAGAACGACCAGGACCGCGCCTTCCTCAAGGACATCCTGGAACAGCGGAAGAACCTGCGGGACCGTTTCAATTTCGAGGCGGACCTGCCGGCGGGCTGACGGGCTGCTCGCGCCTTGAAGCGTCCACATTGGCGATAGAGAAGCGATCGGATCATTCGGGCGGCGGGTCATGGGCATTCGGAGGGTGATGATGCATGGTGTGGTTGGCGGCGTGATCGCTGGCCTTCTGCTGCTCGCAGCTGCGCCCGCGATGGCCGAATCCCCGGCCGAGCTGATCTCCGGCTTTCGCCTCAAGAACGGCGAAGTCCGCGTCGTCCGCGATTCAACCCTTGACCGCATCGCCATGGACCAGGCCCGCGCGATGGCGGCAAAGGACGACCTCAGCCACGACGCGCTCGGCCCGTTCAACCGGCGCGTCGCACCGGCCGGCGCGGGCCGCGCGGCCGAGAACATCGCCTACGGCTACGACAATTTCGAGAAGACGCTGGGACAGTGGATCGACTCGTCCGGGCATCGCAAGAACCTGCTGCTGCACAACGCCTCCCGCGTCGGTATCGCGAGCGCAAAAAATGCCAGCGGCAAGCGAACCTATTGGGCCATGGTGATCGCGGGCGACTACGAGCCGAAGGGCAAGGGCAAAGGTAAAGGCAAGAAGGACGAGGAGCCGCTGGTTGCCGTGAAGCGCGAGGCCGCGCCCGCCAGCAAGCCCAAATCCAGCGGCTGCCACGTCAAGCTGCTCGGCCTCTGTATCTGAGACGAGAAAATTTCAGCCGCGGCGCGCGGCCTCGATCGCGGCGACATCGATCTTCGTCATCCCCATCATCGCATCGAAGGCGCGCTTGGCCTCGGCACCGCCCGCCGCCAGTGCCTCAGTCAACACCCGCGGCGTGATCTGCCAGGAGAGGCCCCATCTGTCCTTGCACCAGCCGCAGGCGCTCTCCTGCCCGCCATTGCCGATGATGGCGTTCCAATAGCGGTCGGTCTCCTCCTGATCGTCGGTGGCGATCTGGAACGAGAAGGCCTCATTGTGCTTGAAGATCGGACCGCCGTTGAGGCCGAGACAGGCGACCCCGGCCACGGTGAACTCGACGGTGAGCACGTCGCCGGCCTTACCCGACGGGTAGTCGCTGGGCGCGCGGTGGATGGCGCTCACTGCGCTGTCGGGGAACGTCTCGGCATAGAAGCGGGCAGCCGCCTCGGCGTCTTTGTCGTACCAGAGGCAAATCGTGTTCTTCGCCATTGCGCGTCCCCTTCGGTTCCGGGCCATCACACCGCCATCCATTGAGAATGGACGGCGGTGTGATGTCTTTCGCCTAGATACCCTCTTGAATGCGCCTCACCAAGGCGCGCCAATGCCGCGGCCTATGCGACCCGGGGTTCCGCCACGTCCCTGGCTTTCAGGTCTCGCGGAAGCACCGTCAGCAGCAGCAACGCACAGAGCACGCACAAGCCGCCAATGACATAGAGCGCCGGCGTCGTGCTGCCGGTCACATCCTTGACCGAGCCAACCATGACCGGGCTGACGATGCCGCCGACCTGCCCCAGCGTGTTGATGAGTGCGATCCCGCTCGCTGCCCCCGCACCGGTGAGAATTTTCGGAGGCAGCGTCCAGAATGTCGGAATGGCCGCAACCACGCCGGCACCAAGGATGGCAAGCGCGCCAACCAGCGTGACGACGTTCCTGTCGAATACGCCCGAGGCGAAGAAGCCCACCGCCGCCGTCAGCACCAGACCCGCGACGAATTTGGGGCGCTCCCCCGATGCATCCGACAATCGGCCTACGACGATCATGCAGATGGCGCCGCAGATATAGGGAACGGCGGTCAGGAAGCCGATCGCAGCCGCGCTTCCGCCCCCGGCCGCCTTGATCAGGTCGGGCGCCCAGAAATTGAGGCCGTAGGAGGCGATCTGGATCAGGAAGTAGATGAATCCGAGCAGCAGCACGCCGGGCATGAGCAGCGAGCGCCATGCCGAATGCTCGCCGATCTCGTTCTTCTGGCGGTCCAGCTGAACCGAGATCAATCGGCGCTCGTCGTCGCTCAACCATTCGGCCTGCTCGATCCCGTCGTCGAAGCGCAGCAGCACGACGAAGCCAAGCGCAACGCAGGGAATGCCGCCAGCCAGAAACAGCCATTGCCAACCGGCCAGACCGTGCAGCCCGTTCAGATAGTTGAGGATGAGACCCGAGATCGGCGCGCCGATGATCCCCGAGAATGCAGTGGCGAGAAAGAACACGGACGTCATGCGGCCGCGATGCGATTTTGGAAACCAGAGTGTCAGGTAATAGAGAATGCCGGGCGCAAATCCCGCCTCCATGGCGCCAATCACGAAGCGCAGCGCATAGAACTGCCACTCGCTATGAACGAAGACCATCGCCGCCGTCGCCAGCCCCCAGGAAATCATGATGCGGGCGATCCAGCGCCGCGCGCCGAAGCGATAGAGCAGCATATTGCTCGGCACTTCCAGCAGGACGTAGCCAACGACGAACAGGCTGGCGCCAAATCCGTAGGCTGTGTTGCTGAGGCCGAGATCGGCCTGGAGCGCAGCCTTGGCAAAGCTGATGTTGACGCGGTCGAAGAACGCAAAGAAGTAGCAGACGATGATCAGCGGCATCAGCCGCCACGCAATCTTCTTGATGACCTGATGCTCTGTGAGTCCAGTATCGAGGTCGGCAGTCGCCGCCGTGGCAATCGTCATGGTTTCCTCCAATGTGTTTTGAATTTTGATAGCGGTCGATCAGCCCGAGCGTCGCAGCCGCTCGGGTATGGGGTGCAGATCGAGGGGACGGCCGGCCTTGGCGACCTGTCCCGGCACCTCATGTCCGACCACTCCAGGCAATCGGAACGAGAGATCGATCAAGCGCTGCAGATCGAGACCGGTTCGCAAGCCCGTCTCGTGGCAGAGATTGACGAGGTCTTCGGTACAGACATTGCCGGTGGCGCCCGGCGCAAATGGACATCCGCCGAGGCCGCCCAGCGCGGCGTCAAAGCGGCGCGCGCCGGTGTCATAGGCCGCGAGGACGTTAACCAGCCCGAGACCGCGCGTGTTGTGGAAGTGAAGCGTAAGCATGTCCGCAGGGACCAGCATCAAGACCGCGGCAACCAGCTGCGAGACCTGATTGGGATTGGCCATGCCCGTGGTGTCGGCGAGCGTGACGCCGTCGACCCCGAGATCGAGATAGCGCTTGACGATATCGAGCACCTTCTCGAGAGGCTGCAGGCCTTCGAACGGACAGCCGAACGCGGTCGCAACCGTCGCGTTGACCAACGCGCCGCCTGCGTGGGCCGGCTTCACGATCTCGCTGAGCGACGCCAGCGACGCCGCATGCGTCATGTTCATGTTGGCACGGTTGTGCGTTTCACTCGCCGACATCACGAAATTGAGCTCGTCGGCGCGTGCGGCCAGCGCCAGCTCAGAACCCTTCCGGTTCGGGATCAGCGCCGTATAGATCGTGCCTGGCCGCCGCTCGATGCCGGTGAAGACGTCCGTGGCGTCGCGCAGCGACGGCACGGCCGCCGCTGACACGAATGACGAGACCTCGATGCGACTGAAGCCGATCGCAGAGAGCGAATTGATCAGCCGGATTTTCTCGCTGGTTTCGACCCATTTCGCTTCGATCTGAAGGCCGTCGCGCGGAGCGACCTCCTGGATCCGGATGTCCGGTGGCGGCGCCGTCATTGCACCGCTCCGCTGCGGCGCAGCTGCGCGATATCGCCTGCCTGCAAGCCGAGACCCGCGAGCACCTCGTCGGTATGCTGTCCCAGCGTCGGGCCAGGCCATTTGACGGCGCCCGGGGTGTCGGAGAGCTTTGGCGCGATGCCCGGCATCTTTACGGTGACATCGCCCGGCAGCTCGGTCTGCAGGATCATCTCGCGGGCGGCGTAATGGGGATCGTCGACAATATCGGCGACGGAATAGATCCGGCCCGCGGGAACGTCGGCCGCATCGAGACGTGCGAGGATCTCGTCCATCGTTCGCTGCGAGGTCCATGCAGTGATGGCAGCATCGAGCAAGGCGTTGCTGCGGACACGTCCGTCATTGCTGGCAAGGGCCGGATCGTCGGCAAGGTCCGGCCGCCAGATGACCAGCATCAAGCGTTTGAAGATCGCGTCGCTGTTGCCGGCGATCACGACATGGCGCCCGTCGGAGCTGGGATATGTATTGGATGGACTGATGCCCGGCAGGGCGCCGCCGGTGCGGGTCCTGACATGACCCATGAGGTCATATTCGGGGACAAGACTCTCCATCAGGTTGAACACGCTCTCATAGAGCGAGACGTCGACCACCTGCCCTCGCCCCTGCCCTGTCTTGACACGAAGCAGCGACATCAGCGCGCCGATCACGCCATGAAGCGAAGCAAGGCTGTCGCCGATGCTGATGCCGACCCGGGCCGGCGGGCTGTCGGGATCGCCGGTAGTGAAGCGCAGCCCGCCCATGGCCTCTCCGATCGCGCCGAACCCGGAGCGGTCGCGGTAAGGGCCGGTCTGCCCGTAGCCGGAGATGCGGACCAGTGTCAGGTCCGGATTGAGCTTTGAGAGCACGTCCCAGCCGAGGCCAAGCTTCTCGAGGCTTCCTGGCTTGAAATTCTCGATCACGACATCGGCTTGCGCGGCCAGGCGCAGCGCGACGTCGCGCCCGTCAGGCGATTTCAGATCGATCGCGATCGACTTCTTGTTGCGGGATTGCAGGTACCACCAGAGCGAGGTGCCCTGATGCAGCTTGCGCCATCTGCGCAACGGATCCCCGCTGCCCGGCTGCTCGATCTTGATGACTTCGGCGCCGAACTCAGCAAAGAGCCGCGCGGCAAATGGTGCCGCGATCAAAGTTCCGAGTTCGACGACTCGTATTCCGGATAATGGTCCGTCCACGTCTGGCGCTCCTCGATCGTCTTTGATCGTGGTGTCGCCGAGCGCAGGGCCTTAAGTCCAATATCCTTTGATGAACACGCGTTCGCGGATGACGAACGACACGAAGGCCGCCATCAGTGAGGTTTGGTTCCGGGCAATCGCAGATGATCGAGCATCAACTGGCTCGTCGCCGACAATCCCGCGGGATCCCTGGCCACCAGCACCAGTTCGCGATCGGCCCAGTCGTCGCTTAACTCGACGGCCGTCAGATTCATGCCGTGACTGAGGACCTCGAACGCACGGTCGGGAATGAGGCCGATCCCCATGCCGGCCTGCACCATCCGGCAGACCGCATCAAAACCCGGTACGTGGACCCGCAACCGGATCGACTTGCCGATCTGCTGCGCGGTGTATTGCGAGCGCAGATAGATCGAGCTGGTCGCAAACAGGCCGACATGGTCGTAGTCGAGTGTATCGGCGAACGAAACGTCTCTTGCCGACGCAAGCGGATGATCGGATCGCACCACGATGACGAGGCGGTCGCGTCGATAGGAGAACCGCTCCAGCCCGCGCGTCGACACGTCTGCCGAGCAGATGCCGATTTCGGCCACGCCCTCCTCGACGCCGCGAACGACATCGGCGCTGGGGCGCTCCTGCAGATCGAGCCGCACCAACTCGTGCGAGCGAAAGAAGCCGGGCAGATCGTCGGGAAGGAATTCGACGATCGACGACAGATTGGCCAGCATCCGCACATGCCCGCGCACGCCGCGCGCATGCTCGGCCATGTCGACGGCGATCTTCTCGACGTTGAGCAACGTCACGCGCGCATGATGCAGCAGCGATTCACCGGCCGGCGTCAGCGCCATGCCGTTCGGATGCCGCTCGAACAGCGCGACCTCGAGCACTTCCTCGAGATCATGCATGCGCTTGCTGACAGCAGAGGGCGCGATCGCCTCGCGCTGCGAGGCGCGCGTCAAATTGCCTTCCTCACAGATGGCGATGAACAGCCTGAGGGTCGTGAGGTCGATCCGTCGGGTGATGTTGGTCCTGGGCGTCCCGGTCATTGAGCGGGATTGCGTTTTCTCTTGCATGGTCTGTTTCCCGATCCGGGAAGATATAGCGTTCGAAGCCACCGGGTTTCTCAAAATCCGGGGAGAAAGGCCGCCGATTTGGAATCCGATACCAAGACGAGGCAATAATCCGCCATTTTGTTCCAAGCTGCACATGAGCTTGCTCGCGCTCGTCAACGCGCCTAATTCATGGGATCGGGATAGCAGAGGCGGAGACCAGCACTTGATCGACATCGACCGGATACGTTCCGACACCCCGGCCGCCTCCCGCCTCGCTTATCTCCACAATGCCGGCGCGGCCCTCATGCCAACTGCCGTCGTCGCGGCAATGAAGGACCACATCGATCTGGAGGGCGAGATCGGAGGTTATGCCGCTGCCGACCGCGAGTCCGATCGGCTCGATGCGGTCTACGGCTCCGTAGCGCGCCTTCTGAATGCCGCCCCCGATGAGATCGCCCTCATGGAGAACGCGACAATTGCCTGGCAGATGGCGTTCTACGCGCTTCCGTTTCGCCAGGGCGATCGGATCCTGACCGCCGAAGCGGAATACGCAGCCAACTACGTCGCGTTTCTTCAGGTCGCAAGGCGCACGGGCGCGATCATCGATGTCGTGCCGAGCGACGCCACCGGCGAGCTCGACGTCCACGCGCTCGAACGCATGATCGACGAGCGCGTGAAGCTGATCGCCGTCACCTGGGTTCCGACCAATGGCGGATTGGTCAATCCCGCGGCGGCGATCGGCAAGATCGCGCGGGCGCACGGGATTCCCTATCTGCTCGACGCCTGCCAGGCGGTCGGCCAGATGACGGTCGACGTCGAAGCCGTCGGCTGTGACATGCTGTCGGCGACGGGGCGTAAATTCCTCCGCGGCCCGCGCGGCACGGGCTTTCTCTACGTCCGCCGCGAGATGCTGCAACGACTCGAGCCGCCGATGATCGATCACTTCGCCGCGCCCTGGGTCTCGCGCGGTGAATATCGGCTCCGTGACGATGCCCGCCGTTTCGAGACATGGGAGAACAATTACGCGGCACGTCTCGGTCTCGGCGCTGCCATCGATTATGCCCTCGCGATCGGCCTCGGCCCCATCGAGCAGCGCTGCCGTCTGCTTGCGGACCGTCTTCGCGGCGGCCTCGCCTCCGTTCGCGGCGTGACTATTCGCGACCTCGGACGCGCACCGGGCGCCATCGTCAGCTTCACGCTGGATGGGTATGAGGCGGACGCCATCGTCAGAAGCGCCGCTGCGGCAGGCATCACCATCGGCGCTTCAGATCCGGGGAGCACCCGTATCGATGCCGAAATCCGCTCGCTGCCACCGGTCGTGCGGGCCTCCCCGCATTACTACAACACGGAAGCCGAGATCGACCGGCTGATCGGCCACCTCGCGGGTTTGGCGCCGCGATAGCGGCGCGCCGCTCAGGTGCAGCGCGCGCTCAGTCCGGATGCGCCGAGCTTGGCCATGACCTCGTCGAGATGCGCGCTGTCGCGGGTCTCGATGACGAGCTGAAGCAGCGTCGCTTTGGCCGGCAGATCGGAGAAGGTCCGCTGATGCGAGACCTCGATGATGTTGGCGCCGGCCTCGGCCAGCAGTGAGGCGACGGCGGCCAATTGCCCCGGCCGATCGGGGATATCGAGCGACAACTGGGTCAGCCGCCCCTCGCGCGCCAGCTCACGCGTCAGAACGGAGGCGATCAGCCGCGTGTCGATGTTGCCGCCGCTCAGGACGAGGCCGACCTTCTGGCCGGCAAAGCGGGACGTATCGGACATCAGCGCGGCAAGCCCGGCGGCGCCGGCGCCCTCGACGACCGTCTTCTCGATCGAGATCAGGGTCGCGACCGCACGCTCGAGCTCGGCTTCGTTCACCAGCGCGATATCGTCGACGAGGCGGCGGACGATCTCGGTCGTGATCTTGCCCGGCGATTTCACCGCGATGCCTTCGGCGAGCGTGTCGCCGCGCGCGGGCAGATTGCCGTCATGGATGGCGTTGTACATCGAGGGGTAGAGCCAGGCCTCGACGCCAAGAATCCGCACCGTCGGCTTGATCGATTTCGCGGCAATGCCGATGCCGCTGATCAGGCCACCGCCGCCGATCGGGACCACCAGCGTATCGAGCTCCGGCACCGCCTTCAGCATCTCGAGCCCGACAGTGCCCTGCCCCGCGATGACGAGCGGGTCGTCGTAGGGGTGGACGAAGATCATGCCGCGGGCCTCGCCATGGCTGCGCGCATAGACGGCCGCCTCCTCCAGCGTCGCGCCCGTCACCACCACCTCGGCGCCGTGGTGCTTGGTGTTCTCGACCTTCACCATGGGCGTGCCGACCGGCATGACGATGGTGGCGGGAATGCCGAGCCGCTTGGCGTGATAGGCGACGCCCTGCGCGTGGTTGCCCGCCGACATCGCGATGACGCCGCGCGCACGCTCCTCCGGCGTCAGCGCGGTGAGCCGGTTGAGCGCACCCCGCTCCTTGAACGAGGAGGTGAACTGGAGGTTTTCGAATTTCAGCCAGATGTCGCAGCCGCAGATGTTGCTCAGCGTGCGGCTGTAGCTGCAGGGCGTCTCGACGACGGCGCCGCGGATGGTGTCGGCGGCGGCATGAATGTCGCCCAGAGCGACCGGAAGGCCGCTAAGATCGGGGGACGTGTTTTGGGACAACTCAGCCATAGGACAGCATAGAGCATTTGACCGTTTGAGGCGATAAACCGGCCGCTATTTGGTAAATTCCCGGGAACGTGAAGCCCGCCACAGCGTCCATAGCGTGCGCAGCCGCGACGGGGGCTGCGGCGCAAACGGATTGCGCCCGGGTTGCGACAGGCGCTTGAGGTCACCCCGCACCTGGCTCAGCAGCAGAAACGCTGGCCGTGCCGGCGCCGGCACCTCCGGCAACAACGACAAGGCCGTCGTCAAATGCTGCTCGGCTTCGCCCACGAGCTGGCCCAGCACCGCATGCAGATTTGGCGTCTCCTTGCCGGCGAACACGTCCTCCATCTGGCAGCCATGGGCCGCCAGCAGCTGCTGCGGCAGGAACAGTTGCCGGTGCGCCGAGTCGCGCGGCAGATTCGCAATCACCTGCGCGATGCCCTGGGCGAGCCCGGCATGCCTTGCGACATGCTCGGCCGCCTCCGAAGGCGGCGCCATGACCCGCGCCGCGAGGGCAAACAATGCCGAACAGGTCGCGTCCAGATAACCCTCCAGAGCCGCCATGGTCGGCATCGGATCGTTGTAGAGATCGAACTGATGCTCGTCGGCGAGCAGCGACAACGGCTCGACCGGCAGGTCGAAATCGCTGATCGCACGCAATAGCTCCGCCGCCACCGGGTTGCCCTCGGCGCTGCCGTGGACGTGGCCCGACAGCATGTCGGTCCACCATTGCAGGCGGATTTCGCCGGGCAAGGGCTGGCTCACCTGGTCGCGGACGCGGACGATCTCGACATTGAAGGCATAGAGCGCCAGCAGCGCCTGGCGCTCGGCGGCCGGCGCAAACAGCGTTGCGGCATAGCGCGGGAAGTCATGGCTGCGCACGAGGCCGGCGCAGAAGGCGACCGAATCGGCCGGAGGCGCAGCGCTGCTCATGGCACGGCGATCAGCGCCGCGGCGACGCGGCGCCGCTCGCCGATCATGATGTTGTAGGTGCGCACGGCGGGACCGGTCTGCATCGTATCCAGCACCACCCTCACCGCCTTCAGCGCCTGCCGCAGGTCCGGCGGCGGCAACCAGACGCCGGTTCCGGTACCGATCAGAAGCGTGTCGATGCTGTTGGCCGCCGTGAAGACGCGATCCAGCGAATAGCGGTCGATCTTCGTCGGGTCCGTCACGTCCCAGGCCCAGATCGCGTCGGGCAGGCAGAGCAGCGATCCCCGATGCGACATGCCGGCAAAGGCGAAGCCGCCCTTGCCATAGGCTTCGATCGGCGCCGAGCGGGGAAAATGCGGTGCGTTGGGATCGCCGGCCATGTGCTTCGTCCGAATGAGCTTACTGCCCTCGCAAACGCCTGCGAGGGCATGCGGTTCGGATCATGCCTTGTTTTTCTTCGCCGGCGTAGCCGTATCGGGCGCATCTTCGCGATGCTCGCCGACGCCGAGATAGATCAGGATCGGGGCCGCGATGAAGATCGAGGTATAGGTGCCGACCAGCACCACGCCGAACATCATCACCGCGGTGAAGCTGTGGATGGCATGGCCGCCGAACAGCAGCAAAGCCAACAGCGCCAGCGTCACGGTGAAGTGGGTGATGATCGAACGCGACAGGGTCGAATTGATCGACTCGTTGAGCAGCTGCGGCATCGGCATCTTCTTGTAGCGGCGCAGCATTTCGCGGATACGGTCGTAGATGACGACGGTGTCGTTGAGCGAGTAGCCCAGAATGGTCAGAAGGGCCGCGATGCTGGTCAGGTCGAAATCGACCTGGCTGATCGACATGAAGCCGATCGTCAGCACGATGTCGTGCACGTTGGCGATCATGGCGCCGAGCGCGAACTGCCATTCGAAGCGGAACCAGAGGTAGATCAGGATCGAGACGATCGCGAGCATCAGGCCGAGCATGCCATAGGCCAGCAGTTCGCCGGACACGCGCGGTCCCACCACCTCGACGCGGCGATATTCGACGGAATCGCCGAGCGCGCCGCGCACCTTCTGCACGGCTTCCTGCTGGGCAGCGTCGCCGCCCGGCTGCTCCGCGACGCGGATCAGGACGTTCTCGGGGCCGCCGAACTGCTGCAACTGGACTTCGCCGAGATGCAAGGCATCGAGCGTCGTCCGCATCGCGGCGATGTCGGCGGCGCCGGACTTGGCCTGCACTTCCAGCAGCGTGCCGCCGCGGAAGTCGATGCCGAAATTCAGGCCATGGGTGAAGAACAGCGTGATCGCGACGATCGACAGCGCCGCCGAGATCGGGAAGCTGATCCGGCGGAAGCGCGTGAAGTCGAAATGCGTATCGTCCGGGACGATGCGCAGCGACGGCAGCAGCCCGAGCGCTGCGACCACGGTGAGAACGGCAATGAGAATGCCAAGCCCGATGAGAACGTAGTGAGTCACGGTCTTAGCTCCTAGATCGGCACGCTCTGCGGCCGCTTCCACCGCACCCACCAGGCTACGATCAGCCGGGTCAGCGTGAAGGCGGTGAACACCGTGGTGATGATGCCGATGCCGAGCGTCACGGCAAAGCCGCGCACCGGGCCGGTGCCGATGTAGAACAGCACGGCGGCAGCAATGAAGGTGGTGATGTTGGAATCGAGGATGGTCGCAAGCGCCCGCTTGAAGCCGGCGTCGATCGCCGAAATCGCATTGCGGCCACCCCGCAACTCCTCACGGATGCGCTCGTAGATCAGCACGTTGGAGTCGACCGCGATGCCGACGGTGAGCACGATGCCGGCGATGCCGGGCAGCGTCAGCGTGGCGTTGAGCAGCGACAACAGGCCGAAGATCATGGCGACGTTGATGGCCACCGCGATGTTCGCGAACACGCCGAACAGCCGGTAGGTCAGCAGCATGAAGATGATGACCAGGATCGAGCCGACGTAAGCCGCAAGCTCGCCCTTCTCGATCGAGTCCTGGCCGAGGCCCGGACCGACGGTGCGCTCCTCGACCACCGTGAGCGGGGCCGGAAGCGCGCCGGCGCGCAAGAGAATCGCGAGATCGTTGGCCGATTGCACCGTGAAATTGCCGGAGATCTGGCCCTGGCCACCGGTGATGGGCTCGCGGATGACGGGCGCCGAGATCACCTTGTTGTCGAGCACGATCGCGAAGGGCAGCCCGACGTTTTCCTGCGTGGCCTGCGCGAATTTGCGCGCGCCCGAGGTGTTGAACTTGAAGCTGACGACCGGCTCACCCGTGCGCTGGTCGAAGCTCGCCTGGGCGTCGGTCAGGTCGCCACCGGCGACCAGCACCTGCTTCTTGACCACATAGGGCGTGGGCGGCGGCGAGGCGCTCATCAGCAGCTCGGATTCCGGCGGCAACCGTCCCTGCTGCGCCTGATCCGGCGGCACGGACGCATCGACCATGCGGAATTCCATCTTCGCGGTCTTGCCGAGCAATTCCTTCAGGCGGGTCGGATCCTGAAGACCTGGGACCTGCACCAGAATGCGGTCGTTGCCCTGGCGCTGGATGACCGGTTCGACGGTGCCGAGCTCGTTGACGCGGCGCTCGACGATCTGAATCGACTGCTCGATGGTCTTGCGCATGCGGTCGAGCATCGCAGCCTGCGGAATCGCCAGGCGGATCACGCCGCCGCCGGCATCGGTCACCTCAAGGTCGCGCTGACCGCTGGATCCCATCAGTCCGCCCAGTGGCTGGGACAGCTCGCGCAGCTTGGCGAGCGCCGGCTGCACGTCGGATTCCTTGGTGATGCGAACCTCGGCCGCGTCGTTGCGCACGGTCACGCCGCCGGTGAATCCGATCTTGGCATCGCGCAGGGTCCGGCGGACGTCGTCGCGGACCTGGTCCAGCCTCTCCTTCTTCACATAGCTCGAATCGACCTCGAGCAGCAGATAGGAGCCGCCCTGGAGATCGAGGCCGAGCACGAGCCGGCGCTGCGCCCAGGCGGGCCAGGTCTTGACCTGCGCTTCGGGGAAGAAGTTCGGCACCGCGCAGAGGCACACGATCAGCGCCGTCAGGATAATCCCGAGCGCCTTCCACCGCGTGAAATACAACATCGACTGGACCTGTCAGATCAGGAGATTGGGATGCTCGCGGAAGCGCTCACTTCGACGCGGCGTCGTCCTTGGCGGCTTCCTTGCTATCCTTGGATTCCTTCGCCGGCTCGCCCTTCGCGCGCACGCCCGAGATCATCTGGCGCATCTGCCGCACGCGCACGCCGTCGGAAATCTCGAACTCGATCTGGTCGTCGTCGACGACCTTGGTGACCTTGCCGACGAGGCCGCCCGAGGTCACGACGGTGTCGCCGCGGCGGATGTTCTTCACGAGGTCGGCATGGTCGCGCACCTTCTTCTGCTGCGGGCGCAGAATCAGGAAGTACATGATCACGAAGATCAGGGCGAACGGCAGCAGCGACATCAACATGCTGTTGGTGTCGCCGGCGCCCGCGGCCTGGGCATACGCAGGGGTAATGAACATTCGGACGATCCTCGTGGAAACGGGGGAAAACCGGTCAGGCCCTCAAAGGCGACCGGTTCGGTCAAATTCGCGCGGACTATAGCGGCCATTGCCCCAATTGCAACGCTGCCAGACCGTCGATTTGGCCATCTTGCGGCGCGCCCTCAGGCCCGATAAGGCTGCATTCTCAGGAACTTCGGACATGCCCAAAAAACCAAGCAAAAGCCCGGCCGGCAAAGGCCCCCGCACCCCTGCCAGGACGCCTGCCCGCGTCGCGGCAAAACGTCCCAAGGCAACCCCCAAGGCAGTCGATAAGGCAGCCCCGGACCTCTCCCAGGATCGTATCGTCCGCGCGCTGGAGACGATCGCGGCGCACCTCGCCGCCCAGGGCAAGCCGGCCGTCGAACGCGAATCGTTCGAGCGGGCGGACGCCTATGTCTGGCACCCGGACGGCCGCCTCGCTGCGGTGCCGCGGGTCAGCCGCGTCGAGCTGTTCCTGCTGAAAGGCGTCGACCGGATGCGCGACATCCTGATGGAGAACACCGAGCGTTTCGCCAACGGCCTGCCGGCCAACAATGCCCTGCTCTGGGGCGCGCGCGGCATGGGCAAGTCGTCGCTCGTGAAGGCGGCGCATGCCAGCATCAACGCGGAGCGCAAGGCCGCCGATAAGCTGAAGCTGATCGAGATCCATCGCGAGGACATCGAGAGCCTGCCCGCGCTGATGGAGCAGCTGCGCGCCTCGTCCTTCTACTTCATCGTGTTCTGCGACGACCTCTCCTTCGACGGCAATGATGCGTCCTACAAGTCGCTCAAGGCCGTGCTCGAAGGCGGCATCGAGGGCCGGCCCGAGAACGTCATCCTCTACGCCACTTCCAACCGCCGCCATCTGCTGGCGCGCGAGATGATCGAGAACGAGCGCTCGACCGCGATCAATCCTGGCGAAGCCGTCGAAGAAAAAGTCTCGCTGTCCGATCGCTTCGGCCTGTGGCTCGGCTTCCACCGCTGCAGCCAGGACGAATATCTCGCCATGGTGCGGGGCTATTGCAGCCATTTCGGCATTGAGGTCGACGACGAGGCGCTGGAGCGCGAGGCGCTGGAATGGTCGACCACGCGCGGCTCCCGCTCGGGCCGCGTTGCCTGGCAGTTCGTGCAGGAGCTTGCGGGGCGGCTCGGCGTGAAGCTGACGGTGAATTAGCGGTCGGATCGCCACCTGGCTAGGTGCCGCCCTTCCTCGAAGGCGAGGGTCAAGGGCGCGTGCCTTGCTTCGTCACCATGTGCCGGGTCGGCGTGACGGTACTTTCAGGCGCGGCGGGCGAGATCGCAAATGAATCGCGCGCGAAGGCGACGCCTGCTACGCGCCGGCACTACGGCATCGGTGGTGGTCACCGGAACGAGCTTCGACGGGGACCAGGTGCCACCGGTTGCCCGCGTGTTGCAAAGAATGATCAGCAAACTGACAGCCGCAGCTTGATTGCTGCTAGTATTTTCTGACGATGGGCTTTGTCGTCGGAGGTGCTCCGGGCGCGGGCGGCGAGATAGAGAAGGTGACCCAGGTATTCCAGCCCGATGGCCGGTTTTCCGCAGCGAACTCGCCGTAAGCTTTCAAATTGAGATAGCCCTGCATGTCGCCGACCGGAAACAGGAATCCAATCTGGGGGCCGATGCCGACCACTTGGGACTGGAAGCAGCCGACACGGTCACCTGAACCGCTGTCGCAGCCGAGTTCCTTGTAGACATAGCCCACGAGGCCAACCATGACCTGCTTCGACAGGAATTGCGATGCACCCCAGTCGAAGTGCATGTCGACGCCATTCTGATACTGCGTTGCAGTGTTCTTGAAATTGTAGGTGAAGCCGAGCACGCCGGAGAATTCGTGGCCGGTCTGCGGATTGAAATAGGTGTAGCCGCCGCCGACGTCGATCGCGCTGTGTCCGATGCCTATATTCGACAGGCGATCGGATTGGTAAGCGCCAACCGGGATGTCGCCCATGATATAGGTCATGTAGTTGTGGACCCCGGCGTTCCAGCGCAATTGAAATACCGGCGCGACATCCCCAAAGCCCCATGTGGTGTCGCTGATGGTGTCGGACCGCGCGAAGGGGACGTTGTTGCCGAGAGGGCCCGTGAGCACGCCTGACAAGGTGCCTGCCAGGCTGGTGCCGACGACGCCGTAGGCTGCTAACAGGGACACCGACGCCTGGCCGCCGAGAACCGGCGTCGCGAATACATAGGTTGGGATCACAAAGCCAAGATCGCCCGTGGCGTTGACGTTCAAATTCAGTTTTGCGTCGAGGGTAACATTGGCCGGAACCCTGTTGAGCGTGAACTCGCGCGCACGCGCGACGTCGGCGCCGGCGGAGACAGAGGTGTGATAGTAGATGTTTGCCAGCGACCAACCCGGCTGCTGCGGCGTGGCCGCCAGACTTCCAAAGAAACCGGGGACCCAGAAGCTGACGCCGCCTTCATCGGCCAACGCACAATGGGAAAAACCAACGATCGCGGACGTCAGGACGAATGCAGCAACGCCAAGTCTGCGTCGACGTGCTGATTTCGATCGCTCACTCTGCCCCGCCGCCAGTGCAATGCTCACTGTCATGTCGTGCCTCGTAAGATGTGTTACCTCCGAATACAATCCGGCGACAGCGTACCCCCGAGGCGATCGGGGCTCATCATGTAAAATTCAACGGGGATAGATCTATCGCAAGAAAGATCAATGCTGCGACCAAAGAGCCACATTCGGTAACCCAAGTCCGATCGGGCGCCACGGCAGACCTACTGCAACCCTCTCATAGCTGGAATTGTTGAGTATGCATTTTGTGCCACTGATTCTATTTTCGGACCCCAACAACGAGTGAGAAAAGCAAGCTCGCATCGCCGTTCGCCGGCGTCTCTTGCTGCAACGCGATGCCAACCGTTGTTAGGTCGCATAAGCCTCACGACTGCTTATTGGTAATCGAGTGTGACCAAGAGCAAAGTTGCCAGACGATGAACCTCAAACTCACGCTCGTCGGCGTCGTTCTAGCGTCAGTCTTCGCCGCACCTGTGGCCGCTGGCCTATTCGAGGATGCCGTCGATGCTCACGCCAGAGGCGATTACGCCAAGGCCCTGTACGGCCAAGGCATGGGGAAGCCGGCTACGCAGCAACCTCCCCGCTAGCCGAAACTTCTATTGCGGTGCGGATGACCACCATGGGCACAAATTCCAATGCTTCACTGCCAGATCGCCCAGCGCGTTCTCAAACAGGAGACGATCGCAAAGTCAGACAACAATGTTCACTTAAAGAACACGAAGCGGCACGAAGATCCTCAATTTCGTTGTTGCCGAAATGTCACCTGCATCGACATTGCAAGCTAGGCTTGATGCAGGTCAAACAAGTTGATTGGTCAGAGACCTTCTTGGTCATATGTTTGCGAGTTGTGGCCGACCTTGAGGAGGCGACGGTGCAGAAAGTTTTCCTCATTTGCATCGCGGCAGGATTGTTGAGCGGACCCGCTCTTGCGTCCGACCTGCCCGTCAAAGCTCCGATATACAAAGCACCAATCGTGGCACCATTGTATAATTGGGGAGGGTTTTATGTTGGTGCCAACTTCGGTGGAGGATGGTCCAACGGCAGCCTGAACATTCCCGGCAACAATCTGTATGGCGGCCTGACCGAATTCGTTGGAGGCGTGCAGGCGGGCTATAACTTCCAGGCCGGTCACTTTCTGTTTGGTGTCGAAGGTGAGTTCGATGGAGCCGGCTTCGGTCATCCGGTCCTTCCTGCTCCGACATTAGCCTTTGTAGACCAGCACTGGATCGGCACCGTGGCGGGCCGTGTCGGCCTCGTGAATGATCGATGGCTCGTATTCGGCAAGCTTGGCGGCGGCTGGGTCAACAGCAGCGCTACTTTGAACCTCCCCGGCGCCACTTGGAACGGGACCAGCACGAACACCGGCTGGTTGGCGGGCGCTGGCATCGAATACGGCTTCAAGTCGCATTGGACCGTCAAACTCGAATACGATTATCTTGGGCTATCGAACTGGCGTTCTCCCACCGTCCCCTCGGTCGCTTTGAACCGCGACCTACAAATGGTCAAAGCTGGCATCAATTATAAATTCGAAAGCGGCCTTCCTGCGGTGGCCGAGGCGCCGAAGCATTCCCACGAGCCTTCGGACGACGAAGATCTACAGAAGAAATCACAAAACCCGATCGCGGATTTGGTCAGCGTGCCGTTTCAGAGCAACACCAATTTCAATACCGGACCATTCAATCGCACCCAGGAAGTACTCAACATTCAACCCGTCGTGCCCATGCATTTAAACGAAGACTGGAACGTGATCTCACGTACCATCATTCCGTTGGTGAGCCAGCCAAGTCCGTTCTTCGACAGCAACACCAACGGGATTGGCGACATTACTCAATCGTTGTTTGTGTCCCCCGTGCACCCCGGACCGCTGATCTGGGGCGTGGGACCAGTCTTCACCGTTCCGTCCGCAAACGACCCCATCCTCGGGACCGGTAAATTCTTGTTCGGCCCAACGGCCGTGTTAGTGGTCACGCCGCCACATTGGGTGATCGGTGTATTGCTCAATAACCAGTGGTCGGTCGGCGGCAATCCGCTGCGACCGCCCGTCAACGCCTTCCTCGCCCAGCCCTTCGCCAACTACAACATGGCGCACGGCTGGTACCTGAACACGTCACCCATCATCACCGCGGATTGGCTCGCGGCGTCGGGGGAGCGGTGGACAGTGCCGGTTGGCGGCGGTATCGGTCGGGTTTTCAGAGTGGGTGATCAACCGATCAACGCATCGATTCAAGCCTATTACAACGTGATACGTCCGACTGGCGCTCCGGCCTGGTCACTGCGAACTACTGTCGCGTTGCTGTTCCCGGTTAATTGACACGGCAACCTGGCGCGCAACGAGACTTGTGTCTCGGTGTCCGAAGTGGATGATCGCGTCCTTTGTACTGTGGGCGGACAACTTCCCGACGCCGCGTAATACGGTCCACCTTGGACTCGGTTCGGTTCATAACACATCTCCGATTGGCAGAATACATCCGAGGTCAAGATCGCCCCGGAATTTGCGTGGCGCCACCAACAGCTAGTTCAACGCAGAATCGTCACACCATGCGTCTGCAATGCCTCGATGATACCGTCGAAGATCAGCGCAACGCCCATCGCAGAGACGAAGAAGCCAACTATTCGGGTGATAGCATCGATCCCCATTGCGCCGAGCCTGTCGAAAAGTTTCCCGGCATATGCCAGACACAGGTAGGTGACGACCATCGTCGCGAAAATAGCCACGACGATCGCTACGAAAGAGGCCAGTTCCGCTGATGATCGCTTAATCGTGGCAGTCATGCCGAGGATGGTGGCGATAGCGCCTGGTCCGCACATGAGCGGCATCGCAAGCGGCACGAAAGCTATGTTACCGCTCTGATCCGCGCCGCTGGCCGGAATCACGCCACCGGAAGCGGATGGTGAAAATAGTTCAAAGCCGATCTTCATCAGGATGATCCCGCCAACGATGCGGACCATGCTCAGCGGCACGCCGAACAAGCGTAGGATCAGCGTTCCGAAGATCAAGAAAAAGAGAGATAGAAGCAGCGCATAGAGGCAAGCTTTCCATGCCACCTTGCGATGTGTGGCGGCGTCCTTGCCTTCCAGCATCTTCAGATAGACCGGCAGGACCTCGAACGGATTTATTATCGCGAGCAAAGTCGCGAACGTACCCACGAACAGCGAGAGTTCATGACCCATTATGCCTGCGCCTCACCCTTTCTCCGGGTGCTCGACTTCGGTGAAAAGGCTCCCCTGTGCCGCACCTGAGCCTGCGCGGCCGCCGCCGGCACCGCGGAGCACCCATGCTGCACCCACTGCGAGAACTGCACCCACGAGTGGACCTGCGACATACACCCAATAGCTCGTGAAGTCGGTCGCGATTAGGTTCGGGCCGAACGTGCGCGCTGGGTTCATCGACGCTCCCGAGATAGGGCTCCCCCACAGCCCGGCAAGTGCAATGTACGCGCCGACGCCGATCGCGCCGATGATCCCGATGTTCTGAGCGCCTGATGCCGTGCCGAGAATGACACTGACGAGACCGAGGGTCAGCACGGCCTCCATCAGGAACGCATCGGACGCGGAGTATCCCGACGCGGGATAGTTCGACCCGTAGCTGGCCGACACGTTGATCACGGCGTGCAGGAACAGTGCCGCGAGCGTCGCCCCGATCAACTGCACGACGATATATCCCGGTACGCGACGCCATGGGAAGTCGCCACGCACCGAGAACGCGATACTGACCGCGGGATTGAGATGAGCGCCGGACACCTTGCCCATGAAGAGGATGATCGCCATCACCATCAGACCGGGTGCGACGACCGCAGCGGCACGGCTGATCGTGCCGGGAAAGGCCTGCCCCATCATGCCGCCACCGGCGGCCACGAGGACGAGGAAGAACGTTCCGAGCAGCTCCGAGAAGAGGCGGCGCCACTCTTGGTTCGGATCGTGGAAGTCGTTTAGCGACGCGACAAGCTCGTGATCCAGATGGCTCAGTGTTCTGTCGGCCTCTGTTTGCGCCATGAGCTGCTCTTTCCTCTAGTCGATGCCGCTGTCCGTTAGCCTCTCGCACCGGGCCAGCACGGCTCCTCGGGTCTTCGGCGCGCTTGCGGATTTTTCGAGCGGGATAGGCATGCCTTCAATCCTCCAAGACGGGACCACACCAGCCGGGCAGGTAGCTCGCCTCCTCGGTTTTGGACAATTCCAGGGCTTGCTCGAGAGCGGCCTCGAAGTGGGTCTCTACGGTTTTGCGCTTGACCCGGCGACGCAAAAAATCCGCCCACAAGAACTCGCTGAACGGCGTCGTGTCCTTGGCGTACCCGCCGGCGCGCCGCAGTTCGCCCGCCAACGAGCGGAACGGATCGTCAATAAGCCCGGCCACGGTCTTCGGCAAATCCTTGTAAGGGCGCAGACGGCCCTCGTCGTCGTACGAATGCATCCAGCTTTGATTGTCCAAGACGAACCAGAACGAATCGGGCTCCAGCGTCCTGAGGTTTTTCACCACGGTAACCAATACCTCTTCGACCCCTTCTTCATGGAGCGCACGCGCCAGGTGGTGATGATCGATGACGTAGTGGCGGTCCTTTGGGCCAAGCACGACGGGGATCATGTGCTTACCCAGGAACTCGGCTCCTTTCTCTTTGCTCTCGTCGCGCCAGCGCTTGCGCTTCTCCTTGACCTCCCGAATGCCGACCGTCATCTGGGTCGGGCGCAGGTCTGCGATCGCAACGGGCTTGAGAATGGGTTCACGGTCCGACATCGTGCAGACTTCTTTGATCACTAGTCCGGAAATGTTCGCTTTTAGAAGACGTCGTCGCCTCGTCAGCAACCGACCGCGAGGCCAGCCGCGTCCGGTCGGTCCCGATCACCGGACATTCTCAGCGCCCGTCGGCAAAGCCCGCCTTTATAACAACGACCCTTCGTTGTGCTCACGGTGGACTATTCCATTGATCTGGATCAACGGTCGGCCAAGACTCTTGGCGCACGCCCGTACCGGGGCTACACGGACATGATGGCGCTTCGTGATTGTGGTCGATGACGATGCGGCCATCCTGAAGCGTATGGCGCATGCTGTTCGCAGGTTTAGCTTCGAATAGTCAATTCGAGGGAGTCTGACCATGAACATCACTCCCACCATGCGCGCATTGGTATGGTCGACCTCCGTTCTGGCTCTCACAATTGGCCCGACCTTCGCCCAGCAGATCTCGGGAACGCCGGGCTCACTCAGCGCCACGACGACGATAGACGGCAAATATCTCCCAAACCCGCCCGCGCCGTTCGGCGGAACGATCAATATGGATGCCAAGGGTTCCAAACCCTATTGGCCACCGACCGTGGTGCCGCCCAAGGCGGCGCCCAACGTCCTGCTGATGTCCTTCTTGCGTTAACAGCGGACGTCCGCGCCTCGAACGCGGTGCCGCAGGCGACAAAGATGGTCGGTGTACAAGTCCGGAATGCGTTGGGTGCCTCTTGCCGGTAACCATGTCCACTGGCTATTGCCGTCCAGATGGCACTTATGGGTCCTTAGAGGATGTCAGTCGAAGGCAAAGATGCGCTTCCAGTCCTTCTTCATGTCGACGACCGCCCACTTGTTGACGGCCGCGGCGTCGAGCGCGACGTCGAGTTTCCCGAAATGCGAGTCGCGGTCATAGGCATATTCGCGTTCCGCATCGGTATGGTGGACGATCAGGCCGAACCGCGCGCCACTGGCGCCGAGCGTCGTCCATTGCAGCATTTCGAGATCGCCGTCGGAGTTGCCGAAGGCGGCGATCGGACGCCGGCCAATGTGCTCGTTGATGCCGATCGGCTTGCCCGCCTTGTCGTCGATGAAATTGATGTCGGGCAGCCGGAAGAGCGTTGGCGCACCGTCCTTGATCTCAAATCGGGTTTTGATCGACGATCCGACCACCTGCTCCGGAGGTATTCCGTAAATCCGCTCGGTCCAGGGCCGCATGAATTCGATGCCGCCGCCCGACGCGATGAAGGTCTTGAAGCCGCTGGCCCGGAGATAGGCGAGCAGTTCGAGCATCGGCTGGTAGACCAGTTCAGTATGCGGCCGCTTGAAGCGGGGATCGCGCGCGGTCGCCAACCAATCCGTGACAATCTTCTCGAACTCCGCCGTGGTCATGCCGGCATGTGTCACGGCGATGATTTCGACCAATCCTTTTTCGCCTGAAGCCGCAAGCGCCTTCAGGTCGCCGTCCAGCACCGCCGCGAACGGCTGCTTGGTCTTCCATTCCGGATGCATTGGCGCCATGGCCTTCACGCGGTCGAGGGCGAAGGCCAGTTGCACGTACATCGGCTGCTCGACCCATAGTGTGCCGTCATTGTCGAAGGTCGCGATGCGCTGGTCGACCGGGACGAAATAAGGCCCATTCTGCGTCGTGACGCGCGCAACAAAGTCGAGGATCGAGGCCTTGGTCGCGCCGTCGTTCCATGATGGCAGTGGATCGCTCTGCGCTTGTGCCATTGCGGATTTGGAACGGAGTGAAACGGACAGTACCGGAAGCATCGCCAGGGACGAGAGAAGGACGCGACGATCGATAGCAGGTAAACGGATGATCGGCTTCATGGTCGACGCCTTTCCATTGCCCAGCGGGCGCACGGAAATTCGGTGCGCCCGCCATGAAACCAGTCGATGCCAGGCGCTACTTGCCCACCGCCGCCCGGGCCGCCTCGATTTTCGCCTTCACGGCATCGAGGTTGAAACTCGCGCCCTTTTGCATCGGCGGAAACTCGATCGCCGTCATCGCCAGCTTTTCCACCTGCTGCTGAACAAATACAAAGCGCCAGAATTCGTATTTGAACCAGTCGAAGTATTGCTGCGCGCCTTCTTTACTCCCGTTATCGGGCCAGCCCGTGCGCTCGAATGGATCGAGGCGAAGATTGGTCAAATAGGGCACGTCAACCTTGGTTTTTTCGCCGAGCCAGCCTTTTGGCTGGTCGATGAAGCGATACTTGAAGTCGTCGATGCGCACGGCACCGAGTTCGCTCTCTCCGAAGTAAAAGATTTCGTGCCGGTTCGACGGCCCCTTGCCGGTAATCATGTCCATCTGGTTATAGCCGTCCAGATAGCACTTATAGGTCGTGTCACCGATCTGTTTGCCCTTCTGCAGCTCCTCTGCAATGTTCGGGTTGCCGGCGGCCGCTAGCAAGGTCGGAAACCAGTCCAGACCGGAAATGATGCCGTTCTCGACCTTGCCGGCCGGCACCTTGCCCGGCCAACGGATCATGCAGGGCACACGGAAGCCACCTTCCATGACGGTGCCTTTGCTCTGCGCGAAAGGCGTCTGCCCGCCATCAGGCCAGGTGAAGACCTCGGTGCCGTTGTCGGTGGTGAAGACCACGATGGTGTTGTCGTCCACGCCCATATCCTTGAGCTTCTGCATCACCATGCCGACGTCGTCATCGAGCTGCGCCATGCCGGCTTCATGTATCGACCAGCCGTTCCTGGAGTTGCGCGTTGCCTCGTACTTTGGTGAAAGATGCGTGACGATGTGCATCCGGGTCGGGTTGAGCCATAGAAAGAACGGCTTGTTGTCGGCCTTGGCCTTCTCGATGAACTTCAGCGCAAGATCGCGAATTTCGTCATCTACGGTTTCCATCCTCTTTGGATAAAGCGTTCCGGCATCCTCGATCCGCTGTTTGCCGACCTTGCCCCAGCGTGGATCCACGGTGGGGTCGTCCACGGCGGTCGCGTATGTATGGAGCATATTGCGCGGACCGACGACGTTCAGCAGGTCCTGCGGGTAATTCGGGTGCGCGGGGTCCTCCATGGCGTCGAGGTGATAGAGGTAACCGAAGAACTCGTCGAAGCCATGCACCGTCGGCAAGAATTCATTCTTGTCGCCAAGGTGATTCTTGCCAAACTGGCCGGTGGCGTAACCCATTCCTTTCAACGCCGTGGCGATGGTCACGGCCTGCGCGGGTATGCCGATGGCAGCGCCGGCCTGGCCGACCGTGGTCATGCCGGTGCGGATTGGCAATTCACCGGTGATGAAGTTGGCGCGACCTGCCGTGCAGCTCGCCTCGGCATAGTAATCGGTGAACAGCATGCCTTCGGCGGCGAGCTTGTCGAGATTGGGCGTCCGGCCGGCCATCAGGCCGCGGTGATAAGCGCCGATATTCCACATGCCGATGTCGTCACCCATGATGAAGACGATGTTCGGCCGCTGCCCGGCTGGCGCGGGTGCCGGCTGCTGCGCCTGTGCCGCGGTTGTCAGCCCGACAGCCGAGAGCGCCGAAGCGGCGACAAGAGAACTCCCGCTCAGCAAAAGATCGCGGCGTTTCATTCCGCCGCCCGATTGTGGAGTAGCGTCGTGGGAATCTCCAGGTGGAAGCTTATTGCTCATGACGTACTCCTCCCGTTGTTACGCAATTGGCTCTGTTCGCTTGACGCATCGGAAGCCGGCGTGGCTTGTGGAGGTGGTGACCGGCCCGACGCGGCCTCTTGGATCACTTGCTCGCTATTCCGTTGGCGGGCGCTCCGACGCGGAGCGCCCGCTCACCTCATATTTATCTGCTACTTGCCAGCCTGCGACTGCATGGCCTTTTCGATCTGCTCCTTGACCGCTTCCAGATTGAAGCTCGCCCCCTTCTGCATCGGCGGGAACTCGATCGCCGTCTGGGCGAGCTTGCCGACCTCCTGCTGCACGAACTGGAACCGCCAGAACTCGTAAACAAACCAGTTATAGAATGCCAACGACCCCTGCGCGCCGTTGGGCATGTTCGTGCGTTCGAAGGGATCAAGGCGGATATTGGTGAGGATCGGCCAATCAACCTTGACCGTGGCGCCCAACCAGCCGCTTGGCTGATCGGTGAAGCGATACTTGAAGTCGTCGATACGCACCGCGCTCAGTGTGCCCTCGGTGAAATAGAAGACCGAGTGGCGGGCAGACGGGCCCTTTCCGGTAATCAGGTCCATCTGGTTGTATCCGTCGAGGTAGACCTTGTAGGTCTTGCCGGCGAGTTGCTTTCCTTTCCTCAACTCGTCGGCAATATTCGGATTGCCCGCTGCGGCGACGAAGGTCGGGAACCAGTCGAGTCCGGAGATAATGCCGTTCTCGACCTTTCCCGCCGGCACCTTGCCCGGCCAGCGGATCATGCAGGGCACGCGGAAACCGCCTTCCATGGCCGTTCCCTTGCCGCCTGCAAATGGCGTCTGTCCGCCATCAGGCCAGGTGAAGTTCTCCGCGCCATTGTCGGTTGTGAACGCGACGATCGTGTTGTCGTCGAAGCCCTCGTCCTTGAGCTTCTTCATGACGGCGCCGACGATATCGTCCAGTTGGGCGAATCCGCCCTCGGAAACCGACCAGCCGTTTTCGGAGTTGCGCATGTTCTCGTATTTTTCCGAAAGGTGCGTGACGACGTGCATGCGCGTCGGGTTGAGCCAGACGAAGAACGGCTTGTTGTCCCGCTTGGCCTTGTCGATGAAGTCGAACGTGATCTTCAGGATTTCGTCATCCACCGTCTCCATCCGCTTTGGATAAAGCGGTCCGGAGTCCTCGATCTTTTGCTTGCCGATCTTGCCCCAGCGCGTCTGCACCGTCGGATCGTCGACGTCGGTCGCCCAGGAATGAACCATGTTGCGCGGACCGACGGTGGCCAGTAGCGCTTGCGGGTAGTTGCGGTGGGCCGGGTCTTCCATCGCGTCGAGGTGGTACAGATAGCCGAAGAACTCGTCGAAGCCGTGCATGGTCGGCAGGAATTCGTTGAGGTCGCCGAGGTGGTTCTTGCCGAACTGCCCCGTGGCGTAGCCCATGGATTTTAGTGCGGTCGCGATCGTCGGTGCCTGCGCCGGCATTCCGATCGGGGAGCCAGCCTGGCCGACCGTGGTTAGCCCGGTGCGGATCGGCAATTCTCCTGTGATGAAATTGGCACGGCCCGCCGTGCAACTCGCCTCGGCGTAATAGTCGGTGAAGCGCATGCCCTCCGCGGCGAGCTTGTCGAGGTTTGGTGTCCGGCTCGCCATGATGCCCTGATGATAGGCACCGATATTGAACCAGCCGATGTCGTCACCCATGATAAAAACGATGTTCGGCCGTTGTCCCCCCGTTGCGGGCGCTGGAGCCGGCTGCTGCGCTTGTGCCGGCGTTGTCAGTCCGACGGCCGAGAGCGCCGAAGCGGCCACAAGCGAACTGCCGCTCAGCAGCAGATCGCGGCGTTTCATTCCGCCGCCCGATTGCGGCGCAACGTCGTGGGATTCTTCTGGCGGAAGCTTGCTACTCATGACGTGCTCCTCCCGTTGTTATGCAATTGGCGCTGTTCGCTGATGCACCGGAAGCCGACGACGCTTGTGGAGGTGTCTACTGGCCCGGCGCGGCCTGCTTGATCACTTGCTTGCCATTCCGTTGGCGGGCGCCCCGCCCTGGGGCGCCCGCTTCGTCGGATCACGCTCGTGGCGCGCAGCTAGTCGCTGCGACCGGCAGTCTTGGCCTGCTTGATCTGTTGCATCACCTGATCGAGATTGTAGCTCGCCGGGTCCTGCAGCGGCGGGTACGCAATATAGCTCTCGAGTTCCTTCAGCCAGAGCGCCTGGCCGATGGGCAGCATGTTCCAATCGTAGATGTAGGCTGTCGAAGGGGAGCCGATTGTGCCGCCCTGGCCCATGAGCGTCTTGTATTGTGAACCGATCGAAGTCTCGAACGGGTCTCGCTTGATGTTGACGACCTGGGCCCAGTGATAGGGAAGCGCTCCGGCAATAAAGCCCGCCGGGTTGTCGGACACCATCGTGAAGTAGATCTTCCAGTTCTTGTAGCGCACCGCCGACGGATCCTTGCCCGAATAGTAGAAGAAGGTATCGCGCGCCGACGTTTCCGAACGCCCGGAGAGGTATTCGGCCTGATCGACGCCATCGAGCGTCGTCTTCACGATGCCGGGATATTGGCCGGCCTCGATGCGCTTCTTCAGCGCGTCTCCCTTTGCACCACCGGCGATGTTGACAAATGTGGGCAGCCAGTCGAGTGACGCGAATATGTCGTTCTTGATGGTGCCGGGCTTGATGACCCCCGGCCAGCGAACGAGCGCCGGAGCGCGCATGCCGCCTTCCCAGGTGCTCAGCTTGCCGCCCTTAAACGGAGTGGTGCCGCCGTCCGGAAAGGTGATGGTCTCGGCGCCGTTGTCTGTCGTGAACACGATGATCGTGTTGTCGAGCTGGCCCATGTCCTGGAGCTTCTTGAGCACATAGCCGATGTTGTCGTCCATCTGCTTCATGCCGGCCTCGTTGAGGCCCCAATCCTTGCCGCCGGGCTCGCCGACCATGGCCGCGTACTTGTCATTCAGCACGGTTGTGATGTGCATGCGCGCAGGGTTGTACCAGACGAAGAAAGGCTTGCCCGTCGTCTTCGGATCGTTGCGATCGATGAAGTCGATGACCTTGGCCGAGATTTCCTCGTCGACACCCTTCGATCGCTCGAGTGTCAGCGGGCCCTGGTCGATGCACTGCTGAGTCCTGGACGTACCATCGGACTTGCACGACAGGACGTTGCGCGGAGGCGTCAGGCAAACCGACGTTTTCGGATCGACCGCGCCCGGTACCTCCGGGATGCCGGGGATCGGCGTATTCTTGCATGGCGGGGCAACAGTCTGCTGGGTTGGGGACTTGTTGATGTCCGGGAAGCTCACGCCCTGCATCGCATCGAGGTGATACAGGTAGCCCCAGAATTCCTGGAAGCCGTGCGCGGTCGGCAGTGCGTCGGTGTGATCGCCGAGATGGTTCTTGCCGAATTCGCCGGTGTTGTAGCCGAGATCGAGCAGGAACTTGGCGAGCGCCGGGGTGCCGGGCCGCAGATAGGACGGGCTGCCTGGAAGTTGCGGAGGAATCATGCCGGTGCGCAGCGGATGCATGCCGGTGAAGAAGGCGTTGCGACCGGCGGTGCAGCTCTGCTCGGCATAGTAATGCGTGAAGATCGCGCCTTCGTTGCCGATGCGATCGATGTTGGGCGTCTCGCCGACCATCAGGCCGCGATGGTAGATGCTCGGCTGGTACAGGCCGATGTCGTCACCCATGATGAAGAGGATATTGGGTTTCTGTGCCGGCTGTGCGGTCGCCGGCGTGCTGGCTGCCCCGGACAGCGACATCAATATCGTCGCGCCAAGCAGCGAGGCGCAGGACCTCTTGTGGCAACTGGACGTCTTGAACGGTGGAATTGCGGCAAAGGGTGGCTTGTCATTGAATATGCAATTCAACATGGCCTCGCTCTCCCATTATGATGCGATAGAGACACCTCGCCTGATGCACCGAAATCCAAGGTGACTCGTGGATGTGTCGATCGGCTCCGCATGCCGCGCAGCCGGCCGGTAGCGTCGGCAGTAGTTCGGCGCGCACAAATGCGAGCCGCCTTTGATGACCTTGCGTGGAATCTTGACGTTGGTCGTTCTGGGGTCGTAGCTGTCGGCCTCGCGGCCGCCGCGCGGGTTCTCTGGAATGCAGCAGGCTTTTGCAGCGTCGGCCTCATGCCGAGGCGAGTACCAGTCGGACGTCCATTCCCAGACGTTGCCGATCAGATCGTGCAGCCCGTAACCGTTCGGCGGAAATGCGGTGACCGGCGATGTCCGTTCGTATCCGTCGTCCCTGGTGTTCTGGCGTGGAAATTCGCCCTGCCAGGTGTTGGCCATGTGACGGCCCCCGGGCGCAAATTCATCTCCCCATGCGAACTCGGCGCCGTCCAGTCCGCCGCGCGCCGCGAACTCCCATTCCGCTTCGGTTGGCAAATCCTTGCCGGCCCATTTTGCGTAGGCGATCGCATCGCTGAAGGCCACATGCACGACGGGATGATCGTCCAGCCCACGGATGTCGCTGCCCGGCCCGTAGGGATGCCGCCAGTTCGCGCCTTTGGCGAAGGTCCACCACTGGCTGAAGTCCCGGAGACTGACCGGATGCGCGGGCGGAGAGAACATCAGCGAGCCCGCATAGACCATGTGCGGGAGTATTCCCGGATAGTCCTTTGGATCGGGCGCGATCTCGGCAACGGTGACGTGGCCGGTAGCCTTGGCGAACGCCTTGAATTGCCGGTTGGTCACTGGATGGCAATCCATCCAGAACGCATCCACGGTGACACGGTGGACCGGCGCTTCTTCCGGATAGTGCCGATCCGAACCCATGCGAAACGTGCCACCCGGCACGAACAGCATCCCCTCACCTGTTGGATGCTGGTACGATTGTCCGGAATCAGGCGACGATTTCGTATCAGCCAGCTTCATGCCGAACTCCGGACCCGTGCGTCATTGGCCTGCGCTGCTACGGAAACGGAACGACAGACTTCCAGGTTGATCTAAATCAAAGGGTCCTGGTCACAACGTTGACGGTCCGGCTGCCAAGTCCGCTGCGCCATCGAAACTGAAGCAGCTTCAGGACATTAGGACATTTCACCGGCAGCCGTCGGCTACTTTGCATGGGGTTGTTTTTCGAAAATTGATTGTCCGGCCACAAAAGCCTCAGTACGCCACGGTTCGAGGCAGCTTCTCGGCTTGGCGACCGCCGCCTCTGGAATACTGGACCGCCCGCACCAGTGCGCAATGTGCACAAGGCGGGCGATGACAGCATACTCGTGGTGATTGCGTGCCCTACTCTGCGGGCCCGCGCCTCACGCCCCGTTCAGGAATTGAAGCGGGTCAACCGGGCTCGATCCCTTACGGATCTCGAAGTGGAGCTGCGGCGACGCCACCTCCCCGGATTGACCCGACTTGGCAATGACCTGACCGCGCTTGATGGTATCGCCGCGCTTCACCATCAGCTCACTCGCATGGGCATATGCGGTGACGTAGCCGTTGGAGTGCCGAACCAGGACCAGATTGCCGTAACCTTTGAGCTCGTTGCCTGAATAGGCGACGACGCCGTCTTCTGCCGCCTTGACCGGCGTACCCTCGGGCACCGCGAGATTGATGCCGTCATTGGACTTGCCATTGGTCTTGGCGCCGTAGCTCGTGACCACCTTGCCGCGCACCGGCCAGCGGAAGGTCGGCAGCGCGCTCGTGGTCTCCGCAGCTTTCGCCGGAGCCTCCGCGGCCTTCTCTTCGACATTGGCCGTGGCCTGGGCCAGACGCGCGCTTTGCACGGGTGCGGCGACAGCGGCCATCTTGGTGGCGGGCGCGGGAGCAACTGCAACGGGCTGCAGCGTGCCCGCGACAGGAGCCGCAGCAACCGGCGCCGCGACGGCGGCGGTCTTGGCACCCGGCACGGTCAGCCTGGTGCCGAGCTTGAGCTTGGCCGACGGAGCAAGACCGTTGGCGCGGGCGAGTTCGACAGGCGAGATATGGTTCTTGCGGGCGATGCTGGCGAGCGTGTCGCCGTGGTTGACGAAGTGCGTGCTCGGCGGCGCGGCGACAGCTGCAACCGGCTTCGCAGCAGGCGCCATCGCGGGAGCCGCCGCGACAGGAGCCATCGCCGGTGCGGGCGCAGCCGCTGTGGCCGGATGCGGGATGATCAATTGCTGGCCGGGCGAGAGCGCGCGCGGGCCCTTGTAGCCGTTGGCGGCGAGGATCGCCTGCGGCGTGACGCGATAGCGCTTGGCGAGCACGTCGAGAGTGTCGCTGGTACCGACGATGATTTTGGTCCCGCCGGCCGGCTGGGCGGCCGCGACCGAGCGCGGCGGCACGGTGGCCGTGGTCTCCAGATGCGGCTGCGCCGGGGGCGCGTAGGAGCTGACGCCGCGACCGCCTCCGGACACGCCGCCACCCGCCGCAACCGGATAGGATTGCGGCGCGGAGACCGCCGGCGGCGGCAAGGGCTGCGACTGATAATAACCGGGCTGCGTCTGCGGCCGCGAATATTGCGGCAGCTCACGCTGCGGCGGCGGTGCCTGCTGCACCGAGCCGGTCTGCTCAGACGCGAAAGGATTGGAGAAATTCGACTGGGACAGCCGCGACTGCATGTCGGCGCTGCACCCTGCGAAGCTGAACGAGATCAGCGCCAAGACCGCAACCTGCGGCACGCGGCGCGAGTAAAGCAACTCGGCGACTACAGACATGGTTACTCACTCGTACGCAACAGAACTGGTCTTTTAAGTAAACACGTCGCGAGTAAATAACGGCTTAACCCTCCCAATAAGATGTTGGCGGCACAGCACCGATCCGGAAATCTACAGCTCCCGCGCCACCCCGGGCAGCGCCGGCACGAAGCGGACCTCGACGAGTTCCTTGCGCTCGATCCCGGCTTCGGTCCGGCTGAAGCGGACCAGCGTCTGCACACCATGGTGCGGGCCGATGGGTGCGATCAGGATGCCGCCGACCTCCAGCCGCTCGACCAGGTTCTCCGGAAGCTGCTCCATCGCGGCGGTGACGATGATGCGGTCGAACGGGCCGATATTGGCCGGCAGGTTGAGGCCGTCGCCGAGCATCACCTCGACATTGTGACAGTTTAGCTTTTCGAGCCGGGCGCGTGCCGCCTCCGCGAGCTTGCGGTAGCGCTCGACGGTCAGCACCTGGCCTGCGAGACGCGACAGCACGGCGGCCTGATAGCCCGAGCCGGCGCCGATCTCGAGCACGCGGTGCTTCTTCTGGAGCTGCAGCTGCTCGGTCATGTAGGCGACGACGAAGGGCTGGCTGATGGTCTGCCCGCAGGCGATCGGCAGCGCGCTGTCACGATAGGCGGCGTCGCGATCGGTCTCCTCGACGAACAGATCGCGCGGCACCTCCTCCATGGTTCGTAGCACCGCCTGATCGCTGATGCCCCGCCGCCTCAGCGAGAGCTGAAACATCATCTTTTCCGGCGGGTGCTGATCGGAGGTCATCGCTGCTTATCGTCTCGTCGGGTCCGGGGCCACGTGTCTCGTTAAGACCCGGGGCAGGAATCCTGTTCCTACCCAGGAACCCATGATAGCCGTTCGGGCGCGGTATTGGACCATAAATCGGCTTGCAACGGGTTGGCTGCAAAGACCATTTTCAGGTGTCCGCTCGCCGAAACGCGCATTGCGTCGATTCGCGTTATCTGCGAACGTTTTCCGCAAATGGGCAAGGACTCAACGACTATGACCGCGACCGGACCTTCGGGCCGCTCTGTATTCCTCGTCGAGGACGAGGTGATGATCAGGATGATGGTCGCGGATATGCTCGAAGAGCTCGGCTACAAGGTGGCTGCCGAGGCCGGCGATATCACCGAGGCCCTGCGGCTCGCCCAGGCGACCGAGTTCGACATCGCCATCCTCGACGTCAACGTCAACGGCAAGGTCATCTCTCCGGTCGCCGATGTCATCAGGGCGAAGGGCTGCCCGTTCATCTTCGCCACCGGCTACGGCTCCTCCGGCCTGCCCGAGCAGTACCGCGACCGGCCGGCTCTGCAGAAGCCGTTCCAGCTCGACGCGCTCGGCAAGACCATCGAAGCCGCCCTTCGCGGCGGCTAGCGATTACTTCAGCGTCGCGCTCAGCGCTTCGGAAAACGCCTCATTGGTGCGGTCGAGCCGGAGCGGCGTGACGGAGACATAGCGCTCGCGCAGCGCCGCCAGATCGGTGCCTTCGGCAGGCGTATCCATCATCGCGGCACGCTCGAAGCCGATCCAGAAATAGGGATTGTTGCGGCCGTCCCTGCGCTCGTCGATCCTGAGGAAGCCGAGATTGCGCTTGCCCTGGCGCGTGACGCGGATGCCGAGCACCTCTTCCGGTGTACATGCCGGGAAATTGACGTTGATGACGGTGTCCTTCGGGATGCCGGCGGCGATCACCTTGCGCAGGATGTCGGGTCCGAATTTGAGCGCGGTGTCCCAAAGCGGGCGCTCGCGCGTCTCGACGCTGAACTCCTGCGACAGGGCGAAAGACGGCAGCCCCAGGATGGTGCCCTCCAGCGCGCCGGCGATGGTGCCGGAATAGACCACGTCCTCGGCGACGTTGCGGCCCTTGTTGACGCCGGACAGTACGAGGTCCGGTGGCTTGGTGCCGAGGATATGGCGCGCGCCCATGATGACGCAGTCGGTCGGCGTGCCGCGCACGGCGAAGTGCTTTGGTCCGACCTCGCGCAGGCGCAGCGGATCGTTCAGCGAGAGCGAATGCGACACGCCGGACTGGTCGAGCTCGGGCGCCACGACCCAGACGTCGTCGGACAATGCGCGTGCGATCTCCTCCACGACCTTGAGGCCGGGGGCGTGAATGCCGTCGTCATTGGTGCAGAGAATGCGCATATTAAAAATCGTTCCTGAAGCGGGTCTGAGCCGTCTTATCCGGCCGGGGCCGATCAGGCAAACCGGCCGACTGGGTCCGGCGGCGGGTTCCCAGCCTGGTCCTGCTACCTGCGGATGCGCCATTGCGGCAGGAAGCGTGCGAGCCTGCCTTCCGCGCGCAGCTTCATCGCCGGCACCACCAGGCTCACAACCGGAGCCTCGATCACCCCGAGCGCCTCCAATTGCGCGAGGATCGGCTCCGGCTCCCGCGTCTGCGGAAAGCGTTCGCGCGCCACGGTCAGCGCCTTGTCGAAATCCGCAGCATTCACGCCGGGCTTGGCCCGCCGGCTGCACACGAGATCGTCATCCCAGAGCCGCGCGATCGCGATGTCGAGCACACCACGCAGACGCTGATCGACAGCCTGGATACCGGCACCTGTCACCGCCCATTGTCTGCCGACCCAGAAGATGTCGCTGTGCAAGGCCATGAACAGTGAGTTCGCATTGTCGGATGGCCGGCAGAATAACCAGCCGCCCGATCTTCGCAACCAAACGTTTCTGCGTGACAGCCGGGCAACACGCACCGGGTTCGCGTTCCGATAGAATCGGAACGGGACTTCAGATTTTTATCTTGTTTGACGCGCATTCTCGACGCGAACCGGTATCCACTTCGCTCGAAAACGCCCTACTCGCGCGCGACCACCTTCAGCCCGCCCATATAGGGCTGGAGCACGTCGGGGACGGCGATCGAGCCGTCCTCCTGTTGATAAGTCTCCATCACGGCGATCAGCGCGCGGCCGAGCGCGGTGCCGGAGCCGTTCAGCGTGTGCACGAATCGTGGCTTGCCGTCCGGACCGCGCGAGCGGGCGTCCATGCGACGGGCCTGGAAGTCACCGCAGACCGAGCAGCTCGAGATCTCGCGGAACGCGCCGCCCTCGCCCTGCCCGGGCATCCAGACCTCGATGTCATAGGTTTTTTGCGACGAAAAGCCCATGTCTCCGGTGCAAAGCGTCATCACACGGTAATGCAGATCGAGCCGGCGCAGCACTTCCTCGGCACATGCCAGCATCCGCTCATGCTCGTCCTTGCTGGTCTCCGGCGTCGTGATCGACACCAGCTCGACCTTGGTGAACTGGTGCTGGCGGATCATGCCTCGGGTATCACGTCCTGCGGCGCCCGCCTCCGCGCGAAAGCACGGCGTCAGCGCAGTCAAGCGCATCGGCAGCTGCTTCTCATCGAGGATGGATTCGCGAACGAGGTTGGTAAGCGCCACCTCCGCTGTCGGAATGATGCCGAGACGCTCCGTCCGCAGCCGCTCCAGATCGGGTGCGGCGAGCAATTCGCCCTTGATCGCCCAGAACTGGTCATCCTCGAATTTCGGCAATTGTCCCGTGCCGAACATGATCTCGTTGCGGACCAGCAGCGGCGGATTGATCTCGGTATAGCCGTGTTCGTCGATGTGCAGATTCAGCATGAACTGGCCGAGCGCGCGTTCGAGCCGCGCCAGCCCCTTCTTCAGCACGACGAAGCGCGCGCCGGAGAGCTTGGCCGCCGTCTCGAAATCCATGTCACCGAGCGCGCCGCCGAGATCATCATGGGGCTTGGGCGCAAACGCGTAGTTGCGCCGGTTGCCGAAGACATGGCGCTGCACATTGCCGTGCTCGTCGACGCCGTCGGGCACCTCGCTGAGCGGCAGATTGGGGATCGCCGACAGCGCCGTGGCAAGCTCTTCGTCGGCGGCTTTCGCAACGGCTTCGAGCTGCGGCATCGTGGTCTTGAGCTCGGCGACCTCCGCCATGAGCTTGGCGGCACGCGCGTCATCCTTCGCCTTCTTGGCGTCGCCGATCTCCTTGGAGGCCGCATTGCGCCGCGCCTGCGCCTGCTCCGAGGCCAGGATCGCCGCCCGCCGCTTCTCGTCGATCGCGAGCAGCGACGCCGACAACGGCTTCAGGCCACGCCTGGCGAGGCCGGCGTCGAAGGCTTGCGGATTGTCGCGGATCGATTTGATGTCGTGCATGGCGGTGGTCCTGGATCAGCGCATAAACCTACAACGGCGAACGTTGTACGTCAGCGCGTTCCCCCTAGCACAGCTGTCATCGCCCGCGAAAGCGGGCGATCCAGTATTCCAGAGGCGCCCGTGATTCCCCGAGAGGCTGCGGCGTACTGGATTCCCCGCCTTCGCGGGGAATGACACCGGTGGACGTGGCGCCCTACTCCGCCGGATTAGCCGGCGTCGACACATCAGTGCCGGTGGCGGCCTTCGACGCCGCCGCCTTCTTCTCCACCATCCCGACCGCGATGATCGAGCCCTCGTAGAGCAGGAGCAGGGGGATCGCCAGCGAGCACTGGCTCAGCACGTCGGGCGGCGTCAGAACGGCCGCGATGACGAAGGCGATGACGATGAAATAGCGGCGCTTCTCGCGCAGCATCTTCGAGGTCACGATCCCAATACGCCCGAGCAGCGTCAGGATCACCGGAAGCTGGAAGGCGATGCCGAAGGCGAAGATCAGCGACATCATCAGCGACAGGTATTCGCCAACCTTGGGCAGGAGCTGGATCTGCGCGGTCTCGTCGCTGCCGGCCTGCTGCATGCCGAGCGAGAAGCGAACCAGCATCGGCAGCACCACGAAATAGACCAGCGCCGCGCCCAGCACGAAGAAGAACGGGGTGGCGACCAGATACGGCAGGAAGGCCTGCTTCTCGTGCTTGTAGAGTCCGGGCGCGACGAACTTGTAGATCTGCGTCGCGACGATCGGGAACGAAATGAAGCCGGCGCCGAATAACGCGAGCTTGAGCTGGGTGATGAAATATTCCAGCAGCGCCGTGTAGATGAACTTCGAATTCTCGGGACCCGCGACCCACACGAACGGCCAGACCAGCACGTTGTAGATCTGCTTGGCGAAGAAGAAGCAGAAGATGAAGGCCACGCCGAAGCCGAGCAGCGCCTTGATCAGCCGCGATCGCAGCTCGATCAGGTGGTCCATCAGAGGGGCTTTGCTGGCCTCGATATCGGCGTCGCTCATGACGCTTTGACGTCCTTGATCGCCTCAGGTGTCGCAGTGTCTTGAATGACCTGGGCCTGCTCGACCTCGCGGGTGATCGCGAGCGGCTCGTTCACGGCCGCATGCGCCTCGGCTTCCACGAAGGTCTCGGGCGTCGGCGCTTCCGGCGTGGTCGGTGTCGCCGGCGTTTCGGTTGAAATCGCCAGCGCTTCGCTTGAAGTCGCCGGCGCTTCGACGGCGGTGGTCGTGGTGGTCTCGGCCGGCTTGTCCAGCGCATCGACGCGGAGCGCGTCGCTGACATCCTTCTGGAGCGAGGTCATCAGATTGTTGCCGGCAAAGCCGGAAGCGGCTTCCTTGACCTCGTCAAAGCTCTTCTTGAGGTCGGCCATTTCGGCCTCGCGCATCGCTTCCTGGAACTGGCCCTGGAATTCGGCAGCCATCTTGCGGGCCTTGCCCATCCACTGCCCGACCATGCGCAGCACGCCCGGCAGCTCTTTCGGGCCGATGGCGACCAGAGCCACGACCCCGATCAGGACCAGTTCACTCCACCCGATGTCGAACATGAGGCCTTCCGTTCACGCCAGCCGCGACCGGCCCAATCCTTCGCGCTTAGGATCGGCGCCGTCACCCGCGTCTCGCGTACGCTTACTCAGACGGCCTTGCTGCCGACGTCGGACCGGGCCGCGGTCGGCGGCGCGGCGGCGTGCTCGATCGACTTGGCCGGCTCGGGCTTGTCGGCGACCTTGTCGTCGTCCTGCATGCCCTTCTTGAAGGCCTTGATGCCCTGGGCCACGTCGCCCATCAGATCCGAAATCTTGCCGCGGCCGAACAGCAGCAGGACGACTGCGATCACCAGGATCCAGTGCCAAATGCTAAGCGAACCCATCCTGCAACCCTCCAAACACACTTGGCCGGGGACCCGGCCGATCTTCCCGGAAACCTAGGCTTGGCAGGCCTCAAAAACAAGGACCAAGGCAGCGCCAATTCGCTGTTGGCGCTACGTAATCTTGCCAGTGTTAACTGGTCGCAGGGAGCCTCTAAGCGGCCGGGACGTCAGTCCTCGCTGCCACCCTCGCCGCCCTCATTGCCGCCTTCCGGCGTCTCGGGCTCGACCGCAGGCGCCAGCGCCAGATCCAGGTCCTCGCCCGGTTCCAGCGGATCCTCGTCCTCGCGCAGCTGCGGGTCATCCGACGGGGTCGGCACGCTGAATCCGGTCGGCAGGCGCGAATCCAGCAGGCCCGTGCCCTTCAGCTCCTCCAGGCCCGGCAGATCGCCAAGCTGTTCCAGGGTGAACTGCGACAGGAAGTCCTCGGTGGTTCCGAAGGTCAAGGGGCGGCCGGGCGTCTTGCGACGACCGCGCGGCTTGATCCAGCCGGTCTCCAGCAGCACGTCGAGCGTGCCCTTCGAGGTGACGACGCCGCGGATCTCTTCGATCTCGGCGCGCGTCACCGGCTGGTGATAGGCGATGATCGCCAGCACCTCGATCGCGGCGCGCGACAGGCGGCGGGTCTCGGTGCTCTCCCGCGTCATCAGCCAGGCGAGATCGCCGGCGGTACGGAAGGTCCATTTGTTGGCGACGCGCACGAGATTGACGCCGCGCAAGGCATAGTCGGCCTGGAGCTGTTCGAGCGCAGCCTTGACATCGACCCCATCAGGCATGCGCTTGGCCAGCGTCGCGGTGTCCAGCGGTTCATTCGAAGCAAACAGCAGCGCTTCCAGCAGCCGCAGCTCTTCAGGACGTGCCTGGGACTCGTTCTCCATCGGCTCGGCCTCTTCTACCCGCACTTCAGCCAGGCTTGCCATGGTAGCTTCTCCTTCTTGCACTTAACCGACCGGCGCATCAGGCGCAGGAGCTGCGTCCACGACCGGTTTCGGGCGCCCCTTCCGGAAATAGATGGGCGCGAACGCCTCTTTCTGGTTCAACTCGAGCTGACCTTCACGCACCAGTTCGAGCGCAGCCGCAAAGCTCGAGGCGAGCACCGTCGCGCGCTGCGTCGGATCGGCAACGTGCCGGAGCAGAAAGTCGTCGAGAACGCCCCAGTCGTCCTGTTCGCTGATGCTGCCGACAAGCCGCTCCAGCGTGGCGCGTGCCTCAGCGAGCGACCACACCGTGCGCTTGGCCAGATGCACGCTCGCCAGCACGCGCGACTGGCGCTGCGCGGCATAGGCGGTGAGCAGGTCGTACAGCGTCGCGGTGTATTTCGGGTGCTTGATCTCCGCGATCTGCTCTGGCTCGCCGCGCGGGAAGATGTCGCGCAGCAATTGCTGCCTGTTCATCAGCCGGTTGGCGGCTTCGCGAATGGCTTCCAGCCGGCGCAGGCGGTTGGCGAGCGCGGTCGCCATCTCTTCTGCGCTCGGGCCTTCCGCACTGGGCGGCTCCGGCAGCAGCAGGCGCGACTTCAGGAAGGCAAGCCAAGCCGCCATCACGAGATAATCGGCGGCAAGCTCCAGCCGGATCTTTCGCGCGGCTTCGATGAAGTGGAGGTACTGGTCGGCCAGCGCCAGGATCGAGATCTTGGCGAGATCGACCTTCTGCTGCCGCGCCAGCGCGAGCAACAGGTCGAGCGGGCCCTCATAGCCCTCTACGTCCACAACCAACGCCGGCTCACCCTCGGCGAGCTCTGCAGGCCGCCCGGTTTCAAACGATAGGATTTCTGCGGTCATGCGGATGCCGTGTTTGCCCGTGCGATCAATGCGTCCAGTTCGGCGCGTGCGGCCACCCGGTCGAACGGCTGCGGTGCCTTGCGCGACGCAAGTGCGGCCTTCGCGCGCGCCAGCGCCGTGCCGGACAGCTCAGGTGTCTGGCCGGCGACCTCGCGCATCTCCTCGATGTTGCCGTTGCAATGCAGGGCCATGTCGCAGCCGGCCGCGAAGATGGCGCGGGTCCGTTCGGCGATATCCCCCGACAGCGCGTTCATCGACACGTCATCACTCATTAACAAACCCTGGAACCCGATCACGCCGCGAATCACCTGAGTGATCATTGTCGCAGAAGTCGTCGCCGGATGGGCGGGGTCGACCGCGCTAAACACAACATGTGCAGTCATGGCCATCGGCAGGTCGGCCAGCGGCTTGAATGCCGCAAAGTCGGTCCGGTCGAGCTCATCCCTCGGAGCATCGACCGTCGGCAGTTTGAAATGGGTGTCGGCGGTGGCGCGTCCATGTCCGGGAATGTGCTTCAGAACCGGCAGCACGCCGCCCTGCTCCAGGCCCTCGGTGACCGCGCGCGCGATCGCGGCAACCTTGCCCGGCTCAGTGCCGTAAGCCCTGTTCCCAATGACGGCGTCGGCACCCGGCACCGGCACGTCAGCCAGCGGCAAGCAATCCACGGTAATGCCAAGATCGGTGAGATCCGACGCAATCAGCCGGGCGCTGAGGCGCGCAGCCGTCAATCCGAGTACCGAATCAGCGTCGTACAAGGTCGAGAAAATCGCGCCCGGCGGATAGACCGGCCAGTGCGGCGGGCCCAGCCGCTGCACCCGGCCCCCCTCCTGGTCGATCAGGACAGGCGCGTCAGCCGCGCCCGCAGCCGCCCGCAATTCCTCAACCAGCGCAGCAACTTGAGCCGGCGCCTCGACATTGCGCTTGAAGAGGATGAAGCCCCATGGGCGTTCGGCACGGATAAACTCCCGCTCGGCGGCGGTTAGTTCCGTTCCGGATACACCGGTAATGAAGGCCCGCGTGCTCATAACGGCCGATTAACCCTGCCCCGCGAGGGGGTCAAGGAAACGGCCGTTAATTCCTCTGGACGAAGCAGGCTGACAGGCCAGCGGACTTCAGGCTGTTGCAAGCCTGCGTCGCTTCCTCGGCCGAACCATAGGGTCCGGCGAAAGCGCGATAGACGACCCCCTTGCCCTTGTCGGTCAGATCGACCCGCTTGATCACCGGCGAGCGCGATCCAAGCACGCTGCCATATTTGCTCTGAAGCACCCGGTAGGACGCGGCCGCGCTGTCCTCGCTCTGCTGCGAGGAGACCTGCACGACGTAGCCGCCACCACCATTGCTGGCGGGCGTGATTTGCGTCGGGTTGGTCGCAGCCATCCGCTGCGGCACCTCCGCAACCGGCGTCGATTGCGGCGCAAGCGAGAGCGGCTGGTTGGCACTGGCATTGGCCGAAGTCGGCGGATTGCGCGGCGCAGGCGGTGCGGCGGGCCCGGCAACGGGCTTCGGCGCGGCTGCCGCCGGCTTGGCGGCCGCGGATTGCGGCGCGGTGCTATCGGTCTGATCGGCCCTCACGGCCACAGTCCTGATCGAGCGCGGCGTGTTGGCCGGCAGCGTGCCGTTGCTCGGGATTGGACCCGCGCTTGGCGGCGGGATCGTGGACGGCGACACGCTCGCGACCGTTGGCGGGTTCGCGTTCTGGTTCAGTGGCGGGAACACCACGCGCGGACCGCCCGCCTTGGCAGCGACGTCGACAGGCGCCTCTTCACGCGGCACGATCTTCTCGGAGCCATCGCCGCTCGCCATGCGATCCGGCACCTTGGCCGAGGAGTCGATCGGCGCCGGCACGATCTTGGTCGGCGTGTTGTCCGCCTTGATGATCGGCGGCTCGCCGCTGCGAGGCGAACCGACATAGGTCTTGTAGGCGAAGGCCGCGCCAGTGCCGACCACGGCAAGCGCGAGGATCGCTGCGACCGTCATCATGCCGCCGCGCGGCTTCTTCGGCTCGTCGAGATCGGCCTCGGGATAGTCGCTCTGGAACGCGTAAGGATCGTCCGGATAGGCGGGATCGCGCTGATAATCCTGCTCGCCGCCCTCCAGCCGTCCATAAAGCGCATCGTCGTAGCGTGCCGGATCAGGTGGCTGATGCGGCTCCTGATAGGCTTGCTCCTGGTAAGCCTGATCATGCTGCTGGTGAGCGCGGCCCTGATGGGCCTGATCCTGATAGGCCTGCGCTTGATGGGCCTGATCCTGGTAAGCGTGGTCCTGATAGGCCTGCGGCTGATGGAAATCAGGCTCGGGCGCGGTCGGCTGAGCTGAATAGCGGTGCAATGGATGAACCGGGTTCACAGAAACGGGATAGTCGGGCTGCTCGGGCGCGGGCTGCGGCTGCACGTTGGCGCGCCGCATCCATGAGGGCGGCCCGGGCTGAGCCGGCGGCGCCTGCTCGGCATAATCCTGCCGATAGTCGTCCTGCGGATAGTCGTGGTCCTGATAGCTCTGCGTTGGCGATGCCGGCGGCTGCGCGCTCGGCCGTCCCTGCGCTGCGAATGGATCGGTCTGTCCGATCAGGCGGGCGAGTTCGGCCAAGGGATCGTTGTCCGCCTTCCCATGCTGATCGCCACCGCGACCATAGCCATCGGAAGGAAACGTTCTGTCCTGATATCGTTCGGCCATCGTGATGATGCGTCCCTTCGGGAAAGCCGCGCGCCCCTCGACCAAGGCGCGGCTTTCGACCCACAAGGCATTCAACCAAGTCTAAGCGGTCCGGCTTCTGCCGGTTACCCCCAAAATTCCCCTTAAGTAGTTCGCCCCAAACTACCGCATCTCGTCCGGAGCATGGACGCCGAGGATGGCGAGGCCCGATGCCAGGACAGAGACGACGCCCTGGACCATGGCCAGTCGCGCCTTTGTAAGATCTGCATCATTATTGATAATGAAGCGTAAATAGGGCAAATCGCGCCCCTTCGTCCAAAGTGCGTGAAATTCGCTCGCTAAGTCATAGAGATAGAAGGCAATTCGGTGCGGCTCATGGGCCGCGGCGGCGGCCTCCAGCATGCGCGGAAAAATTGCGAGGCGCTTGAGCAGCTCGAGCTCGACCGGGTCCGACAGCCGTTCCACCGCCGACTCGCCGAGCCACGCGATCCGCTTGCCGGTATCCTCAGGCAGTTCCGGGAACACCTCGGCCCGGGCGTTGCGGAAGATCGAGTGGCCGCGGGCGTGGCCGTACTGGACGTAGAATACCGGGTTGTCGCGCGACTGCTCCATGACCTTGGCGAGGTCGAAGTCGAGCACCGCATCGTTCTTGCGGTAGAGCATCATGAAGCGGACGGCGTCCTGGCCGACCTCATCCACCACTTCGCGCAAGGTGACGAAGTCCCCGCTCCGCTTCGACATTTTCACCGGCTCGCCGTTGCGCAGCAACTTCACGAGCTGGACGATCTTGACGTCGAGCGCGCCCTTGCCGGATGTCGTCGCCTTCACCGCCGCCTGCATCCGCTTGATGTAGCCGCCATGGTCGGCGCCCCAGACGTCGATCATCTCGGCGAAGCCGCGATCGAACTTGTTCTTGTGGTAGGCGATATCCGAGGCGAAGTAGGTGTAGGAATTGTCCGACTTGATCAGCGGACGATCGACATCGTCGCCGTAAGCGGTCGCCTTGAACAGGAGCTGCTCGCGGTCTTCCCAATCCTCGACCGGCGCGCCCTTCGGCGGCGGCAGGCGGCCTTCATAGATGTCGCCCTTGGCCTTCAGGAAATCGATGGTCTCGGCAACCTTGTTGTTGCCGGTCTCGATCAGCGAGCGCTCGGAGAAAAACACGTCGTGGCGGATGTTGAGGGCTGCGAGATCGTCCTTGATCTCGTCCATCATCATCGCGATCGCCTTGGCGCGTACCGTCGGCAGCCACTCGGCCTCGCTCATCGCAAGGAGCTTGTCGCCGTGCTCCTTCGCCAGCGCCGCGCCCACCGGCTTCAGATAGTCGCCGGGATACAGCCCTTCCGGGATCGCGCCGATGCTTTCGCCAAGTGCCTCGCGGTACCGCAGGAAGGCGGAACGCGCGAGCACGTCGACCTGCGCACCGGCATCGTTGATGTAGTATTCGCGGGTGACGTCGTGGCCACCGAACTGGAGCAGGCTTGCCAGCGCGTCGCCGAACACGGCGCCGCGGCAATGGCCAACATGCATCGGTCCGGTCGGGTTCGCCGAGACGTATTCGACATTGACCTTGGAGCCACCGCGGACGCGGCCGTAGTCGGCCCCCTCGCGCAGCACCGTCCGCAACGCCTCGGCCCAGGCGGCCGGCTTCAGCGTCAGATTGATGAAGCCGGGACCGGCGACATCGACCTTGGCAATCAGCACGTCGGCACGGAGCCGCTCGGCGATCTGCTCGGCGAGGTCGCGGGGCTTTGCCTTTGCCTCTTTCGCAAGCACCATGGCGGCGTTGGTCGCCATGTCGCCATGGGAGGCGTCGCGCGGCGGCTCGACCACCACGCGCGAGAAATCGATACCCTCGGGCCAGTTGGCGTCCGCTGCGAGCGCGCGGCAGGCGGCGTGCACGCGTGCGAGCACGTCGGCGAACAGGTGCAGTGCTGAGGATGTGTCGGGCATGGCCGCCGCCTAACGCAAATCCGGGGTCGAGTCAAAGAGCCGCTGGTGCTCGGTCAGGGCGAAACGGTCGGTCATTCCGGCAATGAAATTGCCGATCCGGCGGGCCCGGTCGCCCTCATTGTCCGCCTCCGCCCCCAGCAGCCATTCCGGTGGCAGCTCACCGGAGGATGTCAGGTATTTTGCGAACAGGTCGAACAGAATCTGTTCCGCCTCCCCCATCACCCGCATCACCCGCTTGTGGCGGTACATGTGCTGATAGAGGAAGCGCTTGATGGCGGCCTCCTCCTCGGCAACCGCCGCCGGGAACGTGACCAGCGCCCGGCTCTGCCGGCGCACGTCCTGGGCTGATTGCGGTTTTACGACGGCGAGGTTCTTCTGCGCCTCCGAATACACCGCACCGATCAGGTGTGAGATCAGCTCGCGCACCAGCTCGGCGCCGCGCCGGACGTCTTCGAGATCGGGATAATGCGCTGAGGTCTCGGCGATGATCTCCGCGGTCAGCGGCATCACCTTGAGATCATCGAGATGGAACAGGCCGGCGCGCAGACCGTCATCGATGTCATGGGCGTCATAGGCGATGTCGTCGGCGATCGCGGCGACCTGCGCCTCCAGCGAGGCGAAGCTCCACAATTCGAGATCGTAGGTCTTGATGTAGTCGGCGATGCCGACCGGAATGCCATGCTCGCGATAGGGCCCGACCGGCGCGCCGCTGCGATCCGTCAGCGGGCCGTTGTGCTTGACGATGCCCTCCAGCGACTCCCAGGTCAGGTTGAGACCGTCGAACTCCGGATAGCGATGCTCGAGCGACGCGACGACCCGCAAGGTCTGGGCGTTGTGGTCGAAGCCGCCGAAATCCTTCAGGCAGGCATCCAGCGCCCGCTCGCCGGCGTGGCCGAACGGCGGATGGCCGAGATCATGAGCCAGCGCCAACGTTTCCGTGAGGTCCTCGTCCAACCCGAGCTGCCGGGCCAGGGCGCGAGCGATCTGCGCCACCTCCAGCGAATGGGTCAGCCGGGTGCGGTAGTGGTCGCCCTCGTGGAACACGAAGACCTGGGTCTTGTACTTCAGGCGGCGGAACGCGGTGGAATGGATCACCCGGTCGCAATCCCGCCGGAACGGGCTGCGGGTCCGGCTCGGCGGCTCCACGACCAGCCGGCCGCGGCTGCGGTCGGGGTCGCAGGCATAGGGCGCACGGGGGGCTGCCATTCCGACGGACACGACGAATTTAGTCCCTATCCATTTGATTCTGCGTATGCTTGCACTTAACTATGCCGGACGCGGGATACCAAATGAATTGGGCAAGTGAAGTTGGTATGACCGCGGGACTATCGGAGACGAGCTATGACGACTGACGTGACCATCAGTGACCGCGCCGCACGCCGGATTGGGGAGATCCTCAAGGGCGAAGGTTCTGGCGCGATGCTGCGCATCTCCGTCGAGGGCGGCGGCTGCTCGGGCTTCCAGTACAAATTCGACATCGACCGCGACCGCACCGACGACGATCTTGTGATCGAGCAGGAGAATGCCGTCGTGCTGGTCGATTCCGCCTCCCAGCCGTTCCTGGCGGGCTCGCAGGTCGATTTCGTCGACGATCTGATCGGCGCCTCGTTCCGCGTCAACAATCCCAATGCGACGGCGTCCTGCGGGTGCGGGACCAGCTTCTCGATCTAGCCCGACTTAAAATCTGAAAAACAACCCCATGCAAAGTAGCCGGGAGCCGGCACGATGCATTTCGGACTTTACGAAAATCGTTTGACGCGTCGGGCAAATCAGGGGTAATTTGTGATCATCGCGAGGTCCCCAAGGGGGCTCGGCGGGTCCGTCCGATACAGTCTGACGCCGAAGCGGCCCCTGTCCAATCATTCTAGAAAGCTTAAATCTCGTCAGCGGCGCCAATAGCGGTATTAAATTATCCAATGCGCATTATTGATCGTCTGTTCTCTTGCCTCGCTCTATTCCTTGCAATCGCAGCCGTCCCGGTGCTTCCCGCGCGCGCGGCCGAAACCTGCCCGTTCATCAGCGCCCAGGAGCTCGCCCGTGCGATGCCGGCGCTCAAATGGTCACTGATTTCAAATCAGGACGGCCGCGGCTGCATCTACCAGGGCGGGCGCGGCGACACGATGATGTTGACCGTGTTCCGCAATCCCGACAAGGACCGCGCCAGGGAATTGTACGCGACCTTCGTCAAGACGCTTGGTGAGCGCATGCCGCTGAACGCAGTCGCGGGGATCGGCGACGAAGGCCAGGGCGGAACGAGCACCGCCGGCGCGGAGCGCCAGGAGGCCTCGGTCGTCGCCCTGTCCGGCGATTACATTCTGCAGATCAGCGTCTATCCGATCGGCCGGCGTGCCGACGACGCGCTGCTCGGGCCGATCACCGAAGCCGCGCGCGTTGCCATCGCCAACGTGAGCAAGAGCAGCGAGCGGTTTGGCAATTGCGAGTGGCTCACGGCCGCGGATGCCGACGGCTTTCTCGACAAGAGCACGCTGACGGTCCAGCGGACCGGCGCCGGCAGCTGCATGATGTTCGATCGCGAGGCCAACACCATGACCGTCGCGGTGATCGCGATGTCGCGCGACACCGTCATCAGCGTGATGAAGCGCGCGGGCCCGTGCAAACATTTGGCGATACCCGAGCTCGGCAGTGAAGCGTTCGGCGAGCATTCCTGCACCAAGGGCAACGGCAACGCCGTCAACATCTATGTCTGGAAGAACGGCAGGCAGGCTTCGATCCTGTTCGCGCCGGTCAAGCCGCATCCCGAGTCCGCCTCGGTCGAACGCCTGAAGGCGGTCGCCGGGCGCGTCTATGGAAAACTGTAGCGGCGCCGCGTTACATTGCCGGCGCACGCGCCAGTAGCTCAGCGGGACCAGCTTCTCGATCTGACCGGCTAGATGCCGGTCATCTGCCTTTCCTCGTCCGTCCACGCGACATCAAGCGGCGTCAGCTCCGGCTGAAGCGACGCGTCCTCCGACATCATGTGGCCGTCGAGCGCGCGCAGCAAGGCGGCGGCGAGTGCGGGCTTACGCAACGGCTTTGCCAAAAAATCCGACATGCCGGCCTCGCGGCAGATCTTGACGTCCTCGGGGAAGGCGTTGGCGGTCAGCGCGACGATCGGCAAGGCTTCGAAGCGCCCGCCTTGCGCGCGGATCGCCCGCGTCGCGGCAAGGCCGTCCATGTCCGGCATGCGCACGTCCATCAGCACGACATCGTAATCGCTCTCCGATGCAGCCTCGACCGCCTGGACGCCGTCGGTGACGACGCGCAGCTCGACCTCGAACGCCCCCAACATCTTGGTCACGACCATGCGGTTGACGGCGTCGTCCTCGGCCACCAGCACCTTCAGCGGCCGGTCGAGCCCCGCGATCCGCGCCTTGAGCTCGTCGGCTTCATCGCTGCCCGCGGCCTGGTCGGAGGCCTGAGCCTGGCTCCAGGGCAGCACCAGCGTGAAGCGGAAGGTCGAGCCCTCGCCCGGCGTCGAGGTGACGCCGATGGTGCCGCCCATCTGCTCGATGATGCGCCGGGAGATTGCAAGCCCAAGCCCGGTGCCGCCGAAGCGGCGACTGATCGAGGCGTCGGCCTGCGCGAAGTCGGAGAACAGCTCCCCGAGTTTCTCAGGCGCGATGCCGATGCCACTGTCGGTCACGGTCCATTCGACGGTCGCAAGCAGATCGCGGCGCGCCTGGCAGGTGGCCTTGATCGTCACCTCGCCTTCGTCGGTGAACTTTACCGCGTTGGAGGCGAGGTTGAGCAGCACCTGCCGGATCCGCGCGACATCACCGCGCAGCGTCGGCGGCAGGTTCGGGTCGAGCTCGACCTTGACGGCGAGCCCCTTGCTCTTGGCGCCTGCGCGCACGACGGTCGCAACCGTCTCGACCAGCGCCTGCGGCGCAAAGTCGATCGCCTCGAACGCGAAGCGTCCGGCCTCGAGCTTGGACAGATCGAGGATATCGTTGAGGATGCGCTGGAGATTGTCGCCGGACTCGCGGATCGAAGTGACGGCCTCGTGCTGCTCCGGATCGAGCCTGGTTTCCAGCAGCATGCTGGCAAGCCCGAGCACGCCGTTCATGGGCGTGCGGATCTCGTGGCTCATCACCGCGAGGAAGTCGGACTTCGCGCGGCTCTCGGCCTCCGCCTTTTCCGCACGCCAGCGCTCGGTGACGTCGCGGCCGAAGCCGCGATAGCCGAGGAACTGGCCGTCGCGGTCGTAGGCCGGCTTCGCGGTGAGCGACCACAGCCGCGCCTCGCCGCCGGCGACGACCTTGAGGTTCATCTCGTGCAGCGGCTCGCTCTGCTCCATCAGGCCGACGACGTTGTAGGCTGCGCTCTTGTCGTCGGGACAGAGCATGTCGAGCACGTCGACGAAATGCGAGCCCTTCAGCAGCGGAAGCGGAAGCTGCGCCACTTCGGCGAAGCGTTGGGGCACGTCGACGAGATGCCCTTCGGCGTCGGTCTGCCACAACCAGTCGCTGGCGTTCTCCTGAAAGTCCTTCAGCAGCAGCGAGATGATCTCGGTCTGACGTTCGAGCTCGAGCCGGGCCTTGAGATTGCCGAGGAACAGATTGCCCTGCGAGACGATGTTGCGCGCCATGAAGAACGCGAACAGCAGCAGGAACACCGCGGTCAGCAGATACGGGCCGGTGCCGCACAAGAACAGCGCGCCGGCGCAGGCCATCGTCACGGTCGCAAGATAGACGAGGCCCGCGCGCGGGAAGGTCGACAGCGTGAAGGCGCCGCCGGACATCATGCCGACCATCAGGCAGGCCAGGATGAGCTGACTGGTCGGCTCGACCCGGCTGAACAGCGCGAGCGGCAGCGTGCCCCAGATCGCCGCGAGGAAGAACGCCTGCCGCAGCATTTGCCGCGCGGCGCGCGGTGACGCTTCCTGCGGCGGGCTTTGATGCGACCGCCGCCACGCGCGCACGGCAAGTGAGGCGGTGACGGCGAGGGTCATGCCCCAGATCGCGAGGAAATCGTTCCAGCCCCTGCCCCAGAACAGGATCAGCACAATGGCGACGTTGAGCATGGTGACGGCCATGGTCACCGGGATCGCGCGCATCACCGCGTCGATCTGCTTGGCGCGGATGCGGCGCAGCTCGCGCTCGCTGAGATCGGCGGTCAGGCCGTCCTCGATCTCGAAGCCGCCGAGCCAGTACAGGAACGCGCCGATCAGGCCGTCGCGCGGCTCAGCTTGCTTCATGGATTTGTCCGGCCATCCCATTCGAAAAACCTTTTCGGTATCAATGGCCCGAGCCCGGCTTAAGCCGGGTTAATTTTGTGGGAGATTTTGCGGCGTCCTTGACGGGCGCGTTTGCAGTTTGTTCTAACCATGGCCCCTGCCCGGAGCCCCACCAATGCCCATCAGAATTGCTACCTGGAACGTGAACTCGGTCCGGCAGCGGATCGACCTGCTGCTGACCTGGCTGAAGGAATGCCAGCCGGACATCGTCTGCCTCCAGGAGATCAAATGCGTCGACGAGGCCTTCCCGCGGCTGGAGATCGAGGCGCTGGGCTACAACGTGGTCACCCACGGTCAGAAGACCTTCAACGGCGTCGCTTTGCTCTCGAAGCTCCGATTCGACGAGACCAAGTCGGGCCTCGCCGGCGACGACGAGGATGCTCATGCCCGTTTCCTCGAGGGCGTGGTCACGCTCAAGCACGGCGTGCTGCGCATCGCCTGCCTCTATCTGCCCAATGGCAATCCGGTCGGGACCGAGAAATATCCTTACAAGCTCAAATGGATGTCGCGGCTTCTTGAGTATTCGAGGGAGCGCCTCAAGGCCGAGGAGCCGCTGATCCTCGCAGGCGACTTCAACGTCATCCCGCATGCCCGCGACGTCCATAATCCCGCCGCCTGGACCGAGGACGCCCTGTTCAAGGCCGAGACGCGGGAGAGCTTTCAGTCCCTGCTGGGCCTCGGCCTCACCGACGCGCTGCGCGCGGTCACCGACGAGCCCGGGCTCTACACCTTCTGGGACTACCAGGCCGGCGCCTGGCAGAAGAACCATGGCTTGAGGATCGACCATCTGCTGCTGTCGCCGCAGGCCAGCGACCGGCTCGCCAATGTCGGCATCGACAGCTATGTGCGGGCTTGGGAGAAGCCGTCGGACCACGTGCCGGTATGGGCGGATCTGGATCTGGAGGCGGCTTGAGCAGATGCCTGGAGGTGCTGGATGGCGCCGGCGGACTGCGCTTCGCGCAGCCAGCGGACTGCGCTTTGCGCAGCCGCGGGCTAACCTACCCGGCGGGGGTACCTACTACCGGCGGCCCTGAACGCCCTGCACCCACTGTTCCAGCATTTGCAGGCACATGGCGCGGTCGTCGTCCGAGGCCTTGGCGAAAGCGCGGTTGTAGCTTTCCTTGATCCAGGTTTCCTCGATACCGGCGCTGTCACGCGCCAGCGTCAGCCACATAAGGCCACGCGCGGCCTGCCGCGGCAGGCGGTCGCCATTGAACAGCATCTGGCCGAGCAGCGCCTGCGCCTCGTGCTGGCCCTTCTGGGCGGCAAGGCCGAGCCAGCGCGCGCCATAGCGGAAATCCTCGCGCGAGGCGTCCGGGGTCTTCAGATACAGCCGGGCGAGATCGTACTGCGCATCCGCATTGCCGAAATAGGAGGCCGCATAGGAGAACATCTCCCGCGCCCGGTCCGGATCCGACTTGATCTTCGAGTTCGGGATACCGCTCAGATAGTAGCGGCCGAGCGCGACGAAGGCGTTGGCCACGACCTGCGCCTGCGGCGCCGACGGGCTGTCCTCGGCATGCGCATTGGCGATGCGGCTGAAATATTCGAAGGCGCGCACATCGTCCTGGGCGACGCCGTCGCCATCGGCATACATGCGGCCGAGCTTGAACTGAGCGCCGGGATGACCGCCTTCGGCGGCATATTGCAGGGCGCTGAGCGAGGTTTCCTGGGGCGTGGTCGCCGGTGCCGCCACCTTGCTGCGCACGGCACCCGCGGCGCCCGGCAAGGTGGTCACGACCGGGAGGGCCGCATCCTTGCTGGCCGAGCCGTCAAAGGCGAGCGCCGGCGCGGCCAGCGCACCGACCCCCAACACAAACGCAACTATGGCACGCCTAGATGTCCGCATAGCACTGTTTCTCGTGCGCGCCGCCCGGATGGGTCACTGCCCCACCGACCGCTGGTCCAACCTGCTGAGCATACTTCCAGAGCGCACCCGACGTGTGGTTAGTCGCGCGAGCGCTCCATTTGGTCTTGCGCTGGGCGAGCTCTTGGTCGCTCAATTTTACGTTAAGGGTACCTGCGACCGCGTCGATCTCGATGATGTCGCCATCCTCGAGCAGCCCGATCGGGCCGCCGATGGCGGCTTCCGGCCCAACATGGCCGATGCAGAAGCCGCGGGTGGCGCCGGAGAAGCGGCCGTCGGTGATGAGCGCGATCTTGCCGCCCATGCCTTGGCCCGTCAGCGCCGCGGTGGTCTGGAGCATTTCCCGCATGCCGGGACCGCCCTTGGGGCCCTCGTAGCGGATCACGATGACCTCGCCTTCCCTGTAGGTGCGGTTCTGGACAGCCTCAAAGGCGTCCTCCTCCCGGTCGAAGCATCGCGCCGGACCGGTGAACCTCAGGTTAGACATTCCCGCGACTTTCACGATCGCACCTTCTGGCGCCAGATTGCCCTTCAGACCAACCACACCACCGGTGACGGTGATCGGCTTGTCTGCCGGGTGCACCACATCCTGGTGCGGATTCCATTTAACGCTTTTGAGGTTTTCGGCGATCGTTCGACCGGTGACCGTAATGCAGTCGCCGTGGAGAAATCCGTTGTCGAGCAGCGTCTTCATCAGAAGCGGTATGCCACCTACTTCAAACATGTCTTTGGCGACATAACGGCCACCCGGCTTCAAATCCGCGACATATGGTGTCTTTTTGAAGATTTCGGCGACGTCGAACAGGTCGAACTTAATGCCGCACTCATGCGCGATCGCCGGCAGGTGCAGTGCAGCATTGGTCGAGCCGCCGGACGCCGCGACCACGGCGGCGGCGTTCTCCAGCGCCTTCCGCGTGACGATGTCGCGCGGCCGGAGGTTGGAGGCGATCAGGTCCATGACCTTTTCGCCCGCGGTCGTGCAGAAAGCGTCGCGGATCTCATACGGCGCCGGGGCGCCGGCCGAGTACGGCAGTGCCAGGCCGATCGCCTCGGAGACGGTCGCCATGGTGTTGGCAGTGAACTGCGCGCCGCAGGCACCCGCCGAGGGGCACGCCACGCGCTCGATCTCGTCGAGGTCCTCGTCCGACATGGCGCCGACCGAGTGCTTGCCGACGGCCTCGAACATGTCCTGGACGGTGACCTGCTGGCCGCGGAAATTGCCGGGCAGGATCGAACCGCCGTAGATGAAGATCGAGGGCACGTTGAGACGGACCATCGCCATCATCATGCCCGGCAGCGACTTGTCACAGCCGGCAAGGCCCACGAGCGCATCATAGGCGTGGCCGCGCACGGTCAGTTCGACGGAATCGGCGATGCACTCGCGCGACGGCAGCGACGAGCGCATGCCGTCATGGCCCATGGCGATGCCGTCGGTGACGGTGATGGTGCAGAATTCGCGGGGGGTGCCGCCGGCGGATGCAACGCCCTTTTTCACCGCCTGGGCCTGGCGCATCAGGGAGATGTTGCAGGGGGCGGCCTCGTTCCAGCAGGAGGCGACGCCGACGAAGGGCTGGTGGATCTGCTCGGTGGTCAGACCCATGGCGTAGAAATAGGACCGGTGCGGCGCGCGCGTCGGGCCTTCCGTCACGTGACGGCTCGGCAGCCTCTGCTTGATGTCGGTCTTTGCGTCCATCGCAAACCAGTTTCCCCGGCCAACCCTTTCAGACCCGAAAAATCAGAGCCAAGATTTGAATCGACCTTGGGATTTCCCGTCCTTCGAAGACCGCCGATGCCCTTCAAACTTTAGAGCGATTTTATTCATGTTCGGGTGTGGCTAAAAAGCGGCGCTGATGCGAACGGACGGAGATAAGGGTTTAATCCAAGATGAGTGTTGCAGGGACAGCACAATCGTTACCGGGAAGACACGGGTTGGCTTACTGCGATACCCTCGTGATTATGACAATTCACAACCTGAGATTTCAAAGCCGCTCCGGCGCTCCCCAGCGCGGGTCTCGGGAACGGAGCGTGCCTCACCTGAGTCGCGGCGGCCCGCAGTACCAACCCCGTCATCCTGAGGCGGGAGTGATGAGCGCGAAGCGCCCAGCTCAAACCGTCAGGTCGAGCCGCATGAACTGGTTGTGCGGGCTTGCCTCATAGTCGGCGAACGGCGCGCAGGAGACGAAACCGGCGCTGCGATAGAGCGAGATGGCGGGCGCGTGCAGGGCCGCCGTGCCGGTCTCCAGGCTGAGGTGCACGTAACGCCGCCTGCGGGCTTCAGCGATGATATGGCTCAGCAGTGCGCGCCCTACCCCGGTGCCCCGCGCAGCCGGCGCGGCACGCATCGACTTCACCTCGCCATGCGTATGATCCAGCTCCTTCAGCGCACCGAACCCGAGCAGGACATCGTCCTGCCAAGCCGTCCAGAAGGTCACGGTGGCAGCCGAAAGGCCGGTGGCATCGAGAGCGAAGGCGCGCTCGGCCATGACGCTGCGCAGCTCCTCGAGATGATGTGCCAACAAGTCGGCGACATAGGGCGCCGTCGGATCGTCTCGTCTGATCTCCACCTCATCCCCCTGCTGTCGCACGCGTGCCACCGTTTAAGCACAGGTGGCACGCCCGCGGCATAGTCATGATCGGTGCTATTCCCAAGTCAGCGCACCACCATTCTGGTATTCGATGACGCGGGTCTCGAAGAAGTTCTTCTCCTTCTTCAGGTCCATCGCCTCCGACATCCACGGGAACGGGTTCTCGACCTCGGCGAACACCGGAGCGAGCCCGATCTGCGCACAGCGGCGGTTGGCGATGAAGTGCATGTACTGCTCGCACAGCGCCGCATTCAGGCCGAGGAAGCCGCGCGGCATCGTGTCCCGTCCGTAAGCGGCCTCCAGCTCGGCCGCATCACGGATCATGCCGCGAACCTCGTCCTGGAATGCCGCCGTCCACAGATGCGGGTTCTCGATCTTGATCTGGTTGATCACGTCGATGCCGAAGTTGAGATGGATGCTCTCGTCGCGCAGGATGTACTGGTACTGCTCGGCGATGCCGACCATCTTGTTGCGGCGGCCAAGCGACAGGATCTGCGCGAAGCCGGTATAGAACCACATCCCCTCGAACACGACATAGAAGGCGACGAGATCGCGCAGGAAGGCGCGGTCGCTATCCGGCGTCCCCGTCTGGAACGACGGATCGTCCAGGTGCTGCGTGTGCTTGAGCGCCCAGGCCGCCTTGTCCGTGATCGACGGCACCTCGCGGTACATGTTGAACAGCTCGCCCTCGTCGAGGCCGAGGCTTTCGACGATATACTGGAAGGTGTGGGTGTGCACCGCCTCCTCGAAGGCCTGCCGAAGGAGGTACTGCCGGCACTCCGGATTGGTGAGGTGACGGTAGATCGCCAGCACGATGTTGTTGGCGACGAGCGATTCAGAGGCTGCGAAGAAGCCGAGATTGCGCTTGATCGCGCGCCGCTCGTCCTCCGTCAGCCCGTCCCGCGACTTCCATAGCGCGATGTCGGCCTGCATCGAAACTTCGGTCGGCATCCAGTGATTGTTGCAGCCTGAGAGATACTTCTCCCAGGCCCATTTGTACTTCAGCGGAAGCAGCTGGTTGACGTCGGCGCGGCAGTTGATCATCCGCTTCTCGTCGACGGAGACGCGGCCGCCGGCGCGGTCGATCGCACCTAGGCCGGTCGGGTCGGCCGGCTCGAGCTTGAGCTGGCTCTGCGGACGCAGTGCAGTGGCTAGACTTGAGGCGGCCGGAGCGGCTGCTGTGGTTTCGGTATCGGACCAGTCGAGCATCGTCATCTCCTCACTGGCACGCTTCGCATTCGGGATCGTCGATCCGGCAGGCCTTGATGCCGTCGAGGTCCGGTGCCGCTGCGGTCGGGATCACGATCGGCGCGTGCGACACCGCCACAGACGCGGACACCGCATTGAGCTTTCCGTCGGTGCCCTTCAACGTCGATTTCTCGACATGCGTGGCGCTGCGCGAGCGCAAATAGTACGTCGTCTTCAAGCCGCGCCGCCAGGCCAGCCAGTAGAGCGCGTCGAGCTTCTTGCCGGAGGGATTGGCGATGTAGAGGTTGAGCGACTGCGACTGGTCGATCCATTTCTGCCGGCGCGCGGCCGCCTCGATCAGCCAGGCGCTGTCGATCTCGAAGGCGGTGGCGTAGAGCGCCTTCAGATCGTCAGGAACGCGGTCGATCTGGCCGACGCTGCCGTCGAAATATTTGAGGTCGGAGACCATCACCTCGTCCCAAAGCCCCCTCGCCTTGAGGTCGCGCACCAGGAACTCGTTCACGACCGTGAAGTCGCCGGACATGTTCGATTTCACGAACAGGTTCTGATAGTTCGGCTCGATCGACTGCGAGACGCCGCAGATGTTGGAGATCGTCGCCGTCGGCGCGATCGCCATGACGTTCGAGTTGCGCATGCCGCTGGACGTGACCTTCTCGCGGAGGCGATCCCAGTCGAGTGTTGCGGAGCGATCGACGTCGAGACCACCGCGCGCGTCGGCGAGAAGCTGGATGGAGTCGAGCGGCAAGACGCCCTTCGACCACAGCGAGCCCTCGAAGCTCGGATAGCGTCCGCGCTCCGCGGCGAGATCGGACGACGCTTCGATCGCGTGGAACGAGATTGCCTCCATGCTGGTGTCGGCAAACGCCACTGCCGCGTCGGACGCGGTCGGAATGCGCTGGACCTGAAGCGCTTCCTGAAAGCCCATGAGGCCGAGCCCGACGGGACGATGACGCATGTTGGAGCGACGCGCCTCCGGGATGGTGTAGAAATTGATGTCGATGACGTTGTCGAGCATCCGGACGGCGGTGGTCACCGTCCGCTTCAGCTTGGCCTGGTCGACACCATCAGGCCCGACATGGTTGAGCATGTTGATGGAGCCGAGATTGCAGACCGCGACCTCGTCGGCGGAGGTGTTCAGCGTGATCTCGGTGCAGAGGTTCGACGAGTGGATCACGCCAACGTGCCGCTGCGGCGAACGCAGGTTGCAGGGGTCCTTGAAGGTGATCCAGGGATGACCGGTCTCGAACAGCATGGTCAGCATGCGACGCCAGAGGTCGCTCGCGCGCACGGTCTTGAAGACGCGCATGCCGCCGGCTTTCGCCTTGGCCTCATAGGCCTCGTAAGCCGTCTTGAACGCCCCGCCGTATAGATCGTGCAAATCGGGCGTCTCGTCGGGCGAAAACAGCGTCCATTCGCCATCGGCATCGACGCGCTGCATGAACAGGTCCGGCACCCAATTGGCGGTGTTCATGTCGTGGGTACGACGGCGGTCGTCGCCGGTGTTCTTGCGCAGGTCGAGGAATTCCTCGATGTCGACGTGTCAGGTCTCCAGATAGGCGCAGACCGCGCCCTTGCGCTTGCCGCCCTGGTTGACGGCAATCGCGGTGTCGTTGGCAACCTTCAGGAACGGGATGATGCCCTGGCTCTCGCCGTTGGTGCCCTTGATGTGGGCGCCGAGCCCACGGACCGGCGTCCAGTCGTTGCCGAGGCCGCCGGAATATTTTGCCAGCAGTGCGTTGTCCTTGATCGACTTGAAGATGCCGTCGAGGTCGTCCGAGACTGTCGTGAGAAAACAGGACGACAATTGCGGACGCAGCGTACCCGAATTGAACAGCGTCGGCGTCGAGGCCATGAAGTCGAACGATGACAGCAGATCGTAGAACTCGATCGCCCTGGCCTCTCGGTCGATCTCGCGCACCGCAAGACCCATCGCGACGCGCATGAAGAAAGCTTGCGGCAGTTCGATCCGCTTGCCGCGGACGTGCAGGAAGTAGCGGTCGTACAGCGTCTGGAGGCCGAGGAACTGGAAGTTCAGGTCGCGCTCGGGCTTGAGTGCAGCCGCGATCCGGCCGAGGTCGAAGCGGGCCAGTTCAGGATCGAGCAGTTCGGCAACGATGCCGGTCTTCACGTAGGCCGGGTAATATTCGGCATAGCGCACAGCCATATCGGCCTGCGAGGCGAAGGTCGGCCCGGCATGGACATAGGACAGCACCTCGCCGCGGAGCTTGTCCAGCAGCAGGCGCGCACTGACATAAGCATAATTCGGCTCCTGCTCGACCAGCGTGCGTGCGGCCATGATCGAGGCCAGCGCCAGTTCGTCCTGGCTGATGCCGTCGTAGAGATTGCGGGTGGTCTCGGTGAGCACGGGTGCCGCGGAGACGCCGTCGAGACCGGCGCAGGCTTCGCCGATAATCAGCGCAAGCCGCTTGGTGTCGAGACCAACGCGCGAACCGTCGGCGAGCGTGACATGAAGTGCCGGCGCGACAGCGGGCGTCGCTTCCGCGGCCGCCTCCTCGGCGCGCTGGCGCGACCGCTCCTCGCGGTACAGCACATAGGCGCGTGCGACCTTGTGGTGCTCGCTCCGCATCAAGGCGAGCTCGACCTGGTCCTGCACATCCTCGATATGGAAGGTGCGTCCCTCGCCTGCCCGCCGCATCAACGCAGCGACGACTTCGGCCGTCAGCTGCTCCACGCTCTCATGGACGCGGCGCGAGGCGACCGCACTGGTGCCTTCGACCGCAAGAAACGCCTTGGTCATGGCGACCGCGATCTTCGCGGAATCGAACGGCGAGACCTTGCCGTTGCGACGGATGATCTGCATGGCCGGCTCGCTCGAAGCAGGCGCAAGCGATTGTGGACGCAAATGAACGATGGGTGCGGAAGCGGTGTCCGCGTCGTGCAGGTTGAGTGACATCAAAGGGCCCCGTGATGCGCGCGTTGTGTTTGAACGGGGCTGTAAGGAAGGACGCTGCAGAAACGCCGGCGGCAGAGTTGCCGGGCGGTGCGTGCAAGCGACCGCCGGACACCCCGCCCGTGGACGTTCAGATCGTCGCGGCAGGTCTCCTGGCTCGCAGGTCGTCGCCCACTTCCCGTCTTCCCGGCGCGAAAGGCACCAGTGACGATTGTTCGGAAGCAGCTCGCTGCTGACAGTTGCGGGGGCAGCGCCGGAATTCCGCGCTCTCGCGCGGTTCACCGGCTTCCCTCTTAGCCACTAAATCTTGCGATCCAGCGGAACCGTGACGCCCACATGTGGTGACATATGCAGCCGGGTGTCAACGATTCGTTGCGGGCCGGAAGCGGTGTTCCCTGTGGAATGCGGGAGTTCCCGCCTGGCTCGCGCAACCCTTGGGATGACGCACATCCAGCATTACGCGTTCCGCATCGCGCGCCCGAACGGATCGACCAGGCGGACGATCTCGCAGGCGGCGACGAGGCCGGCGAGCCAGACGGCGCTGGTCAGCCCGATGCGCGTCACGATGGCCGCAGTGAACGCGCCCTCTCCGCCAAGGAACGGCGTCGCGGCAAGCAGCGCGAGCTCATAGGCGGCGTAGGCGGCGACGAGCGCGATGGCCAGCATCAGCGGCGTGCGGCCCTGCGGCAGCAGGCGGAGAACGGTCGATGCCGCTGCCGTCGACAGCAACGCGGCAGCACCGATGACAAAGCCCCAGGCGATGGTGCTGCCATCGATGGGATAGTGCAGCACGCCAAAGCCGATGGTCTGGTTCACGAGCCAGGCGCCGGTGACGACGAGCAGCGCCGGACGCATCGGCAGCATCGCGGCGGCGACGACGGCGAACGCCGCAAACGGCGTCGCGCAGGCAAGCGCGAAGCTCGCGAGCGCGCATGACACCGTCAGCAGTGCAAAGCAGAACATCGGCGCGATGCGCGACGCGACCGGATGAAGGCGGAAACGGTCGGCGTGGGGCGGCAGGATGGTGACAGTCATGGAACGATCTCCTTGTGGGATTTGTAGCACAATTTTGCTGGAACGCGGCATCACGTCTGACTCAGTGAAGAGCCTCCATGGGATCTTCAGTCTCGGCTGGATCGCGCCGGTCGTAGGCGGCAAGCCAGGCGGCGAGTGTCACGGTGTGCGGCTCCTTGGCCGCCAATTGGCGCAAGGCCACGCGAACGGTGGCGCGCGCCGTGCGATCGGGCGGAAGCGTCGCCGTCTCAGATCCCCGCCCCTTCGCGACCGCCTCGACCACGGCCCTCTTGCACGCCGTCAGCTCCGGCAGCCCATAGAGTTCGAGCAGCGCCTGGAAGGCTGCGTGATGATCCGGCCGAAAAGCGCGCTTGCGGCCGAGCTGATCGCGGAGCGGATGGGCCGGATAGAGATGCGCGCAGGGGATCCACCCCTCAGGCAGCGGCTCGGTGGCGGCATGGGTGCGGCGATGCGCAAGCAGCTTTGGCGAGACGTGGGTGTGCGGGCCGTCAGGGCTTTGCCCGCCCGGCGGCGGGATCGGCTGGAATACCTCGGCGCGCCCGATGCGGCTGATGAAGACGCGGTGCGGATTGGCGGCCAGAATGATCCGCATGGCGTCGCTTTCGGGCGCGAACACGGATTGGCCCGTGCGGCTCCTGAGCGCGGCGACGGCATCGGCATCGCTGACACGGATGCAGGCGTCGACCTGCAACGTTCCGAGGCCAAGGTCGAACAGGATGCCGCTGCGATCCCTCGTCAGGAGCGCCTCGATATCCGGACCGAGCTCGGTCAGCACGGTACGACCACTCATGGCGCTGGCTTCATGCGGAAGACACAGCGCGATGCGGTGGCTCCAGCTCTCCGTGGTCGGCGATTCCGATGCGATCAGGCGCAGATCCGGGTGGGAGACAACGCGTATCCCACCCTTCTGCGTCACGGCGCTGATCCCGTTGCGAGACTGCTCCATATCGAAGGCCTCACCGGGCTCGCGTGTGAACTCGGCAATGGCACCGAACGTGCCGACGCTCCAGCCGGCCTCAGCGTCGGCAAGCTGGCTTGCGATCAGGTCCATGAGCGGATCGGCCGTCGTCATGAGGCTTCTCTCTCTCGCTATCTGACGTCGTAATTCGCCAGGCGAATGCCGCCATAGACGCCCAGTCCCGGCTGCAGAAAGCCGGTCGGATTTTGATAGTGCACATTGGCGAGATTATCGACCCGGCCGAACACCTTCACCTGGTCGGTGACCAGATATTCGGCTGCGACGTTGACGACAGTGTAGGCTGGAGCCAGCAGACGCAGAATGCTGAAGTCGCGGTTACCATCGACGAAACTCCCGACGTGCAACACGGTTGCGGAAAGTGTCAGCGGATCGATCGGATTCCAGATGACATTTGCGCTCCACTTCTCCTTCGGACGCCTCAGCAGCTCCAGTCCCGCCGTCGCATCCACCGCGCGGGTAAAAGTGTAGTCGGCACGAACGCGAAGCCGGTCCGTGATCGCAGCCGCGACGAAGCTCTCCGTGCCCTCCGTGATCGCCTTGCCGATATTGGTGTTGGTGCTCGCGAACGTCACGGGATCGAACGTGCTCTGGATCAGGTCCGTGATGTTGTTGCGGAAGTAGGTCGAGCCGAAGCGAACGCGATCGCCAAACAAGGGTTGCTCGAAGCCGGCGTCATATCCGACGCTTTCCTCGGGCCTGAGGTTGGGATTTGCAAAGAAGAAGAACGCGGGAAAGCTCACGTAAAGCTGGTTGAGCGTGGGCGCCTTGAACCCCGTGCCGTAGCTTCCCTTGAACTTCGTATCCGTGACCGGCACGATCACGGCAGACGCCAGACGAAAGGTCGGATGCTCTCCAAACCGCTCGTTGTCGTCCTGCCGGACGTTGGCCGTGAAGAAGACTCGATCCCGGAACTGGGACTGCAGCTCCATATACCCGGCCTTGTTGACGTTTTGCGCCGAGACCGTCGCCGTTTGCAGTGTTTCGGTCTCATGCTCCGCACCAATGATGACATTGTTGTTGGGCGCGAGCTGGGTCGTGGTGTGCCAATCATACTTGACGCGGTCGCCGGTCGTAATCGTGGCCATCACGTCGCCGGGCGAGATGTTGTAGTTCCAGTGATTGGTGTAGTTGACGCCGAAATAGCTTTTCATCCGGTCGTCGAGAGCGGACCAGACCGCCTCCCCGCGCGTGAAGAGCTGGTGCACCGTCTGCGTGCTTTGCGCGGCCGCGGGAAGCTCGCGGATGTGACGGGATCGAAGGTGTCTCCGGTAAAGCGCAGGGTAGCGTCGGTGTACCGCGCCACGCCATTGAGCGTCAGGTTTTCGCTCAGTTCGGCGCCAAGCTTCGTCGAATAAGTCATGTTGTCGTAGTTGTTGCCGATCGCCTTCTGCCCCGGCGGCAGCAATTCGACCGGCGTCACCGGCACGTCGTTCGCGTGGAAATGCGCGACGTTGAAGGCATAGTTGAAGTGGTCCTGTGAACCGCTCAGACCTGCAGTTTGATTGAACGTTCCGAACGAGCCTCCCTCGACCGAGCCGGTGGCGCGGGCGGGACCGTCGCCCTTCTTCGTCACGATGGAGATCACGCCACCCAGCGCGTCTGCGCCGTAGAGACCGCCCTGCGGACCGCGCAGGACTTCGATCTGCTGAATGTCGGAGGTGAGCAACTGGCCGAAATCAAACGAACGGTTCGGGTTGCCGGGATCGCTGACATCGATGCCGTCGATCAGGACCTTGGTGTGGTTGGAATTCGTTCCGCGCATGAAGATCGACGTCTGTCCCCCCGGACCGCCGGTCTGCACGAGGTTCAGGCCAGGAACCGCGCTCAGCGCATCGGATGCGGTCCGGCGCTGATCGCGCTCCATGTCTCTGGCGGTCAGAACCGTCACCGAGCTCGCAACCAGATTGGTCGGAGTGACAACGCCCGTCGGACTGACGACGACCGTCGGAAACAGGTTGGCCGCGGATACCCCGGCAACCGGGGGCGACGCCGGCACCAGCTCGGGCTTCGGCAGCCGAGCGACGCGCCGCTGCTCGGGCTGGTCGGGCGCAGGCCGCGCGGCTCGCGGCTTGGCCGCACGCTCGGTCGGCGCGACCTCGACCGGCGGCAGCAGATCGGGCGATGCCGACTGCTGGGCCTGGGCAATGGACAGATCGAGCGAATACAGGGAAACGAACGCGACAACGCCGGCGCGGAAGCGCCTGGCGGCAAAGACAATACGGGACACTCTTGTAACCTCGGTATGACGTCAGTGGCACGTCACAGCGAACGAGGTTTCACGGCGGAGCGTTCGATTGCTCCCGTGAAGCTAATGTCTGTACTCCCCGACCGACATCTTCGCGTGTGACCACGGCTGACGGCAGGTCTCCTGGCTCGCGGGTCGTTACCTTACGTCGCCTTCCCAGGACCGAGATTCCCAGTGGCATATGACGAAAGATTCACCGCTTACAGTTGCGGGGGCAGCCGTGGCGTTGAGAATATCCCGGTATCGGGAAAACCTCGCACCACGTTCCCTTTTGATCTCCGTGAGGAGAACCGTCACCGGCCAATCTACGGGGCGGGCAAGCGGAGAGTCAATCGGCCGGTTGCATGACGGGCAAAGCACCGCACCGGAGATTGAGCCGGCGCAATCAGGCCGGCTCCCGTTCCGAACGCGTCCTGATCACCGCCCGCTCGCCGGCATCGACGAGCTGGCCGATGCCGGTGCGGCCCGTGAGCGCGCAGCGGATGATGTTCTCGGCAACGGACCTGCGAAAGCAATGGTCCTCGCCGACCGGGCGATTGCGGCAGACCCGATCCAGCGCCAGCTTCATGTTGATCCGGGTGCGGGTGTCGAAATGCTCGCTGATCATTCGCAGGGCCTCGGTGCGTTGATGTCGGAGCGGAAACGCGTCGGCGTAGGCTGGGTTCCAAAAACGGACCGCGCAAGGCGTTGCGCAGAGCCGACTACGCCCGATCTCTTGGTCCTGTGACGGGCGGGCTACGCCCGACCTCTTGGCCGCTGGGCCTGAGCCCAGGCCGCGGTGACATCGCGCAGCGGAGCGTCGATGCGCCGGATCGGGGTCAGCTCACCGGAGGCCGAGATGATGGCGGTCTCCTCGCGGCGACAGCGCGGGCATACGAAGCGGACCTCGTGCGGCGACGCCGACCAGCTCGAACGTTTGACGTTGGCCGCCATCGGCCATGCATCGCAATGCGAGCACGACACCAGGAACCGACCGGGATCGAGCATACCCATTCCATAGGACTCCGCGTCCTGCCTGCCCCTTCAATGACTAACCCATGTGAATCGTTCCGGTGCCCGAGCACCGTCTGCTCCTCAGCTTCACGCAGCGCCGCCGCTCAGTGGGCACCCTTGAGGGTGCATGACGTGGTGCAGGTGACGGTGTTGCCGTGGTCGCACGCCTTGCAGGCGGCAACGCACTGGTTCATGTCGCGGGGATTGTAGGAGCTGTAGTTCCGCATCGCACAGACCGGGGTCGAGCCGGTGATGTCCTGCTCCTGGTTGCAGGCGGCCGTCATGAGCGCGAAGATGAGGACTGCGAGAAGGCGCATGGGATTGCCCTGGTGAGGAGCGGCAAAGCGACGTCAGCGAGATGCGCTGCACCGCAACGGACCTCGGCATTCCCAATGCGAGCAATCATGATCGCGACGCTCGCATCCTCAAAGGATGCGCGCCAAACATTAAGAACGGATTGCAGGCGGCGTCAGGCCGCGGCCTTGGTCGCGATCGCCTTCCGCATATCCACCGCCAGCTGACGATACTGCTCCGAGAGTCTCAGATAGAACTCGCGCTTGGTGCTGTCGGTGGCGAGCTTGGCAATCAGCTCGCATTCGGCGGTGAGCGTCTCGAACCGTTCCAGCCTGTCATGAAGTTCTGTCATCGGCGTGTCCCCATCAAACGCCACAAGGGACGTCAAACCTAAGCCTGAGAAATAGGTCACGGCGAACATCGTTATCGAGTAGAAACGTTTTTTCCAGCAAGGGCGGTGCAAGCCCAGCAAGAACAGCTATTTCTGCTCCAGCCGCCAGGCGCCGTCCCAATTGGCGTCCGGCGGATTGGCCTCGAACTGCGCGATGCGGCCGAGCAGCGTGCGCGAGGGACCGTCGCCGGGCACGGCTTCGAGCGCTGCATTGAACGCGGCGCGAGCCTCGTCGAAGCGCTGCGCGCGGTAGGCGGCGAGGCCTTCGGCGTAGCGCGCGCGCAGGCTCTCCTGCGGGACGCTGAGCCCGTGCGCCTTGCTCATCACCTCGAAAATGGCCTGCGATGCGCTTTGGCCGGCCACCGCCAGACGATCGATCTCGCGCAGCTCGAGGTTCGAGCCGATCGCGTCCGCCGTGGCCTGCGCGATCAGGATCCGCGTGCCGTAGATCTTGTTGACCAGTTCGAGCCGCGAAGCGAGGTTCACGGCATCGCCCATCACGGTGAAGCTCATCATCAGCTCGGAGCCGATGCTGCCGGTCAGGACCTCGCCGGTGGCAATCCCGATGCGCAGATCGCAAGGGCCTGGCATGGCGCGGATACCGAGCAGGTCAGGCAATTGCTTCTGCAACGCCGGCACCTCATCGGCCATGTCGATGGCGGCGTAGCAGGCGAACAGCGCCGGCTCGTCCTCCTCAATGAAGGGAGGGCCCCAATAGGCCATGATGGCATCGCCGATATATTTATCGATAACGCCGCGATGGCTCCGGATCGGCGCGGACATCACCGTGAAATAGTGGTTCATGACCTTGACGAGGCCACGCGGGGTCATGCCCTCGCTCATCGAGGTGAAGCCGCTCATGTCGGAGAACATGATGGTCATCACCCGGCGCTGGCCGTCGATGGCAACTTCGGGTCGGTCGATCAGCCCCTGCGCCACCTTGGGATCGATATAGCGGCCAAAGGTCTCACGGATCCGCTCGTTGTGCCGCAGCTGCTCGATCATGCGATTGAAGGCGGCGGCGAGTTCGCCGATCTCGTCCTGGGTCGAGACCGTGATGGTCTTGTCGAAGCGGCCCGCCTCGACCTCGCGGGTGCCGGCGAGCAACAGCCGCACCGGTCGCGTGATGCCACTGGAGACGAGGAGCGCGAAAGCAAATCCGACCACCGCCGCGAGGATGGTGACGATGCCCGAAATGATCATCGCCTGGCGCTGGCGACCGATCACTGTCGCCGTACTGGCGAAGACCTGCTTCAGCATGTCGGCGCGGATCGCGTCGATCTTCTGGTTGAACTGGTCGCGTATGGTGTCGAGATGCTCCAGGGTCCCGCGCGCCTCCGTCATCTGCTTGCCTTCGACCTGCTTGAGGAGTTTTGCGTGGTCCTCATTCATGTCGTGACGCAGCTCGGTGAGAGTGGTTTCGATGCGGGTCTCGATCCGCGCCAGCCCGGCATTGTCGGAAGGCGTCCTTTTGTCGTCGATGATCGCGTTGATGTGCGTGCGCGCGGCCTCGGCTTCCTCGTCGATCTTCCGATCGGCCTCCTCGAATTCGCGCAGGCGCGCCGCATAGGCCTCCTCCTCCGAGGGGGCCTGCATCTTCATCATGACCATCCGCCGCAGCGCCACCGAGCGCTCCAGCGAGCGGATGTTGGCGCGCGCCAGATGGCCGTAGGCCGGAATGTAGCGATCGGTCAGCTCGTCGAGCAGGACGCCGACCTGGCTCGACATCACCATCGAAAGAATCGCGGTGACCAGCATCAGGACGATCAATCCGAGGGCGATCCCGACGATCTTGCGCCTGATCGACTGGTTGAAAAGTGGCATGAGCGGTGGGGGTAAGAGCTGAAAGGATCGGTTGGGAACTCAATACACCGGATTTGGACGCGGGAACACGCGCAATCTGGCCTTCGCGGCGCCCTGAACCGCGCGCAACCGTCGCGCGAGCCCTATTCGTTAACAAAGGTTGAAGGCATTGCCCTTTCCGCCATTTCGGAAGTTCCCGAGTTCCCATCGGTATTTTGCCGCATTGTTGAAGGAGCGTGAGGACTGCGAAACGATGTCGTGGCATCGTTTTGGGTGTCGTCTTTGATTCTCAAGCCGCATGTCGTCGCGGACCTTGGTTTGTAGTGGTTTCGCAGGGGGACCATCGAATGAACCAGTGCCTACGCTCGCTCGCGTGTGTCGTTGCCGTGGCCGCATTGGCCCTTCTTCCTGCCGAGTTGGCAGCGAAGAGCAGTCACAAATCGTCGGCGTCGAAGAAAACGCATGAGACGAAAGCCGGCGGCAAGCAGCGTCACGCTGCCGCGAAGTCGCGCCACGGCAAGCATGCCGACGCCAAGCGCAAGTCCAAGAAGGACGACGAGCCCTCGGACAAGCCGGCGCCGCCGCCGCTCACCGGCGACCTCGCCGCGCTGAAGGACGCCATCGATCTCGCGCGCAAGGGCAAGACCGACGATGCGAGCGCGGCGCGCGACCGCATTGCCGACCTGGCCGGACAGAAGCTCGCCGACTGGTTCATGCTGCGCCATTCCGAGAGCACGGCACCTTTCAAGCGCTACGCCGGCTTCCTGGCCGCCAATCCGGACTGGCCGAGCAGCGCCCTGCTCCGCCGCCGCGCCGAAGCGCGGCTGTGGCAGGAGAAGAGCGACGCGGCGACCGTGCACAAGTTCACCATGGACCGGCCGACCAGCGCCAAGGGCAAGTTCGCGCTCGCCCGCGTGCTCCTGGGTGAAGGCGACAATGACAGGGCTACGCGCCTGGTGCGCGAGGCCTGGCGCACGGACGAACTATCCGAGCGCAGCGAGGAGGATTCCTACGAGGCGTTCCGCGATCTCCTGACCGCTGACGATCATCGCGCCCGCATGGACAAGCGCCTCGGCGCCAAGGACTACGCCGGTGCAAGGCGCGCCGCAAAACGGCTTGGCGAAGATGCGCTCGCGATCGTCAAGGCCTGCTCGGCCGTCACCGGCAAGGCCAACAAGGCCAAGGATTATCTCGAGGACGTCTCGACCGAAGCACGCCGCGATCTCGGCTACGTCCTCTGCCGCGCGCAGTGGCATCTCCAGAACGACCGCATCGACGACGCCGCCGAGGTGATCCTCGCCGCCGCGCCCGACACGATGGCGGCCCAGGACACCGATGCCTGGTGGCGCGAGCGGCGCCTGCTCGCGCGAAAGCTGCTCGACCAGGGCAAGTTCAAGACCGCCTACGACGTGGTGCGCGCGGCGGCGGTGCCCGCGATGGAAGTCTATCGCGTCGACTACCACTTCATGTGCGGCTGGATCGCGCTGCGCTATCTCGACGATCCCAAGGCGGCGATGGTGCATTTCGCCGCGATCGACGAAGGCTCGGCCAATCCGATCGCGCTGTCGCGGGCGCATTACTGGCGCGGCCGCGCGGCCGAGGCGATGGGGGCGACGGCGGATGCGCGCATGAGCTATCAGGCGGCGGCGCGCTATCCGACCGCCTATTACGGCCAGCTCGCACGCGCCAGGCTCGGCCTCGACGGGATCGAGCTGCGCCCGCCCTCGCCCGTGCTGGCCGCGGCCGAGACACAGCCCGCGGACGAGCGCGTCCGCGCTGCCGAGATGCTCTACGGCATCGGCGAGCGCGACATGGTGTTCTATTACGCCGAGGATTTTGCCAAGGAGAGCACCGACGTCGCAGCCCTGGAAGCGCTCGGCGAGCTCGCCGGCCGGCGCAACGATGCGCGCGTGATGCTGGAGGTCGGCAAGTCGGCGCTGGCGCACGGGCTTGCGCTCGACCATTACGCCTTCCCGACCATCGGCATTCCCGAGCACAAGCAGGTCGCGCCCGCAATCGAGACCAGCGTGATCTATTCGGTGGCGCGCACCGAAAGCTCGTTCGACCAGCGCGACAAGTCACCCGCCAACGCGGTCGGCCTCATGCAGGTGACGCCGGAGGCGGGCCGCGATACCGCAAAGCGCTTTGGCCTGACCTATGACTGGGACAGGATGGTGTCCGATCCCGTCTACAACACGCAGATGGGCGCGGCCGAGCTCAGCGCGCTGCTGTCGGAATATCGCGGCGACCAGATCATGACCTTCGCGGGCTACAATGCCGGCCGCGGCCGGGTGCGCGAATGGGTGCAGGCGCGCGGCGACCCGCGCGATCCCAAGGTCGATCCGGTCGACTGGGTCGAGCGCATCCCGCTGTCGGAGACGCGCAACTACGTCCAGCGCGTGATGGAGAATGTGCTGGTCTACCGCGCCCGGTTCGAGGGCAGTGGCACGGCCACGGCGAAGTCCGAGCAACGCGTCACGACGCACGAAGTCAGCGCGGCACCCACGGCAGCGGCCGCAGCCGCCGCGCCCTAGCTTCGCAACGCCGGGGCTGGACGCGGCGCGAAGCTGGATGCAGTGACTGCGGCCGCCGACTCTGCGCGGCCCGCATCGTTAGGCTAGCCGTCACCTCCTTCCGTGGTCAGAAGGTTCGTGCGCGCGCAGAAATGCTTCCGTCAGCGCGCCCGAGAGCGCGCCGAATTGCATCATCCAGCTCCAGCTCGAAATGGCCGCCAACACCGTGACCATCTCGAGCGAACTGCGGTAAGGCCAGAGCGCTTCCATGCTCGTCTGCTGATATCTGCGGTAGCAATCATACTCGCAGTACTGCCGTTGCGTGGACACATGCCGGACGTAGCTCGAGCCCAGCGGCCGGGCGCACGCGCTGCAGGAGACGCCATGATGCGGTTGGTCCTGGTTGACGAGCATGAATTTCAACGTTCTGTCCTCCCCTGCCAGCAGTCGCATCGGCCGATGCGCCTCGCCCACCCGTCAGCTCAAGACGCCGCTTGCGCTCGCCTCTCGATCAACGGCGCCGCTTCGTGATGGAGCGCGTAACACTCGTAGCCGCAATAGGGCAGCAGCGTCTTCGCGTCGCGCAGATAGCCGCCGCAGATCTCCTCGCAGCACCATAGACAGAACGTCTTGCGGAAAGGGGTCCTGCCGTTCACCAATATGAATCTCACGTGGCACCTCCCAACGCGAAGCAGTAGACCGTGTCGACCAGAGAGGCGGACGGCGGCGGCGCGCAAAGATGGTTGCGGCCATCGGGATTGTCCCTGTTTCGCTCGACCTTCTGGGATGGAATGAGAATGTACTTCCCGTCTTCCCGGCGCCGCGCGTAGATCCGGCCGTCGACGTATCGCACCTCGGTCGGGTAGCAATCCGCACTGTTGCAGCAGCTGAGCACGGGATTATCGGGCATGTGCCAACTGGAATAGAACTTCTCGTGCAGGAGCTGATCCTGGAGCGGATGATGACGGTGTGCACCATCCTGTCCGAGCTCGTCGGCCTTCACTCCCGTTACCAACGGAAGCGGCAGCGCGATCATCAAGAGGAGCTTGCAAGCACGGTTCAGCACGCAGCCTCCGGTTCAGAATTGCCGAATGGAGCCGATCGAAGGGCTAATCCTCATGCCGCCTGAAATCGAAACAACCATCGGCGGTCGCGTTCGCGGCGCGCCCTGAAGCGATCGAGACATTTTCTGGAGCACAGCGGCGCTCGCCACGAATAATATCGGATCAGGCCGAATTTGCCGCTACAGACAGCGCAAGCTTTTACGGCAGGGCCACGCTCGGAGTGTTCAGGCGTATCGCACATCATGCTCTCCTTCCGGCTCTCATGGTCGTGGCTTCGCGCGTACGCTGACGCCCGGCCATCCACGCTCGTTACTGAAATGCGGCCTCTCAATCGCGACCAGCCAATCGTGCGGCAGGTCGGGCAATGGACGCGGAGCTATCGGCAGCACATCGAGCTAATCGCCGGCTTGTGGCCTTGCACATCGCGTCCCTTCGATGGTTGTGAGACTAGTCCGCATGCAACGGACGACTCAATTGTACGGAGGTAAATGTGCGCTATGACTTGGGATGCGCGAGCTATACGTAGGTTTGTCCCGTAGTTTTCCGGGCCTTCGCCGCACCTTCGCAACGAGACGGCGCAAGGCCGGCAGGCTGCACGGCTGCCGCGAGTTTCGGCGCGGAGTCTACTTTGGTCGGAGGGAATTGCTCCCCTGATTGCAAAGTGCTCTACTTGCTTCGACCCCTGCGAGCCGGGACGCCCGCGATGATGCCTGGCCAAATCGCGAAATTTGGTAATTCGGCCGCACAATTGCTGCTCGGCGGCCTCGCGGCGCTTCGATCTTTCGGCACCGGCGAGAAGGACAGTTCCGCGGTCGGTGATGACTCGCGACAGGACATCGTCGATCTACGCGACGCCGTGAAGCAGTGGCGCGAGGTGTTCGAGCATAATCCGGTCATGTATTTCATGGTCGATCCGGCCGGGACGGTGCTCAACGTGAACACGTTTGGCGCCGCACAATTGGGTTACACGGCGACCGAGTTGACCGGCCAATCCGTGCTGAACGTCTTTTTCGAGGAAGACCGCGACTTCGTCCGTCAATGCGTAGGGTTGTGCCTGGAAACCGTGGACCAGTCGCACACCTGGGAGATTCGCAAGATCCGCAAAGACGGCTCGGTTCTCTGGGTCCGTGAAAACGCCAAGGCGATGCTGCGCGGCGACGGCACGCCGGTCGTGCTGGTCGCCTGCGAAAACATCACCCAGCGCAAGGAGGCGGAGGATGCGCTGCGGCAGAGCGAGGCCTACCTCGCCCAGGCTCAGGAACTGAGCCGCACCGGCAGCTTCGGCTTGAGCCCCACGACCGACGAGATCTTCTGGTCGAGGGAAACGTTTCGCATTTTCCAATGTGACCCGGCCATGCAGCCGAACCTGGGCTTTGTGTTTCAGCGCATCCATCCGGAGGACCGCGATGCGGTCCGCAAGACCCTTGATCGAGCTTTCCGCGAGGCGGAGGATTTCGACCATGAATATCGCCTGTTGATGCCGGATGGATCCATCAAATATCTCCATTCCGTGGCACGCGCGGTGAGACGTGCATCCGGGCGCATCGAGTTCGCCGGCGCTGTCACCGATGTCACGATTGCAAAGGAAACAGAGAAGAGGCTGCGTCGCAGTGAGGCCTATCTGGCCGAAGCCCAGCGCCTCAGCCATACGAGCAGCTGGGCCTGGGACGTGCGTCGTCAGGAGTTTGCCTACCGATCGGCTGAGCTCTACCGCCTGTTCGGATTTGAGCCGGACCAGATCGATGTCCCGGCGCGGGCTTTCCAGCAACGGATCCTCGCCGATGACTTTCGACGAATTGCCGACGTTGAACGTCGCGCAATCTACCAAGGGGAGCCCTTCGAAATCGACTTTCGGATTGCGCGTCCGGACGGTTCGATACGACGTGTCCATACGGAGGGACATCCTGTCAAAGGCGGCGATGGCGATGTGATGGAAATCATCGGCACGCACGTGGACGTCACCGAGCAGTTCGCCGCAAAAGAAGCACTGCAAAAGGCCTTTGACGAGCTCAAGCAATCCGAGCAGCGCTTCCGCGACTATGCCGAAACCGCATCGGACTGGTTTTGGGAGACCGGGCCGGATCACCGCATCACCCGGATATCGGAACACGCCGATACGGCCAGTCCGGTGCCGACCGGCTTGATCGGGCTGACCCGTTGGGACATTCCGCCCGATGCCGAGTTCGAGCCCGAGAAGTGGGAGCAGCATCGCGCGGCGCTCGATGCCCACCTTCCGTTCCGCGACCTGGTTTACCGCAGCAGGGATCGCAACGGATCTCAGATTTACGTGCGCACCAGCGGCAAGCCCTTCCATGACGAGAATGGCAACTTTCTCGGCTATAGGGGCGTCAGCAGCGATGTGACGGCGGCAATCCGCACCGAGCAGGCCGAAGATGCCCTGCGCAAAGCGCAAGCCGAGCTCGCTCATGTCACGCGCATCACGACGCTCGGCGAGCTCACCGCCTCGATTGCCCACGAAATCAACCAGCCTCTCGCCGCCGTCATTTCCAATGCCGACGCCTGCATCGGTTGGCTCGGCCGCGACCCGGCCGATCTCGACGCTGCGCGCCGTTCCGTCGAATGGATCGTCGAGGACGCCAATCGGGCCAGCGAGGTGATCCGCCGGATCCGGGCGCTCGCGAAAAAGACCGAAATCGAGATGGTCCCAGTCGACATCAATCAGGTCGTGAGGGAGGTGATGGCCCTCGTTCGGCGCGAGCTCGCTACCCATGCCGTGTCGGTGCGGATGGAGTTGTCGTCGGGCCTGCCCAACATTTGCGGCGATCGGATCCAGCTCCAGCAGGTGCTGATCAACCTCGTCATGAACGGGATCGAAGCCATGCAAGCCAATGTCGAGCTCCCGCGCGAGCTGGCAATTCGCTCCAGTCGAGACGGCGACGAGCACCTGCTTCTTACCGTGACGGATCGCGGTCTCGGCCTTGACAGCGACGTGACAGACCGCATGTTCATGCCGTTCTTCACCACAAAGTCGAGCGGCCTGGGGATGGGACTATCGATCTGCCGATCGATCATCGAGGCTCACGCGGGCCGGCTTTCGGCATTCCCAAATGAGGGGAGCGGTGCAACATTCCAGATTGCCCTGCCCTTCCCACACGAGGCCGCGTCGTGACCGACCACGCCAAGCCAACGCAGGCGCAGGCACAGGCGGGGGCCGATGATCCGATCGTCCTGATCGTCGATGACGATCCGTCGATGCGGCGTGCGCTCACCAATCTCTTCCAATCGGTCGGCCTCAGGGTGGAGGCCTTCGGCTCGGCGGCGGAGGTCATGGAAGCCAAGCCGCCGGTGGTCCCCAGTTGCCTCGTGCTCGACATCCGCCTGCCCGGCTCGAGCGGCTTCGACCTCCAGGCGGACCTCGTGAAGGCCGACATTCGCACGCCTATCATCTTCATCACCGGTCATGGCGATATCCCCATGACCGTCCGGGCCATGAAGAGTGGCGCCATCGATTTTCTGACCAAGCCGGTGCGCGACCAGGACATGCTGGACGCGGTCCAGGCTGCGATCGAACGCGATCGCAAGCGGCGCGATGCCGAGAAGTCGGTCTCAAGCGTGCGCGCTCGCTTTGAAGGCCTGACGCCGCGTCAACGCGACATTCTCGCCCTGGTTGCGTCCGGCCTGATGAACAAGCAAGTCGCTGCCGAGCTTGGATTGGCTGAGATTACCGTCAAGATCTATCGCGGGCAGATCATGCGGAAAATGGGTGCGAAGTCATTGGCCGATCTCGTCAGAATGACCGAGGTGCTCGGAATTCCACGCCCGGGGGGAAAGGTGCAAACCTAAGTATGCTTTCCAAGGTCGCTCCGGGGGCCCATTTTCCGATGGGCGGCTGCGCCGCGCGCGGCCGCTCCCCGATCAGGAGCGATCATCTTGTCAGTCCCTTCGGTCATTTCCGTCATTGACGATGATCCATCCGTCCGCCTTGCGACCAACAATCTGCTGACGTCGCGGGGATACACCGTCTACATCTTTGGCTCCGCTCTCGAATTTCTCCAGTCGGCCGAACTGAGGACGACGTCCTGCGTGATCGCGGATGTGCAGATGTCGGTCATGAGCGGCGTTGATCTCCTGATGCATATGCGCGGCCTTGGTCACCGCACGCCGTTTATCTTCATGACCGCCTTTCCCGACGATGCCGTGCGCGACCGCGCACTGAAAGCTGGCGCCATCTGCTTTCTCGCGAAGCCGTTTTCCACGCCGGCTCTGATCAATTGTCTGGAGGCGGCCCTGTCGAAGCAGAGCGAAGCCAAGACGTAACGCGGCGCCGCGTGAACCTGATTGCTCCACGGGGGCGGCCACTTGACGTTGTGGCCGCATCCGAAGAGGCAATCCGCCTCAATCCACCTTGATGTCGGCGGCCTTGATAATCGGCCACCATTTTGCGATTTCCGCCTTCTGGCGGGCGCCGAGCGCTTCCGGCGTGAGCTGGTCCTTGGGCGTCATCTCGAGGCCCTGGCTTTCGAGCTGCTTCTTCACGGCGGGATCGTTCAGCGCTTCCACGGCGGCCGCATTGAGCTTGGTGACGATTTCCTTCGGCGTGCCCTTCGGCACCCACAGGCCCGACCACAACGTCATGTTGAAGCCTTTCAGCCCCGCCTCGGCTGCCGTCGGAATGTCCGGCGCCGACGAGAGCCGCTTGTCGTCGGTGATGGCATAGGCGCGGATCGTGCCGGCGCGGACCTGGTTGATGGAGTTGGAGGTCTGATCGATGATGACGTCGATCTGGCCGGCGATGAGATCGTTCAGCGCGGGCGCCGTGCCGCGATACGGCACATATTGCAGCTTGATGCCGCTGACGCTCTCGAAATAGACACCGGCGATATGGCTGCCGGAGCCGGCGCCGGCGGTGCCGGCGGTCGGCGGCGACGGTCGCGACTTCAGCCACTCGATGAGCTCCTTCAGCGAGGTCGCGGGCACCGCGTTCTTGCTCACCACGATCATCGGATTGCTCGGCAGCAGCACCACCGGCTCGAGATCGGCGACGAGGTCGTATTTGAGCTTGTAGACGGCGCCGTTGGCAACATGGGTGCCGAGATGGCCGAAGGAGATGGTGTAGCCGTCCGGCGCCGATTGCACGGCGCGACCGACGCCGATCGAGCCGCCCGCGCCCGTGACATTCTCGATCACCAGCGGCTGGCCGAGCGTCACCCGCATGCGCTCGGCGAGCACGCGCGCCATCGCATCCGACGGGCCGCCGGCGGCGAAGGGAACGATGACGGTGATGGGATGCGAAGGATAGTCATCGGCGCGGGCGACGCCGGTGAGAGCGAGAATACCGAGCAGCCCGGCCCAGATGGCCTTCTTCATTGTCTTCTCCCCAGCGATGTCTTTGTTGTTTTTGTGCCCTCCCGCGTACGGGAAGAGGGATCGGTCGTGAAGAGACGAAATGACGCGCCAGAGCGCGATCATCGCGCTCCGGCGGTCTTGCCGTCCCTAGAACTGCGTGTAGTCGATCGGCTTGTGGCGATCGAGCGTGCGGGTGACCGGCGGCAGCGGGTACTTCAGGCCGGTCGCGCAGTTGAACAGCATCACGCGGTCGGTCTTGCTGACACGGCCGTCGGCGAGGCTGTCCTTGTAGGCGGCGTAGGTCGCGGCGCCCTCGGGGCATAGCAGCAGCCCCTCCTCGCGTGCGACTTCGTTCAGCGCCGCCGAGATCTTGTCGTCGTCCACCGCAATGGCAAAACCCTTGCTCTCGCGCACCGCGCGCAGGATCAGGAAATCGCCGATCGCCTGCGGCACGCGAATGCCGGACGCGATCGTGTGGGCGTCCTCCCAGCGCGTCGCATGTTCGGTGCCGGCGTCATAGGCCCGCACCATCGGCGCGCAGCCCGACGCCTGCACCGCGACCATGCGCGGGCGCTTGGAGCCGATGAACCCGATCTTCTCCAGCTCGTCGAAAGCCTTCCACATGCCGATCAGGCCGGTGCCGCCGCCGGTCGGATAGAAGATCACGTCGGGCACGTCCCAGCCGAGCTGCTCGGCGAGCTCCAGGCCCATCGTCTTCTTGCCCTCGATACGGTACGGCTCCTTGAGCGTGGACGTATCGAACCAGCCGACCTTCGCCTTGCCTTCGCCGACGATCTTGCCGCAATCGTCGATATAGCCGTTGACGCGATAGACGGTCGCGCCCTGAAGCTCGATCTCGCTGACGTTCACCTCGGGCGTGTCGGCCGGGCAGAAGATCGTGGTCTTGATGCCGCAGGAGGTCGCGTAGGCCGCGAGCGCCGCGCCGGCATTGCCGTTGGTCGGCATCGCCATGTGCTTGATGCCGAGCGCCTTGCCCATCGACACCGCCATCACGAGGCCGCGCGCCTTGAACGAGCCGGTCGGCAGGCGTCCCTCGTCCTTGACGATGATCTCGCCGCCGCCGAGCCTGGCGCCGAGCTTCGGCAGCCGGATCAGCGGCGTGGTGACCTCGCCGAGCGAGACGATGTCCTTGCATTTGCGCACGGGCAAGAGCTCGCGGTAGCGCCACATGTCGCCAGGACGCTGGGCAAGCGCGTCCTTGGTCAGCGCCTTCTTCACGCCCGCGAGGTCGTAGCGCACCAAAAGCGGCTTGCCGGCCTTGGAGAGATTGTGGACCTGGTCGGCGGCGTAATGATCGCCCTCCATCGCGCATTCCAGGTGCGTGACGAAGGTCGGGCGTTCGATGGTCAGGTTGTCGTTATCGTGCATGGGTTGGTTTCCTTCTTATTTTGCAAACGGCTCTCTGCTCGTCATTGCGAGCGCAGCGAAGCAATCCAGAATCTTTCCGCAGAGGCCGTCTGGATTGCTTCGCTGCGCTCGCAATGACAGCGGCGGGCGGCGATGGCGCCCATCAAATATTCAAAACCCTTCCATACGCATCGAGCACAGCTTCCTTCATCATCTCCGACAGGGTCGGATGCGGGAACACCGTGTGCATCAGCTCTTCTTCGGTCGTCTCCAGGTTCATCGCGACGACGTAGCCCTGGATCAGCTCGGTGACTTCAGCACCGACCATATGGGCGCCGAGGAGCTGACCAGTCTTCTTGTCGAAGATCACCTTGACCAGGCCCTGATCCTCGCCCAGCGCAATCGCCTTGCCGTTGCCGACGAACGGGAAACGGCCGACGCGGATCTCTCGGCCGCTTTCCTTCGCCTTGGCTTCGGTGAGGCCGACGGAGGCGACCTGCGGCTGGCAATAGGTGCAGCCCGGGATCAGGTTCTTGTCCATGGGATGCGGATGCAGGCCCTTGATGGCCTCGACGCAGATCACGCCTTCATGCTCGGCCTTGTGCGCCAGCATCGGGGGACCGGCGACGTCGCCGATGGCGTGGATGCCGGGGACGTTGGTCTTGCCGTAGCCATCGATGACGATACAGCCCCGGTCAGTCTTCACACCGAGCTTTTCCAGGCCGAGATTCTCGATATTACCGACGACGCCGACCGCCGAGATCACGCGCTCGAACTCGGTGGTGACGGGCTTGCCCTTGCCATCGTCGATGGTGGCGACGACGCTGTCGGTCTTCTTCTCCAGCTTCGTGACCTTGGTCGAGGACATGATCTTGATGCCCTGCTTTTCCAGACGCTTGCGGGCCAGGCCGGCGATCTCGGCGTCCTCGACGGGCAGGATCTGCGGCAGCACCTCGACCACGGTGACGTCGGAGCCCATGGTGTGGAAGAACGAGGCGAACTCGATGCCGATCGCGCCGGAGCCGACGACCAGCAGCGACTTCGGCATCTTCTCCGGGACCATCGCTTCGAAATAGGTCCAGATCAGCTTCTTGTCGGGCTCGAGCCCCGGCAGCACGCGCGGCCGCGCACCGGTTGCAATAATGATGTGCTTGGCCAGGTAAGCCCCCTCGCCCAGCGCTCCCTTGGGGCCCTCGACGTCGGACTTCTTCACCGTGACCTTGCCGGGCGCGTCGATGGAGGCCGCGCCCCAGATCACGCTGACCTTGTTCTTCTTCATCAGGAAGCCGACGCCGTCGTTCAGCCGCTTCGAGACGCCGCGCGAACGCTGCACCACCGCCTTCGGGTCGAACGAGACCTTTTCCGCCGACAGGCCGTAATCCTTGGCGTGCTGCATGTAGTGGTAGATCTCGGCGGAGCGCAGCAGCGCCTTGGTCGGGATGCAGCCCCAGTTCAGGCAGATGCCGCCAAGATAGGACTTCTCGACGATCGCGACCTTGAAGCCGAGCTGGGCAGCGCGGATCGCGGTGACATAGCCGCCGGGACCAGAGCCGATGATGATGACGTCGAAGGATGTGTCGGCCATGGTGGCTCCCGTTCAACTCAAGCGGTCGTTGCGCCGCGGGCGCGGCGATTGCGGATGTAGGTTCTGATCAGCCATTCCGAGAGAATGGCGGCCGCCATGACGGCGAAGATGGTGAGCGCGATCGGCGCCCAGATGTTGCGCGACAGCGCCTCGCCGGCGAAGAAGGCGGAGTCAACGATGTCGCGGCCGAGCGGGCTGAGCGTGAGGATCAGCGAGACCAGCATCGAGATCCAGGGCCAGCGCGTCGTCATGCGCCATCTCAGACCATCATCATGACGGGATTTTCGATCAGCTGCTTGAACGCGCCGATCAGCTCGGCGCCAAGCGCGCCGTCGATGGCGCGGTGATCACAGGACAAGGTCACGCTCATCATGTGCGCGATCTCGATCTTGCCGCCGCGGACGACCGGCCGCTCCTCGCTGGTGCCGACCGCGAGAATGGTTGCATGCGGCGGGTTGATCACGGCGGTGAAGTGGCTGATGCCGAACATGCCGAGGTTGGAGACCGCGGTGGTGCCGCCCTGGTATTCCTCCGGCTTCAGCTTGCGCGAGCGGGCGCGCGCGGCAAAATCCTTCATCTCGTTGGAGATGGTGGAGAGCGTCTTGGTCTCTGCCTTGCGGATGATCGGCGTGATCAGGCCACCGGGCATCGCCACGGCAACACCGACGTCGGAATGGTGGTGCTTGACCATGCCGCTTTCAGTCCAGCTGACGTTGCAGTTCGGGATCCTCTGGAGCGCAACGGCCATCGCCTTGATCACGAAGTCGTTGACCGAGATCTTGTAGAGCGGCTTCTTCTCCTTGTCCTTGGGAGCAGCCGCATTGATCTCCTCGCGCGCGGCGAGCAGCTTGCCGATGTCGCAGTCGATGGTGAGGTAGAAGTGCGGGACGTTCTGGATCGACGCGGTCAGGCGCTGCGCGATCGTGCGGCGCATGCCGTCATGCGGCACGATCTCGTAGGAGCCGGGCTCGAACAGCGACAGGATCTGCTTGTCCGACATGGTCGGTGCGATCGAGGGCGCGCCGGACGGCGCAGCGGCAGGCGCCTTCAGACCCTTGCCGGACTTGGCCTGCTCGACGTCACGCGCCACCACGCGGCCGCGCGGGCCGGTGCCCGTCACCATCGACACGTCGATGCCTGCATCCTTGGCGAGACGGCGCGCCAGCGGCGATGAGAACACGCGGCCGCCATGGCCGTTGCTCTGCGCGGCCGGAACTGCGGCCTGCGGCGCCGGTGCGGCGGCAGGCGGCGCAGCCTTGGGCGCGGCTGCGGGAGCCGGCGCGGCGGTGGGCGCTTCAGCAGCTTTCGGAGGTGCGGCCGAGGCACTGGGCTTGGCGGCACCAGCCGCCTTCACGTCCTCGCCCTCGCCGGCGAGCACGGCGATCACGTCGTTGACCGGGACGTCCTGCGTGCCCTCGGGCACGAGGATCTTGGCGATCGTGCCTTCGTCGATCGCCTCGACCTCCATGGTCGCCTTGTCGGTCTCGATCTCGGCGATGACGTCGCCGGATTTGACCTTGTCGCCTTCCTTCTTCAGCCACTTGGCGAGGTTGCCCTTCTCCATTGTCGGCGAGAGAGCGGGCATCAGGATGTTGATGGGCATGCTGACCTCAAGAAGAACTTTGCAATACGTCGTCTCCGACAGCGAAGACGACCAGGTTTAGTTGCCGATGTCGCCCTGCCACAGGCGCTCGTTGGCAGGGATGGAACGCCAATTCTTCATCATGGTGATGGAGCGGTCGTCGGCAAGGTCGATCCAGGGGATGCCGAACTTGTCGAGGATGTCCTTGGAGCCCGGGAAGGTGACGGATTCTCCGATCACCACCAGCTTCACCTTGAACAGAGCGAGTGCGCCGGCGCACATCGAGCATGGCGACAGTGTGGTGTACATGACGGTGTCGTGGAACGAGATCACGCCGGCCTCGCGCAGGCAGCTCATCTCGCCGTGGAGGATGACGTTCTTTTCCTGCACACGGTTGTTGTGGCCGCGGGCGATGATCTCGTTGCCGCGCGTCAGCACGGCGCCGATCGGCAGGCCGCCCTGCGCGATCGAGGCCTCCGCCTCGCGGATCGCCTCCAGCATGAAATCGAAATGATGGGCTTCGATCGCCACGATCAGTGCCCCTTCCCGCGCGGTGTCGTCGTGCCCGTATCGGTTGGCCGTTCAATCTCCGCCTGGAACATCTCGAGGATCCGGCTCAGCGCATCCTCCTCGGTGTATTCGCTCTCGCGCGCATAGGCGCGCGCCGCGTGACGGGCGAGATCGACGAGCAGGAGGCCCCACATATCGGGCTCCTCGAAGGCGCGCTGGAACGCCATCGACAGCCCGCCGTCCAGCACGAATACGCGCAGGATCTCGACCGCATCGTCGCGGGCGAGGACGTCGGGTGGCAATGGCTGCTCCTTCGGGCCCGCCATGATTTACCTGTAGCAGACGGCTTTGGCGGCCTCGACCACTTCGGCTGCCGACGGCAGCGCGAGCTTCTCCAGGTTCGCGGCATAGGGCATCGGGACGTCCTTGCCGGAGACGCGCGCAACCGGCGCATCGAGATAGTCGAAGGCGTTCTCCATGATGCGCGCGGCGATCTCGGCGCCGACGCCGCTCTGCGCCCAGCCCTCTTCCACCGTGACCGCACGACCGGTCTTCTTGACCGAGTTGACGATGGTCTCGGTATCCATCGGCCGCAGCGTGCGCAGGTCGATCACCTCGGCCTCGATACCGTCCTTGGAGAGCTCGTCGGCGGCTTTCAGCGCATAGGTCATGCCGTTCGACCAGGAGATGATGGTGACATGGCTGCCCGAACGCACGATGCGGGCCTTGCCGATCGGGATCACGAAGTCATCGAGCTTCGGCACTTCGCCGGTATGGCCGTAGAGCACCTCGTTCTCGAGGAAGATCACCGGATTGGGATCGCGGATCGCGGCCTTGAGCAGGCCCTTGTAGTCCGCTGCGGAGAACGGCGCGACCACCTTGAGACCCGGGACGTTGGAATACCAGGACGAGTAGTCCTGGCTGTGCTGGGCGGCGACGCGCGCGGCGGCGCCGTTCGGGCCGCGGAACACGATCGAGCAGCCCATCTGACCGCCGGACATGTAGAGCGTCTTGGCCGCTGAGTTGATGATCTGGTCGATCGCCTGCATGGCGAAGTTGAAGGTCATGAACTCGACGATCGGCTTCAGCCCGGTCATGGCAGCGCCGACGCCGATGCCGGCAAAGCCGTGCTCGGTGATCGGCGTGTCGATGACGCGCTTGGCGCCAAATTCCTGCAACAGGCCCTGGGTCACCTTGTAGGCGCCCTGATATTCAGCGACTTCCTCGCCCATCACGAAGACGTCGGCGTCGCGGCGCATTTCTTCGGCCATGGCATCGCGCAACGCCTCGCGGATAGTCTGCGTCACCATCGCGGTGCCGGCGGGCACTTCCGGATCGGGCTCGGCAACGACCTGAGGGGCAGCCGCAGCCTTCGGCGCCGAGATCATCGGCTTGCCTTCGCCGACCGGCGAGCGGGATTCGGCGACTTCCTGCGCGACGCTCGGCGCGGGCGCGGCCGGCGCCTTGGCGAGATCGGCGGCCGTCTCGCCATCGGCGAGGATGGTCGCGATCGGCGTGTTGACGGCAACGTCGGCGGTGCCCTCGGGGATCAGGATCTTGCCGAGCGTACCTTCATCGGTCGCCTCGACCTCCATGGTCGCCTTGTCGGTCTCGATCTCGGCGATGACGTCGCCGGACTTGATCGTCTCGCCCTCTTTCTTCAGCCACTTGGCAAGGTTGCCCTTCTCCATCGTGGGCGACAACGCGGGCATCAGCACTTGAATTGGCATATCGACTCCAAAAGAAAGCTTGCGCGCGTTCAGCGATAAATGTCGGTCCAGAGCTCGGCGGCATCCGGCTCGGGATCATGCTGGGCGAAGTCGGCGGACGCATTGACGATGTCGCGGACCTCGGCGTCGATCGCCTTGAGATCGGCCTCGCTCACCTTGGCCGCGAGCAGGCGGTTGCGCACCTGCTCGATCGGGTCTTGGTCGTGGCGGACTTTTTCGACCTCTTCGCGCGTTCTGTACTTTGCGGGGTCGGACATCGAGTGGCCGCGATAGCGGTAGGTCTGCATCTCCAGGATGAAGGGGCCCTTGCCGGCACGGCACCAGGCCGCCGCCTCCTCGCCCGCGGCCTTCACGGCGCGGACGTCCATGCCGTCGACCTGCATCCCGGGGATGTTGAAGGACGCACCGCGCTTGGAGAAATCCTGCTGCGCCGAAGCGCGCGACACCGAGGTGCCCATGGCGTAGCGGTTGTTCTCGATGACGTAGATCACCGGCAGCTTCCAGAGCTCCGCCATGTTGAAGCTCTCATAGACCTGGCCCTGGTTGGCCGCGCCGTCGCCGAAATAGGTGACGCTGACATTGTCGTTACCACGATAGTGGTTGGCGAAGGCCAGACCCGTGCCGAGCGAGACCTGGGCGCCGACGATGCCGTGGCCGCCGTAGAAGTGCTTCTCCTTGCTGAACATGTGCATGGAGCCGCCCTTGCCCTTGGAATAGCCACCGCGCCGGCCGGTGAGCTCGGCCATGACGCCGTTGGCCTCCATGCCGGTGGCAAGCATATGACCGTGATCGCGATAGCCGGTGATGACCTGATCGCCCTGCTTCAGGGCCATCTGCATGCCGACCACCACGGCTTCCTGGCCGATATAGAGGTGGCAGAAGCCGCCGATCGCGCCCATGCCGTAGAGCTGGCCGGCCTTTTCCTCGAACCGCCGGATCAGGAGCATGTCGCGGAGCGCTTTGAGCTCCTGCTCTCTGGTGAATTCCGGGGGCGAACCGCCGTCGGTCTTGTCCTGTGGAGTGCTTGCGGCGGCTTTCTTGGGTGCGGCCATGGGAATTCCGGGTCAGAGAAAACTTCAGCCCTCTCTAACCCAAGTCAAACGCCCTTGGAAAGGACCGCGGCGGCATGGCGCGACTTTCATTATGCCGCACTGCAACGTGGCCGAAACTTTGCAAAACCTTTGCCGCCGATCGGGCAACTTTAGCTCACCGGTCAGCGAAGGGAACGTGGGCAGCCAACGCAGAGAAATCGGACGCGCCGTTTTGTATCCGAAATCCCACGCGCGTCCGATTCGCCGTGCCAGCCTTACCAGCCCAACTCGCGCAAATACGCCGCACGGGCGGCAACGCCGGTGTGCGTGAAGTCGCTGAAGACCCCATCGACGCCGAGCCGGTAGAATTTGAGATATTCAAGGCTCGGGTCGCCGCGATAGTCGGCGGCAAGATATTTCTTCTCGTTCCGAAACGTGAAGACATGCACGAAAAGACCGAGCTTGTGCGCGTCCGCGACAAGGCTGGTCGCGTCCTGGGTCGAAGCCTCCGGCGTCGATCCCTTGTAGGGCGTGCCGTCGGCATTTGCGTCCTTCCACGGCGCGATCTTGAGCGGAACGATATAGGCCTTCCACGGGCCGATGCCGTCGGCGTAGGTCTTGATCTCGGCAAGCCCCTCGGCCGTCAGCATCGCATCGTACAGGCGCGCATCGCCTGCAACCGTCCAGTCGAACGGGCGCGAATTCGTGATGTTGTTGAGGAGAACCTTGCCGGTTTTGAAGTCGATTCCGTTGCCGTCGACGAGTTGGACCTGCCGCGTCTGGAGGCCGTGGCTGCGCATATATTTCAGGCTGCCGGGTTCGAAGCTCTGGACCAGGATGGGAGCGTCCTTGGTGTTGAGGCCGTTATCCCTGATGATCTTGATCAGGGCATCCTCGAGCGGACGGCTGCCGGCCGCGCCGCAGCCATTGGCGATCGCCTGGGCATTGTTCCAGGTCGGGTTCTTGGTTTCGGGATAGACGAGGATGGACCGCCCGGTCTCCTTGCTCTTGACCTTGGCGATGTCGATGACGTCCTGGAAGCTGATGATCGGGAGCTTGCCGTTGAAGACTTTCGGCCGCTCGTTGGCCGCGTCATAGGTGGTGCCGCCGATCCATTGCTTCAGCTCGGCCATGGTGAAATCGCTGATCGACCAGTCGTTGGTATGATCCTCGCCGTCGACGATCAGCGACTTCAGCACCGATTTGGGATCGGCCGGATCGCTCAGATCCGTCAGGTAGTCGGCAGGCACGCCGGTGGCCGACGGGGCCTTGACGCGCACACCGGGCACGGTTCGCTTGCGGGCGGCGACGGCCGCATTGGTCTTCGCCACCTCGGCAATGTTGGTGTTGTCGCTCAGCCAGGGGTTATGACGCACGACCAGAACGCAATCCTTGGTCAGGTGCAAATCCTCTTCGAGCGCATCGGTCCCGAGCGCCGCGGCGAGGTCGTACGACGCCTCGGTCTCTTCAGGTACCAGGCCCGGCAGGCCGCGATGTCCAAGGACCAGTGGCGCCTTTCCATCGACGGTCAGGAAGGGCTTGGCGCCAGCTGGCGCCGCGCCGGACTGTGCAAAGGCCATCGACAGCGGCAGCACCGCCGCGCCGAACAGCATCGCTGCGACACCCATTGTCCGTCCTGAACGACTGTTCCGCATCACCAAGCCTCCGTCTTTGCCCGGCATCGCTTCGAATGCCGCGGGCGCCGAACCGGATACGGTCGGCTCTGTCGTCTTGTCTCAAGACTCTGACAGACGGATGACGACGGAGAGGGCAGCGCAAGATTGCGCCGCCCTCTCCTGCCCGATCAGATCTTGCCCCATCAGATCTTGCCCAATCAGATCTTGCCCGATCAGAAGAAGCCAAGCTTCTTCGGGCTGTAGCTGACCAGCAGATTCTTGGTCTGCTGGTAGTGATCGAGCATCATCTTGTGGGTCTCGCGACCGACGCCCGACTGCTTGTAGCCGCCGAACGCGGCATGCGCAGGATACGCATGGTAGCAGTTGGTCCAGACCCGTCCGGCCTGGATGGCCCGGCCGAAGCGGTAGCAGCGGTTGGCATCGCGACTCCAGACGCCGGCTCCCAGGCCATAGAGCGTGTCGTTGGCGATCGCGAGCGCTTCGTCATCGGTCTTGAAGGTCGTGACCGAGACGACGGGACCAAAGATCTCCTCCTGGAAGATTCGCATCTTGTTGTGGCCCTCGAACACCGTCGGCTGGACGTAGAAGCCGCCGGAAAGATCGCCGCCGAGCTCGGCACGACCGCCGCCGGCCAGCACCTTGGCGCCCTCCTGCTTGCCGATGTCGATATAGGAGAGGATCTTGGCGAGCTGTTCGCTAGATGCCTGCGCGCCGATCATGGTGTCGGCCGCACGCGGGTCGCCCTGCTTGATCGCGGCGACGCGCTTCAGCGCCCGCTCCATGAAGCGGTCATAGATATCGGCGTGGACCAGCGCCCGGCTCGGACAGGTGCAGACCTCGCCCTGGTTCAGCGCGAACATCACAAAGCCTTCGATCGCCTTGTCGAAGAAGTCGTCGTCCTCGGCGGTGACGTCGTTGAAGAAGATGTTCGGCGACTTGCCGCCGAGCTCCAGCGTGACCGGGATCAGGTTCTGGCTGGCATATTGCATGATCAGCCGGCCCGTGGAGGTCTCGCCGGTGAAGGCGATTTTCGCGATCCGCGGGCTGGAGGCGAGCGGCTTGCCGGCCTCGAGGCCAAAGCCGTTGACGATGTTGAGGACACCGGGCGGCAGGAGATCGCCGATGATCTCGGCCCAGACCATGATCGAGGCCGGCGTCTGCTCGGCCGGCTTGAGCACGACGCAATTGCCGGCGGCAAGCGCCGGCGCGAGCTTCCAGCATGCCATCAGCAGCGGGAAGTTCCAGGGGATGATCTGGCCGACCACGCCGAGCGGTTCGTGGAAATGATAGGCGATGGTGTCGTGGTCGATCTCGCCGATCGAGCCTTCCTGTGCGCGCACCACGCCGGCGAAATAGCGAAAATGATCGATCGCGAGTGGCAGGTCGGCAGCGCGGGTCTCGCGGATCGGCTTACCGTTGTCCCAGGTCTCCGCAACCGCAAGGCGCTCCAGATTCTCTTCCATCCGGTCGGCGATCCGGTTCAGGATCGCGGCGCGCTCGGCGACGCTGGTGCGTCCCCAGGCGGCCTTGGCGGCGTGCGCCGCATCGAGGGCGGCCTCGACATCCTGCGCATCGGAACGCGCGATCTTGCAGACGATCTGGCCGTTCACCGGCGAGGCGTTGTCAAAGTACTTGCCGGAGATTGGCGCGACGAATTTGCCGCCGATGAAATTGTCATAGCGTTCGGCGAACGGAACCTGGGTGACGCCGAGGAATTCCACCTTGTTCATTGATCACTCCCGATGTTTGCTGTTTGCGCAATTCGTCGCGTGTTCACGACTTGCGCCAACGATGTCGCGGGAGCGTTTTCCTGTCAGCCCGGGCGTCAGCGATGGCCGGGGTAACCTGTCGCAGTTCTGCGACAGTCGTGGGCAAGGCAAGGGCCCTCAGTGCTTCAGCTCGAACCGCTTGAGCTTCCTGTGCAGCGTGGCACGGCTGATGCCGAGGGCCTTGGCGGCGGCCGAAACATTGCCGTCCGCGCGCAGCAGCGCCCGCTGCAACACCGCGCGCTGGCCGCCGGCAAGATGGTCATGCGCGGGTTCGCCGCCGAGGAGGTCAGCCGCGGGCACCGGCTGCAAGGGACGGCCGGGCGCAATCCCGAGTCCCACCCGCGCGGACCGGGTCGCGCCGATCACGAGATCATCTGCATCGACCGCGACGAGGCCGCCGGCCTGGCCGTCCGCGCCTTGCGTCAGCACAATGCGGGCATGGGCGAAGGCGCGGCGAAACAGATCGGCCTCGATGCGCCTCGCCGCCTCACCTGCCGCGAGCGCGATCAGATTGGAAAACGTATCGGTCCGGTCGGCGCGGCAGGAGGAGACGTCGAGCACGCCCGCAAACGCCGCCTCGTGGTCGTAGATCGGAACGGCGGTGCAGCTCAGAAGCGTGTTGCGGGTGAAGAAATGCTGGTCGCGGTCGATCGTCAGCGGGCGCTGCTCGACGACGCAGGTGCCGATGCCGTTGGTGCCTTCATGATCCTCGCTCCAGAGCGCGCCGGTCCACAGGCCCCAGGATTGGAACGTCGCATCGTCCACCGCTGTGCCGCGGCGGTCGACCGGCACGCCCGCGCCGTCGGCGAGCAGCACGCAGCAGCCGCTCGCGCCGACCGCCTGATAGAGCCGGTCCATCGCGCCTTGCGCGGCGGCGAGCAGCGGCGCGACGCGCTCGCGCGCCTGCCGCAACTCGACATCGCTCAGCCGCATCGGCGCGCTACGACCGGCGGGATCGAGATGATGCAATCGGGACGAACGGCGCCATGAGGCCACCAGCGCGGAGCGCGCGGCCTGGCCTGACGCAATGGCGGCCTCGACGCGGGCCGCGTGATGCCGGGACATTGGCCCATTCATCACTGTTTCCTCCGGGTGGCAGTCTAGGCTGCGCCGGCATGGCCCGGTTGATCTGCGTCAACTCAGGCAGACGGCGGCAGAAGCCATGGGGCCGTTGCTGCGTTGCCGTCAAGGCGGCAGCCCGGTTCCAAGCCTAAGACTTTCGGTAGAATTGCTACACGATTGTCGGATTTCGGCAGCGGCTTTCGATGCCGGTTTCGAATGCAGCGGCAAACGCTACTTCGCCGGGATCATCCGAACGAGATCGTGTGGATTGACATAGTCGAGCTGATAGCGCGCCCGCTCGTCCAGCATGTCAGGATCGATCCGCGACGTCCGCAGCAGCGACACCCGCTGCTCGCTCTTCGCGCGCTCGCGCTTGAGCTGGGCCAGCTCGCTCGTCAGCGCGATGATCTCCTGGTCGAGTTCCTGACGGGCGTTGAGGCCGTATTTGCCGGTGTAGGCGTTGACGCCGAAATAGCCGACGATAGCGGCCGCCATCGCATAGAGGGCAAGGCCGGTCAGGATCGATTTCAGGCGCGCGCGGGAGACCATCTTGGGAAGATGCGGCAGGTTGGTTAAGGGAGTGCTAATCGCTTCCCCCTTCGCGTTCCAGTCCCTACCCCCAGCCGTCATGCTCGGCCTTGTGCCGGGCATCCACGTTTTTCGTCACCACGAGCCAAGACGTGGATGGCCGGGACAAGCCCGGCCATGACGAAGAAAGACGTCAGCCGTGGTGTTTGGCCACGTGCGCAGCAAACGCGTCGATATAGGCCTGGAGGACGGGCTTCAGAGATTCCTTGGTCAGGTTCCCCTCCGCATCGAAGGCATCGCCGACCGCGTTCAGATAGATCTCCGGCTGCTGCAGGATCGGTCCGGCAATGCCCGGCAGGATGTTCTGCAGCGTCTTGGCGGCGCTGACGCCGCCGAGCGGGCCCGGCGAGTTCGAGATGATGCCGACCGGCTTGCCGTTGAACGAGCTCTTGCCGTAGGGGCGCGAGGCGACGTCGATGGCGTTCTTCAGCACACCCGGGATGGCGCGGTTGTATTCGGGGGTGACGAAAATGACGCCGTCCGACTTCTGCAGCTTCTCGCGGAAGGCCAGCCAGTCCGCGGGCGGCGCGCCCTCGAGGTCCTGGTTGAAGAACGAGATGCCTGCCAGCGTGATGACCTCGAGCTTGAGCGAGGCCGGCGCGAGCTTTGCGAGCGCGTTGGCGACCTTCAGCGAGAAGCTGTCCTTGCGCAGGCTGCCGGCGATCACGACGATGTTGTAGGCCATGGATTGTCCTTGGGGGCTTGAGCGGAAGTTCCGGGGCGGCACTTAAGCGATCCGGGTCGATGGATGCAAGTGCATGAACCGGTTTTGTTTGGAAACGCTGAGTTTCTCGAAAGCAGATGGTCGCTACGATCCAAAAACAATCAGGCCGCCCGAAGGCGGCCTGACGTTTCTCGCAAACCCCTGGCTCGGTTCAGATCGTCGGATTCCAGGCCGACGGGATCAGGCGGTATTTCGCGCCGTCCTTCTCGACATGCCCCACCGAGGGGAAGGTGAAGTGGAAGCCGATCACGGTCGCCTTCTCGGCTGCCGCCATGTCGTAGAATTTGTGGCGCGTCGCCTGCGCCATCGCGCCGTCGTTGTCGAACGCCACGTGCCAATCCGGATTGCGCAGGAAGAACTCCGGAATGTTGGTGACGTCAGACTGGATCAGCACCTTCTTGTCGCCGGAGGCCACCGCGAACGAGGTATGACCCGGCGTATGGCCGGGCGTCGCGATCGAGGTGATGCCCGGCGCGACCTCCTTGCCCCACTCGTATTTCGTGACCTTGGATTCGAGGCCGGCAAAGGTCTTCTTCACGTTGGCGAAGTAGTTCTTCGTCATGTCGTTCGGCGCCTTGGCCGCGTTCTCGTCGCTCGCCCAGAACTCCCAATCCTTCGCCGGCACCATGATCTCCGCATTCGGGAACGCGAGCGCGCCGTCGGCCAGACGAATACCGTTGGTGTGATCAGGATGGAGATGCGACAGCAGCACGACGTCGATGTGCTTCGGGTCGACGCCGGCAGCGGCGAGGTTCTGCAGCGTACGGCCGACCGCGCCCTTGCTCGGCTCGAGATTGGCAACACCGTTGCCGGTGTCGATCAGGACCAGCTTCGAGCCGGTGTTGATGAGCTGCGGATTGAACGGCACCGTGACCATGCCCTTCGGCATGTACGCCGCCTCGCCCGCGGCCAGCGCTTCCTCCTTCGGCAGGTTGACGACGAACTTGTCCGGCATCGGGAAGGTGCGCGCGCCGTCGTTGATCGAGGTGCACTCGTAGCTGCCGACCTTGTAGCGATAGAAGCCGGGCGCCTGTGCCCCGCTTTGCGGCACCGAGGCACTGGCGGTGGTCGGTCCAAGTCCGGTTACGGCCGCCGCGCCCATAGCGGCAGCGCCCGCGAGCAGGTCGCGGCGATTCAGATCAGTCATGGAAGTGTCCCCTTCTTTGCTTGCGGTTGCCCCGCTTTCAATTGCGGCGCAAATGTTCCCCCGCTTCGCTCAGAAGGCAAGTCCTTCTTTGGATGGTGTGCCGTGGCACATCACGAAGATTTATTTGGGTTGATGAGGAATTTTTCGCCGGTGGCCCGTTTGGCGTAGACCGCGATGTTGGCGGGATCGAGCGCCTCCTGAAGCGATACCACCTTGGTGTAGTGGCTGGCGAAGGTCGTCTTCAATTCGTCGACGACGCGCTGGCGCAGCCTGGCTCCGTCCGCCTGCCCGATCTTCATCAGGAACGGAAACAGCAGCCAGCCGCCGACGCCCCAGGCCATGCCGAAGCCGCGCGGCAGCTCGATCGGGCGGATATCGAGCGCGCCGTAGACGTAGACCTGCTTGTGCACGTTGGAGCCGTAGCGGCTGTATTCCTTGGCGGTCTTGTTGATCGCAGCTTCCATGCAGTTGAGGATGTCGCCGGCCAGCTTGCCGCCGCCGATGGCATCGAAGGCGATGGTGGCGCCGGTCTCGACCAGCGCATTGGTGAGATCGCCGAGGAAGCTCGGTGCGGTGGAATCGACGACGTATTTGGCGCCGATCTTGTGCAGGATGTCGGCCTGCTCCTTGCTGCGCACGATGTTGACCAGCGGAATGCCGTCCTTGATGCAGATCTTGTTCAGCATCTGGCCGAGATTGGAGGCGGCCGCGGTGTGCACCAGCGCCTTGTGCCCCTCGCGCCGCATGGTCTCGGTCATGCCGAGCGCCGTGAGCGGATTGACGAAGCAGGAGGCGCCTTCAGCCGGCGTGGTGCCCGCCGGCAGCGGCAGGCACTCGCGCACTTTCAGCGTGCGGTACTGCGCGTACATCGCGCCGCCGATCATGGCGACGGTCTTGCCCATCAATGCCTTCGCGGCATCCGACGAGCCGGTCTTGATGACGACGCCCGCGCCTTCGTTACCGACCGGCATGGCTTCGTCGAGCCGGCCGGCCATCGCCCGCATCGCGCCCTCCGGCACCTTCGCGGTGATGACGGGAGCGTCCTTGCTGCCGGACGCCTTCGCCGTGCTCATATCGGCCGCGCCGACGAGAAGGCCGAGGTCGGACGGGTTGATCGGCGCCGCCTCGACGCGGACGACGACCTCGTCCGCGGCGGGCTCGGGAGTCGGCACGTCGACGAGCGAGATTTCCAGTTCACCGCTTTTCTTGATCAGCGAACGCAGTTGCAGTCCGGTCTTGCCGTCGCTCATGTCGATCCTCCCCTGTCCTAGCTGGAGCGCCGGCTTATGCCAGCGCCTTCAATGCCGCCTTGCCGCCGTAGAGCGCCTGCTTGCCGAGCTGTTGCTCGATGCGCAGGAGCTGATTGTATTTGGCGGTGCGGTCCGAACGCGCAAGGGAGCCGGTCTTGATCTGCCCGCAATTGGTGGCGACCGCGAGGTCGGCGATGGTGGAATCCTCGGTCTCGCCGGAGCGGTGCGACATCACCGAGGTATAGCCGGCCTTGTGCGCCATCTCGACGGCAGCGAGCGTCTCGGTCAGCGTACCGATCTGGTTGACCTTGATCAGGATCGAATTGGCGCGGCCGGCCTTGATGCCTTCGGCCAGGCGCTTGACGTTGGTGACGAAGAGATCGTCGCCGACGAGCTGGCACTTCTTGCCGATGAGGTCGGTGAGCTCCTTCCAGCCGTCCATGTCGTCTTCCGACATGCCGTCCTCGATGGTCACGATCGGATAGCGCGACACCAGGTCTGCGAGGTACTTGGCCTGCTCGGAGATCGAGCGGGTCTTGCCCTCGCCTTCATAGACGTATTTGCCGTCCTTGAAGAACTCGGTCGAGGCGCAGTCGAGGCCGATCACGATGTCGGTGCCGGCCTTGTAGCCGGCCTTGCCGATCGCGTTCATGACGAATTCGAGCGCGGCGTCCGCCGACGGCAGGTTCGGGGCGAAACCGCCCTCGTCGCCGACATTGGTGTTGTGGCCGGCCTTCTTCAATTCCGACTTCAGGGTGTGGAACACCTCCGCGCCGTAGCGCAGGCCCTCGGCAAAGGACGACGCGCCGACGGGAAGGATCATGAACTCCTGGAAGTCGATCGGATTGTCGGCATGCACGCCGCCATTGATGATGTTCATCATCGGCACCGGCAACAGACGCGCCGAGGTGCCGCCGACGTAACGATAGAGCGGCATGTCGAGCGAGTTTGCGGCAGCCTTGGCGCAGGCAAGCGAGACGCCGAGGATGGCATTGGCGCCCAGCCGGCTCTTGTTCGGCGTGCCGTCGAGGTCGATCATGATCTGGTCGATCTGGGCCTGCTGCTCGGCATCGAGGCCGCTCAGGGCCTCGAAGATCTCGCCATTGACGGCGCCGACCGCCTTGGTGACGCCCTTGCCGAGATAGCGGGCCTTGTCGCCATCGCGCAGTTCCACCGCCTCATGGGCGCCGGTGGAGGCGCCGGACGGCACCGCGGCACGGCCGAGCGCACCATCTTCCAGCACGACGTCGACCTCGACGGTGGGATTGCCACGGCTGTCGAGAATTTCGCGGCCGATGATGGCGATGATGGCGGTCATGATGTGCACTTCCGTTCGTTAGGGCTGATCGGTGCCGGGGGTCTTACACGGGCCGCAAGCAAATGTGAACGCTTGGACGGCGTGCTTCGACTGACGCGTGAGCAGGCTCGGACTATCCTTGAAGTCGCCTGCTCTGCGCGTCCAACCTCAATCTGAAACAGTCGGGGTAACGCCATGAACCGCCGCCAGTTTCTTGCCTCGAGCGCTGCCCTCCTCGCCGTCCGCCCAAGTTTTGCGCAGGAGGGCCTGTTCCGGACAAAATATTTCCCCATCAGCGCCGGCATCGGCCTGCACGACCTCGCCCCCGCTCGCGACGGCACAGTCTGGTTCACGGCGCAGGGCAAGGGCATGCTGGGCAGGCTCGACCCCCGGGATGGCAGTTTCAAGACAGTCAGCCTCGGCCAGGGCGCCGCACCGCACGGCGTGACGATCGGCCCCGACGGTGCCCCCTGGATCACCGAGGGCGGCCAGAACGCGATCGCCCGGGTCGATCCCGGCGATCTCAAGGTCACGCTGTTCCGCCTGCCCGAAAAATTCGCCTCCGCCAATCTCAACACCGGCGTGTTCGACAAGGACGGTACCTACTGGTTCACCGGCCAGTCCGGCTATTACGGCCGGCTCAAGCCGGGATCGGGCGAGATGGACGTGTTCAGGGCGCCCAAGGGTGTTGGACCCTACGGCATCGCGGTGACGCCCAAGGGTGAGGTCTGGTACGCCTCGCTGGCTGGGAGCCATATCGCGAGGATTGATCGTGCGACCGGCAATGCCGCCATTGTCGAGCCGCCGACGCCGAGCCAGGGGTCGCGGCGGGTCTGGTCAGATTCGCAAAGCCGGATCTGGGTCAGCGAGTGGAACAGCGGTCACGTCTCGGTGCACGATCCCGCCAACGGCTCCTGGAAAACCTGGAAGCTGCCGGGCGATCGCCCTCGCACCTATGCCGTCTATGTCGACGACAAGGACAAGGTCTGGCTGACCGATTTCTCCGCCAATGCCATCGTCCGCTTCGATCCCACGACCGAGCGGTTCAACGTTTTCGCCAGCGACAAGGCCAATGCCAATGTGCGCCAGCTCGACGGCCGCCCGGGCGAGCTCTGGGGCTGCGAGTCCGGCAACGACCGGATCGTCATGATCCAGACGATCGCGGCTGGTTGACGACGGCGACATTTGCGTCCATCCCGGCACCCTCTGGAGCGCGATCTTATCGCGCTCCGGTTTTTTAGTTGAGCATGATCTTTCGGAAAACCGGTGCCCACTTTTCCGGATCATGCTCGAACAGGATGTGACGACGATGGCGAAGAAATCCCTCCAGCTCGGCCGCGCGGTCGAGTGGCCGCACACACCGGAAGAAGCCCAGCTCGACCGCGTGCCCAATCCGCAAAAGGGCACGGACTATCTGGTGCGCTTCACCGTGCCGGAATTCACCTCGCTTTGCCCCGTCACGGGACAACCGGATTTCGCGCATCTGATGATCGACTACGCGCCCGGCCCTTGGCTGCTGGAGTCGAAGTCGCTCAAGCTCTACATCGCGAGCTTCCGCAATCACGGCGCATTCCACGAGGATTGCACCGTCATGATCGGCAAGCGCATCGCGAGCGAGATCAAGCCGAAGTTCTTGCGCATCGGCGGCTACTGGTATCCGCGCGGCGGCATCCCGATCGACGTGTTCTGGCAGACCGGCCGCGTGCCGAAGGGATTGTGGGTGCCGGAGCAAGGCGTCGCGCCGTATCGCGGACGGGGTTAGTTGGAGAGAATGACGATGACATCGATATCAGCAACATTCCGCAACATTGCCTTCGGCGTTCTAACCGTCCTGTGGCTGACCGGCGCGGCCGAAGCTGCCGAGGTCCATGTGATGATCTCGGGCGGATTGACGGCTGCCTACAAGGCGCTCGTGCCGGAATTCGAGAAGGCCACCGGCAACAAAGTGCTGACGGAATATGGGCCGTCGATGGGGACGACCACCAATGCGATCCCGGTCCGGCTGGAGCGCGGCGAACCCGCCGATGTCCTGATCATGGTGGGCTATGCCCTCACTGACCTCGCCGGCAAGGGCAAGGTCGTGGCCGGCAGCCAGGTCGACCTCACCAGATCGCCGATCGGCGTTGCCGTGAAATCGGGTGCGCCGAAGCCGGACATCGGCTCGGTGGAGGCGGTCAAGCGCGCGCTGCTGGCGGCGAAGACGATCGCCTATTCCGACAGCGCCAGCGGCGTCTACGTTTCGACCGAGATGTTTGACAAGCTCGGCATCGCCGACGTCATGAGGGACAAGGCACGAAAGATTCCGGCAACGCCGGTCGGCGAGATCGTCGCGCACGGCGAGGCCGAGCTCGGCTTCCAGCAGATCAGCGAGCTGAAGCCCGTGAAGGGCATCGACATCGTCGGACCGCTGCCGAACGAATTGCAGAAGATCACGATCTTCTCGGCCGGGGTCGCGGCCGGTTCGAAGGAGCCCGAAGCCGGCCGTGCCCTCATAAAATTCCTCGCCTCGCCCGCCGCGCGCGAAGCGATCATCGCAAGCGGGATGGAGCCGATCCCGGCGGGGAGCGCGAATTGAGGCAGGCCTTCTCCAGGCGCTGCTCCTGATACGCCCTCAACAGATTGGCTTCGCCACTCTTAGTCAATCGGAGGCTGCTGAGGTCTTCTTGACCGGACCGAGATCGCGCGCCGGATAGTTGGCGCCGGATTCGACGATGTGTCGTCGCACTGCTGCAACGAGCGCGGCGAGATCGCGAGACTCGATCGCATCGACGATCTCGACATGGTGTGCAGCACTTCTCTGCAGCTCGGCGTTCGAGGGCCACAAAGCAATCGGCCCTGGTCTGGCGCGATTTCTGATTTCCACGATGAGGCTGGCGAGCGATTGGTTCGCTGCATGACGATAGATCTCGTCGTGAAAGGCTGCGTTGGTATTTGCCTGATCCGCCTTGCTGCCGCGCGCCACAGCATCTTCGAAGATTTGCTGAGCCTGCTTGATCTTCTTGAGTTCGTCGGGGCCGATATTCGGTAGCGCCTGCCTTGCCGCTTCAACTTCGAGCAGCGTGCGGATCGCCAATATCTCGCGAACGACGTTCAAGTCGGGTTGCGCGACCCGGTATCCACGATTTTCGACATGCGTCACCATCCCGCTTGCGGCAAGCTGGGTCAGCGCACTCCGGACGTCAAACCGTTTGGCAGCGAAGGCTTCTTCCAGGTCGATCTGGCGCAACCATTCGCCTGGCCGGTAGTCGCCTTGCAGGATGGCGGCACCGATTTCCGCCGCCAACAGCCTCTTCTGCTCCTTCCGTACTTTCATGGCTGCTTCCCTTTTTGGAGCGCTTGACTCACGGCAACTATTGCGCACAAATTGGCGCCAATAAATGTGCATAACAAATCGCGGCGGCCGGAGGAACAGTAGATGTCGGGCATCGATCGTAGAAGCTTAATGGTGATGTCGGTTCTCGGCGCCACGATGGGACTCCGGGGCACGGCCCAGGCGGCGCCGAACGGGTATCCCGAGAACTATCAGAAGATCATCGACGACGCCCATAACGAGGGCAGCCTCCTCATTTACTCGATTATGTCGCCGGAAAACTGGCGTCCCGTGATCGAGGGCTTCAACAAGCTCTACCCGAAGATCAAGGTCGAGACCCTGGATCTCCCCGCCTCCCGCGAGAGCTTCGAGCGATATCTGGCCGAGCGGAGCACCAACAGCCGCACCTGCGACCTCATCGCGACGGCCGATCCGGGCGGATGGATCGATTTCCAGGAGCGCGGTGAAGTCCTCGACTACCTATCGCCTGAAGCGAAGGCCTGGCCGGATTGGTCAAAGCCGTTTCCCGGCGTCTACACCGTCTCGTCCGACCCCATGGCGCTGATCTGGAACAACACGCTGGTGGCCGACGGCAAGCGTCCCAAGACACTTGCCGAGTTCGTCGAGCTTGCGGTCGCAAACGAGAAGACCTGGCGCAACCGCATCACCAGCTACGGCGTGCATCAAACAACTTTCGGCTACGGCATCAGCTACGCGTTCGTGAAGCAGCACGGCGAAAAGGCCTGGGACTGGTTCGCCCAACTTGCAAAGCTCTCGCCCCGATTCGAGCGCTCCGGCGGCCCAATGACCGAGAAGGTCACCTCCGGCGAATACACCATGGGCTTCTTCGTTTCGGCCATCACCTTCTGGCCGCGCCTGAACGATCCGGCGCGGGCAAAGATCCTCGGCTGGAGCTTCATCGGAGACGGTCAGCCGGTCGTGCTGCGTGGCATCGCGATTCCGAAGGGATCGAAGAACGTCAACGCAGCAAAACTGATGCTCGACTACGTCGTCTCGGAGGACGGTCAGCGCGCATTCGGACGGGGCGGCCTGACGCCGGCACGCCCCGGTGTGAAGCCGGGCGACGGAATCCGCCACACCTACTCGTCGATCGTGGAAGCCGTCGGCGAGCAGAACATCTGCTACATCGGCTACGATCGGGACGCGGTGCGGGACTACGACAGCTTCCTCGCGCGCTGGAAAAAGACCTTCAATGTCGCTTGACGCAAGCAGCGCACTGGGGTCATCGGCCGCGGACGCCTTGCCGAAGCCGCTGCCCGGCCGCGATACCGTCATCCAGTACGGAATGGCGCTGCTGACAATTGTCCTGATCGCAGCGCCTCTCCTGCCCGTTCTCTATCAATCCTTCCTGGATCGTGCGCTCTACGATTCCGGCCAGCAACTGACGCTGGGCAATTTCGGGCGCCTGCTTCGCACCGACGGCTTCGCGCTCGTCATCTGGAACACGTTCGTGTTCGCCACCCTCACCACCGTGATTTCGCAGACGCTGGGCACGCTGGCGGCGGTGCTGTTCGGCCGCACCGACATGCCGTTTGCGCGGTTGTTTGGCGAGCTCTTCCTGTGGCCGATCTATCTCTCGGCGCTGGTACTGTCGTTCGGCTGGTACACAATCTACGGACCGGCCGGCTACCTCACGCTTCTGGTTCAGTCGATCTTCGACGGCGCGCCCTGGAATCTCTACTCGCTGCCGGGCATGGCGATGATCGCGGGCGTCTCGCAAGCACCGGTCGCCTACATCTACTGCATGTCGTCGGCCTCGATCACCGATCCGACTTTGGAGGAAGCCGCGCGCGTGACCGGCGCCGGCACCTTGAGGACCTTGTGGCGGATCACGCTGCCGCTCCTCATGCCGGCGATCGCCTATAGTGCCGTGCTGAACTTCACTGTGGGACTGGAGCTCCTCGCGATTCCGCTGGTGTTCGGAGATCCCGCCGGCATCACTGTGCTGACCACGTTCCTCTACAACAACGGCGTGGCGTCGGCCCGCCCCGATCACGGGCTGGTGGCAACGGCTGCCGTGCTGATGCTTGCCGTCGTCTGCGTGTTGGTGTGGCTACAAGGACGCCTGCTCGGCAATACAAGGCGCTTCGTCACGCTCGGCGGCAAGGCCACGCGACCGCGCCCTTTCCGCCTGAACAACCTGCGCTGGCCGCTTTGCATCGTCTCGGCGATCTACATCACCGCAACTGTCGTGATGCCGATCGGCGCGCTGCTGCTGCGCGCCTTCACGAGCCTGCTGTCGCCGATGGTGCCGATCAGCGAGGTGCTGACGCTCGGCAACTTCGCCAACATGCTCGAATACCCGGTCTACCCGCGTTCGATCTGGAACTCGCTGATCGTCAGTTCGGTCGGTGGCGTCGTCGCCACTGCGATGGTCGCCCTGATCGCCATCATCGTGCTGCGGTCCGACTTCCGCTGGCGTGGCGCGCTACACTACGTCGCGCTGTTTCCCCGTGCCGTGCCCGGCGTCGTCGCCGGCATCGGTTTCTTCTACGCGTTTGCGCTCGTGCCTGGCCTGGGCGGCCTCCGAAACACGATCTGGATTCTGGTTGCCGCCTTCACGATGCACTTCATTCCTGTGGGGCTCGGTGCGGTTGCTCCGATGTTGTTGCAGATGAGCCCGGATTTCGATCGCGCCGCCCGTACGCAGGGCGCGGACTGGTGGACGACGAGCCGGCGCATCGTTTTGCCCTTGCTGCGCCCGGCGCTGGTAGCCTGCTTCATCATCCTCTTCATCACGTTCTTCAAGGAATACACGACCGCGATCTTCCTGTTCGCTCCCGGCAGCGAAGTGATCGGGACCACGCTGCTCCAGGCATGGACGCAGGGCGAGGTCGGTCTGGTGTCCGCGCTGGCGACCATCCAGATCCTGGTGATCGGCGTCTGTGTCACGGCGGCGCGCGCTTTTCTCGGAGTGAAGCTTTATGGCTGAGTTGCTGATCGAGAACCTGCACAAGCGGTACGGACCGGTCAAAGCGATCGACGACGTCAACATCCACGTTGCCGATGGCGAGTTCGTCACGCTGCTGGGGCCGTCAGGGTGCGGCAAGTCAACAACGCTCGGCGCCATTGCCGGACTGGATCAGCCGACGAGCGGACGCATCCGCGTCGGCAACAAGACCTATTTCGACAGAGAAAAGGGAATCTTCCTGCCGCCGGAAGCGCGCCATTGCGGGCTCGTGTTCCAGAGCTACGCTTTGTGGCCACACATGACGGTCTATGACAACGTCGTGTTTCCGCTCAAGCTGCGCAAGGTATCGACCGCCGACTGCAAGCGCCGCGTCGAGGAGAGTCTCGCTCTCGTCGAGATGGAGCGCTTTCAGGACCGCTATCCGCATCAGCTCTCGGGCGGCCAGCAGCAGCGTGTCGCGCTCGCGCGAACGTTGGTCTACCAGCCCGAAATCCTCCTGCTCGACGAGCCCCTGTCGAATCTCGACGCAAAGCTGCGCGATCGCGCCCGGACCTGGCTTGCCGAACTGCGCACGCGCCTCGGCCTGACGACGATCTACGTGACACACGACCAGGTCGAAGCGCTGGCTCTGTCCGACCGCATCGTGGTCATGAATGGCGGCCGCATCAGCCAGATCGGCTCGCCCCAAGAGATCTACACGCGGCCGGCAGACAGTTTCGTCGCCGACTTCATCGGAACGACCAATTTCCTCAACGGCGACGTGGTCGGGGCGCCCGACGGCGATGGACAGACACTGGTCAGTCTCGCCGATGGTCAGCGCGTTCTGATCAAGTCCGACAAACGTCCATCCCTGGGCGACAAGGTCACGTTTGCCTATCGCCCCGAGCAGATGCGCCTGGCGGCGGCCAACGATCAGGCGATCGGAGGTTCGATCGTTGAAGCCGACGTGGTCAGCCATTCCTATGTTGGCGGCCGATGGCAAATCGGATTGAGCGTCGGCGGAAATCAGATCCGCATCGAAACCCAGGAGGCAATGACTGACCGCCAGTTGCGCCTGTGGCTGCCTGTCACCGGCGGCATCCTGTTTACAGAACGGAACCATGGCAAATCCCACTGACGCCACCTCTCCCGAAAGCGGACTGCATCAGGCCGACTACACCCCCGGTGTCCGCGGCCCGCTGACAGGGCTCCGCGTCATCGACCTCTCGAGGCTGGTCGCAGGCAATCTGCTCACCCAGCATCTCGCCGACTTCGGCGCCGACGTTATCAAGGTCGAGCCGCGCGAAGGCGATACGCTGCGCGGCTGGCGCACCAAGGGTGTCGAAACCAACTGGAAGATCCATTCGCGCAACAAGCGCAGCATCTGCCTGGAATTCCGTCACGACGAAGCGGTGCCGCTGATCCGCAAGATGATTCCCGGCGCCGCGATGCTGGTCGAGAGTTTCCGTCCCGGCACGCTCGAGCAGATGGGGCTCTCGCCGGAGGAACTGCTGCGGCTGGAGCCCAAGCTTGTGATCGTTCGCATATCGGGATGGGGGCAGACCGGCCCCTATCATCGCCGGCCCGGCTTCGGGACATTGGTGGAAGGCTTTTCGGGCTTCGCCGAGATGAACGGCTTCCCCGATCGAGAGCCGGTATTGCCGCCTATGTATCTGGCCGATGCCCTGTCCGGTCTCACCGGAGCGTTCGCCGCGATGGCGGCCCTTCGGGAGGTCGAGATCAACGGCGGAAAGGGACAGGTGATCGACCTGCCGCTGCTCGACCCGATCGTCAACTCGCTCGGGCCTCAGGCGGCAAATTACCGTTTGACCGGCGTGGTCAAACCGCGCAGCGGGAGCCGCTCGAGCGGCTCGGTACCGCGCAATGTCTACCGCACGCTCGATGGCGGCTGGGTTTGCCTGTCGGCATCCACGCAAGGCATGGCGATGCGGGTGCTGCGTTCGATCGGCCGCCCGGAGCTCTGCGAGGATCCAAAGTTCAAGACCAACGAGCAGAGGCTCGTCCATGTCGCCGAACTCGACAAGATCATCGGCGATTTCATCGCGACACGAACGGTCGACGACAACGTCGCCTTCTTCGAGGCGGCCGAGGTCACGATCGGTCCGGTCAACGACACCGTCCGCTTGATGAACGATCGCCACGTGCAGGCCCGGGGACTGCTGGCCGACTATCCCGACGAGGACATGGGAACGTTCCCGATGCACGCCGTCCCGGTTCGCCTGTCCGAGACGCCCGGAAGCATCCGGACGCCTGCGCCACGCCTCGGGCAGCACAGCCGCACCATCCTGGCCGAAGCCGGCCTCAGCCCTGACGACATCGATGCCGCCCTCGCCTCGGGCGTTGTGAAGGAAACCAGCACATGACAGTTGAACGAAAATTCCCGGTCTGGCGCTCTGCGCTGTTCGTACCCGCGAACGTCGAGCGGTTCGTGGTCAAGGCCGTCGAGCGCGGCGCGGACGCGCTGATCATCGATCTCGAGGACAGCGTGCCGCTGGCTGAAAAGGCCAACGCTCGAAAGCTGATCCCGGGCATCGTGAAGCGCTTTCGCGACACCGGAAGTTCGGATGTCATGGTGCGGATCAACCAGCCGCTCGAATTGGCGGTGCCCGATCTGGAAGCGGCTGTCATCGCCGGCGTGGACGCGATCAAGATCACCAAGGTCGAAGGCGCCGAGCATCTGCGCCTGCTCGACGAGATGGTGACCAGACTGGAGATCGAGCGCGGATTGCCCATCGGCAATATCTGGTTTGTCGGCCTGATCGAGGCGCCCGGTCCTCTCTCTAGGGCTCACGAGATCGCGCGATCGATCCCGCGGCTGGCCGGCATTTCACTGGGTGCGGAAGATTATGCCACCGCCATCGGCGCCAAGCCGACGGAAGAAACCCTGTTGATGCCGAAGCAACAGGTCGTGCAGGCAGCCCGCGCCGCCGGCATCATGCCGCTCGGCACCATCGGCTCAGTCGCCGATTTCTCCGATCTGGAAGGATACACAAGGATCGTCAGGCGCTCTGCGGACTTTGGCTTCGTGGGCTCTGCCTGTATCCATCCGTCGCTGGTGCCGATCCTGAACGAGGGTTTCAGCCCCTCCGCCAAGGAGGTAGCGGACGCCGAGCGCGTCGTTGCGCTCAACAAGCAGGCGGCTGCCGAGGGCCGCGCATCCTTCGCCATCGACGGCAAGATGATTGATATTCCGATCGTGCAGCGCGCCGAAGCGCTGCTCGAACGCGCGCAAGCAATCGCCGCCCGCGCGCATCGCCCTCGTTGATTGTGCCACCCCAGCGCGGCGCGAAGCGCCGTCTCTGGGGGCCAAGGACATTCGATAGAGCGCGCGGCAGCCATTACGCCACCGCCCTCACCTTGCTGATGAAGCCGTCGACCTCCGACGTCAGCGAGGTCGACTGGCTCGACAGGTTGGCGGCGGCCTTCAACACGCCGGAAGCGGCGCGGCCGGTCTCGTTCGCCGCTGACGACACGGTTGCGATGTTGCGGGTGACGGTCGAGGTCGCTTCCGCCGTGTGCTGCACGGTGTTTGCGATCTCGGCGGTGGCCTTGTTCTGCTCCTCGATGGCGGCGGCGATGACGCGGTTGATGCTCGAGACCTCCTCGATGGTCTTGACGATGCCGTCGATCGCCGAGACCGCCTTCTGCGTCGCCCCCTGGATCTCCGTGATCTGGGCGCTGATCTCTTCGGTCGCCTTCGCCGTCTGGGAGGCCAGGTTCTTCACCTCGCTCGCCACCACCGCAAAACCTCTACCGGACTCGCCGGCTCGGGCTGCCTCGATCGTCGCGTTCAGCGCCAGCAGGTTGGTCTGGCCGGCGATCGAGGTGATGAGGCCGATGACCTCGCCGATGCGATCGGCGCCGTCGGCAAGCGCGCGCATGGTGCTGTCGGTTTCCTTGACGGTGACAACCGCCTGCTCGGTGGCGCGCGTCGCCTGCTCGACCTGACGGTTGATCTCGCGGATCGAGGCGTTGAGCTCCTCCGCCGCAGCCGCCACGGTCTGCACGCCGCCGCCGACCTGGTCGGCGAGCGTCGAGGCCGAGCCGGCCTGGGTCTGGGCCTCGGCTGCCGTGCCCGACATCGAGCGCGCGGTCGTCTCCAGCTCGCCCGAGGCGCTCGACAACGTCTGTACCATCTGGCCGATGCGGCTCTCGAATTGCCGCACGAGGCTGGACAATTCGGATGCACGCTTCTCCTTGTCGACGCGCTCGGCGGCCTGGTCGCCGGACAGGCGCTCGGCGTTGATCATGGCTTCCTTGAACACCTGGAGCGCCGCGGCCATGCGGCCGATCTCGTCATTGCGGCCGAGGCCCGGCACCTCGCCGGCGAAATCATGCGCCGCGAAACGGGTCATGACACCGGTGATCGCGGTCAGCGGCCGGGTGACGCGGTTGCGCATCAGCGTCAGCCCGCCGATGGTCAGCGCCAGCGAGGCCGGCACCAGCAGGCCGAACAGGATCAGGCTGACGCGGGCGCGCGAGGCGCCGTCTTCGGCCCGCGAGATCATGTTGGCGAGCGCGGTTTGCGTGACGATGACAACATTGTTGGCGCCGACAAGCTGACGATCGCGGTAGTCGATGCCTGCGACGCCGGCGGGCTCGCCGGCGAGCAGCTTGGTCGCAATGGCATTGCGTTCGTCGCTGAGCGCGCCGGAGATTTCCGGCTCGGCGTTACGGATCGCCTGCAACAGCTCGGGCGAGGCCACATTCGGGCTGAGATCGCGCACGACCACCCAGGACTGCTGGATGCGGCCGCGCAGATCGGCGAAGGTTACGCCATCGGCGGCGGTCCAGGTCTTGTTGGCGAGGATCGAGGAGAACTGGACGAGAATGGTCTGACCTGCGTTGGCGCGGGCCTGCCAGGAGGCCTGCTTGGCGATCAAGAGGCGATCGACCACGGGATCGATCAGCGTCATCGCGTTGTCGACATGGGCGGTGACGTCGCCGATCGCATCCATATAGGCGTCGCTGATCTTGGCCCAGCTCGGTTGCAGGTTCGCGTCGCGCGCCGCCTTCTCCTGCTTCAGCGCAGTGACCGCGCGCGGCCGCAGCTCCTCGAGCTGCGCCCAGATGCCGCGGAGCTTGTCGAGCTTTTCGGCAAGACCGGGCGCTTCAGCAGAGGCGAGGCTCTGCAAGGCCTGCGCGTAATTCTTCTGCACCGTGGCTCGCTGGTCGGCGAGACTGCTCATGACGCTGTCGGGCGCGGGGGCAGCCGACGCCAGATAGCTCAGCGTGTCACCGCGCTCCAGGCGGAAAATCACGAGCGTATTGGTCAGGTCGCGGCTGGCGACCGCGAGCGAGACGATGCGGTTGCTGTCCGAGTAGCGGGTGACCGCGAGCTTCAGCGCATAGGCGCAGATGACGACGAGGACGAGACCGAGAGATCCAACCACCGCCCCGAGGATGCGGGCGACCGAACGCTGCTTTTGCATCGACTGATCCATATTGCCGCCAAGACGCGGTTCGCGGGCAATCTACGGAGCGAACGATGAGATTTGGTTTAAGATTGAACGGCTTTGGCTACCAATCTCTTCCGGGAAAATACGGAAACCGGTAGTTCGATACTCCCCTCAGACCCGTGCGTCCGAGGGTGCCCGCTGCTTGAGCAGCCGGGCGCAGACGAGACCAAGCGCCACCATGATCGCGGCGCTCGTGAGCAGGGTCGAGACCTTGCCACCGTGCTGGAGGCCAAGCCCATAGGCGATCGGGCCAACGGTCTGCCCCATGAAGAAGAAGAACGAATGCAGCGACATCGCCGTCGCCCGCGCCCCGATCGACAGCTCGCTGGCAAACACCTGCAGGCAGCCGTGGATCATGTAGAACCCCCAGCCCATCGCCAGCATGCTGGCGAATTGCAGCTTCCATGCGGGACCGAAGGCGAGCACGCCGAGCTGCAGTCCGACGAGGCCCGCGCCCGCAATCATCATGCCCCTGACGCCGAGCCACGGCAGGAAGCGTGAGACCGTGAAAGTGTAGAACAGTCCGCCGATCGCAAAGCCCGCGATCACGATGCCCGCGATCGACGGCGACTTCTCGCCGAGATCGAACAGCAGCGCGGCGATGAACGGAAACAGGCCGAATACGCAGCAGCCCTCGACGAAGACCGCCGAGTAGCAGTAGCGCGTGTTGGGGTTGGCGAAGATGGTCCGGTAGCCCTGCCGCAAGGCCTTCATATCCGTCTTCGGCGGCGCCGTCAGCGCGGCACCGCGAAAGCCCGCGGCCACCGCAACGGCCGCGATCAGGCCGAGCGCGCCGAGCATCATGAGCACACCGCGCCAGCCGATGAGTTCACCGATGATGCCGGAGGCGGTCGCACCGAGCAGATTGCCGGTCATCGAACCTGCAAGCGTGCGGCCGATCGCGACCTGCCGCTTGGCGGGTGCAACGAGGTCGGCGGTCAGGCCGAGGGCGACCGGAAACACGCCACCGGAGGCGATCCCGGCGAGGATGCGGCTCGCGAACAGGCCCGAGAAGGTGGTCGCGACCGCGCCAAGAATGCAGGAGACGCCAAGCAGCGCCAGGCACAGCGTCATCAACCGCGCCTTGCCGAACAGATCGGCAGCCGCTCCGATCACCGGCTGAACCAGCGCGTAGATCAAGGCGTAGCCGGCCGCGATGCTGGCGGCCGTCGTGATACTGATCGAAAAATCTTCCGCGACATGCGGCAGGACGGGATCGAGCGCGCGCGTGGATAACGCCGCCGAGAAGCTAGCGAGCGCGATGATATTGATCGCGGGCGGAAACTTCTGGTCGGACGACGGCCCGGTCGCAGGCGGGGACATCAGCGCGTTGTGCTTTTCGTCACCGCGTCGAATGCCATCAGCGTGCGGATCAGCCCTTCGAACTCGCGCAGCGGCACCATGTTGGGCCCGTCCGATGGCGCGCGATCAGGGTCGGGATGGGTCTCGATGAAGACGCCGGCAACGCCGACCGCGACGGCTGCACGGGCCAGCACCGGCACGAATTCACGCTCGCCGCCCGAGGACGTCCCCTTCCCGCCCGGCTGCTGCACTGAATGGGTGGCGTCGAAGATCACGGGCGCGCCGGTGGTGCGCGCCAGGATCGGCAGCGCGCGCATGTCGGAGACCAGTGTGTTGTAGCCGAACGAGGCGCCGCGCTCGGTGACGAGCACGTTGGGATTGCTTGCGGTCGTGATCTTGGTCACGACATTGGCCATGTCCCAGGGCGCGAGGAATTGCCCCTTCTTGACGTTGACGACCTTGCCCGTCGCGGCAGCCGCCAGCAGCAGATCGGTCTGCCGGCACAGGAAGGCCGGGATCTGGAGGATGTCCACGGCTTGCGCCACCTCGGCGCACTGCGCGGCGTCATGCACGTCGGTCAGGACCGGCAAGCCGAGAGAGGCGCGTATCTCGGCGAAGATCGGCAGCGACTGTGCGAGCCCGAGACCGCGTGCCGCCGACGCGCTGGTGCGGTTGGCCTTGTCGAACGAGGTCTTGTAGACGAGCCCGATCTTCAGCCGCGCGGCGATCTCCCTCAGCGCAGAGGCCACCTCCAGCGCATGCTGGCGGCTTTCGAGCTGGCACGGCCCGGCAATGATCGAGATCGGCAGATCGTTGCCGAACCTGACTGTGCCAATGGTGACGACCGGCGCCGCTGAATTCGAAGAGCTCAAGGCCAATGTCCCTCGTTTCGGCGCGACCATAGCCGCCATCAGGGTCGGATCAACCCCATTCGCCCCGGGCCACCCGAATATCAGGGTTGCGCCGGGGTTCCGTGCGAGGCCCTTGCGCCGGCGGCCCCTTACTTCACCGCCGAGAAGGCGGTCGGCGTCAGGAGCTGGCTGACGATGTTGCCGACGATCTGGCCGTCCGCTTCGCTCTCGGCACGCGCCTTCATCCAGTCCGGGTCGGTCATGAACTTGCCCCACTTCGCTTCGCGGTCGGCGAGCGAATCCCACGCCAGGAAATAGGTCAGCTCCTGGTTGGATTCGCCGATCAGCGTGGTGAAGAACCCGGCCTGCTTGATGCCGTGCTTCTCCCAGAGCTTCAGCGTGACCGTCTCGAACCGCTTCAGGAGCGCCGGCAGGCGGCCGGGCACGCAACGGTAGATGCGCATTTCATAGATCATTCTGGTTCCTCCCTGATGACGTCGGGGGTTATAACGGCTGGCCGTGACGGTGTCTTCGGCCCCGCCCGATACCGCCCGCGGCGTCTGGCGCATGGCTTGCCGGCCCCGATCGCACCCGGTTCCCGTAATGCTGCCGCAATGATACTGCCGCTACAACGCTTCGGTTGAGGCTCAGGTGCGGATCATGCGGATTTTGCTCGTCGAGGATGAAGCGGAGATGGCCGGGGCGCTGGCCTCGGCGCTCAAGCGGTACGACATGATCGTCGATCACGTGCCAACGCTTGCCGAGGCCGAAGAGGCCATTTCCGCCGACGTGCACGCCGCCGTGCTGCTCGATCGCCAGCTGCCCGACGGCGACGGTCTTGCCCTGATTCCGAAACTGAGAGCGCGCGCCGACGGTGTGCCGATCATCGTGTTGACGGCACGCGGCGAGCTCGCCGATCGCGTCGCCGGGCTCGACAGCGGGGCGGATGATTATCTGGCAAAACCATTCGCGGTGGAGGAATTGCTGGCGCGCCTGCGCGCGGTGTTGCGCCGGCCCGCCGGGGTTCAGCCCGACATCATTCGCGCCGGCCGCCTCGCCTTCGACTTCGGCCATCGCGAGGCGAGCGTCGACGGGGCTCCGCTCGAACTGCCTCGGCGGGAGCTCCTCGTGCTGGAAGCCCTGGTCCGCCGTATGGGCCGGACCGTGCTGCGATCGGCGCTGGAGGAAGCGGTCTACAGTTTCGACGACGAGATCCAGTCGAACGCACTCGATACGCATGTCTCGCGACTGCGCCGCAAGCTTGCCGAAGCCGACGCGTACGTGGAGATCCACGGCATCCGCGGCGTCGGCTATCTTCTGAAGAAACTGCCGTGAGCAGGCACGCCGACCCATATTGCCTGCGCTCTCGGCTGAGCTGGCGCCTGCTTTCGCTCCAGGCCGCGCTGTTCGTCGCTTTGGTCGTCGTCATCATCGGCGCGCTGTGCGCTACAGGCTTCGTGCTGGTCCAACGGGACGAAGACCGCGTGATCGACGTCGTGCAGAGCGCGCTCGCGCGCGACGCAGCCGGCGGCCTGACGCTGCGGCCGACGGCGGAGCTGAAAGCCTTGCGCGAGGAGACCCCCGACCTCTGGTTGCTGGTTCGCGACAGACAGGGGAATTCGCTCAGTGAAGGCTCCGTGCCGGCCGAATTCGCCGGGATCGGCGGCGCCCTCGACCAGATCAGCCAGGCGCGGCTCGGCTGGCAGCTCTTCGAGGACGATCCACGCAAGCCGGCGGCGCGGTTGAAACGCATCGACACGGCCGCCGGCAACGTGCAGGTCATCACGGCGACGCAGGGGAAGCTCAGCGGCGCCAAGGCGGTGTTCACGACGTCGCTCGTGTTGCTGGGCATCGCGCTCCCCGGCCTGCTGTTGATGGGGACCGCGACGTTCATCGCGACGCCGATGGTCGTGCAGCGCGCTTTCAGAGGATTGGACGCGACCGCAGACCAGGCCCGGCGGATCGATATCCATCAGCGCGGCGCGCGGCTGTCGGTGGAGCAGATTCCGCTCGAGGTGGTGCCGCTCGTGGCCGCGGTCAATGACGCTCTCGCGCGGCTCGATCAGGGTTACGCCCGCCACAAACGCTTCGTTGCCGACGCCGCGCACGAGCTGCGCACGCCGATCGCGATCCTGAACACGCGGCTGGAATCGCTGCCGTCGGGACCGGACAAGACCCGCCTGATCGAGGATGCGGCGCGGCTCGCGACACTTGCCGAGCAATTGCTGGATATCCAGCGGCTCGACCGTTGCGGGCATCCATTCGTGTCGGTCGACCTGGTCTCCGTCGCGCAAGGCGTTGCCGCCGACCTCGCACCACTGGCGATCGCGGCTGGCTATGAGCTGTCCTTCGACGCACCGGCGGCGCGGATCGACGTACTCGGCGACGCGGCCGCGCTCGAACGCGCGCTGACCAACCTCGTGCAGAATGCCATCCAGCACGGCCCTCGCCGCGGCACGATCGTCATTCGCGTCAGCCGTCCCGCCAGCATCGAGGTCACCGACGAGGGCGCGGGCATTCCGGCCGATCAGCGCGAGCTGATCTTCGAGCCGTTCTACCGGCTCACGCCGCTCGATCGCGGCGCCGGCCTCGGCCTCAACATGGTGCACGAGATCATGCTCCTCCATGGCGGTCACGTTTCGGTCCTGGACGGACCGAACGGCGGTGCGTGCTTCAGGATGACGCTGCCGCCCCTGCAACAGGGCTGATTCAATTCGTCTCTGCGTCTCAAGCGCAATGCTGTCGCAATGCGCTCAGGCGACTCTTCGACCGCCTCACCTCTTATTTGCGAGGCGCAATCGAAATGCCGGAGTGCGCATGCCCAACGATTTCCTCTCATTCTTCCTGTCCTGGATGTCGGCCCCGCGGCGGGTCGGCGCGATCGCGCCTTCGGGCGCTGCCCTAGCCGATCTCATCACCCGCGAGATCACCGCAACGACCGGCCCGATCCTCGAGCTCGGCCCCGGCACCGGCGCTTTCACCTACAAGCTTCTGAAGCGCGGCGTGCGCCAGCAGGACCTCACGCTGATCGAATACGGTTCGGACTTCACCAAGCTCCTGCAAATCCGTTTTCCCGGCGCGCGCGTGTTGTGGATGGATGCAGGACGGCTCACGACGGAGCGGCTCTATGACGGCGCGCCGGTCGGCGCCGTGGTCAGCGGCCTGCCGCTGCTCAATATGTCGACGCGCAAGGTCGTCTCCATCATCGGCGGCGCGTTCCGTTACGTCCGCCCGGGAGGCGCGTTCTATCAGTTCACCTACGGGATGAGCTGCCCCGTGCCGCGGCCGGTGCTCGACCGGCTGGGCTTGCGGGCAAAGCTGGTGGATCGCGCCTTGCTGAACATGCCGCCGGCCGCCGTCTACAAGCTGACGCGACGGCCGCAGATGAAGATCGTCACGGAAACGCTTGCGCCTGATGCCTCAATGCCGGTCGCGCCGGCGCCGATGCACCTCGTGCGCGACTACACCGCCGCGCCCTGAGGCATCACACCAGCCGCGACTGCACCATCGCCGCCTGAATGAACGAGGCGAAGAGAGGATGAGGCTCAAAAGGCCGCGACTTCAGCTCGGGGTGGAACTGGACGCCGATGAACCAGGGATGATCCTCGTACTCGACGATCTCCGGCAGCACGCCGTCGGGCGATAGGCCGGAGAATTTCAGCCCATGCTGCTCGAGGCGGTCCTTGTAGGCGGTGTTGACCTCGTAGCGGTGGCGGTGGCGCTCGGAAATCTCGGTCGCGCCGCCATAGACCTGCGAGACGCGGCTGCCGCGATTGAGCGCCGCGGGATAGGCGCCGAGACGCATCGTGCCGCCGAGATCGCCGGCCTTGGAGCGCTTCTCGAGCTCGTTGCCGCGCAGCCATTCTGTCATCAGGCCGACCAGCGGCTCCTTGGTCGGGCCGAACTCGGTGGAGTTGGCGTCCTCGATGCCGACGAGGTTTCGTGCGGCTTCGATCACCGCCATCTGCATGCCGAAGCAGATGCCGAAATACGGCACGTCGCGCTCACGCGCGAACTGCGCCGCGCGGATCTTGCCTTCGGCGCCGCGCTGGCCGAAGCCGCCCGGCACCAGGATGCCGTTGACGTGTTCGAGGAACGGCGCGGGATCTTCCTTCTCGAAGATCTCGCTCTCGATCCAGTCGAGATTGACCTTCACCTTGTTGGCGATGCCGCCATGCGAGAGCGCCTCGATCAGCGACTTATACGCATCCTTCATGCCGGTATATTTGCCGACGATGGCGATGGTGACGTTGCCTTCGGGATTGCGGACGCGCTCGTTGATCTGCTGCCAGCTTCGCAGCTCCGGCGGAATCCGCGAGCCGATGCCGAAGGCGGCGAGCACTTCGTCGTCCAGGCCCGCATTGTGATAGGCCTCGGGCACGGCGTAGATGTTGTCGACGTCGCGCGCCTCGATCACGGCGCTTTCGCGCACGTTGCAGAACAGCCCGAGCTTGCGCCGCTCTTCCTTCGGGATCTCGCGGTCGGTGCGGCAGAGCAGGATGTCCGGCTGGATGCCGATCGAGCGCAGCTCCTTCACCGAGTGCTGCGTCGGCTTGGTCTTCAGCTCGCCCGCACTCGGGATGTAAGGCAGCAGCGTCAGATGGATGTAGACGGCATGATCGCGCGGCAGCTCGTTCTTGAGCTGACGAATCGCCTCGAAGAAAGGCAGACCCTCGATGTCGCCGACGGTGCCGCCGATCTCGACCAGCACGAAGTCGTAATCGTCATTGCCGGAGAGGACGAATTCCTTGATGGCGTTGGTGACGTGCGGAACCACCTGGATCGTCGCACCGAGATAATCGCCGCGCCGCTCCTTGGAGATGATGTCCTGGTAGATGCGCCCAGTGGTGATGTTGTCCTGCTTGGTCGCAGGCCGGCCGGTGAAGCGCTCGTAGTGACCGAGATCGAGATCGGTCTCCGCGCCGTCATCGGTCACGAACACTTCGCCGTGCTGATACGGCGACATCGTTCCGGGATCGAGGTTGAGATAGGGGTCGAGCTTGCGGAGGCGGACCTTGTAGCCCCGGGCTTGCAACAGGGCACCCAGTGCCGCTGAAGCCAGACCCTTGCCGAGCGAAGAGACCACGCCGCCGGTGATGAATATGTACCGCGCCATGGGACTTAACCTCTAATCCCTCGAATTCGATTCGCCAAAGCGATTCGTATTCCGCCCCAAATAATTTGCGGGCCTGTGGGTGAGCCAAAACTAAGAGTGGTGACAGAGCCTTGATGGGGATTTTTGATGCAGGACGGTAGAAGCCGCCCTGCATGGCCCCCCTGCTTTATTGCGAGCGCGGCACCTGCGGGCCGGCTGGCGCCTGGTTCTGCTGCTGTTCGTCGGCCTTCTTCAGCGAATCCAGGATGCCGCCCGAGGTCGGCGGCGCGATCGGGGCGCCTCCGGCCGGCTGGGTCTGGGACGCCGGCGCGCCGATGATCGACGAAGGCGCCCGGTTGTAGCCGGCATGCCAGGACAGGAACAGGCTGGTGAGGAAGAAGCCCCCAGCCAGGATCGCGGTGGTCCGCGTCAAAAGGTTCGCGGTGCCGCGGCTGGACATGAAGCCCGCGCCCCCGCCCATGCCGAGGCCGCCGCCTTCCGACTTCTGGAGCAGGACGGCGCCGATCATGACGGCGACGATCATGAGGTGAATGACGATGACAACAGTCTGCATAGTGTCCTTCCGTCACAAGCCGACAGCGCCGAGACGGCGGCCGATCGCGCTTCGCGGGTTTTCCTGAAGTTGCGCGGTGTTACACGATCAGAAGAGGCATTGCCACCCCCCGATCGGCCACGGCCGCGCTTTGAGATTAGCTAGGGGCAGCCCTTCGCAATCGCAAGGAAATCGGCCGCCTTCAGGCTGGCGCCGCCGACCAGCGCGCCGTTGACGTTTTTCATGGACATCAGCTCGGCCGCGTTCGACGGCTTGACCGAGCCGCCATAGAGGATCCGCATCCTGGCCCCGTCCGCCCTGAACCGGGAGGTCAGGAGTTCCCGGATAAAGCCATGAATCTGCTCGACATCCTGGGCCGTCGGGGTCAGGCCGGTGCCGATCGCCCAGACCGGCTCATAGGCCACGACCAAGTTGGCGGCGGTCGAGCCGTCCGGCAGCGAGCCGCCGAGCTGGCCGCGCAGGATGTCCAGTGTCTGGCCGGCATCGCGCTGGCCTTGCGTCTCACCGATGCAGACGATCGCGGTGACGCCGGCGCGCCAGGCGGCCTCGGCCTTCTGCCGGATCAGGGCATCGCCCTCGCCGTGGTCGGCGCGACGCTCGGAATGGCCGACGATGATGGCGGTCGCACCGGCATCGGCCAGCATTTCGGCAGCGATATCGCCGGTATTGGCGCCGGAGGCCTTGGGGTGGCAATCCTGCGCCCCCACCGCGACCTTGCTGCCGCGCGCCTTGTCGGCGAAGGCCGCGATCAGGGTCGCGGGCGGGCAGACCAGCAGGTCGGCCTTGGCGGCCACCTCTGCCGCGCCTTTGAGCATGGCGTCGAATTCGGCAGCCGAGCCCTTGAGGCCGTTCATTTTCCAATTGCCGGCGATCAGCGGTCGGATGGCGTCGGTCATGTCAATTTCCAGCAAAATGAGGTTTGTGCATGCGCTAGCAGAGCTGTCGCGGCAGTTCCAGAGAGCTAAGGCTTTTAACCGCAGCGTCGAGGGACCGCGTGGCCCGAGGTTGCGGGGGGAAAGCCGCCACTTTATGATGATTGATCAATTTGGTGACGCGCTTTTGCGGAATCTGCATTAAGACGCGCTCCCGTTCCCCTCCTGCCAAACAAGTTGGACCAAATGCTTCGAGGAATGCGCAAGGCCTCATCAAACTGGCTCGGCAAGTCCATTATGGCCGTGGTGATGGGCGTGTTGATCATCAGTTTCGGCGTTTGGGGCATCGCCGATATCTTCAAAGGCTTCGGGCAGTCGACGGTGGCCAAGGTCGGCAGCACCGAGATTTCGTTGAACGAGTTCCGGCAGACCTATACCGACCGGCTGCAACAGATCAGCCGCCAGTTCGGCCGCCCGCTGACGCCTGACCAGGCGCGTGCCTTCGGCCTCGACCGCCAGGTGCTTCAGCAGACGATCGCGGAAGCCGCCCTCGACGAAGAAGCCCGCCGGCTCGGGCTCGGCCAGTCCGACGAACAGATCCGCCAGGTCATCATGAACGACCCCAACTTCAAGGGCGTCGGCGGCAGCTTCGATCCGAACCGCTTCCAGGCCGTGATCCGCAATTTCGGCTATACCGAGCAGCGCTACGTCTCCGAGCAGCGCAAGGTGTCACTGCGCCGGCAGATCACCGGCACGATCGGTGCCGGCCTCGAACCGCCGAAGGCCATGATCGACGTACTGACGCGCTTCCAGAACGAGCAGCGAGCGATCGAATTCGTCAGGCTCGACGCCGCGCAGGCTGGCACCATCGACGCTCCCTCGCCCGAAGCCCTCGCCGCCTATTTCGAGGATCACAAGGTCCAGTTCCGCGCGCCCGAATATCGCAAGATTTCCTTCGTCGTGGTCTCGCCGGAAGAGATCGGCAAATGGAGCGAGGTCTCCGACGAGGACGCCAAGAAGGTGTTCGACCAGCGCAAGGACCGGCTCGGCACGCCGGAGAAGCGCCAGATCCATCAGATCGTATTCCCCAACGTCGCCGAGGCGCAGGCCGCACGCGAGCGCCTCGCCGGCGGAATGTCGTTCGAGGACCTCGGCAAGGAGCGCGGGCTGAGCAGCTCCGATGTCGACCTCGGGCTCGTGACCAAATCGTCGCTCGACCCCGCGGTCGGCGATGCCGCCTTCGCGCTTCCCGCGGGCGAGATCAGCCAGCCGATCCAGGGCCGTCTCGGCACGTCCATCGTCAAGGTCGACAAGATCGAGCCGGGCAGTGAAGCGAACTACGCCAGCCTTGTCGGCGACATCAAGCGCGAGATCGCCACCGAGCGCGCCCGCGTCAAGGTCAACGATCTCCGCGACAAGATGGAAGACGAGCGCGGCGGCGGCGCCAGCGTGATCGATGCGGCGCAGAAGCTCGGCCTCACGGCCGTGACCATCGACGCCGTCGACCGCTCCGGCCGTACCCCGAACGGCCAGCCCGTCACCAGCATCCCGCAGGGCCTCGACGTGGTGTCGCAGGCCTTCAACACCGATGTCGGCGTCGACAACGACGCGATCTCGTTCAAGGGCGGCTATGTCTGGTACGACGTGCTCGCCATCACGCCCTCGCGCGACCGCAATCTCGACGAGGTCCGCGACCAGGTCGAGGCGCGCTGGCGCCAGGACCAGATCGCCGCCAAGCTGAAGACCAAGGCGACCGAGATGGTGCAGAAGCTCGAACAGGGCGGCAAGCTCGCTGACGAGGCCGCCGCGATCAACGCCAAGGTCGAGACCGCCTCCGGCTTCAAGCGCGACGACTCGCCCGCCGGCGTGCCCGCCAACGTCGTTGCGGCCGCCTTCCGCACCGCCAAGGACGGGGTCGGACAGACCGCCGTGAGCGGCGGCAGCGAGGTAATCGTCTTCCGCGTCACCGACATCGTCGAACCCGCGGTCGACGCCGCGTCCGACGCGGTGAAGAAGCTGAAGGACAGCCTCGACCGCGCGCTGACCGACGAGCAGGTCGCCTCCTACGTCAACAAGCTTGAAACCGACATCGGGACCACCATTAATCAGGCCGCCTTCGCGCAGGTGACCGGCGCGAACCAGTGAGTTGAAAGCACGCGATGGACGACCTGAAATCGATCATTGGAAAAGTGGCGACCGGCGCCAGCCTGTCGCGTGACGAAGCGGCTTCCGCCTTCGACGCCATGATGTCCGGCGAGGCCACGCCCTCGCAGATGGGTGGCCTGCTGATGGCGCTGCGGGTGCGCGGCGAGACCGTGGACGAAATCACCGGCGCGGTCTCGGCGATGCGCTCCAAGATGCTCACGGTCGACGCGCCCGCGGACGCCGTCGACATTGTCGGCACCGGTGGTGACGGCTCCGGCTCGGTCAACGTCTCGACCTGCTCATCCTTCATCGTCTCGGGCACCGGCCTGCCGGTGGCCAAGCACGGCAACCGTGCGCTGTCGTCGCGCTCGGGCGCCGCCGACGTGCTGGCGTCGCTCGGCGTGAAGATCGACCTCAGGCCCGAGCAGGTCGGCCGCTGTGTGCGCGAATGCGGCATCGGCTTCATGTTCGCCCCTGCCCACCATCCGGCGATGAAGAACGTCGGCCCGACCCGGGTCGAGCTTGCGACACGCACGATCTTCAATCTGCTCGGCCCCTTGTCGAACCCGGCCGGCGTCAAGCGCCAGATGGTCGGCGTGTTCTCGCGGCAATGGGTGCAGCCGCTTGCGCAGGTGCTGAAAAACCTCGGCTCGGAATCCGCCTGGGTGGTGCATGGCTCCGACGGTCTCGACGAGATCACCCTCACCGGCCCGACCTTCGTCTCCGCGCTCCACAATGGCGAGATCCGGAATTTCGAGGTGACGCCGGAGGACGCCGGCCTGCCGCGCTGCGATCCCGGTGCGCTCAGGGGCGGCGACGCCGACGCCAATGCGATCGCCTTGCAAAGCGTGCTCGACGGCAAGCCGAGCCCCTATCGTGACGTCGCGCTGATCAACGCCGCCGCCGCGCTGGTCGTGGCCGGCCGCGCCAAGGACCTCAAGGAGGGCGTTGCGATCGGCGCGAAGTCGCTCGACAGCGGCGCGGCGAGCGCGCGGCTGAAGCATCTGATCGCGGTCTCGAACGGCTGAGCCTGACATGTCGGACATCCTGACCAAGATCGAAGCCTACAAGCGCGAAGAGATCGCAGCCGCCAAGCGCGCGCAGCCGCTCTCGGAAGTCGAGGCCAAGGCCAAGGCGCAGGGAGCCCCACGCGGCTTCGTCCGCGCGATCAAGGCCAAGCACGCCAATGGCGACTACGCGCTGATTGCCGAGGTCAAGAAGGCCTCGCCGTCGAAGGGGCTGATCCGTGCCGATTTCGATCCGCCGCTGCTCGCCAAGGCCTATGAGGCCGGCGGTGCGGCCTGTCTGTCGGTCCTGACCGACACACCCTCGTTCCAGGGCCATCTCGACTTCATGGTGGCGGCGCGCGCGGCGACGTCGCTCCCGGTGCTGCGCAAGGATTTCATGTTCGACACCTATCAGGTGATTGAGGCGCGCGCGCACGGCGCCGACTGCATCCTGATCATCATGGCCGCGCTCGACGATGCCACAGCCAAAGATCTCGAGGACGCCGCCCTCACCTACGGCATGGACGTACTGATCGAAATCCACGACCGCGCCGAGCTCGACCGCGCGCTGAAGCTGCGTTCGCCGATGATCGGCGTCAACAACCGCAATTTGCGCACCTTTGAGACCACGCTCGCGACCAGCGAGACGCTGGCGCCGCTGATCCCTGCGGAACGGCTGATGGTGGGCGAGAGTGGCATCTTCACGCCCGCCGATCTCGCCCGGCTTGAGCGCGTCGGCATGTCGACCTTCCTGGTCGGCGAGAGCCTGATGCGCCAGGCCGACGTGACCGCCGCCACGCGCACGCTGCTCGCGCGCGAGAACGCGCCGCGCGCGACGGGTACGCGCTGACATGGCGCGCAAGCCCGCCAAGGCCAGGCAATCCAAAGCGAAAGCCGGCCCTGCCCTCACCCATATTGGCGCCTCCGGCGAGGCGCGGATGGTGGACGTGTCGGACAAGCCCGCGACCGAGCGGCTCGCGGTCGCCGAAGGCCACGTCATCATGACCAAGGCGACCCTTGATCTCATCGTCTCGGGCAACGCCAAGAAAGGCGACGTGCTCGGCACCGCGCGCATCGCCGGCATCATGGCCGCCAAACGCACCTCGGAGCTGATCCCGCTGTGTCATCCCCTCGCGCTGTCGAAGGTCACGGTCGACATCGAGCCCGACCCGAAACTGCCAGGCTGCCTCGTCCGCGCCAGCGTGAAGGTGACGGGCCCGACCGGCGTCGAGATGGAGGCGCTCACGGCGGTGTCGGTCGCCTGCCTCACCATCTACGACATGATCAAGGCGGTCGAACGCGGCGTGCGCATCGAGGGCATCCATCTGGTCGAGAAGCTCGGCGGCAAGTCGGGCCACTACCGCGCCTGAGCGCCGCGTGATCTATTTCGCCTCGCGCTGCCGCTCGCGATAGGCGCGCGTCTTCATCCGGTTGCCGCACAGCGTCGACATGCACCACCGCCGCGTCGATGGTTTCGAGCGGTCGAAGAACACCCGGCGGCATTCTTCCGACGCACACATCTTCAGCCGGTCCAGCGTTCCCACAAGCGTCGCGTCATGGAGCTCGATCGCGATGGCCGACAGGCCTGCGAGCGCATCCTCGCGCGCTGCCGACAGCATCGCGCCACGGCCTGCGCGCGCCTCCACCCGCAACGGAAGCGGCGCGAGCGCCTCGTTGAGCGTGCCGAGAACGCTCCTGTTCCGGGACCGCTCGGCGGGCTCGCATTGCAGATAGGCGCGCAAGGCGCCGCGCAGTCGTAGCGCGGTCTCAAACATCGCGGGCGTGACACGCCCGCCCTCGGCGCCAAGGCCGCGTTCCCGCATCCAGTCCGCAAGTTCCTTCGGCCCGCCGAGCTCATCGCTCTCCGGGTGCTCCACGCCGAAATGCATGAAGTGGCGAACATCGAGCGTGTTGGCGAAATCGTAGACGTTCGCCAGCGTGTCGGGAACCTGGAATTTGCGCGACTCTTTCGACATCGGAACACCAAAGATTGGAACACCAGTAAAACAGATTTACTGGTTGACAGCAAGCGACACCTGTATCCTAATTATACTGGTGTCGAATCCTTCGGGATCGAGCGCCCATTGCGATCACCAGAACGGAGACCCCGAGCCGATGGCCGATGCCCTGCACTATCTCGAACTCACCGCGCTCGCAGCGCGCCTCAGGGCGCGCGACATCTCCGCGCTGGACGTGACGCGCGCGCAACTCGACCGTATCGACGCCATGGACCGGGATCTCGGCAGCTACGTTCATGTGATGGCGGAAACCGCCATCGCAGAGGCAAAAGCCGCGGACGCCGAAATCGCACAGGGCCGGTATCGCGGACCGCTGCATGGCGTGCCGATTGCGCTCAAGGACCTGTTCTGGACCAAGGGCATTCCGACGGCGGCCGGCACCATGCTTCATCGCGACTTTCGTCCCCACGAAGACGCAACCGTCGTGCGCCGGCTCAAGGACGCAGGCGCCGTGATACTCGGCAAGCTGCAACTCACCGAGGGCGCCTATTCCGATCACCATCCATTGGTGACGCCGCCGAAGAATCCGTGGAATGCGAGTTACTGGCCGGGCATTTCGTCCAGTGGCTCGGCGGTCGCAACCGCTGCCGGGCTTTGCTTCGGCTCGCTCGGCTCCGACACCGGCGGTTCGATCCGCTGGCCCTGCGCCGCCAACGGGCTGACCGGATTGAAGCCGAGCTGGGGTCGCGTCAGCCGACACGGCGCCTTCGAGCTGGCCGCGACGCTCGACCATGTCGGACCGATCGGCCGCAGCGCGGCCGATGCGGGCGCGCTGCTCGGCGTCATTGCCGGACACGACCCCAACGACCCCACCTCGGTGTTCAATCCGGTGCCCGACTATCTGGCCGCGGCCGCACAGGACGTGCGGGGCTTGCGGATCGGCGTCGATGCCGCCTGGAACAGCGACGACGTGGACGTTACGACACAGCACGTGCTGGCAGACGCCATCGACGCGTTCCGCGCGCTAGGCGCCGACATCGTCGATGTCAGATTTCCTGACGTAGTGCAGGCGATTGCCGACTGGACACCGAATTGTGCGGTGGAGGCTGCGGTCGCGCACGAGACGACCTATCCTGCCCGCAAGAACGAGTACGGCCCGATGCTCGCCTCGCTGATCGAGGCCGGCCGCGCGCTGTCCGCTCTCGATTATCAGAAGATCCTGCTGCGGCGGCTGGCGCTGCGCGGCCGCGTCACCGCGCTGTTCGAGACCATTGACCTGCTGCTGATCCCGGTACACCCGTTCCCGCCGGTGACGCTCGCCATGATCCAGACGCTCGGCGAGCAGCCGGATCTGATCGCGAAGCTGCAGCGCTACACCTGTCCGTTCGACATGACCGGTCATCCCACGATCACGCTACCGGGTGGTGCATCGGCAGACGGACTGCCGATCGCGTTCCAGCTCGTCGCCGCTCATCTCGGCGAGGCCATGCTCGTGCGCGCCGGCGCGGCGTTCCAGCGTGCCACGTCCTGGCACCGTCGCCATCCTTCCCTCACCTCGCGGAGGCAGCATTGACCATTCAATCCACGCTCGCTCAGCGAGGCATTTTCCATGGCTGGTTCGTCGTCGCGGCGGCATTTGCCGTCATGTTTGTCGGCTTCGGCTCCGCCTACACGTTCAGCGCATTTCTGGAGCCGCTCCAGCGCGATTTCGGCGCCTCGCGCGGTTCAATCTCGCTCGTGTTTTCGATTGCGGGCTTTCTGTACTTCGCGCTCGGACTCGTCAGCGGTCCCCTCGCCGACCGGTTCGGCTCGCGTCCGCTGGCCATAGCCGGCATGATCCTGATCGCGGTCGGACTTGCGGCCGCGAGCGCGGCACGTTCCCTTGTCGAGGTCTATCTCGCCTACGGGCTGGGCGTCGGCCTCGGCCTCGGCTGCGCCTATGTTCCCGCGATCGGCGCGGTGCAGCGCTGGTTCGTCAAGCGCCGCGGCTTCGCCTCCGGGCTCGCGGTGAGCGGCATCGGGCTCGGTACGCTGGCGATGCCGCCGCTCGCCTCATTGTTGATCGCATCGGTGGGCTGGCGCGGCGCCTATCTGGTGCTGGGCGCGATCGCGCTGGTGCTGGGCGGCGGAGCGTCGCTGCTGATCGAGAACGATCCGAAGCACCGCGGCCTCGGACCCGACGGTGATCCGCCTCGCGAGGCCGCGGGCGCAAGCAATGCCGGCGGCGCTTCGGTGCGCGAGGCCGTCCGGTCGACGCGGTTCATCGCCCTCTACGCATCGTGTCTGGTCTGCTCGTTCGGCGCCTTCGTCCCGTTCGTCCATCTCGTGCCTTACGCGCGCGACCACGGGGTCGCGGCGTCTTCTGCGGTGCTGCTGCTCGGCGTGATCGGGGCCGGCAGCACCGCTGGCCGCTTCTTTCTCGGCGCGCTCGCCGACCGGATGGGCCGCGATCGCTCGCTCATCATGGTCCTGGTCGGAATGGCGTTCGCGATGGCGATCTGGGCCATCGCCGCCGATGTCTGGACCCTCGCCGCTTTTGCCTTCGTCTACGGCGTGTTCTACGGCGGCTGGGTCGCGGTGCTGCCCGCGGTGGTCATGGACTATTTTGGCGGACGCAACGTCAGCGGAATCATCGGTATTCTCTACACCAGCGTGGCGTTCGGCACGCTGGTTGGTCCGAGTGCGGCCGGCTTCGCCTATGACGTCAACCACAGCTATACGTTGCCGATCCTGATCAGCGCCGCCGCGAACGTCGTCGCGGCGCTGATCGTGGCGGCGATACTGGCGCGCAGCGGAGCCCACGCGATCAGCGCAGCGAAGAGCTGATCGACCCGAATTTGGCGTTAAGCTTGGAGCCCATGCCGTTCACGACGGAAATGATGGCCAGCGCGATGCCGGCGGCAATCAGGCCGTATTCGATCGCGGTCGCACCACGCTCGTCGGCCAGGAAGTTCTTCAAGGTGTTTGTCATCGTTCGTGTCCTCTCTGTGTCGTCGGCAGGCATGTTCGCAAATCACGTGCCAATGCCGACTCGAGGATCGCCAACATCTTAGATGGTTAAGCCTTGGTTGACCGTGGCACGACCGGCAGGAATTGACCGGCATCGCGAGAGCTTGCGGCAATTCCTGCACGTCCTGCGTCGCGCGCATCGATTGCTTTTGTGCGCGGCCGTTCATGTCGCATTAACCGCGCTTCCTAACTTCGCCTCCATATCGTTTCCGTAAACCAATGGATGTTCTCGGGATCAAGAAGCGATCCTGACGTGTGCGCGGCAACGATCGACATGATGACGAAATACGGCAGTCGCCTCTTTGACCAGGTCTTCGTGCGCAGCGGACCGATCCGCTGGCTGGTCGTGGGCGGCACGTTGCTGATCGCGGCCATCGCCATTGGCTCGGTCCTGATGGCGCAGAATTTCCGAGAGCGCGCGCTGCGCAACAGCGGGCGCGAGCTGGAAAACACCGTCCTTCTGCTCGCTCATCATTTCGATCAGCAGTTGCAGGATTTCGCGGTCATCCAGAAGGATTTCGTCGACCACGTCCGCGCGACCGGCATCGCAAGCGCCGAGGACTATCGCAAGCGCCTCTCCGGCCAGGACGTCCACCGGATGCTGCGCTCGAAGATCGAGGCGCTGCCCTACATGGGCGGCGTCAACATCATCGATGCCGAAGGCAATCTCATCAACTCCTCGACGGCGTGGCCGGCCCCCAAAGTGAACGTCGCCGATCGCGCCTATTTTCGTACTTTCAAATACGATCCTTACTCGCCGAACGTGCTGATCGAGCCGGTGCACAGCCGCGTCTCCGGCGCCTGGACCATCCTGATCGTGCGCAAGATCGTGGGACCGAACGGCGAGTTCATGGGCGTGGTCGGACGCGGCATCGAACCGGCCAATTTCGAGAAGTTCTTCGCCTCCGTCGTGCTCGGCGAAGGCGCCACGATCTCGATGCTGCATCGCGACGGCACGCTGCTCGCTCGCTATCCCCATTCCAGCGAGCAGATGGGCAGGAATTTCAAGACCGGCCCGTTCGAGCAGCAGAGGATATTCGGGCTCGATCACTTCGCCGGCCGCATCATGAGCCCCGTCGACGGAGAAGACCGTCTGATCTCCTCGCGTGCCCTGCCCCACTTCCCAATCCTGATGATGGCCACCACGACGCGCGCGGCGGCGCTAACGGACTGGCGCGAGCAGATCGGCATCCTGATCTCGGTTGCGGGCGCCTCCGCGCTCGCCATCGCGGGCGTGCTGATCGCGATCGTGCGCAAGCTGCTGGAGCAGCACCGCGCCTCCCGCGAGCGGCTGACGCTGGAGAAGCAGCGCCTCGACCGCGCCGTCAACAACATGACGCAGGGCCTGCTGCTGTTCGATGCCGAGCGGCGGCTGGTGATCTGCAACCAGCGCTACATCGAGATGTACGGCCTGTCGGCCGAGGTGGTGAAGCCCGGCTCAAGCTTCCACGACATCATCGCCCACCGCAAGGCGACCGGCTCGTTCACTGGCGACATCGGCGACTATGTCGTCCGTGTGCTGCGCGACATCCATGTGCGTAACTCCATGGTGGTCGACACCTCCGACGGGCGCTCGATCCACATCCTCAACGAGCCGCTCGCGGACGGAGGCTGGGTGGCGACCCACGAAGACGTCACCGAGCGCCGGCGCATCGAAGAGCGCATCACCCACCTCGCCCATTACGACGCGCTGACCGACCTGCCCAACCGCACCATGTTCCACGAGCACCTGCGCGCGGAGCTCGCCGCCATCGCCGGTGGCGAAGAGATCGCGGTGCATTACATCGACATCGACGAGTTCAAGGGCGTCAACGACGCGCTCGGCCATCTCGTCGGCGACGAGCTGTTGAAATCGATCGCGACGAGCCTCAGCCGCTGCGAGGGTCCGCAGGACTTCGTGGCGCGGCTCGGCGGCGACGAATTCGCCATCGTACAGAGCGCGGTGACGTCGCTGGAGCAGGTCAACGAGCTCGTCGCGCGGGTCTTCCAGGCCATCCGCGCGCCGTTCGACTGCATGGGCCATCATCTCACCACGGACGCCAGTATCGGCATCGCGCTGGCGCCACGACACGGCACCGCGCTGGACCAGATCCTGAAGAACGCGGACATGGCGATGTATGCCGCCAAGGCCGCCGGACGCCGCACCTATCGCTTCTTCGAGCCGGAGATGGACGCCAAGGTCCAGGAGCGCCGGCAGCTCGAGATCGATCTGCGCCATGCCATCGCCCAAGGTGGGCTCGAAGGCGGGCTCGAGGTCTACTACCAGCCCTGTCTCGCCCTGAAGGACGACCGCATCACCGGCTGCGAGGCGCTGGTGCGCTGGCGCCATCCCGAGCGCGGCATGGTCTCGCCCGCCGAGTTCATCCCGATCGCCGAAGACACCGGCCTGATCAACGAGATCGGCGAATGGGTGCTGGCCACCGCCTGCCGCGATGCCGCCAACTGGCCCGACGACATCCGCCTCGCCGTCAACGTCTCGCCGGTGCAGTTCAAGAGCGGCACGCTGGCGCTGAAGATCATGGCGGCCCTTGCCGCCTCCAATTTGCCGGCGAGCCGGCTCGAGCTCGAGATCACCGAGGCCGTGCTGATCCGCGACGACGACACCGCGCTTGCGATCCTGCATCAGCTCCGCGCCATCGGCGTGCGGATCGCACTCGACGATTTCGGCACCGGCTACTCCTCGCTGAGCTATCTGCACCGCTTCCCGTTCGACAAGATCAAGATCGACCGCTGCTTCGTCAGCGACATCGCCGGTCCCGACGGCTCCGCCAGCATCGTGCAGGCCGTCGTTAACCTGGCTGCCGCCCGCCGCATGACCACAACGGCCGAGGGCGTCGAGACCGAGGAGCAGCAGCGCTTGCTCCGCGCGCTCGGCTGCTCCGAGATGCAGGGCTACCTGTTCAGTGCCGCAAAACCGGCCGGCAAGGTGCTGGAGCTGTTCGCGCTGCATCGCAGCCGCCTCGCCCAGCGCGGTGGCGAAGGAAGCCGGCGCCGCGAGGCCAGCTAGGGCGGTCTTCCCAACAATTGGAAGCGTCACCGCACGAATTCGCCCGGGAGCGGTCATCCGCTCCCGGGCGATATCTGAACGTCGTAAGGCTTAGTTCGGTACCGCCGCCTTCGGCGCAGGCTTGGCGGCGACCGCATTCGCGGTCACGCCGTGCAGGAAGTCGTAGGCCGCATGCAGGGCCTTGTCGTCCTTCTCTTCCGGCGGGACATAGGACTGCGATCCGGTCTGCTCGGTGCCGTCGGCGGCCTGCAGATGGCCGCGCATCTGGGACTCCGCCATGGTGTCCATCCGGCCCTTCAGCTCGGGCGGCACATCCTGGAGGATCTCGATGTCGGGCGCGATGCCCTGGGCCTGGATCGAGCGGCCCGACGGCGTGTAGTAGCGCGCCGTGGTCAGCGCCAGCGCGCCATTGCCGGCGCCGAGCGGAATGATGGTCTGCACCGAGCCCTTGCCGAACGAGCGCGTGCCGATGATCGTGGCACGCTTGTGGTCATGCAGCGCGCCTGCGACGATCTCCGAGGCCGAAGCCGAGCCGCCATTGACCAGAATCACCAGCGGCTTGCCTTTGGTGAGGTCGCCGCCATGCGCGGTGAAGCGCTGGGTCTCTTCGGGATTGCGGCCGCGGGTCGAGACGACCTCGCCACGCTGGAGGAACGCGCTCGACACCGACACGGCCTGGTCGAGCAAGCCGCCCGGATTGTTGCGCAGGTCCATCACGTAGCCGACCAGCTTCTCCGGCGGGACCTCCTTGGAGATCGACGCGATCGCCTTCTTCAGGCCGTCGGTGGTCTGCTCGTTGAACGAGGTGACGCGGATATAGCCGATGTCGCCGTTCTCGACGTGGAAGCGCACCGGACGCACATGGATGATCTCGCGCTTGATCGCGACGTCGAGCGGAGCGTCGGCGCCCTTGCGCACGATGGTGAGCTTGGTCTGGGTATCGACCGGCCCCTTCATCTTGTTGACGGCCTGCTCGAGCGTCATGCCCTGCACGGCATCGCCGTCGATCTTGCTGATGAGGTCGCCGGACATGATCCCGGCCTTGGACGCCGGCGTGTCGTCGATCGGCGAGACGACCTTGACCAGGCCGTCCTCCATCGTGACCTCGATGCCGAGCCCGCCGAACTCGCCGGAGGTGGTCTCCTGCATCTCGGTCCAGGCCTTGTCGTTCATGTAGCGTGAATGCGGATCGAGCGAGGTCACCATGCCGGTGATCGCGCCTTCGATCAGCTTGGAATTGTCGGGCTTCTCGACATAGCTCGCCTTCACCCGCTCGAACACTTCGCCGAACAGATTGAGACGGGAATAGGCATCATCCGCGCTCGCTGCCGCCCGTGCCGCCCATACTCCACCGTGCGGGCTGGCGACCAGAAGGGTTAGACACGCTCCCGTGAGTGCGCCCAGGGGGAACAGCAGGTTTTTCCGCATGGATAGGCTGGCCTTCTTGCTGGAGCTTTGCTTTGGGCTTGTGAGGCGCCATGCAAATGGCGATCCAGCCCGCTGTTCACAATACCATTCTGGTTTCTTCAAGGCCGGGACGCCACGCCGGCGGGTACATCGTAAAAATCCCTTCGCCCGGGCCTAAACTTTTGGCAACGTTCCGAGACCGTTTCGCGCAAGGCGGGAATCGGCCGGCCGGCCCACGCCTCTCAGCTATGCGATTTTAGGATGGTTTTGGAGGGCCGGACACGATAGGCGATGACAACAAGGCTTCAAATTCTCGGGAGGACAACAATGAACGACGCGCCCCGCATCCGGCCGGAAAGGAACGTCGAACTCGGCGCCAGCGCCGAGCCATTCCAGAACCTGCACGAATTCATCCGCAAGGCGCGCGCCAACCTCAACCAGAACGCCTGGGACTATATCGTCGGCGCCGCCGAGACCGAGACCACGATGCGCCGCAACCGCATGGCGCTGGACGAGATCGCCTTCCGGCCGCGCGTGCTGCGCGACGTCCGCGAGGTCGACGGCTCGGTCGAGCTGTTCGGGCGCAGGATGCGGCTGCCGGTGGTGCTGGCCCCTGTCGGCGCACTGGAGATCTTCGATCCGGATGGCGCGGCGAGCGTCGCCCGCGCCTGCGGCACCTTCGGCGCGGCGCACATGCTGAGCTCGGTGTCCGAGCCCGGCCTGGAGAAGACCGCCGAGGCCGCCCCTGACGCGCTGCGGCTCTATCAACTCTATGTGCGCGGCGACGACGATTTCGTCGCCGATGTCGTCAGCCGGAGCGAGAAGAACGCCTACGCCGCCTTCTGCCTGACCGTTGACACCGCCCATTACAGCCGTCGCGAACGTGACATTGCCAAGCGCTATGTTCGCGAGAGCCGCCTGCGCGCCACCGGCGGCGATTACCAGAAGGGCCTGGAGTGGCGGACCGTGAAGATGATCAAGGACAAGTTCAAGATCCCGCTCATCCTGAAGGGCATCGCCACCGCCGAGGACGCCCGGATCGCGGTCGACCACGGCGTCGAGTGGATCTACGTCTCCAACCATGGCGGCCGCCAGCTCGATCACGGCCGCGGCGCCATGCATGTGCTGCCCGAGATCGTCGACGCCGTGAAGGGACGCGCCAAGATCATGGTCGACGGTGGCTTCTGCCGCGGCACCGACATCGTCAAGGCGATCGCGGCGGGCGCGGACATGGTCGGCATCGGCCGGCTGCAATGCTGGGCATTGGCGGCGGCCGGCGAGGCCGGCGTGAGGCGAATGCTGGAGCTGCTCGAGGACGAGGTGCTGCGCTGCCTCGGCCTCTTGGGCGCCACCTCATTCGCCGAGGTCGACAAGTCCTGCCTGCACCAGGCGACTGCAACGAATGCGCCGAGCGTGTTCAGCGCGTTCCCGCTGTTCGACCATGACCCCTATCGATATTGAGTGAAAGGATGCAATGAGCTCGCTCTCTCCCGGCAGCGCGGACGCGCTGCTGTTCGATCTCGGGCGCGTCGTGCTCGACATCGATTTCTCCAAGGCGATCGCCTGCTGGGCGGGACATGCCGGCTGCAAGCCGGACGCCATCGTCGCGCGCTACGTGCGGGACAGCGAAGCCTACCGGCTGCACGAGGTCGGCAAGATCAGCGACGAGGCCTATTTTGACTCGCTGCGCGCCTCGCTCGGGATCGGCATTTCGGACGCGCAGTTCCTGGAGGGCTGGAACGCGATCTTCGCCGGCGAGATGCCCGACATCGCCGAGCTGCTGCCGCGTGCGGCGAAGCAGTTGCCGCTCTACGCCTTCTCCAACACCAACCGGCCGCATGTGGACCACTTCTCGAAGGAATATGCCGGCCTGCTCGGCCATTTCCGCGAGCTGTATCTGTCGTCCAGCATCGGCCTGCGCAAACCGGATGTGGAGGCCTTCGACCATGTCGTGGCCGCGATCGGCGTGCCGGCGAACCGTATCGTGTTCTTCGACGATCTTGCCGAGAACATCGAAGGAGCGCGGTCGCGCGGCCTGACCGCGGTCCACGTGACCTCGCCCCGCGACGTCGGGAATGCCCTCAAGGCGCTCGGAATCTGACCTCTGGCCGGCAAGCCGACGGGCCGCGAGTGGAACTATTTTGCCTGGGGGCGAGGAACCAAAACCCTTTGTGCATTTTTATACGGAGTTCCCGGAACGATTGCCCCTCTCGGGACTCATGAGTCCGTTGGGAATTCTACATCGGGCTTATCGTCGTGTTGGGCAAAACCTACCTTACCAAGCAAGCCTCTCTGCTGATGAAATTCGCCAGAACCACCTCGGATTCTGACCTCTCCGCAAAACTGATCAGCAAGGCCGCCGACCTGAAATCCCAGGCCGACCCGCTGCCTGACAAGGATCAGGGCCCCGCAGCGCCGGACGTCAGTCCGTACAAGCCGCCGGGGAGTTGACCGATGCTGGCCGTGGCTCTCGTCCTTCTCGTCCTCGCCATGGCCATCCTCGTACCGGTCTGTCTCGCCTTCTGGATCATGCCGCGGCGGACTTGATGCTCACCCTTCATCGCAGAGCGGATGACGCAGGATAAATCATCCTGCGCGGCCACTGTTTTGCCTCTGCGCCTGCACTCGGCTAGAACTCTCGCCGCCGATTTGCCCGAACGGGCCCAGCAGGAGTTTTCACCCGTGGCCCTGATGCCGGTTTCCGACGCGCTCGCTGCGGTGCTGGCGGGCGCAGAGCCGCTGCCTGAAGAGATGATCGCGCTCGACGCAGCCTTCCACCGCGTGCTCGCGCGCGACGTCGCCGCGCGGCGCACGCAGCCGCCGCAGGCGATGTCGGCAATGGACGGCTATGCGGTGCGCGCGGTCGATGCGGCGAAGATCGACTCCCAGCTCACCCTGATTGGCGAGGTCGCGGCGGGCCGCCCGTTTGCGGGATCGGTCGGCGCCGGCGAGGCCGTGCGTATCTTCACCGGCGGTGTCGTTCCCGATGGCGCTGATGCGGTCGTGATCCAGGAGGACACGATCGCGGACGGCAAGCGCATAACGATCAAGGAAGCCGCCGTAACGGGGCGGCACATCCGCCCCGCCGGCGTCGACTTCTCGGAAGGCGACGTGCTGCTGCGCAAGGGAGCCCGGCTCACCGAGCGCGACCTCGCGCTCGCCGCCGGCATGAATTACCCGCAATTGCCAGTCCGGCGACGCCCGAAGGTCGCGATCCTCGCGACCGGCGACGAGCTGGTGATGCCGGGTACGACGCCGGGCCACGGCCAGATCGTCTATTCCAACGGCTACGCCCTGCACGCGCTCGCCCGCAGCGAGGGCGCCGATACCATCGACCTCGGCGTTGCCGCCGATACGCTGGAGGCCACCACGGCCGGCATCGGCCGCGCGCGGGAGAGCGGCGCCGACATCCTGATCACGACCGGCGGCGCGTCGGTCGGGGACCACGATCTGGTCCAGCAGGCGCTGAGGGACGAAGGTATCTCGATGGCGTTCTGGAAGATAGCGATGCGGCCGGGCAAGCCGATGATGAACGGGCGGCTCGGCGCGATGCGCGTGATCGGCCTGCCCGGCAATCCCGTGTCATCCTACGTTTGCGGCTTCCTGTTCATGGTGCCGTTGATTCGCGCGCTTTCGGGCCGTTCGATGATTCATCACCGCCGCGAACGCGCGGTGCTCGGCCGCGATGTCGGCGCCAACGACCAGCGCGAGGATTACCTGCGCGCACGCCTCGAGCTCCGCGATGACGGCACGCTCGTCGCCCTTCCGGTCAATCACCAGGATTCCTCGCTGCTTGCGAATCTCGCTGCGGCACAGGCACTTCTCGTGCGCGCGCCATTCGCGTCGAAGGCCGAAGCCGGCACGCCTTGCGAGGTCTTGCGGCTGCCCGTCTGAGCGCTTCGTTCGCGTGCGTTCCGCGAACTTTGTCGCGTTCACGGTAAATTAAGCAGTTGCGGAACATGTATCGAACATATAGTGTCTGTTCATGATTTGTTTCGAGAATGTAGCGGCTTACTGCTGAATTCAGCGTCTCGGAATCGAACGACATCAACCGGGGGATTTTGGTCGAGATGTTAACGCGCAAACAATACGAGCTCCTGCGGTTCATCAGCGAACGGCTGAAGGAAAGCGGCGTGCCGCCCTCCTTCGATGAGATGAAGGACGCGCTCGACCTGCGCTCGAAATCGGGCATCCATCGCCTGATCACTGCGCTCGAGGAGCGCGGCTTCATCCGGCGCCTGCCCAACCGGGCCCGCGCCATCGAGGTGATCAAGCTGCCCGAGCTTCAGGCCGCTGCCGGCAGCCGCCGCGGCTTCACGCCGAGCGTCATCGAAGGCAATCTCGGCAAGGTCCGCACGACTTCGAGCCCGCCGGCGGACGAGGGCGAGCGCCCCGTCGCGGTCCCCGTGATGGGCCGCATCGCGGCCGGTACGCCGATCGAGGCCTTGCAGACCCGCAGCCACACCATCAGCGTACCGCCTGACATGCTCGGCTCGGGCGAACATTACGCGCTCGAAGTGCGCGGCGATTCCATGGTCGAGGCCGGCATTCTCGACGGCGACATGGCGCTGATCCAGCGCAACGAGAGCGCCGATACCGGCGATATCGTGGTGGCGCTGATCGACGACGAGGAGGCGACGCTCAAGCGCTTCCGCCGCCGCGGCGCCTCGATCGCGCTCGAGCCCGCCAATGCGGCCTATGAGGTCCGCATTCTGCCGCCCAACCGGGTGAAGATCCAGGGCAAGCTGATCGGGCTGTACCGGAAGTATTGATACCGGACGTGCCGGTATCGGTTATTTGGCGCCCCGCGCGCTTTCGATCGGCGGCGCCGATCCGAGATTGGAGCGGACGATTGTCCGCTTCCGCTGGATAGTCTTTCTGGTTTCGCGCAGATTATCCGGCCCCTCCTCCAGCGGTAAATCCTCGGCACGCCGCACGAAGCAGCCCTGCTTCGCGGCCTTCAGGTTCGAGGAGAAGTCATGCGCCGGATCGTTCTGAGCACAATTGCTGTGGCGCTGATCGCAGCATCAGCGTCGCAAGCCTTGGACGTACAAGCCTTGGACGTACAAGCCTTGGCCGTGCAAGCCTTGGCCGTGCAAGCCTTGGCCGCGCAATCGCGGCCCCATGTCCGCAAGGACACCGCCGTAAGCGAGCAAGTCCGCAAGGCCCTCGACGCCGTCGACCAACCGTCGCGGCCGGGCTGGCACTATTCCGGCTGGTCGGCGCCTGCGGGGCGCTGACACGCGCCTGCAGAATGCAAAGGGGCGGGCTTTGTTCCTGGCGGATTCGGGAAAGTTAATGTGATTGCGGCCTGCGGCGGCGAGCCGTAGATTTGCCTACAACCCGGCAGAACGTTTGGTATTTCCACTCTGATAGAGGCCTGCGCCTCGATTAAGAGACGTGGGTCGCCATCCCTGCATGAGGAGCACCCGATGTGTGACTACAGCCTGCATGCCGTCGCGTCGCGTCCCGCCGAAGTCGGCGAGACGATCGTCACGACAACTTTCCGCGGCACCTCGACGCGCGGCTTTGCCTCCGCGGCCGATCCGACCGTCGCGGTCTGCCTGCTCCCGGGAACGGAGCTCGCCTTCGCCGACAACGTCCGCTACGACAATCGCTGGATCTGGACGCGCACCGTCAATTCGCGCGTCGGCAAGTTCGGCAAGATCGATCCGCACATTCCCGATCGCCATCATGATGCGATCGAATTCCCCGACGGCAAATCCGTGCTGGTGACGCAGCTGGTCGAAGGCCAGCGTGCGACCGTGCTGCAGCTACCGGTGACCCAGCCGCTCGGCGATCGCGAGCACAAGCCGCAGACCATCACCGACAGCCGGCCAACCATCACCCGCCTGCCGATCGGCTGACATCGCCATTCCCGACCGGCAGGTCGGGCCAGGATTGAAAATCGCCATCGCCGGCCGAGGCCGGCGAGATGGTGTTGCTCGTGCCCCGCGAAACGCCATCGGGCGGACCACGCCGTTGCGCCTCCCACCGCACGAAGTTTGCGCTGTCCTGCCTGAATTTTGAACGTCCGTTCCGCAGCCAAATGGCCGATGCTTGGTGCGGTTTGGGACGGCGGGCACGTTCGATGAAGACCTTCATTCGCGTCGTTGAACTCTGGGTGCCTGACCGCACGCGCATGCGGCTGGAATTCGGCGGCGGCCTCTACGGCGAAGGGTTGTCCGCGTTTAGGGACGTGAGCGAAGATTTGCACTTCGCATATGACGAGGGGCTTCCCGGCAAGGCCTGGGCCAGCGGCCACCCTGTGATCCTCACCAGATTCACCGATTCCTATTTCAAGCGGACCGATCAGGCCATCGCCGCCGGGCTGACCTGCGGCGTGGCGGTGCCCGTGTTTTCAGGCGAATTCCTGCAAGCCGTCATGGTGCTGTTCTGCGGCGATGACGAGGCCCATGTCGGCGCGATCGAGCTCTGGCACAACGATGCCGAAACCTCCCACGAGATGGGGCTCGTCGACGGCTATTACGGCACCGCCGACATGTTCGAATTCAACTCCCGCCACACCAGATTTCCGCGCGGCTTCGGCCTTCCAGGCCGCATCTGGAAAGCCAGCCTGCCGCTGATCATCAAGGACCTGCACGATGCCAGGAGTTTTCTGCGCTGGGAGGACGCCGCCAAGGTCGGAATCAATCTCGGCGTCGGCGTTCCCTACCGGACCGGCACCGATCAGACCTGGGTGCTGACATTCCTCTCCGCGCAGGCGACCCCGATTGCGCGACGCTTCGAGATCTGGGTCCCAGACGAGGCCCGTTCGGCGCTGGTCTTCCGCGCCGGCGATTGCAGCGCGCAGACCGACCTCGCCGCGCTCTATGCGACGAAATCCATCGCCAAAGGCGAAGGCAGTATCGGCGGGGCCTGGGCCACCGGCATGCCCGCACTCAACGACGATCTCGCGCGTGACGTCTCGGTCGCGGCCTCGCAGGCCTGCGCCTCTGGACTGAGCCAGATGGTCGTCCTGCCGGTGATCGGCAACGCCAGGCTCGACGCCGTGCTGGCCTGGTATCTGTAACCCGTCCGCTCAATCCTCGGCCTGCAGGTCGGCTTCCGATGGCGTCGCGTCGCGGTTGCGGGGAGCCGCCGCCTGCGGCGCAAGGCTCGCGCTGAAATCCGCCTCGCCGGCCGCCGCCGGCGACCACGGACGGTCTGTCCCCCTCGTCTTCGCCGCCTGAACCGCAAAACCGTCGCCGCTTCGCGTCAGCGCCAGCGCCAGCGCGCCCTGCCTTGCGAGACGCTGACGGTCGACAACCATCGCCGCGCAATCCGGCGGCGCCGGCCGCGCCGTCACCACCAGCGCGGCACGGCTGCAATCGTCAGCCAGTGAATCGATGCGCAAGGCCAGCGCGACCAGGCGCCCGTCGGCGAGCGGCGTCACGCAGGCGGCTTCGTCGCACGACACGCCGGCGGCCAGTGAGGCACTGCCGGCATCGCGCGGATCGGCGTCGGCGGCGAGCCATTCCTTCAGAAGAAAACTGTCCTTGCTCGACCTGATCAGATGCAGGTGCCCATCCCTGCCCCGCACCGCGACGCTCTGGCCGTCACCGGCGATCAGGACATCGGGCTGCCGCGGACACAGTCCCCAGAGGATCGCGGCTAACAGCACCACCGCGCCGGCCCAGCGCAACGGCGTGCGCAGCAAGCCCATCACGATGATTCCCAAGCTTGCAGCGATCAGCGGTGCGATGCCGAAAGCCGAGATGCGGCCGACCGCGCCCGGCAAAGCGGCCACCCAGCGCGACACCGCAACCATCCAGTCGATGCCGATCCCCATCAGCCACCAGAACGGACCATCAAGTCCAAACGGCGCTGCAATCAAACCCAACAGGCCCGCGGGCATCACCAGGGCCGAAACCACCGGCATCGCCCCGAGGTTAGCGAGCACGCCGAACGGGGTGACACGGTGAAAGTGGAAGGCGGCATAGGGCGTGGTCGCGAGCCCCGCGATCAGCGAGGCCAGGAACAGCATCGCGATCTCACGCCCGCCCCACATTGCAATCCGCGCGGTCGCGGAATGATCGGGCGACGCAAACAGGTTCGGCATGCCGATCTGCACCAGTGCCACCAGTCCGAGCGTCGCAGCGAAGGACATTTGAAAACTCGGATGCACAAGTGCTTCCGGTGCGACCGCGAGCACGATCAGCGCGGCCACCGCCAGCGTGCGGAAGGTGATGGCACGGCGATCGACCATGACCGCGATCAACACCACCGCCGTCATGAAGAACGAGCGTTGCGTCGCGACCTCCGCACCCGACAGCAGCAGATAGAACGCGGCTGCGACCAGCGCAGCGGCCGCCGACCATTTCTTGATGGCAAAGCCGGCCGCCATTCCAGGGATCAACGCCAGCAGCGCGCGCACCGCGAAGAAGACCACGCCGGCGACGACCGCCATGTGATAACCGGAAATCGAGAGCACATGTCCGAGCCCCGAGATGAACATGGCGTCGTTGACGGGCGTGCTGATCGCATCGCGCCGGCCCGTGAGCAGCGCGGTCGCAATCGCCCGGTTGTCGCCCTTGAGCGTGGCTCGGATGCGCGCGTCGATCGCATCGCGCAGACCCTGCATGAAGGCGGCATAACGCAGCCGCAAGCCACCGGCATCCGGCGGCACCGATGCCGCAATCGTACCCATCACGAAGCCGGAGGCGCCGATGCCCTGGAAGAACATGTCGCGCGAAAAGTCATAGCTGCCGGGGCGCACCGGCGACAACGGCGGCAACAGCCGCGCCTTCAACTGCACGAAGCTGCCGACCTCGGGCGCAGTCCCCTTGCGCACGGAGAGGCGCACGCGCTCGAGCTTGACGTCGCTGCGCTGCGCCTCCATCGCGGTGACGCGCAGCACGAAGCGGTCAGTGCGCTCTCGGATGTCGCGGGTCTCGACGAAGCCCGACAGCGAGACGGAATAGAGCGGCTTTGCCAGCACCGTGTGCGCGATCCGCGCCGTCTTCCAGGTCGCCGTGGCAAGGCCGGCCGCGACCGCCGCGATCATGATCGCCGGCGCAAGCAACCGGCTCCGCCGCAACAGCACGGCGCCAAGCGTGAGCGCGATGGCCGTTGCGGCAACGACCCACAGCACCGGTTCATGATCGGCGGCAAAGTAGAGCGCGATGCCGCCGCCGAACGCGACCGGCACCCACGGCAACAACCGCCCGGCGCCGGCCTCGGCGCGCGCCCATTCGCGCAGGGTCCCGGCCAGCGACGTCCAGAGGTCAAACCCTGCCGGCACGAGGCCGCCCGCGGATGCGGATGCAGCTCGGCCGACGGGCCAAGTCCCCGCGATCCAAGTCCCCGCGATCCCCTGGGACCGAACTGGCCGGCCCGGCTCCGCCATTCCCTGCACCTTACGATACGCGACAGGCCAGGAGGCTACCGGAACGTGCGGCTGCGCGAATAGCGGTACGGATCAGGAACGGAGCGAACGTCCCCCTACTTTTCCTCTTCCATCGTCACGGCGACGTCCGCCTTGGCCGAGAGCCGAACCTTGTTGCCCTCGACACCGGCGACGAGGCCCTTGTCGATGAAGTGATGGTGGCCCTTGTGGCTGCCCTCGCCGCTGTCCTTCTTGGTCAGCTTGATGCGATGGCCCTCGACCTTGTCGACCGTGCCGATGTGGACGCCATCGGCGCCGATGACTTCCATATGCTCTGCGATGTTCTGCATGGTGGGTTCCTTGTTGGACCCACCCCAACGCGCGGGGGCAGCGTTCGTTGCTATCGCCGCAATGACGATGCCGTGCGCGGCAGCAGCATCAGATCAACGGCGCGCGCGACGAGGCATGGTGATTGACGATCTTCCAGTCGCCGTCCTCGCGGAGGATGACCCAGCTCATCTTGACCGAGAACTCCTCCCTCTCGCCGGCGAGGTCAAACGACACGATCGCGGCCATGTTGATCAGGTCCGGGCTGGCTTGCGCGGCGCGCACCTCGGAAAACACGGCACTCGGCTTGCGCCAGCGCGGCAGGCCGTTGAAGTAGTCGGCGACGCCGTCCCTGCCCCGATAGAGTCTTGGATTCGAGCCGAAGAAGAACGCGTTCTTCGCATAGAGCGACGACAGCGCAGCCGCATCGAGCGTCGCGAAGCCGGCGCACCATTTCGCGATGATGGCGGAAACGATCGCGTCGGCTTCACTGCTCATAGGCCCAATCCCCTCAGCCCTTGGCGACTTCCTTCGCGAACGTGTCGCGCAGGCCGATGGTGCGCGAAAACACCGGCTTGCCCGGCGTCGAGTCCTTGTCGCGCACGAAATAGCCCTGACGCTCGAACTGCATCGGCTCGGTCGAATTGCTTTCCGCAACCGATGCCTCGATCCGCGCGTTGGAGAGGATCTCCAGCGACTGCGGATTGAGATCGGCCGCGAAGTTCGAGGCGTCCGGGATCGGATTGGAGAACAACTGGTTGTAGATGCGGATCTCCGCCGGCACCGACGTCGCCGCCGGCAGCCAGTGCATGGTCGCCTTGACCTTGCGGCCGTCGGGCGCGTTGCCGCCCTTGGTCGCGGGATCGTAGGTGCAGCGCAGCTCCACCACTTCGCCCGCGTCGTTCTTGATCACGCCGGTGCACTTGACGAAATAGGCGTAGCGCAGCCGCACCTCGTTGCCGGGCGACAGGCGGAAGAACTTCTTGGGCGGGTTCTCCATGAAGTCGTCCTGCTCGATATAGAGCTCGCGGCCGAACGTGATCTTGCGCGTGCCGGCCGAGGGATCGTCGGGATGGTTGATCGCCTCAAGCTCTTCAGTCTGCCCTTCCGGATAGTTCTCGATGACCACCTTGAGCGGCCGCAGTACGCCCATGCGCCGCTGCGACGTGCGGTTCAGCTCCTCACGGATGCAGAACTCCAGCATGCCGACGTCGACGACGCTGTTGGCCTTGGCAACGCCGATGCGCTTGACGAATTCGCGCAAGGCCGCCGGCGGCACGCCGCGGCGGCGCATCCCCGCTACAGTCGGCATGCGCGGATCGTCCCATCCGGCGACATGACCGTCGCGGACGAGCTGGGTCAGCACGCGCTTGGACAGCAGCGTGTAGGTCAGGTTGAGCCGCGCCATTTCGTACTGGTGCGGCTTGGACGGCACCGGCAGCTTTTCGATGAACCAGTCGTAGAGCGGCCGATGATCCTCGAACTCCAGCGTACAGATCGAGTGCGTGATGCCCTCGATCGCGTCCGACTGGCCGTGCGCATAATCGTAGCTCGGATAGATGCTCCACTTGGTCCCGGTGCGCGGATGGTGCGCATGCAGGATGCGGTACAGCACGGGGTCGCGCAGGTTGATGTTGCCCGCGGACATGTCGATCTTGGCCCGCAGCACGCGCGCGCCGTTCGGGAATTCACCGGCCTTCATGCGGCGGAACAGGTCGAGATTCTCGTCCACGCTGCGGTCGCGGAACGGCGAGTTCTTGCCGGGCTCGGTCAGCGTGCCGCGCGCGAGGCGGATCTCCTCCTGGGTCTGGTCGTCGACATAGGCGAGCCCGTCGCGGATGAGCTTCTCCGCCCATTCGTACAGGCGGTCGAAATAATCCGAGGCGAAGAACAGGTTCTTGCCCCAGTCGAAGCCGAGCCAGTGCACGTCGGCCTGGATGGAATCGATGTATTCCTGCTCTTCCTTGACCGGGTTGGTGTCGTCGAAGCGCAGGTGGCAGCGGCCCGGAAACTCCTGGGCGATGCCGAAATTGAGCGCGATCGACTTGGCGTGGCCGATATGCAGGTAGCCGTTCGGCTCCGGCGGGAACCGGGTCACGATCTCCTGGTATTTGCCCTGATCGAGGTCGGCCTGGATGATGTCACGAATGAAATCGCGCCCAACCTCGTTCGCCACCGGTTCTGTCATTACGAAAATCCTGTAGGGAAATCAGCGGCCCTTCTGCCAAATTCGTTTGGCTGAGCCAAGAGCTTAGCGGTCCGCTGCCGGGCTTTAGTTATGCTCCGGTCCTGTTATATACCACCGCCTCCAATGCATAGGCCCTGCCAAGAATGACCTCCTCCGTCGTTACCCGCTTTGCTCCCTCGCCGACCGGCTTCCTCCATATCGGGGGCGCCCGCACGGCGCTGTTCAACTGGCTCTATGCGAAAAAGCACGGCGGCAAGATGCTGCTCCGGATCGAGGACACTGACCGGGAGCGCTCCACGGAGGCTGCGATCGGCGCCATCCTCGACGGCCTCAAATGGCTGGAGCTCGGCTGGGATGGCGACGTCATCTACCAGTTCAGCCGCGCCGCGCGTCACCGCGAGGTCGCCGAGCAGCTCCTCGCCGAAGGCAAGGCCTATCGCTGCTACGCGACCGCAGAGGAGCTCACCGCCATGCGCGAGAAGGCGCGCGCGGAGGGCCGCACCCGCCTCTATGACGGCCTATGGCGCGACCGTGACCCGGCAACCGCGCCTTCCGACGTCAAGCCCACCATCCGCCTGCGCGCGCCGCAGACCGGCGAGACCGTGATCGAGGACCAGGTCCAGGGCCGCGTGGTCTGGCAGAACGAGAACCTCGACGACCTCGTCCTGCTGCGCGGCGATGGCAATCCGACCTACATGCTCGCGGTGGTCGTGGACGACCACGACATGGGCGTCACCCATGTTATCCGCGGCGACGACCATCTGATCAACGCCGCCCGCCAGAAGCAGATCTACGACGCGATGGGCTGGGCGCTGCCGAGCATGTCCCACATCCCCCTGATCCACGGCCCGGACGGCTCAAAACTGTCGAAGCGCCACGGCGCGCTGGGCGTCGATGCCTACCGCGCCATGGGGTACCTCCCGGCCGCGCTCCGCAATTACCTCGTCCGTCTCGGCTGGAGCCATGGCGACCAGGAGATCTTTTCGACCGAGGAGATGATCGCCGCGTTCGACCTCGCCAGCGTCGGCCGCGCCGCCGCCCGCTTCGATTTCGCCAAGCTCGAAAACCTCAACGGCCACTACATCCGCCACGCCGACGATCAATCACTCGTGAAGATGTTCGAGGACGTGCTCGACCACGTCGTGCCCAGCCGCAACGAGCTTAAGGCCAAGTTAAACGACACGACGCGGGCGCAGCTTCTCAAGGCCATGCCGGCCCTGAAGGAGCGCGCCAAGACGCTGATCGAGCTGATCGACAGCGCCTATTTCATCTTCGCCGACCGGCCGCTGGAGCTCGATCCCAAGGCGGCAGCGCTGCTGACGCCCGAGAACCGCAAGCTGATCGGCCAGCTTCATTCCGCGCTGGAGAAAGTCGAGACGTGGAGTGCGGCGAATGCGGAGGCCGCGCTGCGCGCCTTTGCCGAGGAAAATAGTCTCAAGCTCGGCGCCGTCGCCCAGCCGCTGCGGGCGGCGCTAACGGGACGGTCGACATCGCCTGGTATATTTGAGGTTTTGGACGTGCTGGGACGCCAGGAAAGCCTGGGCCGGCTTAAGGACCAGGCCAAGGACTAGGCTAGGCTACGACGTAAGTCGACCATGCGTGCGGCGATCTTGCAGCGCACACAGCAATAATATACCCATCTCACCCGTACCTTCTGGAATATCCGGCCTGCCCCACCAAGTCATCGGGGCCTTCCGGGTCCGGCCCGTTTCACCACACATCGGGGACCTCTGATGGACGCAAAAGCAAGCAATAAGACCGCCACGCTGACGGTCGGAAACAAGAACTACGATCTCCCGATCCACAGCGGCAGCGTCGGGCCTGATGTCGTCGATATCGGCAAGCTCTACGCCCAGTCCGGGCTGTTCACCTACGATCCCGGCTTCACCTCGACCGCAAGCTGCGAGTCCAAGATCACCTATATCGACGGTGACGCGGGCGTGCTGGAATACCGCGGCTATCCGATCGAGCAGCTCGCCGAGAACGGCGACTTCCTCGAGACCTGCTATCTCCTGCTCTACGGGAACCTGCCGACCGCCGCGCAGAAGAAGGATTTCGACGACCGCGTGATCCATCACACGATGGTGCACGAGCAGATGGCCCGCTTCTTCCAGGGCTTCCGCCGCGACGCCCATCCGATGGCGGTGATGGTGGCCTCCGTCGGCGCGCTCGCCGCGTTCTACCACGACTCCACCGACATCAACGATCCGAAGCAGCGCATGATCGCGTCGATGCGCATGATCGCCAAGATCCCGACGCTGGCGGCCATGGCCTACAAATACACGATCGGCCAGCCCTTCGTGTATCCGAAGAACTCGCTGAAGTTCGCCGAGAACTTCCTGCACATGTGCTTCGCCGTGCCGTGCGAGGAGTACAAGATCAATCCGGTGCTGGCTGACGCGCTGGACAAGATCTTCATCCTGCACGCCGACCACGAGCAGAACGCCTCGACCTCGACGGTGCGCATCGCCGGCTCCTCCGGCGCCAACCCGTTCGCCTGCATCGCCGCCGGCATCGCCTGCCTCTGGGGCCCGGCGCATGGCGGCGCCAACGAAGCCGCGCTCGCGATGCTCGCCGAGATCGGCTCGGTCGACAAGATTCCGGAATTCATCGCCAAGGTGAAGGACAAGAACAGCGAAGTCCGCCTGATGGGCTTCGGACACCGCGTCTACAAGAACTACGATCCGCGCGCCAAGATCATGCAGAAGATGTGTCATGCCGTTCTCAAGGAGACCGGCCATGGCGACGATCCGATGCTGAAGGTGGCGCTCGAGCTCGAGAAGATCGCGCTCAGCGACCAGTACTTCATCGACCGCAAGCTCTACCCGAACGTCGACTTCTATTCGGGCATCACGCTGAAGGCGATGGGCTTCCCGGTCTCGATGTTCACCGTGCTGTTCGCGGTCGCCCGCACCGTCGGCTGGATCAGCCAGTGGAGCGAGATGATCGAGGACCCGCAGCAGAAGATCGGCCGTCCGCGCCAGCTCTACACCGGCGTCACCCGCCGCGACTACGTCGCGATCAAGGATCGCAAGTAAGATCGGCCTCAGGGCTTTTGGAAACGGCGCCATCCTGCGATGGCGCCGTTTTTGTTTGCGGGCGACATTTGTAGGGTGGGCAAAGCGCAGCGTGCCCACCACCTCTCCGCGAGCGAGACAAAAATGGTGGGCACGCTGCTTTGCCCACCCTACGATATGGAGAACCCGATGCTGACCGGAAGCTGCCTCTGCGGAGGCGTTGCCTACGAGGTCGATGCGACCCCGGGCACCATCATGCACTGCCATTGCCAGACCTGCCGGAAGACGCACGGATCGGCCTTCTCCACCGTCACCAACGTCCCGCGCGACCGCTTCCGCTGGACCAGCGGCGAAGACTTGCTGCGCGGCTTCGAATCCTCGCCCGGCAAAACCCGCTATTTCTGCTCGCAATGCGGATCGCACATCGTCGCCTCGCGCGAGGGCAAGAGCACGGTCCTGCTGCGGATGGGCTGCCTCGATACACCGATCACAGAACGGCCCGAGATGCACATCTGGCGATCGGATTCCGCCAACTGGTACGACCCGAAGGCCGAATTACCGGAGTGGGCCGAAGGCACCGCACCGAAAGCCTGACCGGTTCTTCGCCTCATCTTGCTGCCACGCACAACAACAAGTCGACTGATCGCGTCCGCAATCGCTTGACAGTCGAAACGCTCCGCGCGCAAATTCTTACACTAAGTAAGAATGACGACAGGGATGGAAATGCCGGAGCAGCCGAGAAGTCGGCGGCAGACGCGCGCTGCCATTTTGACTCACTTGCTCCAGTCCGGCGGCTCGTTCCGGCCGCCGCTGGCCAAGGCCGTGCGCCTGTCCGAGGCGAGCCTGTCGCGCATCCTGTTTGACCTGAAAGCCGAAGGCCTGATCGAGGAAGTGCGGCGCCCTGCCCCTTATGTCGGCGGTCCGACGGGCCTCGTCTCGCTCGATGGCTCCGTGGCGCTCGCGGCCCTCGAGCTGACTGGCCAGTGGCTCAGCGTGGGCGTTGGCGGCCTGTCGGGCGAGCTGCATTACACCGAGCGCCTCCCGCTGCCGGCCAAGCTGACGGTCGAGAGCGTCGGCCGCGTGTTTCGCGAGGCGACTACGTTATTGCGCGACTGGACGCGCCGCCGCCGCATCACGCTTGCGCAGATCGGCATCACCATTCCCGGCCTCGGCCGCTTGAGCGAGTTCGGCAATCCGATCATTCCCTGCGATGTCGAACGCATCGGCGGCATGTTCGGCGAGCTGTTTGCGGACGTCCCGGTCGTCTTCACCAATTCGGTGGTCGCGCACGCCATTTTTCATCGCTGCCGCACGGACAACTACCCGTTCAGCGATGCGCACCTGTTCGTCTTCGTCGGCCAGGGCGTCGCGGGGACGTGGATGGACGATCCGATCGAGGAGGATGCGCTCCAGCCGGTCGAGCTTGGCCACATGGTGTTCGGCAACGATGGACCGCGTTGCCGCTGCGGCCACCACGGATGCGTCGAAGCCTATACGTCGCTGCCGGCGCTGGCCAAGCTTCTGCGCACCACCGAAGCGGAATTGCTCCAGCTCGGCAGTGAATGGGTGGCCGCGATCCCGCTCACCTCGCGTGTGCGGCAGGAATTGCGACAGCGGCTGTTCAGGCTTGGCCTCGCCATCGGCAACACGCTCAACGTCAAGCCATGCCGCGGCGTCGTCGTCAGCGGTTGGCCGTCGGCTCTCTCTGAGGAAGATCGCAAAGCGGTGGTCGATGGGATCGACGCCTGCCTTCTCGGCGGGCGGAAACTGGCGCAGGTGTCGCTCGCCTTCGTGCCGCCCTCGAACGGCAACGATCCGCAAGCAGCTCTCGCCTTCGCCGCCTTTTGTCTCGCCAGCCGCGGCGGGATGCCCGCGGCTTCCACGGAGGCCGCCTGACATGCCCTGAGCCGCGTGGCTCAACGCGCCAAGAAAGTTCACACCGGGAGGAACTGCCATGCCGATCACGACAACAAGGCGCCGTCTGCTCGCTGGATCTGCGGCCGCACTCGCATTACCGGCATTCGCCCGCGCGCAAGGCGCGGCCAAGCCGCGCCTGACCGCGATCTCGCAATGGTCCGCAGGCAGCGACGGGGCGGCGATCACCGCACTCGGCAAGAAATTCGAGGAGAAAGGCGGCGTCTGGCAGCACTCGCCCGTCCCCGGCTTCACCACCGAGATGATGAACAAGCTGCGCGCTCAGATCATCGCCGGCGATCCGCCGGCCTGTTCGCAGCTGAAGGGCCCCGAGATTGCGGCCTGGTCGAAGATCGCCCCGACTGTCGATCTCGACGCCCTCGTCGCGGCCGCCGGCTACGAAAAGGTCGTCGCTCCGGACCTCGCAAAATTGCACAAGCCGGGCGGCAAGTGGATTGCGCTGCCGTTGCAGATCTACAGCACCAACATGCTGTTTCTCTCCAAGCGCGCGATGGACAAGGCCAAGGCCGACAAAGTCCCGGTCACCTGGGCCGACTTCAACGATCTCGCCGACAAGATGAAGGCGGGCGGAATCACCTACCCCATCGCCAACGGCGGCACTCGCCCCGATGACGGGCAGAAATTCGAGGCCTCTTTGGCCGGCATCAGTCCCACGGCATACCGTGCGGCCATCATGAATCTCGACAAGAAGGCCCTGGAGGGCCCCGAGATCAAAGCTGCCTTCGTCCAGGTCCGCAAGATCGCCAACTGGATGGACCCCAACGTCGGCGCCCAACCCTACGCCACCAATTTGAAGCGCTTCGTCGACGGTGACATGGGCATGATGATCATGGGCGGCTGGGCGCAGGGCGTGTTGCGTAACGCCGGTTTCAAGTTCGACGACTTCATGATCACGCCGGGCCCGAGCGACAATGGCAAGCCGGTCTTCCTGTTGAATGCCGACGCCTTCATCTTCTGGCAGCGCAAGGAGCCGGACCTCCAGGCCGGTCAGACGTTGATGGCCCAGCTCGTCATGGATCCGGCGATCCAGACCATGTACTCGCAGATCACGGGATCGATCCCGGTGCGCACCGATGTCGACCTCTCCGGTGATGGCTGGTCGGACGGTCAACGGCGAACCGCAGCCGCGCTCAAGGACGCTGTCGCCAACAACCAGGCCGTCCTGAGTCTTGCGCACAACATGGCGCAGGAAAACGGCCTCACGGCCGCGATGATCGACGTGCTCACCGAGTATGTGAAGAACAAGACGATCACGCCGGAGCAGGCGGTCACCCGCCTCGCCGAGGCCGTCGAGGGTTCGCGTTGACCGACACCGTCTCCACAGCAACGCGGCCGGCGACGTCTGACGTCGTGCGCCGGCTGCCCGAATATCTGATGATCTGGGTGCCACTGCTGTTGTCGGCTGCGCATCTCATTTCGTTTTCGCTGTGGACGATCTGGATTTCGTTCACGCCCTCCACGCTTGTTCCGGTTACGGGCTGGGTGGGTCTGCGCAACTACAACGCGGTCCTGGCATCGCGGAACTGGCAGATTGCCTTCGACAATCTGCTGCTGTTTGGCAGTGCTTTCGTGCTGCTGAGCTTGATCACCGGCCTTATGCTTGCGATCCTGCTCGATCAGCGCATTCGCGGCGAGAATGTGCTGCGATCCATCTTCCTGTATCCGCTTGCGGTGTCGTTCGTCGTCACCGGCACGGTCTGGAGCTGGCTACTCAATCCCGGCATCGGGATCCAGAAGCTCGTCCATGACCTCGGCTGGACCTCCTTCCGGTTCGACTGGCTGATCGACCGCGACATGGCGATCTGGACGATCGTGATTGCCGCGATCTGGCAATCCTCGGGCTTCGCCATGGCGCTCTTCCTCGCCGGCCTTCGCTCCGTCGATTCCGACATCATCAAGGCCGCCCAGATCGACGGCGCCGGACCGGTCCGAACCTATTGGCGGGTCATTCTGCCGACGCTCTTTCCGATCACCATCACCGTCGTCGTCGTCCAGTTGCAGTTCGCGATTTCAGCCTTCGACCTCGTCCGTGCGCTCACCAATGGCGGGCCGGGAATCGCGACCCAGCTGCCGGCCCTTGTCGTCTACGACCTCATGTTCCAGCGCAGCCAGCTCGGCCGGGGCGCCGCGGCGGCGGTGCTCATGCTGCTCATCCTGCTCGCGGTGCTGCTGCCCTATGCGGCGTGGCGTTATGTCCAGCGAAGGCAGGCCACCCATGCGTGACCGCAGCTTCGCACCGAGCCGAATTCTGATCTATCTCGTCGTGACATTGTTCGCTGCAGCCTATCTCGCGCCACTCGTTGTTGTTGTCCTGAACTCTCTCCGCACCAACGAGGAGATCGCGCAGGGTTCGATGATCGGCTGGCCCCAACATCTGGCCTGGAGCAACTACGCCAAGGCCTGGAGCGGTTTCTGCGTCGCCGAGACCTGCGCCGGCATCCGGCCGTACATGCTGAACTCCGCGCTCGTCACCATCCCGGCGACGATTTTCTCGACCCTGCTCGGTGCTGTCGCCGGTTACGCCGTGTCGCTCTGGCGCTTTCGTGGCGATAACTGGATCTACGGCATCGTGACCCTCGGCCTCTTCCTTCCCCAGCAGATGCGCCTGCTTCCCTGGACTATCGTGCTGCGGGACACCGGTCTCATCAACACGCTGACGGGCCTCGTGCTGATTCACACGATCCAGGGGCTCTCCTTCACCACGCTGTTCTGCCGAAACTACTATGTCGCCATCCCCCATGAATTGATCAGGGCCGCACGCATCGATGGCGCCGGGTTCTTTCGTATTTTCTGGCGCATCATCCTGCCGCTCTCAGCTCCTATTCTGATCGTCACCGTGATCTGGCAGTTCACGCATATCTGGAACGAGTTCCTCTATGGTGTGACATTCACCACCGGCCAGCAGCAGCCCGTCACGGCCGCGCTCATCGCGCTCTCTGCCGCAATTGCGGACATTCCGCAGCATGGCGTGCAGAGCGCGGCGGTGATCATCGCAGCGCTGCCCACTTTGCTGATCTATCTCCTCGGCGGACGGTACTTCGTGCGCGGCCTGACCGCCGGCGCAGTGAAATGATGGGGTCGTCATGGCAGCACTGAGTATTCGCACCCTGTCCAAGCGCTACGCCAATCTGGAGGTTCTGAAGGGCATCAACCTCGACATCGAGAGCGGCGAGTTCACCGTGCTGGTCGGGCCATCCGGCTGTGGCAAGTCCACCCTGCTCAACATCGTCGCCGGGCTCGATCGTCCGAGCGACGGAACGATCGAGATCGGCGGACGCGTCGTCAACGACGTCCCGCCCAAGGATCGCGACATCGCCATGGTGTTCCAGTCCTACGCGCTCTATCCGTCGATGACGGTGCGCCAGAACATCACCTTCGGCATGGAATGCCGCCACGTTCCGAAGGCCGAGCAGGAGAAGGCGCTGGCGAATGTGGCTCGCCTCCTTCAGATCGAGCCCCTGCTCGGCCGCAAGCCGTCGCAGCTGTCCGGCGGCCAGCGCCAGCGCGTGGCGATGGGACGGGCGCTGGTGCGCGATCCCCTGCTCTTCCTGTTCGACGAACCGCTCTCCAATCTCGATGCGAAGCTGCGCGTCGAGATGCGGATGGAGATCAAGCGGCTGCACCAGCGCATCGGCGCCACCATCATCTATGTCACCCACGATCAGATCGAGGCGATGACGATGGCAACGCGCATCGCCGTGATGCATCGGGGCGTGGTGCAGCAGTTTGCCGATCCGGACACCGTCTACCGTTATCCGGCCAATCTGTTCGTCGCCCGCTTCATGGGTTCGCCGCCGATGAACACCATGCCGGGGCGGCTCGAGGCCGATAGCGGCGGACCTGTGGCCGTGATCGGCGCGGGGCGACCGGACGAGGTTCGTCTGCGCCTGCATGGACACGACGCGGCAGCATCTTATCTCGGCCGCGAGGTGGTCGTCGGGATCAGGCCGGAATGCATCGCCGAGGCCAGCCGCGTCTTTTCCGGCGAGGCGCCCGTCCTCGTCGACGCGCCGGTCGAGATGATCGAGCCGACCGGCGCCGAGACAATCGTGCTGCTGCGTCTCGGCGGCGAGACTGCGCTGGCGCGCATCACGCCGGATATCCGTCCCGCGCCCGGCGCGACCGCCACCTTCGCGCTCGACACGCGGCGCATTTGCCTGTTTGACCCCGAGACGGAGCGGCTGATCGCATGACCCGGACCATCTTTCCCAGCCTTGCCGGCCGCGTGGTGTTGATCACCGGTGGCGCCAGCGGCATCGGTGCCGCCTTCGTGCGCGCCTTCGCGACCCAGGGCGCCCGCGTCGCCTTCCTCGACATCGATGCGAGTGCCGGCGAAGCGCTGGTGCGGGACGTCGCGGCCACATCCGGCTCAACGCCCCTGTTTGTGCCCTGCGACCTCCTCGACATCGACGCCTTGCGCGCGGCCATGGCGCGGGTGCACGGATCGCTCGGCGATGCAGCAGTCCTCGTCAACAATGCCGCCAACGACCAGCGTCAGGTGCTGGCCGAGGTGACGCCGGCCGAATTCGACTGGACGATCGGCGTCAATCTCAAGCACGTCTTCTTTGCGGCCCAGGCGGTGGTGCCGCAGATGCAGGCGCGCGGCGGCGGCTCGATCATCAACATGTCGTCGGTGGCGTGGATCCGCGGTGCGCCGGCGCTGCCGGTCTATGCCGCGACGAAGGCGGCGATCGTCGGCTTCACCAACTCGCTGGCCAGGTCAGTCGGCCCCGACCGCATTCGCGTCAACGCGATCGCGCCCGGCATGGTGATCACCGAGCGCCAGCGCCGGCTCTGGTTTCCGGACGAGCAGAAGATCTCCGAGCTGCGCACCCGCCAGGCGGTGCCTGATGCGGTAACGCCCGAGGACATCGCCAGCATGGCACTGTTTCTCGCAGCGGACGAGAGCCAGCGTATCACCAGCCAGTGTTTTCGGGTCGACGGCGGCCTCGCTTAGGACTGTAGGGTGGGCAAAGCGCAGCGTGCCCACCGCCTCTCCGCAACTAAGAAAGAAATGGTGGGCACGCTTCGCTTTGCCCACCCTGCGAAGCCGTCTGTTGTTAGCGCCTGCCCTTGCGCATCGTCGCGAGCACGATGTCGGCGGCGAGCACGCTCGGCGACTTGTTGCCGGTAGACATGATGGTGTCGAGCCGGGCAAACGCTTCGACCTGCCGTTTGCGCAGCGGCGTGTCCGTGACCAGCTCCGACAGTGCCGGCGCCAGCTTCTCCGGTACGCAATCCTCTTGCAAGAACTCCGGAATGACATCCTCGCCGATCACGAGATTGGCGAGGATCACCGAGGAGACGCGGATCGCGCGGCGCAGGATGAAGGCTTCGATCGCGCCGACACGATAGGCCGTCACCATCGGAATGCCGGACAGCGCGAGCTCGAGCGTGACCGTGCCGGATTTGGCCAATGCTGTACGCGCGGTTCGGAATGCGGCGCGCTTCTCGTTCTCGCCAACCACGATCCGTGGCTTGACCGGCCAGCTCGCGATCCCCTCGCGCACGGTGGCTTCGAGATGCGGCATGGTGGGCAGCACCAGTTCGAAGGCACGGCCTTCGGCCTGGAGCCGTCCGAGTGTCGCGCCAAACACGTCGAGATGGTGCCTGATCTCGCTGCGGCGGCTGCCGGGCAGCACCAGCAGAACCGGCGGTTCGGCATCGCGGCGCTTCTGCTCCTCCGCGTTCGGCCGCAGCGCTCCCAATTGCTCGATCAGGGGATGGCCGACATAGCTGCAGGGCGGTCCGCCCAGCTTGCGGTATTCCTCCGGCTCGAACGGCAGCAGGCCGAGCACGTGATCGACATAGCGGCGCATGGTGCGCGCCCGCCCGGGTCGCCAGGCCCAGAGCTGCGGCGCCACGTAGTCGACAATCGGGATCTCCGGCGTCTTCGCGCGCACGCGGCGGGCGACGCGATGGGTGAAATCGGGACTGTCGATGATGACGAGCGCGTCGGGTGCGGCCGCAGTCACGGCATCCGCGGTCTGGCGGATCAGCCGCAAAATCTTCGGCAACTGCTGGACGACCCCGGCGAAGCCGACGATCGACAGCTCCTCGATCGGAAACAGCGTCTCGAGCCCCTCACGCGCCATGGTCCGGCCGCCGACGCCCACGAACTGCACGCCGTCGCCGAGCCGCTGGCGCAACACTTTCATCAAGGCGCTGCCGAGCCGGTCGCCGGATTCCTCCGTCGCGATCAGGAAGATCTTCCGCTTGGGATCGCGGCTCTGCATCATGCTGTCAGGCCGATGACGAAGAGATATTTGGCGTCGGCGAGCGAGATCATCGCCTGCGGCTCGGCGGCGATGGTGTTCCCGGCGACGACGGCGATGCCGGCCAGTCCAGCGCGGGCGACGCCCTCGAGGGTACGCGGGCCGATCGTCGGCAGGTCGAAGCGCAAATCCTGCCCGCTCTTCGGTACCTTCACCAGCACCCCGCGTCCTGTCGCAGCGCGGATGCGGCCTTCCTCGCGCAGGCGTGCCACGCGCGCGAGCAGCGCGTCGGTGCCCTCGATATCCTCGATCGCCACCACATGGCCGTCGATCACGACCGCGGCCTGGCCGATGTCGAACGGGCCGAGCGCGGTCAGCACCGCGCGGCCGCGCTCGATGTCGGCCTTGCTGTTGTCATTCGGCCAGGCGCGGCTGATGCAGCCCTCGGGCATCAGCAGATCCGGCGCGACATCCTTGATGCCGACCATGCGAAAGCCGCCCTGCTCGAGGATGCGCCCGACGCCGGACAACAGATGATCGTCGCCGCCCCGGAAGGCGCGGATGACGTTGCCGAGCAGGCGCAGTGTCGTGACGTCGAATCTTATTTCGGACAGCGCGGGCCGCACCAACGTGCCGATGAAGATCAGATCGCGGCAGCCCTCCTCGCGGAACAGCCGCATGGCGCGGCCGAGCTGGCCGACCGAGATCCAGCGATGGCGGAATTGCTCCACCCGCGTCGGATCGCAGGCGCCACGCAGCGGGAACAGCACCGGCGTGATGCCGCGCGCGGCAAGCGAGTCGGCGACCGCGAACGGCATGGCGCCGCCGCCGGCGACGACGCCGACCGGCGACGAAATCTCCGAAGCCGCCGATGTCATGCCCGCGGCCATCCCGAAATCACTTCTCGATGGCGGGAAGACAGATCGGGCGATGCTTGCGCTTGCCGATGAAGTCGAGGATCTCGGCAATCGCGGGGTCTTCGCTGGCGAGCGGCTGGGCCGCCGCGAGCCGCTCGGCGAACGTGCCGGGGCCGTGGAAGAGCTTTTGGTAGAGCGATTGCACGGTCGCGCGCCGCTGCTTGGTGAACTGCCGCCGCTTCATCCCGATGAGATTGAGGCCTTCCAGCGCCGCATACTGGCCGTTGGCGAGGCCGAACGGAATGATGTCGTCGCGCACGCCCGAGAGGCCGCCGACCATCACCTGCGGGCCGATGCGCGTGAGCTGATGCACCGCCGACAAGCCGCCGATATAGACGAAATCGCCGATCTCGCAGTGGCCGCCGAGCGTCGCCGAGGTCGCGAAGATCACGTTGTTGCCAACCATGCAGTCATGGCCGACATGGCTGTTGTTCATGAAGTAGCCGCCGTTGCCGACGCGCGTCAGCCCGCCGCCCTTGATGGTGCCGACATTCATCGTCGCGCCTTCGCGGATGGTGCAGCCGGAACCGACCTCCAGCCTGGTCGGCTCGCCCTTGTAGCTGAGATCCTGGGGCGCCCCGCCCAGCACCGCGAAGGGCGAGATCACGCAGCCGTCGCCGATCGAGGTGTGGCCGATGACCGTGACTTGTCCGATCAGCTTGCAGTTCGCGCCGATCACGGCATTCGGACCGATGATGCAGAAGGGTCCGATCTCGGTACCCTCGCCGATCACGGCGCCGTCCGCGACCCGTGCGGTGGGATCAATCTTACTCATCAAGCAATCTGACTCATCAAGAAGGTCTGATTATGTGTTGAAGTCGCTCGGTTTTCTGGTGGTTAGCGCGACTATGCCCGATCTGTCCAGTGACGTATCATCTCGGCCTGTTTCAGGCGCCGGATGAGCCGGCCGTCCTAAGGCACGATGAGATTGGGATGAATCGTCATCGCGCTTCAGGCTATTGTTCGAGCATGATCCTTTCGGAAAACCGCTGCACGCTTTTCCGGATCATGCTCTAGCTCGTCAACGCCTTCATGTGGAGCTTGAAGTCATCGTGGTCAGGGCCCTGGCATTTCTGCTCGCACAGCTCGCGGCCGCCCCGATCGTCTCCGAGACGGTCGAGACCGGCGAACGCCGCTTCGTCGACCTCGGGACGTTCGAGTGCCGCGACATCACCCGCAGCACGGTGCTTCAGCGGGTCTGCTACGACCGCGCGCGGCGGGACCTCATCGTCGCGATCGACGGCCAATATGACCGCTATTGCGGGGTCGCGGCCGAGACGGTCGACAGCCTGCTCGGCGCGCCGTCGATGGGCCAGTTCTTCAACCGGAATATCAGGCGCGAGACGGCCGGCAGCCGTTACGGCTGCCGCGCATAATCCATTTCCGCTGGCTTGAGCCGCTCAGTCCGTCAGCATGGCGCCGACGTCGGCTTCGGCAACGATCTGGCCGTTGACCTTGGCGTCGCCGTGAAACCACCACATCGCCTTGCGGCGGCCGATCGAACGCATGTGATATTCGATGGTGTCGCCGGGCAGCACCGGCTTGCGGAACTTGCACTTGTCGATGGTGAGGAAATACACCGCGCGCGGCTTCTCGGTGCCCTCGACCGAGGTGATGCCGATCACGCCCGCGGTCTGCGCCATCGCTTCGATCATCATCACGCCGGGATAGACCGGGCGCTCCGGGAAATGCCCCTGGAAGGCCGGCTCGTTGAAGGTGACGTTCTTGATGCCGATGCCGCTGTAATCGGCGCGGATATTGATCACACGGTCGATCAGCAGCATCGGGAAACGGTGCGGCAGAGTCCGGAGGATCGCGTTGATATCCACCAGCTCGAATTTGATCGGTGATTCCTCCGTCATTCCCGTCCCTCGTTCTTCGGATCGGCCCTGCTGTCGCGTACCAGGCGCTCCACCGCGATAATTTCCTTGAACCACTGCTTGGTCGGCTTGGCGAAAAAGCCGCCCCAGCGCCCGTTCGGCGGGATGTCGTCCTTGACGCCGCTCATCGCGGTGACCTGGGCCCCATCGCCGATCTTGAGGTGATTGTTGATGCCAACCTTTGCTCCCAGCGCCACGTTGTCGCCAATCGTCAGGCTGCCTGCGAGCCCGATCTGGGCCGCCAGCAGGCAGTTCCGACCGATGGTCACATTGTGGCCGATCTGGACCTGGTTGTCGATTTTGGTGCCCTCCCCGATCACGGTGTCGCGCAGGGAGCCGCGATCGATGGTGGTGCCGGCGCCGACTTCCACATTGTTCTGGATCAGCACGCGGCCGGTCTGGGGCACCTTGAGATGGCCCTCGGGGCCGAAGAAGATGAAGCCATAGCCGTCCTGGCCGATCGAGCAGCCGGGATGGATCAGCACGTTGTTGCCGATCAGCGCGCACTGGATGGCCGTGCGGGCGCCGACATTGCAGTCCCGGCCGATCTTGACGCCGGGACCGATGACCACGCCGGCCCCGATCACGGTGCCGCTGCCGATCTCGACGTCAGGGCCGATGACGGTCAGGGGATCGACGATGACGTCGTCCTCCAGCCGGGCCGAGGGATCGATGATGGCCGACGGGGCGATGCCGTCATTACCGACCCAGGACTGCGGGCGCAGCGCATCGCCGTGCCATTCCCGGGCGAGCCCGACAAAGGCGCGGAACGGCTGCGCCACCCGCAGCACGGCCACATGCGCGGGCACCTGGGCCTCGAAGCGCGGACTCACCAGGCAGGCCCCAGCCTTGGTCGCCTTGAGCTCGTCGGCATATTTGAGGTTGTCGAAGAACGCCAGATGCATCGGGCCGGCTTCGCCGAGCGAAGCAAGACCGGTAATGACGTGACCGCCCCTGGCAGGGTCGACGAGCTGCGCCTTGGTCAGCGCTGCAATGTCAGCCAGCGCCGAGGCCGGCGGCTTTTTGAAGAAGGTCGGCTGCGCCATTCCACCCCATCGCGGTCCGGCTTCGGCATGAAGCGGTCAGGCCGCATCATGCCTTATCTCACGGATTGAGCACGATCTTTTTGGAAACCGGCCCCAACAAGGGGCCGGCTCATGCCCTGCTGATCGAATTAGAACGAGGTGCCGCCGCCGAACCTGAACTGCTGCACGCGATCGAACTGGCCCTTGGTGAGCGGCACGGCGTAGTCGAACCGCAGCGGACCGAACGGCGACTGCCAGATCAGGCCAATACCAACCGACGAACGGACGACATTGCCGTTGTCATACACCAGGCCGGTACAGGTTCCCGCCGAGGGCGGGTTGACGGTCGACGGCGTACAGTTCGAGTTCCTGGTCGTGGTCATTTCGTTGGTCAGCGACCACGTCGTCGGGCCCTGATAGTCGAAGAGGCCGCCGGCGTCGGCGTAGACCGCGCCCTTCAGACCCACTTCCTTCGGCAGGAACCAGAACGGCATCTGCAATTCGAACGAAGCGCCCCAATACTTGGTACCGCCAAGCGCGTCTTGCGTGCCAAAGGGATTCAAATCGCGCGGACCGATGCCGTTCGGAGCAAAGCCGCGGACCAAGTTCGGGCCCATCTGGAACTGATCCAGCATGCGGATATCGTTGTTGCCGATCTTGTTCAGCATGCCGCCCTGAAGGTGAACGAGGCCGACGATGTCGGACACCAGCGGAGCGTAGTACTTCGCGTCGACGACGGACTTCAGGTAGGTGACGTCGCCGCCCACGCCGGCGAAATCCTGACGGAAGTCGACGAGCAGACCGTCGGTGGGGTTCTTGTTGTTGTCCAGCGTGTTGTAGGTCAGCGTGTAGCCGAGCGCCGAGGTCAGGGTCTTGCCGCCGGCAAGCTCCTTGCGGACCGGCAGCGAGGCTTCGCCGTCGGAGTAGCAGCCGAGACCGCCGGTCGAGGTCAGATCGATCGGCGGCGTTTGCGATGCGGCAAAGGCCGGGCTCGGGTTGAAGGCCGACGAACCGAGGACGTTGTTACAGTTCGCCAGGTAGGACGGCAGCGTGATTTCCTGCTGGTAGATCGAGTAGCGCAGCTGGAGCGACAGATCTTCACGCAGGCTGAAGCCGAGGCGCGGGCTGAAGCCCAGCGTCTTCGTACCGTAGGAGATGTAGCTGTTGGAGAGCTGCTGACGCTGATAGAGGTCGAGACCGAGCGCGACGCGGTAGTCGAGCAGATACGGCTCGACGAACGACAGCGAATAGCCGCGCGCATACTGGCCGTAGGTCACCGACGCCTTGGCGAACAGGCCGCGGCCAAGCAGGTTACGCTCGGAGATCGAGACTTCCGCGAGCGCACCGTCCGTGGTGGAGTAGCCGCCCGAGACCGAGAAGTCGCCGGTCGATTTCTCTTCGAGATCGACGATCAGGACCACGCGGTCGCTGGAGGAGCCCGGCTCCGTCGTGATCTTCACGCTCTTGAAGTAGTCGAGGTTCTTCAGGCGGCGCTCGGCACGGTCGACCAGCGCGCGGTTGTAGGCATCGCCCTCGGAGATGTCGAACTCGCGGCGGATCACGTAGTCGCGCGTGCGGGTGTTGCCGCGGACGTTGATGCGCTCGATATAGGTGCGCGGGCCTTCGTCGATGTTGAACACGACGGCGACGGTGTGCGCCTCGAAATTACGGTCGCCGCCGGGACGGACCACGGCGAAGGCATAGCCGCGCCGCGACGCCTCGATCTGCATTTCCTCGACCGATTTCTCGACCGATTCGACGTTGTAGAGCGCGCCCACATTGACGCGCGAATAGTTGCGCATCGTGGTCGGATCGAAGTTCGGAATGGAGGAGCGGAAGTCGACGGTGCCGACGCGGTACTGCGAGCCTTCCTCGATCTTGAAGGTGACGTTGAAGCCCTTCTTCTCCGGATCGTATTCGGTGAGCGCGGCGACCACCTGGACGTCGGCGAAACCGTTCTTGAGATAGAAACGGCGAATCAGGTCACGGTCGGCCTCGACGCGATCGGGATCGTAGAGGTCGTTGCTGGCGAGGAAGCTCAGCAGGTTCGATTCGTGCGTCTTGATGACGTCGCGCAGGCGGTAGGACGAGAACGCGTTATTGCCGACGAACTCGATCGACTTGACGCCGGTCTTGGCGCCCTCCTCGACCGTGAAGATCAGGTCGACGCGGTTGTTCGGCTGCTCGATGATCTCGGGCGTGACGCGGACGTCATAGCGACCCGAGCGGCGGTAGATTTCGGCGATTCGCAGGGTGTCGGACTGCACCATGGCGCGGGAGAAGGTGCCGCGCGCCTTGGACTGGACTTCAGCGGTGAGCTGCTCGTCCTTGACCTTCTTATTACCTTCGAACGCGATGCGGCCGATCACCGGGTTTTCCACCACGGAGACGATGATCTGGCCACCGGAACCGCGATTGATTCGCACGTCCTGGAACAGGCCGGTCTCGATCAGGGCCTTCAGGCCGTCATCGATGGCGCCCTGATCCAGGCGGCCACCCGGGCCCGGCTTGAAATAGGAGCGGATCGTCTCCACCTCGACACGGCGATTTCCTTCGACGGAAATCGACTGGACGGTCTGAGCAAGCGCAGACGAAGACACAAAACCAGCCCCAACCGGGGCAAGCACCGGCGCGCCGAACAAGATCAGGGATGCGAGCAAGCCCCCCCGGAGTCGCAGTCCAAACTTCATTGCGCAACGCGCCCTTATCAGTACCAGACCCAACCCCAACGCCGGTCCGGGAGATTCCCCAAGTTCGAAGCCGCTTGTAGCCAATTTCCCCGATGTCGCAAACGGCCGCTGACACCGTAATTTCAATTTCATTCCAAGACGTTGCTCATGAGCAACGCCACAAAAAAGCCCGTATCAGGAAGCTGCCATCCGCAAGATGTCGTTATAGGTGGCAAACACCATCAGCATCAGCACCAAACCGAGCCCGATTCGGAACCCCATCTCCTGAGTCCGCTCGGACAGGGGTCGGCCCCGGACCACCTCCGCCGCGTAGAACATCAGGTGACCGCCATCGAGCAGCGGGATCGGGAACAGGTTCAACAGCCCGATCGACACCGACAGCACCGCGCACAGATTGATCACGAACTGGAACCCGGCGCTGGCCGCCTGCCCCGACATCTTGGCGATGCCGAGCACGCCGCTGACCTCGTTGGGATTGCCTTGTCCGACAAACAGCGAGCCAAGGAACTTGAAGGTGCTGGTGATGATGAACCAGACCTGCTCGACACCGATCTTGAGCGCTTCGCCGACGCCGACCGGCGTGGTCGAGGCCTCGCCGGCCTGGGACTTGTGCTCGACGCCGAGCACGCCGAGGCGGTGGCTGTTGCCAAAGGGATCCTTGCGCTCGAGCAGCGCCGGCGTCGCGGTCAGGGAGACGATGGCGCCGTCCCGCTTGACCTGGAAGGCAAGTGCCGAACCGGCATTCATCGCAACGATTCGCTGCATGTCGGCAAAGCTCTCGATCGGCTTGCCGTCGATCTGCACGACGACGTCGCCGATCTTGAAACCGGCCGTGGCCGCAGCGCCGTCGGCGACCACGCCGTCGACGCGGGCGATCGTGCTCGGCTTTCCGTAATAGAGCGCCATGGCGGCGAAGATCAGCGCGCCCAGGATGAAATTGGCGATCGGTCCGGCCGCGACGATGGCGGCGCGCGGGCCGACCTTCTTGTGATGGAAGCTACCGGCGCGCTCCTCGGCCGTCATGGCCGCAAGTGTCTCGGCCGACGGGGTCGAAGCCTCGCTCTCGTCGCCGAAAAACTTGACGTAGCCGCCGAGCGGGATCGCCGAGATCTTCCAGCGGGTGCCATGGCGGTCGTTGAAGCCGACGAGCTCCGGTCCGAAACCGAGCGAGAAGGTCAGCACCCGAACGCCTGCCCAGCGCGCGACCAGGAAATGGCCGAGCTCATGGAAGAACACGACGATCGTCAGGACGAACAGGAAGGGAACCGCGTAGCCGAGGAGCCCATGGCTCAACGTATTGAAACTATGGACGAAAAAGTCGATCATCGAATTCCCTCATCCAGCGCCGCAAGGCCCTGGCCCCGTGCCATCTAGGATGCCTTTAAGGCAATTTGAGGCAATAGGGCGGCAGCTCTATTTCGCGCAACATGGTCAACAGAGATTGCATCGTCAGCGGACGTCAGGGGAGCCTGGTTCCCGCCGCGAATCCAGTCGTCCAACGTCGCCTCGACCAGCCGCGCGATCGCGCCGAACCGGATCTTGCCGGCGATGAACGCGGCGACCGCAACCTCGTTGGCGGCGTTGTAGACGGTGGTCGCCCCCTTCCCGGTCCGGAGCGAATCGAAGGCCAGCCGAAGCCCAGGGAAGCGCTCGAAGTCCGGCGCCTCGAAGGTCAGCTGGCCGATCTTGGCCAGATCGAGCTTGGCCGCCGGCCCCTTGATGCGATCGGGCCAGCCGAGGCAGTGCGCGATCGGCGTGCGCATGTCGGGAGAACCGAGCTGGGCCACCACCGAACGGTCGGAGAACTCGACCATGCCGTGGATGATCGACTGCGGATGCACGAGGACGTCGATCTCGTCGGGCGAGAGCGCGAACAGATAGGACGCCTCGATCACCTCGAGGCCCTTGTTCATCATCGAGGCGGAATCGATCGTGATCTTCTGGCCCATGCTCCAGTTCGGATGCTTCAGGGCCTGCTCGAGGGTCGCCTGCTCGATGTCGGCGGGCTTCCAGGTCCGGAACGGCCCACCCGAGGCGGTGATGATGACGCGGACGAGTTCGTCGCGGTTGCCTGAGCCGAGCGCCTGGAACAGCGCATTGTGCTCGGAATCGGCCGGCAGGATGCAGGCGCCCGCTTTCGCCGCGCGCTGCATGAAGAAGTCGCCGGCGCAGACGAGACATTCCTTGTTGGCGAGCGCGACATGCGCGCCGCGATCGACCGCGGCCAGGGCCGGCTTCAGTCCGGCGGCGCCGCTTACGGCGGCCATCACCCAATCGGCCGGACGCGCGCCGGCTTCGATCACAGCGCTTTCGCCCGCGCCGCATTCCGTGCTCGTTCCCGCGAGCGCAGCCTTGAGCTCGGCGAACTTGGACGTGTCGGCGATCGCGACGTAGCGCGCGGAAAACTCCTTGGCGAGCTTGGCCAGCGCTTCGACATTGCCGTTCGCCGTCAAGGCTTCGACGCGATAGCGCTCGGGAGAGGCGCGCAGCAGATCCATCGTGCTGTCGCCGATCGAGCCGGTGGCGCCGAGAACCGTGACACTGCGGACGGTCGACGCCGCAGCCTTGTTGTTACGCAATGGGACCGCGCTCATATCCTCACCAAACCATAAGACCGCTTCCGGCGCTATGCACACCATGGCGGAGAAAGCCGATAATCCATGCCATCAGGATGGCGGCAACAAAACCGTCCAGACGGTCCAGTAGCCCGCCATGGCCGGGAATCAAGTGACTGGAATCCTTGACGCCGAAGCGCCGCTTCACCGCGGATTCGAACAGATCGCCCGCCTGCGATACCACCGACAGGATGGCGCTGACGAGCAGCAGTGGAACCGCCTTTCCGATCCCGCACGCCGCAAAGCCGGCCGCAACCAAAAGGCTCGCCGCAAAGCCGCCGAGCGCCCCGGACCAGGTCTTCTTCGGGCTCACGCGCGGCCATAGTTTCGGTCCGCCAATGCTGCGTCCGGCGAAATAGCCGCCGATATCGGTCGCCCACACCACGAGCAGCACGAACATCAGCGCGGCGAACCCGTTGACGAGATCCTGCCGCACCAGGATCGAGGCCAGCAGCGCCGCCGATGCGTAGGCGAAGCCGGTGGCCGCCCAGATGAACTTGGCCCGCGCGATCAGCGTCACGATTGCGCCGCCGATGAGGCCGGTGATGATCGCGGTCTTGAGCGCGCCGAAGGCGACGCAGGCCCCCATCATGGCAATGACGATCGTCCCTGCCCCGGTCAGTGCAGCAGACCCCGCGCCCACCACCATCAGCCATTCCGCGAACAGCCCGATCGACACCAGGGTGACGAGAAGCGCCCACAGCCAGCCGCCGGCATAAGCGAGTGCAATAGCGAGCGGCGCCAGCACCAGCGCTGCGAGGACTCGCATCACGAGATTGCTCGGGGCAGGCTTCTCGCCCGCTGATGCGGCGTCGGGTTCGCTCACGAGGCGTTTTTCGCGACCAGACCGCCGAAACGGCGCTCGCGTCTGGCGAATTCGGCGATCGCGCCTTCCAGCGCCGCCTTGTCGAAATCGGGCCAGTGGATCGGCACGAAGACCAGCTCGCTGTAGGCGGCCTGCCACATCAGGAAGTTGGACAGCCGCTGCTCGCCGCTGGTGCGGATGATGAGATCGGGATCGGGGATGTCGGGCGCATCGAGATGAGCCCCGATCGTCTCGGCGTCGATCGTTTCAGGGGCGCGCTTGCCGTCTGCGACTTCTCGCGCGAGCTTCTGCGCGGCTTTCGCGATTTCCTGCCGCGAACCGTAATTGAAGGCGACGACCAGCGTCAGGCGCGTGTTGTCGCGCGTCAGCTCCTCGGCCTCGTTGAGGAGTGCACAAATGTCGCTGTCGAGTCCGTCGCGCTCGCCGATGATGCGGACCTTGACGCCGTCGCGGTGCAGGCTCGCGAGATCGTTGCGGATGAAGCGACGCAGGAGACCAAACAGATCGCCGATCTCGCTCGCCGGGCGCGACCAGTTCTCCGAAGAGAAGGAGAAGATGGTGAGATAGCGGATGCCGAGCTCGTGCGAGGCACGCACCACCCGGCGCAGCGCCTCGACACCGCGGCGATGCCCTTCGGCCCGCGGCAGGCCGCGCGCGGCGGCCCAACGCCCGTTGCCATCCATGATGATGGCGACATGCGCAGGCGCGTCGGACCGGTCTGGTCCTTCGGTTGCTGGCGCGGCGGCGTTGGACATGAAGGCGGCCCTAAAGCATGATCCGGACAAGTGCGAAGCGGTTTTCCGAAAGATCATGCGCGAACAATAACCTAAAGCGCGATGATCGCGCTTTAGACGGTGAGGATTTCTTTTTCCTTGGCAGCCAGCAACTGGTCGATCTCGGAGATGGTGCCGTCGGTCGCCTTCTGCACCTCGTCGGCGTGACGCTTCTGATCGTCTTCCGACATCTCGTGATTCTTCTCGAGCTTCTTGAGGACGTCGAGGCCGTCGCGGCGGACGTGACGCGCGGCGACCTTGGCCGCTTCCGCGTATTTGTGCGCGACCTTGACGAGCTCCTTGCGACGCTCCTCGTTGAGCTCGGGGATGCGAAGGCGCAGCACCTGGCCTTCGGTCGCGGGCGACAGGCCGAGATTGGAATCGACTATCGCCTTCTCGACCGGCTTGACCATCGACTTGTCCCAGACCTGCACCGAGATCAGCCGCGGCTCCGGCACGCTGACGGTGGCAAGCTGGTTGAGCGGCATGTGGCTGCCGTAAGCCTCGACCTGCACCGGGTCGAGCATCGAGGCCGACGCGCGCCCCGTGCGCAGGCCGCCAAGCTCGTGCTTGAGGGCCTGGACGGCGCCCTGCATGCGACGCTTCACTTCGTTGAGGTCGAAATTACCCGTGGCCATCACGTTTCTCCTTCAAAATCCCGGCGACCCACTCCGCGCCCCTCAGGCGCGACCGACGAGGCGTCAGCCGGCGACGACGGTTCCGTGGCCGCCGCCACGCAGCACAGCGCCGATCGAACCCGGCTCCGCGATCGAGAATACGATGATAGGCAGCAACGTCTCGCGGGCAAGCGCGAAGGCGGTCGCATCCATCACCTTGTAGCCGCCCTCGATCGCCTGCGAATGCGTCAGCCGGTCGAATCGCGTGGCGGTCGGATCCTTTTTGGGGTCGGCCGAGTAGACGCCGTCGACATTGGTTGCCTTCAGCACAGCCTCGGCTCCGATCTCGGCGGCCCGCAGCACCGCGGTCGTATCGGTGGTGAAGAACGGATTGCCGGTTCCGCCCCCGAGCAGCACGATCCGGCCCTCGGCGAGGTATTTGTGCGCCGCGGTGCGGGTGAACAGCTCGGAGATCTCGGGCATGACGAAGGCCGACAGCGTACGTGCCGGTGTGCCCTTGCGCTCGATCGTCGCCTCCAGCGCGAGGCAGTTCATCATGGTGGCGAGCATGCCCATGGTGTCGCCGGTGGTGCGCGACACCCCTTGCGAGGACACTTCGACGCCGCGCACGATGTTGCCGCCGCCGATCACCACCGCAACCTCGGTGCCGAGCTGGCGGGCGGCGATCAGATCGTCCGCAACCCGGTCGAGGGTCGGCTGATCGATGCCAAAACCCTGCTGCCCCGCGAGATACTCGCCGGACAGCTTGATCACGACGCGACGATAGACCGGATCAGTCATGAGCACTTTCCCCGCCCGGGCGCCGCTTCCGGCGGCAAGCCGGAAGGAACGTACCGGCGCTTACTTCTTGCCGCTGGCCGCTGCGACCTCGGCCGCGAAGTCGCTTTCCTGCTTCTCGATTCCCTCACCGAGAGCATAGCGCACAAAGCCCGCGATCTTCACCGCGCCGCCGACCTTGCCTTCGGCTTCCTTCACCGCCTGCGCCACCGACTTGCCGGTGTCGTGGATGAAGGCCTGCTCGAGCAGGCAGACTTCCTTGTAATAGGTCTTGAGGCCGGACTCGACGATCTTCTCGATCACGTTCTCGGGCTTGCCCTGCTGGCGATATTTGTCGGCGAGCACGTCCTTCTCACGCTTCACGACCGCCGGATCGAGGCCGGACGGCTCGAGCGCGAGCGGGTTGGTGGCCGCGACATGCATCGCGATCTGGCGACCGAGGGCCGCGAGCTCGTCGGCCTTGCCGGGCGATTCGAGCGCGACGATCACGCCCATCTTGCCGGCGCCTTCGACGACGGCGCCGTGGACGTAGCTCGACACGACGCCCTGCGTCACTTCGAGCGAAGCTGCGCGACGCAGCGTCATGTTCTCGCCGATGGTGGCGATCGCGTCGTTGATCGCGGCTTCGATCGTGACGTCACCGACCTTGGCGGCCTTGATCTTCTCGACATCGGCGCCGACGTCGAATGCGACCTGCGCGACCATCTTGACGAGGCCCTGGAACTGACCGTTGCGCGCGACGAAGTCGGTCTCGGAGTTGACCTCGACCACGACGCCCTTGGTGCCCTTGGTGAGCGCGCCGATCAGGCCTTCCGCGGCGACGCGGCCGGACTTCTTGGCGGCCTTCGACAGGCCCTTCTTGCGCAGCCAGTCCTGCGCCGCTTCCATGTTGCCGTCGTTTTCGGTGAGCGCGGCCTTGCAGTCCATCATGCCTGCGCCGGTGGACTCGCGCAGATCCTTGACCATCGCAGCTGTGATCGTTGCCATCGTTGAAAATCCTTCTTGCCTGCCGGTTTGCCGCGGCGTGGCATCAAACAGCCCCGCCGCGGTCCATCTCAGGAATTCGCGTCAACTGAAATGGTGGCCGGACTTATATCCGGCCAACCCATCGCTCTTTTTGACTATTCCGCTTCCGCGGTCAGCGCCTTGGCCTTGGCCACCCAGGCATCCGCACGGCTCGGCAGACCGACTTCTTCGCCGATCTTGTGCGCGGTGTCGTGATCGAGCTCGGCGAGCTGCCAGAAGTGGAAGATGCCGAGGTCGTTGAACTTCTTCTCGATCGCGCCCGACACGCCCGGGAGCTTCTTGAGGTCGTCGGCGGTGCCGCGCGGACCGGCAAGGCCCTGGAAGCCGCTCGAGGAAGCGGCCGGCAGCTCTTCGGCGACCGGACGAGCCGAGGCACCGATGTCGATGCCCGAATCGCCCTGGGCGCGCGAGATGCCGTCGATCGCCGCACGTGCGATCAGGTCGCAATACAGCGCGATCGCGCGGCCGGCATCGTCATTGCCCGGGACCACATAGGTGATGCCCTTGGGATCCGAATTGGTGTCGACGATCGCGGCGACCGGGATGTTGAGCCGCTGGGCTTCCTGGATCGCGATGTCTTCCTTGTTGGTGTCGATCACGAAGATCAGGTCGGGCAGACCGCCCATGTCCTTGATGCCGCCGAGCGAGCGATCGAGCTTGTCGCGCTCGCGCTGAAGCGTCAGGCGCTCCTTCTTGGTGTAGGAGCTGGCGTCGCCGCCGGACAGCACGTCATCGAGATGACGCAGGCGCTTGATCGAGGCCGAGATCGTCTTCCAGTTGGTCAGCGTGCCGCCGAGCCAGCGCGAATTGACGAAATACTGCGCGCAGCGCTTGGCAGCGTCCGCGACGCCGTCCTGCGCCTGGCGCTTGGTGCCGACGAACAGGATGCGGCCGCCCTTGGCGACGGTGTCGCTGACCGCCTGCAAGGCGGTGTGCAGCAACGGCACGGTCTGCGCGAGGTCGACGATGTGGATGTTGTTGCGGGCGCCGAAAATGAACGGTGCCATTTTCGGATTCCAGCGGTGAGACTGGTGACCAAAGTGCACGCCAGCTTCGAGGAGCTGACGCATGGTGAAATCGGGTAGCGCCATAGTTTCAATTCTCCGGTTGGTTCCTCCGGAAACGTGTGAGCAAAACGGAGCGTTCTCGCCCCGGTTGCCACCGGACGGCCTTGTGAGCCATGTTTCCGTGTGAGATGGGGCGCTATATAGCGCCATTTCGGCCAGAAGCAAGGAAATAAGGGCCTTTCGGGGGCTGTTTTCGCCTCCCGAAGGCCCTCTTCCGTAAAGACCAGGCCAGTCCGTAACGACCTAGCACTTGGGCTGGTTCGGCGGGCACTTTTTCGCCGCCGGCGCCGCTGGGCGCGCCGGAGGTGCCGCTGGACGCGGCGGCGGCGCGACGGCCATCCGCGGCGGCGGCGGTGGTGCCGGCCGGGCGACCGGCGGTGGCGGCGCGGGCCGCGCCACGGGTGGAGGTGCAGGCCGGGCCATGGGCGGAGGCGCCGGCCGTGCAACCGCCACAGGCGGAGCCGCGCGGGCCGGCGGAGGCGATGCGACATGCGGCGGCGATGCCGGACGAGCGACGGGCGGCGTCGGCCTCGCCACGGCCTGCGGCCGCGATGCTGGAGCTGACGGCGACGGCCGGGCGGCCTGCGCTGGAGGGGTCGCGGGCAAGTTCTGCGGTTTGACCAGCTCGCGCGCGGTCGAGGGCGGCGGCGTGACCGGCTTGCCCGTGGCGCCCGAGGGCGTGCCGGGCGGTGTGCCCGCAGCAGTTGGCGGCGCGACAGCCGGCTCGCGGGTTGCAGACTTGCCGCCAGCGGGCGCGCCACTGGGCGGGGTCTGAGCAACCGGCGGCTTCGGCGGTTGGCCGGGCGCAGCCGGGTTCGCGGTGGGCGCAACGGTCGTCGGAGTGCCGGCCGTTGGCGCGCCAGGATGGGACGGCAGCGTTGTGCCGGGCGCAGCCGTGGTCGGCGCCCCCGGATGCGTCGGCGGGGGCGCACCGGGTGCATTTGCCGTCGGCGCCAAGGGCCTGCCGCCAGGCGACGTCCCTGCCCCGGCCGGCGGCGCTGGCGGCCCGCCTTGGGCGCCGGGAACCGGCAGCGTGTTGGTCTGTGGCAGCCTGGTCGGCGGTGCGGCGGGGGGCGTGCCGGTCGGCGCGACATTGGCCGGCGTCCCTGGAGGTATCCCCGGCCTCGCCGTCGGCTGGACCGTCGCGCTCGGCGGCATCGGCGCCTTGCCCTGCTGGATCAGCGCGGCGCGCTGCGTAGCGGCTTGCGGCAACATTGGCGCTACCGGGTTGGCGCGGTCGGCAATCGCCGGCCTCAGATTGCCAGGCCCGGTCCCTCCTCCCGCTCCCACGGGCGGGGCGGGCGGCCGGTTGATCACGGTGTTGATGACCGTGGTGTTATGGATGTTGTTGAAGACGATGTTGTTCGGCGGCGGCGCGACATAGATCGGCGGCCTGACGAACACCGGGATCGGCACGAACATCGGCTGCGGCAGCACGAACAGGCCGACAACGGGCAGCGGTGGCTCGAGCACGACGAAATCCGGCGGCGGCGGCGGCAGATAATAGACCGGCGGCGGCGGTGGCGGCGCGAAGCCAAAATCAGGGTCGCTGAAGTACAGCACGGGACGGTCGACATAGACCACCTCCTCCGGCGGCGGGGGCGGCACGTCATAGTCGATCATCGCGAAGGTCGGCGGTGGCTCGGGCGGCGCGGTGAGAATCGCCAGACGCCGGCGCGCATCGGCCGCGTGCGGCCCGCGCGGATAGCGGCGCAGATAGGACCAATAGGCCTCAGGCGTATCGTTCCGGTAGGTCCGCCGCCAGGTGATCGCCTCGCGGCGCGCCGCGACGATCGCCATCACGCGCTTCGACAGCGGGTCACCCGGATAGGCCGCGAGAAACTCTTCATAGGCCGGCAGCGTGTCGCGCTCGAGCGCGGCCGCATAGGCGTCCTGCACGCCGAGATCGCGGATCGGCTTGTTGCGGAACGCGGCAACCTGGTCGGGCGCGGCCTCCGGCGGCGGCGCATCGGGCCCGCGCTCGAAGAACGAGAAGGGCGCCGATATCTTCGCCTCGTTCCAGGGCACCTGCGCGCCCTTGCTGGCCTCGTTGACGCGCAGACGGACGCGGTCGAACACCTCGGCGAGCGGCAGGCCGCCGGTACGGATCATCTCCGCCAGCGATTGCGCATAAATACCGTACGGGCCGGGCTCTTCCGGCGCGACCGTGCCGGGCGCGGCGTTGAAGGCGATCAGCATGTTCGGATCCGGCTCGACCAGCGCCAGTCCGCTCGCGATCTGCTGGCCGCCCTCGATGAAGGGCTGCGCGCGCGCCGCGTCGAGCACGACGATGTTGGCCTTGAGCGGAACAGAAGCGAGCTGGCGGGCGTAGTCGCTGATCCGCAGGCCTTCGGTCGGAATGTCGGTGTCGCGGGTGATGTTGGAATCGACCGGGATGAAATAGTTCTCGCCCGCGAGCTGCACGCCGTAGCCGGCAAGATAGATCATCGCGACGGTGCCGGGGCCCGAGGCCTGCGCCTTCTGGATGAAATCGCGAAGACTCTTGCGCAGCGTGTCGCCGTCGAGATCGCGCGCGCCGACCACGTCGAAGCCCGCCGCTTGCAGTGTCTGCGCGATCAGGCCGGCATCGTTCGCGGTCGTCGCCAGCGGCGACTTGGCGTAGGCGCCGTTGCCGACCACGAGCGCGATGCGCTTTTCCTGCTGCTGCGCGCGCGCCGGATCGGGCGCGGCCGCAGCGAACGCCAGGATCGGCAAGAGAAAACAGATGAAGGCCTTGTAGGTCCCACGCATGGCTTGCTTGCCCGCTATCGTTGTTGAGCTGCCACCGTACATGAGACGCGCGGCCGGCTGAATGGCTCTTGAACGAAAAGCGCGGATTGAGGCGGCGGCATGGCGCCCCCGCCCCGTCAAACCCCTGCGTCAGGCCCGCGTAAGCCTCGCGACCGCGCTGTGGCGCGAACCTCGCTCAGCCCTGCGCGATCAGATCGACTGTTCCCGTGGTGAGCCGGTAGATGCCACCGACGACCTTCAGCTTGCCCTGCTCCACGGCCGCATTGAGGATCGGCGCGGCCGATTTCAGCTTCGCGACGTTGTCGATCACGTTCTGCCGGATCGCCTTGTTGAGCACGTCCCCGCCCTGCTGCATCGCAGCCTTTGCGGCGGGCGCGATCGCATCGACCAGCGAGGGAATGTGGCCCGGCGGCGACGTGTTGTCCTTGATTGCCTTCAGCGTCGCATCGACCGCGCCGCAGGCATCATGGCCAAGCACCAGGATCAGCGGTGCGTTGAGCACGGCCACCGCATATTCCATGCTGGCAATGGTTTCGGTGCCGGCAAAATTTCCGGCGACGCGGCAGACGAAGAGATCCCCGCGGCCGCTGTCGAAGGCATATTCCGGCGCGATGCGCGAATCGGCGCAGCTCAGAACCGCCGCGAACGGATTCTGTCCACCGGCCAGCGCCTCGCGCTCGTGCTTGAAATCGTGGCGCCGCGCCACACCGTCGACATAGCGCGCATTGCCCTCCATCAGCCGCTTCAGCGATGCGTCGGGCGACAACACGTTCTGCGGCTTGGGTGGCTGCTTGGCCTCCTTTGCCAAGGCGCCGCTCGCGAAAGCTCCGCCGGCGAAGGCCATGCCGAACGCAGCGGCGCCAAACAGCATCGCGGATCGCCGCGACGGCGCGATGTCTCGATGCAGAGATTCAGAGCACTTGTCGCACATGTGACGTTTCCCCAGGTACAGTGGACGAATGGAAGCGTCGCGATGATAGGTGCATCGATGTGAAGAAATCACCAATGATAAATGATGCAACTGATGATTGCTGCAACGCGAACCATGTTGCAAAGCCGAAGCGATCGCTCGCCTCACGCGCAACAACCGCACAGAGCTGCGCCCACCTGCATATATTCGAGATCGGCTACTAAAGCATGATCCGGAAAAGGGCAGCAATTCTCACTCACCACAAACGCGGCACGCGTTTGTGGTGAGATCATACGCTAACGCCGATCCCAAGCGCGATGACGATTCTTCCGGATCTCATCGTGCTTTAGAGCTGCTGCACGTCCACGACGCCCGCGACCGCCTTGATCGCGCCGGCGATCTGCGGCGAGACCTTGAAGCGGCCGGGAAGCTTCATCTCGACCTCGGTCTCGAGGTCGAGCATCATCACCAGCGAGACCTCGCCGTCGCCGTTCGAGCGCGGCGCGATGCCGGGACTGCCGACTTTTGGCGCGGCGCCGTTCGAGGCCGCCATATCGGGTCCGGCCAGTCGCTTGGCGATCGACTCCAGCGGCTTGGTGTCGCGCACGAAGATGCGCAGGCCCTTCTGCGTCTTGGCGGCGGCGTCATCGAGCGGCTCGGCATGCAGCACGCGGGCACGGACGTCCTCGCCCTGCAATTCCGCGCCCAACTGGAGCAGCACGGCGGCGCCCGGCTCGAGCACATCGCGGTATTGCGCGAGGCCCTCGGAGAACAGCACCGCCTCGAAATGGCCCGTGGGATCAGACAGCCCCATGATGCCCATCTTGTTGCCGGTCTTGGTGCGCCGCTCCATGCGCGACACCACGGTGGCCGCGACCTTGCCGGCGGTGGCGCCGGTCTTCACCGCACGCGAGAACTCGGCCCAGCTCTGCACCCGCAGGCGCTTCAGGACCATCGCGTAATCGTCGAGCGGATGGCCCGACAGGAAGAATCCGATCGCGTCATATTCGCGGCGCAACCGCTCGGCCGGCAGCCAGGGCTCGATCTGCGGCAGCATGATGGTCGGCGCGTCCGCCGACATGCCGAACATGTCGTTCTGGCCGATGGTCTCGGCCTGATGCGCACGCTGGCAGGCGGCCAGGATCGAGTCCGCGCCGGCAAAAACCCGCGCCCTGTTCGGCTCCAGCGTGTCGAAGGCGCCGGCAGCGGCGAGGCTTTCGATGATGCGCTTGTTGATCGCGCGCGGATTGACCCGCGCGGCGAAGTCGGCGAGCGAGGTGAACAGCCCTCGCCTGGTCCGCTCCTCGATGATCTGCTCGATCGCCTGGATGCCGACGCCCTTGAGCGCGGCGAGCGCGTAGTAGATCGTCTTGTCACCGACCTCGAAGGTCGGGCCTGAGCGGTTGATGTTCGGCGGCTCGACCTTGATGCCGAGGCGCTGCGCCTCGGAACGGAATTCGGAGAGCTTGTCGGTGTTATTGAGATCGAGCGTCATCGACGCCGCGATGAACTCCACCGGGTAATGCGCCTTCATATAGGCGGTGTGGTAGGACACCAGCGCATAGGCCGCCGCGTGGCTCTTGTTGAAGCCGTAGTCGGCGAACTTTGCGAGCAGCTCGAAGATGGTCTCGGCCTGCCCCTTCGGCACGCCGTTCTTGACCGCGCCGGCGACGAAGATGTCGCGCTGCTTGTCCATCTCGGCGCGGATCTTCTTGCCCATGGCGCGGCGCAGCAGGTCGGCGTCGCCGAGCGAATAGCCCGACATGACCTGCGCGATCTGCATCACCTGTTCCTGGTAGATGATGACGCCGAAGGTCTCCTTCAGGATCGGCTCCAGCACCGGATGCAGATATTCCGGCTCCTCGTCGCCGTGCTTGCGCGAGCAATAGGTCGGGATGTTCGCCATCGGGCCCGGGCGATAGAGCGCGACCAGCGCGATGATGTCCTCGAAACGGTCGGGGCGCATGTCGACCAGCGCGCGCCGCATGCCCTGGCTTTCAACCTGGAACACGCCGACCACCTCGCCCCGCGCCAGCATCTGGTAGCTTTCGGCATCGTCGATCGGCAGCGTCGCGAGATCGATGTCGATGTTGCGCGGCTTCAGGAGCTTCACCGCGACGTCGAGCACGGTCAGCGTCTTCAGGCCGAGGAAGTCGAACTTCACGAGCCCGGCCGGCTCGACCCATTTCATGTTGAACTGGGTCACCGGCATGTCCGACTTGGGATCGCGGTACATCGGCACGAGTTCGCTCAAGGGGCGATCGCCGATCACGATGCCGGCCGCGTGCGTCGAGGCGTGGCGGGTCAGGCCTTCGAGGCGCTGCGCAATGTCGAAGGCGCGCGCCACCACCGGATCTTCATCGCGGAACGCCTGAAGCTTCGGCTCGCTCTCGATCGCGGTGGCCAACGTCACCGGCGCGGCCGGATTCTGCGGCACCAGCTTGGTCAGCTTGTCGACCTGGCCATAGGGCATCTGCAGCACCCGGCCGACGTCGCGCAGCACGCCGCGCGCCTGCAGCGTACCGAAGGTGATGATCTGCGCGACCTGGTCGCGACCGTAGCGCTCCTGGACATACCTGATCACCTCGCCGCGGCGGTCCTGGCAGAAATCGATGTCGAAGTCCGGCATCGAGACGCGTTCCGGATTGAGGAAGCGTTCGAACAGCAGGCCGAACTTGATCGGGTCGAGGTCGGTGATGGTCAGCGCCCAGGCGACCAGAGAGCCGGCGCCCGAACCGCGCCCCGGTCCGACCGGAATCCCTTGGCCCTTCGCCCATTTGATGAAGTCCGACACGATCAGGAAGTAGCCCGCGTACTTCATGCGCATAATGACGTCGAGCTCGAACGCCAGGCGCTTGCTGTAGTCCTCTTCCGTGGTGCCCTGCGACAGGCCGTGCACGCGCAGGCGGTTGGCGAGCCCCTCCTCCGCCTGCCGCTTCAGCTCGGCCGCCTCGACCGACGCGGCGTCGGAGCTTGCGGCGGCGCCGACGGTGAAGAACGGCAGGATCGGCTTGCGCGTCATCGGGCGGAACGAGCAGCGCTCGGCGATCTCCACCGTCGAGGCCAGCGCCTCCGGAATGTCGGCGAACAGCACTGCCATCTCGGCGCGGGTCTTGAAGCGGTGATCGGGTGTGAGCTGAACGCGATCGGTCTCGGCGATCAGCCGCCCGCCGGCAATGCAGAGCAGCGCATCGTGCGCCTCGTAATCGTCGTTCGAAGCGAAATACGGCTCGTTGGTCGCAACCAGCGGCAGGCCTTTTGCGTAGGCGATGTCGATCAGCCCGCTTTCGACGCGGCGCTCCTTGTCGATGTTGTGGCGCTGCAATTCGACATAGAGGCGATCGCCGAACAGGCCGGCGAGACGCTCGCAGCGCGTCGCCGCAATTTCGGCCTGCCCGCTGGCAAGCGCGAGCGAGATCGGCCCGTCAGGGCCGCCCGTGAGTGCGATCAAGCCTTCGGTCTCACCGTCGAACCAATCGAACTTGATGAACGGCGCGTGGCTGTCAGGCGATTCGAGGAACGCGCGCGAGTTCAGCCGCATCAGGCTGCGATAGCCGCGCTCCTGGGCCGCCAGCAGCACCACACGCGACGGCAGCAGCGCGTTGCGCGCGTTGGGATCCTGGTCGCCGAAATCGATCGCGAGCTCGCAGCCGACGATCGGCTGGATGCCGGAGCCCGCCATCTTGTCGGAGAACTCCAGCGCGCCGAACATGTTGTCGGTGTCAGTCAGCGCCAGTGCGGGCTGGTGGTCTTTCTTCGCAAGCTCGGCGAGCTTGGCGATCTTGATCGAGCCCTTGAGCAGCGAATAGGCCGAGTGAACGTGAAGGTGGACAAATCCGGCGCTCGGCATGGTCGCGTGACGGCCTCTTGCAGTGAGATGGAGCGGTCGCCGGCTCCAGGGGGATCATGAGGACATCTTCCGCCCACCCAGCCGACTCGCCTCACAATGGTGGGGCGTCACCGCTTCAGAGTCCACGCCGGAGCCACGAAACGGCCGCGTCGTCCCGCTTTTCCCCAAGGGCATGACCAAGGGGTCTGGCCAGCTGCGGCCTAGAGCTGCGGAATCACCTGCGCCCAGATTGCGATCATCCCGACGAACAGCGAGATCGAGGCGAGTGCGGCGGCTTCTTCCACGAAAATCCTGAACATGGCTTGCTCCATCACCAGAACGTATGAAGAACATTGTTCTCATTTCGTTCTTGAGAGTCAAGCCGTGTGAGCTCTCTCGAAAAGTGATGGTTAACTCGCTGAATTCACGCAACAAAAAAGCCCCGGCGCAAGGCCGGGGCTTTTCGACGATCGCTCGAAATGAGCGACCAGTCTCAGTAGCGACCGATCATCGGGCCGCCGAACTTGTAGTTCAGGCGGACGAGACCCATGTCGACGTCCTGGCGGATGCGCTCCGAGCCGGCGAAGCCAGCGAAGGTCACGTCCTTGTCGGACAGGAAGATGTGGTTGTACTCGACGCCAACCGACCAGTTCGGCGCGAAGCCGTACTCGAGGCCGGCACCGACCGTGCCACCCCAGCGGCTGTCGCTGGACGAGGAGAGCAGCGCGCCCGCCGTGCTGGAGATCTCGTACTTGTTGCTGACCACAGCCGCACCGCCCTTGACGTAGACCAGGACGTTGTTCCAGGCGTAGCCAACCTGACCGGTGATCAGACCGAACGCATCGATCTTGGTGCGGTTGCGGGTGGCGAACAGCGCGCTGGTGTTGTCGCCCGAGAAGTCAGCCCAGTTGCCCTGGCCTTCCACACCGAACACCCACTGGCCGGACTGCCAGCGATAGCCGATCTGACCACCGACCGTGCCGCCGGTCGCATCGTGCGAGCCTTCGCGGCCCACGCCAACGAAATCCCAGGTCGCGTGCGACGAACCGCCGCCGCCGTTGATGCCGATGTAGAAGCCGCTCCAGTCATAGACGGTCGCGATCATCGCGGGCGCCTTGGTGTAAGGCCGCGCAGCGAGGTCAGCAGCCAGCGCCGGCGCAGTCGCGCTCAGCGCGACAAGGCTCACAGCAGCAAGCAACAGATTCTTGTTCATTTGATTCCCGTTCCAGTTTCGTCGTTAGGCCCCCGGGCCGTAGGGCCGTCATATCAGCGCTCGACGGAATTGCTGTAACCCCGACGCAACAGTCGGGGCCAAAGGGCTGTGCTGCGTTAATGAATGTTTAGCAGCGCGCGCGCGAAACCCTTTGAAACAAGGGTTTTCATGAGTTCCAATGTCGACTACACGACGTATGTTGCATCTGTGCCTGGACATCTGATGCACGCACGATTGTGTGATTGGAGATTGAGATGCGCAGACAGATTGCCCTCCCCATTATCGCCACATTTTCGCTCGCAATCGCCACATTCGCGCTCACGCTGAGTGCAAGCACGCCCGCACGCGCATTCGGCACGCATCACGCGTTCTGCCTGACCGGCCAGGAATGGCCGGGGCTGAGCAATTGCACGTTCGACAGTTACGCACAGTGTCAGGCAAGCTCGTCGGGCCGCGCGCTGACCTGCATCGCGAATCCGTATTTCACGGGCCAGAGCGACGATCCCTACGCCTATCAGAATCGTCCGCGCGCCCAGACACCGGGCTATTCACCCGGCTACTACCCACCGCGCTGAGATGCGCAGCGCCCGCTTCGTGCTCGTCGCCACCGGCCTGCTCTTCTCGGGCGTGCCGGCGCACGCGCAGACCTACGATCCCAGCTATCCCGTCTGCATGCAGATCTACGGCCCGGTCGGCTATTTCGACTGCCGCTACACTTCGCTCGAACAGTGCAGATTTCTCGCCGTCGGCCGCTCCGCGAGCTGCGCCGTGAACCCGTACTTTCCGCAGAAGCGGTCAAAGGCTCCCCGGCGGCCGAAGCAGGCCGACTAGGCGTGCTCCCATGCCGGGACTTGCCAACTTTGACGCCCTTGCGAGCTTAACGCACTTGCGAGCTTTTCCATCCCGCCGACATTGCCCGCTCACCCCCTCGTCGCGTATTCGGAAGTTACTTTCCGAGCGAGGTCTTGCACGACAGCCAAGAACGCAGCCGACGCCATCGGCCGATACGGCTCCAAGGCCTGGTCCGAGGGCGGTAACGTCAGCAGCAGGTCCGCATCGCCATGACAATCTTGATAACCTTGCAGCCAGAGCGCTGTCACATGGACCGCCGGCACGGTGAGCAGGAAAGCCTCGAAGCGTCCTTCCCGAACTTCAGGAAGCTTCTCGGCACGACGGATCGCCTCCGACGTCGCTGCCACAAACGGCCCTTCGTTCAGGTCACCCAGTTCATACGTCGTCTCATACGTCGTCGCTGCCGACTTCACGATTGTCGCAGCAGCGATCGGCTCCTGTTCCTCTCCTCCACCATCATCAGCGGCGGTGCGCCGCTTCGCTTCAATCACAAGAAATCTCCAATTGCCTAGCTTCGCAGCCGCTCTGAGTTTGTCTGCGCGACGGATCTTGCCAAAAGCCAGATAGGCAATGCGATGCGGCAGGGAAATGAAGACCGCGTCACGGTTGGCAGTGGAAAGCCTTGATCGCGGGAATTTCGGGTTGCCCACCCGGCTGGCCACCGCTCGCTTCACAGCTACGACCGCAGCCGCCGGAGGATCGCTGGGATGAATTGCCATCTTTTCTCTCCTTTCGCGGTGGCGAGGTTCTAGACCGGGGGCTTGGTGAAGTAAGTGTCCGTCCAGACACCTTTGGCGTCCTGATAGTTTGAGCAAAATCGATTAAACTGGATCTCTGGTGTTAGGCCGAAAAGGGGATCCTCAATGACCAGGCTGTCGGTATCCTCCAGATATCCGACGATCGCGACGAAGTGCGCCGGTCCCTCCTCATCTTCGTCTCCCGACCAGACCGTGCGAACACAAATGGGTCGCCCTGCACTGATCTCCTGCTGCACCTCCATTCGTGTCGCTCGTTGGTCGAGGGCCAACACGGCGAGGCAGCGGACTCGATTGAGCGGTGATCCGAGAGAATGCGTCACATCGAATTCCAGACCCGGCGTGCCGCAAGGGAAATCACAGCAATCATGCCGGTTCAATTCGAGGTCGGCGATGCGGCACTGCGTGAAAGTACTGGTCTCGTCGTAATAGCCCGAGATGCTGGAAGCGACGGCTGCCCAGCACCAATTGATGTGACACTGATGTTGCATCGTGAAATCTGGCGCCAACTGAATCCGTGTCCTTTCGATGACGGAAATTTCTTCCATACCCATTGCAATACCTCGTGGTTGAGATCGATTGGTCCAACTTCAATTCCTTGTGGCCGTGCGGAGCGCATCCTTGCAAAATCCAAGGATGCGATCTCGGCTGCGGCATTAGGCACTGTTCAATGCTCTTGTATTGCCGCCTCGGTCACCGCATGGAAGGTGCTGCATTGCTGGAGGTACGGAAACACGGCTTCAGCAATGGCCTTCCCGGCAGCCGTGTCACTCGGGTAGTGGACGCCAGCGATCTCGCGATTCTTCCCGATCCGCGCGGCCAGCGCCCTCAGTGCACTCTTGGCACCGGGGATAATCTCTCCCAGCGCCAGTGCCATCAGATGACTCTCCAGCGAATGTCCGCTCGGATAGGAGGCGTGCCAGGGCGACGCGACCATTGGGAAAAGCGCCGGACACACCTGTTGCGGCCGCCCGCGATTGAACCTGAGCTTGTAGTAGACGGCGACCATCAGTCCAACATGATCGGCCATCTCCAGAATCTTGATCGTATTTGGATGCGCCGACGGCGAAAGCATGAGGACCTGCGCAAAATAGCCGACAAGCCTCACGTCCTGATCGACGATCTCATCTGCCAACCTCTTGCGACGATCCATCGATGCCCCAAGCAGTTCATCGATCTCCCCGAAAATGACATCGTGATCCGTTGGCGGGCCGGCGACAGTGATGGTTTGCCAATCGGTCCTGGCAAATTCGAGCAATGCGATCTGGGCAAAAAAGTCAGGGCGCCAGGCAGACAGCGGGAATGTCGCCCCGTAATTCAAGCTACCGGGCAGGACTCCGACGAAACTCTCGAAGATCGGGAAAGGACGCGGGGGAATTCCACCACCAACGTAACCGCCGCTGACTGCGCCGTTTCCGCCACCACCGCCGCCACCGCCACCGCCGCCGCCGCCGCCACCACCGCCGCCGCCACCACCACCACCGCCTCCTCCTGCAACACCAGGCATTGTGCTCTCCATCGAGGGGCTAATAATTTGAACCGGGCTCCTGGCCCCATCAATCCGGCAACCCAGCTGCTCCTAATCGCTCGACATACAAAGACCCCTGGGGCTCTTTGAACGGACAACGGCGCGCATAGTCCGATACCCTGAAGCCGGGCAGGATGTTCTTATGGTGCTGCGAAACCTGCCGCGCTTCCTCCAGGCGACCAACCGCGACGAGGCTTGCGGCGAGGACGCGCGCGGCGTTTCCAAAACGCGGGCTGAGGGTCAAAGACTTCTTCGACCAGCGAATGGCATCGTCAAACGTTCCGTTCAGATAATGATTTTGGCCGAGCAGGCAGAAATTGAAAAAGGCCTGTTGGCCAAGTGGTGAAAGCCGGATGGCGCGCTCCGCACGGGCGATTCCGGTTGAAGCATCGCCGATGAACCCGGGGGTCCCGCTCCCGAACACCCATGCCCACGAATTGCTGGGGGATATGGCAAGAGCCCGCTCACACAGGTCCAATCCGCTGTCGTAGTCACGAAAGAACATGCTCTTGCCGTGCCCCTGTATCGCGAGCGCGAGAGCATTTTGCGGGTCTCTTTCGATGGCACAATTGGACAGCCGGATCACGTCGGCCGAATCCGCATCGAAATCCGACGACCACCCCTCCGCGATCTTGAAATTGTGCCACTTCGCAGCGAACGCGTACGGCGCCGCGTATTCGGGGTCTTCCTCGCTGGCTTTCTCGAGCAGCCCTTTGGCGCGCGAGAAGCTCGCGAAATCGAATTTGTAGAGCAGCTCAAGCGCCCGCAGGAGATAGTCATACGCATTGAGGCTCTTCGGCGGCTTTCGCAGCGCCCGCTTGATCTCTGCGCGACGCACATAGGCGGCGATCTTCTCAACGACACCAATGGCGATCTCGTCCTGGACTTCGAAAACGTCCGCGAGGTCCGTGTCGTATTTCTCGGCCCACACCACGGAGCCAGTCGCAACATCGACCAGCTCGACCGAAAACCGGAATCGCTTGCCCGATCGGCGAACGTGACCGCTGACGTAATAGCGAACGCCAAGCTTCTCGCCGATTTCGACGGGATCGATCTCGCGCTGACGAAACGGCATCGTCGACCCGCGAGACACCACCAGGAGCTCCTGAATATTACTCAGGCTGACAATGATGTCTTCGACGAAGCCTTCGGCAAAATAGCTGTCGTCAACCTCCGAAGAGCTGTTCGCAAACGGAAGAACGGCGATCGAGGGCAGTTTGGTTCGTCTCGAGGATTTGGTGGAAGCGCCGATCACCGTGCGGCGGTCCACTCCCGGCGAGAGCAGGAGAAAGGCATGAACCGGCCGCGACAGGTTCTTGAGATGAAGCTCACCCAGGTCGTCAAACTTGAATTCGCTCAGATCGGCGACTACTCGCAAAAGGGCCGACGACACCACAACGCCGCCCGCGGGAGCGACAGATTGCAAGCGTGCTGCGATATTGACACCATGGCCGTAGACATCGTTCAGATCAAAGATGACAGGCTCCCAATGGACGCCGATGCGAAAGGCTATGCGGCGCTCGGGAGGTTGCAAGGTTTCAAGCCCGGTGACTTCACGCTGCAACTCGGAGGCACAGCGAAGGGCATCGAGCGGGCTCTCGAACACCGCGACGAAGCCGTCGCCGGTGTTCTTCACAATCTCGCCTCGTCGACCGATCAAGGCCGGATCGATGACGCTCACGCGAAGAGCCCGATAGCGACTATGCGTCTCGACCTCAGCAGCTTCCATAAGTCTGGTATAGCTGACGACGTCCGCCACGAGGACGGCGCGGAAAGGTCTTTCGAATTCGAGGATCGTACCGACTTGGGAATTAAAGTCCTGTTCGGCAGCACCAACCAACCTCGCACCACTGTCGTTGGCGGTGTTCGGCGACGACGGGGGGACGCTCGTAGGCTCCGACTTCATTGATCCCTCAGCGGCGAATAAAGCCTCTTGCCGAGCAGAGTCTCGTCGTTGAACCAATCTGCAACACGCTAAACGCAATTCGGTTGAGGCGCTACCAAAATCACCCGAATGGCTCGGAGCGGCAGCGCCACAACAAGTCGCGGCGGAGAGTAAGAGGGCTTCTTCGGATTACCTCGTCTTGGCGATGAGCGGCTCGCGCCGGAATAAGGCGCCCAATCAATGCACGCTACCTTTCGAATTCCTTTTGAATTCCTTATGAATTCCTTCTGAATTTCGACAGCATTCGCGAATTCTCACTTGCGCCGGGCCCCGAAGTGGAAGCCCTCGCGCCGGGCGCGATGGCAAAAGGTCGCGCCGACCGCCTCAACCGCCAATACACTTTGGTGCAGCTATGCAACTGTTCTACCCTCAGGCGTGTCGACCCCGTCTGTAGAGTGGATAGCGAAAGTCGCCGGAAGGCCGAAGCGCACCGATGAGGCCGCAGGTTGGTGCGCGACGCGTCCGGATCGCGCCACCCGTAAATCGGGACGCTGATATGCGGCATGCCTTGCATCGCGCCTCCGATGTTGACGCGAGCTGGTGCAGGTTTAAGTACGACGACAAATCTTGCAGGGGTGGCGACGTTCGCTGGGCTGGTTCCCGTTGACGCCACCAATGCAGGACACATGACGACCTCGCCTCACGCGACCTCGCCCCGCGCCTCAGCGCCGCCTCACCTCGCCATCGTCCTGTTCTCGCTCGCGATGGGTGGCTTTGCGATCGGAACCACCGAATTCGCATCGATGAGCTTGCTGCCGTTCTTCGCTGCCGACCTCGGGATCGACGAGCCGACCGCGGGGCACGCGATCAGTGCCTACGCGCTCGGCGTGGTGCTGGGCGCGCCGCTGATCGTCGTGCTTGGCGCGCGGTTCGCCCGGCGCACCCAGTTGCTGACCCTGATGGCCGTGTTCGCGCTCGGCAACGCGCTCACCGCTCTCGCGCCGGGCTTCGGCTGGATGATCGCGGCTCGATTTCTGTCGGGATTGCCGCATGGCGCCTATTTTGGCATCGCCGCGCTGGTCGCGGCCTCGCTCGTTCCGCAACACCGCCGTTCGCAGGCGATCGGCCAGGTGATGCTCGGCCTGACCTCTGCCACGATCATCGGCGTGCCCTTGGCCAATCTGATCGGCCAGGCGATGGGCTGGCGCGCGAGCTTCGGCCTCGTGTCGGTGCTGGCGTTGATCACGGTCCTGCTGTGCGCGCTGTTCGCGCCGCGCGATGCGGCCGGCCGGTCCGATCCGCTGCGCGAGCTCGGTGCGCTCCGAAACGGCCGCATCTGGATCACGCTGGCGATCGGCGCCATCGGCTTTGGCGGCATGTTCGCCGTCTATACATATCTCGCGACGACGCTGATTGAGGTCACCAAGGTCAGCACCGCGGTCATCCCGTTCTTCCTCGCCGTGTTCGGCATCGGCGCAACGCTCGGCAATCTGTTCGTGCCGCGCTTTGCCGACCGCGCCTTGATGCCGACGGCGGGCGTGATCCTGCTGTTTGCTGCGGTCGCGCTGCTGGTGTTTCCGCTTGCCGCCGGCAATCCCTGGCTGCTTGCGGCCGACGTCTTCGCGATCGGCGCCAGCGTCTCGCTCGGCGCCATCCTGCAGACGCGGCTGATGGACGTCGCAGGAGACGCGCAGGCGCTCGCTGCTGCGCTCAACCATTCGGCGTTCAACACCGCCAATGCGCTCGGCCCGTTCCTGGGCGGCCTTGCCATTCGCGAGGGGCTGGGCTGGACCTCCACCGGTCCCGTCGGAGCCTCGCTCGCGCTTCTTGGCTTCCTGATCTGGATCGTCGCCGCGCGCGAGGCCCGAGCCGCGCCGGTCGAGGACGCCTCGAGCGACGCTGCCTTGCTGAAGGACGCTCCCGCGCGGCCGGCGCCACCGCTGGCGCCGGATGACCGAAGCCGTTCGGATGCCGTCAGGGATCCGGTGGCTTAGCGGCAGCTCAGCTTTGCCAGGGCGTATTGCGGATGCGCGTACACACGTTCGGCTTGTGGAAGCTGGGATCGTGATCCTGGATATAGTCGAAATTGACGGTCCCGAATGTCGTCTGCGGCTTCTTCAGCGCTGAGCAGGTCTGCACCTTCAGAAACTCGTTCTTGAAATCGCCGCGCGGGAACGCAGCGATCACCTGATCGCGCTGCTCCGGCGTGTACTCGTCATATCCAACGGCCCCGACGTCCACCACAACTCCTGCCCTCGTGAGGGCGATTTCCGGTCTCATATATTCCGGAATGCCGGGTGTGGTGTGCAGCGCAATCGCGTCCCAGACCAGATCGGCCTGCGGCTCGGCGATGCCGCGTGCCCGGAGAAAGTCCCGCGCGGCGTCGGCACCGTCGACCTCAAATCGCTTTGTTTCGGTGTGGTAGTGATCGACCAGGCCGAGGTCGTGAAACAGCGCCGCGACATAAAGCAACTCGGAATCGAATTTCAGCTTCTGACGCAGCCCCTTCATCGCGCCGAACACGTAGACGCGGACCGAATGGTTGAACAGCATCTCGTCTTCGTAGCTGCGCACCAGCTCGGCGGCCTCGCGCGCCAGCTGGCTGTCGGGAATTTTCACGCCGGAAATCACGCTCGTCATTTTCTAACTCCTGCCTTGCATTGACGTCGGCCGATGCCGTTCGTGGCCCGTCAGGCTGTCTTCTCGACGGCGGCCTGCGGCGTCTTACGGAAGCTGATCGCCATACGATTATACGTGTTCATCAGACCGATCGCGATGGTGAGGTCGACGAGCTCGCGCTCCTCGAAGACCCCGCGCGCGGCTTCATAGGCCTGATCCGGCACGCCGGTATCCGCGACGCGGGTCACCGTTTCGGCCCATGCGAGGGCGGCGCGCTCGCGCGCGTCGAACAGATTGCCGGCTTCCTCCCACGCCTGCAGCAGAGCGAGCTTTTCGATCTTCGCCCCGCTCTTGAGCAGATCGCGCATATGCATGTCGAGGCAGTAGGCGCAGTTGTTGATCTGGGATACGCGCAGATAGACGAGGTTGATCAGCGCCGCAGGAAGATTGCTCTGCATGATGTAGCCGTACACGCCGCCCAGCGCTTTCACACCCGCCGGCGCGATACGGTCGTAGTCGAGACGCCCTGTCATTGTCCTGCTCCTTGATGATCGATGCCCGGCCCGTGTCTCTGCCATAAATGCCCCTGCCCTGGTCCACAAAAAAGCACCAAGAACGCACGAAAATCGTGTACCAAGGGGCATGACCAAACCGCTGCGGCTGGAACTGGATCGCTCTGCGAAGACGCCGCTGGCCGAGCAGATCCATGGGGGCATCAGGGCCGCCATCGCGAACGGCGTGCTCGCACCCGGAGCGCGTCTGCCCTCCTGGCAGGACCTGGCAGCCCAGCTTGGCGTCGCGCGGGGCACCGTGCGCGCGGCCTATGAAAAGCTGTCCTCCGCCCAACTGATTGTCGCGTCACGCGCGACCGGCACGCATGTCGCGGATCGGCCGTCCTTTCCCGTTCGCAAGGACAAAGCCCCGGCGCCCGGCTCGTTCATGGAGATGTACCAGGAGCTCACGGCGGGGCCGGCAATCTTCCAGATGGGCGTGCCCGCGCAAGAGACTTTTCCTGCGACGCTGCTCGCAAGGATGCGCGCGCAGGCGGTTCGCGTCGAAATGAGCGCGCCGCCGATCTATCCGGATCCGCGCGGCGAGCTCGACTTGCGACGCGAGATCGCAGCCTACCTCGCGCTGGCGCGCGGGGTCGCGTGCACGCCGTCGCAGATCATCATCACAAGCGGTTTCAGCGGCGGCCTCGGATTGGCGCTCCGTGTCCTCGGCCTCGAGTCAAAGACGAAGGTCTGGATGGAGAATCCGGGCTTTCCCTTCACGCGGCACGGTCTCGCGCTTGCCAGACTGTCGATCGCGCCGATCCCGGTCGACGCTGACGGCATCGATGTCGATTACGGCCTGAAACATGCTCCCGACGCGGCGCTGGTTGTCGTGACGCCCGGGCAGCAGGCGCCACTCGGATCCACATTGTCGCTGGCGAGGCGTTCGCGCCTGCTCGACTGGGCCACCCGACGCAAGGCGTGGGTGATCGAGGATGACTATCTCAGCGAGCTGCAGCTCAAGGGCCGAGCCACGCCGGCACTTGCCTCGCTCGATCGCGCGGGTCGCGTCATCCACATCGGCTCTTTCAGCAAGACCGTGACCCCTGCCCTGCGGCTCGGCTTTGTCGTTGCGCCGGCCGCTCTGGCGTCGCGATTTGCCGAAGCCGCGGCGTGCCTCGCGCCGGCGCCCGGGCCCGCAGTGCAGCTCGCCACCGCCGATTTCATGCGCGAGGGCCATTATCTGCGGCATCTCCGGCGCACGAAGCGGGTCTACGCCGCGCAAGGCGATGCATTGCTGAAACAGCTTCGGACGCGCACCGCCAATGTTGCGCTTGCCGGATTGGCAGCGGTCCTGCAGCTGCCGGATGGAGCGCCCGATCTCGCCATCGCCAGGGAAGCGGCATCGTTCGGGCTGGCGCCTACTCCGCTGTCGCTCTGGTATGCGTCCACGGCTTCGGCGCGCCCCGGTCTGTTGCTGGGCATCGCCACATCTCCGCAAAAGCGGATCGAGGCTTCCTGCGACAGGCTATTCGAAATCATCGATCGTCTGACGTGACGAACGCTGTATTTCGAGAAAGCACGATGTGCCGCCCGGCGCAATAAACGCGCGTCCGCATGCCACCAAAAGTTGTAGGCGCGCCGATCATCATGTAACGTCGACGTCTATCTTCACTGCGCGTGGCCCAGTCGTTACATGCTTGCCCGTATTTTGTTTCTCGTGGCCATGCTGCTTCCATGCGCGCTGCATGCCGAGGAAACGCCGTCCGAAAATCCCGGATTTGCGCACAGGCTGACGATCTATCTTGCCAAGGGGGCACCGGACGCGTGCGGGCCCGGCTGCGACCGCTGGATCGCCATCGAGGGCGAGATCGATGGGGACGCCAGCCAGCGCATTCGCCGCTTCCTGGCCGGCGTCAAGGACACCCAGCGTCCGATCTACCTTCATTCGCCCGGCGGGAACGTGGAGCAGTCCTACGTCATCGGCCGGCTGCTGCGCAATCGCAAGGCGGTCGCGCGGGTCGGCCGGACGATCGCGACGGCGTGCGCCGCCGGCACACGGTGGACGCCGCATGCCTGAAGACCAAGGCCGCCGGCGGCGAGGTCGAGGCGGAGCTCACGACCTACCATGCGATGTGCAACTCGGCCTGCGGTTACCTGTTTCTCGGCGCGACATCACGCGAGGTCGCTCCCGACGCCGCCCTGGCAGTCCATAACTCCAGGCTGGTCCTCGTCTTTCACGGGCATCCGGCGCCGCAGGCGGTCGCGGAATACAGGCAGCGCCGGATCGCGAACGCCGACCGCGACCGCGCTGCGTTCATCGCGGCGATGGGGATCAGCCGCGAGCTCGACGGTCTCATCCGGACCGTGAAGTTCGAAAGCCTGCATATGCTGACGCGAGCCGAGCTCTATCGTTTCGGAATCGACACGCGACCGTTTGCCGAAGGAATGTGGAGGCTGGAGAAGGCAACGCGGCCGTTCATCAGCAAGATCGCGGTGGTGAAGAAGGAAAGCGGCTCTTCGTTCGGGACGATGGAATGGCGTATGTTTTGCGAAACCAGGAACCGCATGCCGCTGATGTTCGCGGGCGAGATCGACGAGGCGAGCGTCGGCAAAAGTACGATCATGATGACGGCGGACGCCGACAAGGACCAGGAGGCCGGAGGTTTTCCGGTGCGGGCCGCGAAGTACGAGATGTGGAGCGGCAGCATCGACCCTGACATGGTCAAGGCGATCATGGCGTCCCGCTCCCTCCATGTCCGGCGGACCACGCCGATGCCGGACGAAAAGGTGGACGTCGCGAAATTCGACATCGACCTGACGGGCCTGGCGTCGATGCGGACTCAGCTTGCGGCGGCGTGCTCGTCGGTCGCGGCCAAGCCGAAAGGTCCCTGGCCGGCAAGCCCTTGGCCAGCAACTCCGCTGCCGAACGTCACCGCGCCGCCTTCGACCGTGCCGTCGCCGTAAGCCCAGGAGCGCCCGATCCTTGTTGGGCGCGCACCGGCAACCTCCTGCCGTTCATCCCTCCGGCACCCCGGCCATGCGCATGCCCTCATACACACGCTCGCGCCCGGCGAGATAAGCCGGATGGTCGCTCGTCACGCGGGCCCGGTAGCGGCGGAGAGTGAAGGTCGGATTGAGCACAAGGCCGGCCTGTGCGGCGGCCCGCGCCTCGTCCGGTGAGCCGAGCAGCGACAGCGCAGCGGCGAGATAGTAATGCGGGAGGGGATGATTTCGGTTGGCCTCGATGCTCCGGCGCAGCCAGGCAACCGCTTCCACGTCGGCGCCGAGAAACAATTTGGCGAGACCGACAAACATGAACCACCGGTAGGCGTAGGAATCGCGAGGAGAGAGGCGAAGCGCCTCGCGGATATGGGCCTCGGTCTCGCTACTGCGACCGAGAAAAAACTTGGCGAGACCGATGAAGGCATGAGCGTCGGCCAAATTGTGATCCAGTGCCAACGCCCGCTCGCATTCAGCGATGGCTCGGGCCGGGTTGCTAAATGATTGGACCAGACCCAGGATGCTACGGGCCCGAGCATGGTTTGGCGCAAGGGACAGAGCCCTGGTTGAGGCTGCCTCGGCCGCCGCCAAGTGCGCTTTCCAGTCGTCGGTGACAAGATTGGCCCCAAGCGCCGCTTCAACCCGCGCCGAGCCGACCAGCGCCTCGATATTGTCGGGATCGAGTGCCAGGGCGCGGTCGAAAAAGGCCTGCGCTTGCGTCATGTATTGCGGGGTCGTCCCATTGTTCTCGTAAGCCCAGCCCTGGAAATACAGGTCCATTGCATCGGGATGGGTTGAACGTTCCGCTCGCCGCGCTTCAACCTGAATGAGCTGGGCATTTAGCGTGTTTGCGAGCCGCGATACGATCTCGTCCTGCATGTCGAACAGGTCGGCGACGGGTTTCTCGAACCTCTCGGCCCATAGGTGATTGCCGGTTTCGGCATCGATCAGCTGAACATTCACCCGAAGCCGATTGCCGCCTCGTTGCACGGAACCTTCGAGCACATAGCGGACGTTCAACTCGCGTCCGACTTGCTTTACATCGACGGCTTTGCCTTTGAAGGTGAAAGCGGTGTTACGCGCGATCACGAATGAACCACTGATGCGCGAAAGGTCCGTGGTCAGGCTGTCGGTCACGCCATCAACGAAGTAGTCCTGCTCGGGATCGCCTCCGAAGTTCGCGAACGGCAGTACGACGATGGAAAGGCGTGGCGCAGGAATCGACATCGCAACTGTCGCGGCATCGGACCGATCTGGATCAGCGGTACCCTGAAACTGTTCACCAGAATCGGCTGTGGGCGCCGCGTCTGCGGGCCGCTGCACTTCCTGCACCGTTCCAACGAAACGGAAGCCCTTGCGCTGCAGGGTTTTGATGAGACGCTGTTTTTCGCCGGAATCGCCAATCACACTCCGAGCGACGTTCAGCCGCGTCGTCAGTGCCGCATCGGACACGACACGGCCGTTCCAGATGGTCTTGATGAGGTCGTCCTTGCTTACGACCCGTTCCCTGTTGCGGATCAGGTAGTCGAGCAGGTCGAACACCTGCGGCGCAACCGAGACCACGTGCGCCCCGCGGTAAAGCTCGCGAAGGTCGGTGTCGAATGCGTACTCGTCGAAGAGATACCGCAAGCTGGCAATTCCCTGGGTGGCTTTCCCCCGTCGGTCTCTCGCGCCGGTTGCAGCGCAAGAATAAGCCGGCGGTGAAGAGAATGTAAGCAGAATGTCAAGAGCGCCCGCCCATGGCCTGCTACCATCCTCGGGACGGCACAATTTGCTCAGGAAGCAATCCATGAGCACGACCAACGGCTTGCCGTACCGCGCAGCAGTGCCCCGAGCAGCGGCTCAGGATTCAACGTAGGGCCGTCCGCTTGAAGGACCGGCAGCAACGCCACGACGCGCGTCCTCGGAATACAAACATGATGGAGACCGTGATGGCATTGAAGATCACGCGCCGCGCCTTCATCGCAACCGGCGCAGCCACCATCGCTTTGTCGTATCATGATAGCGGGTGGACGCAGACCTGGCCCTCCCGGCCGATCAAGATTGTTTGCGCCTATCCCGCCGGCGGACTTGCGGACACCCTCGCGCGCGTCTACGGCGAATACCTCTCCCAGAAGCTCGGCCAGCCGGTGATAGTTGAGAATAAGGCGGGTGCCAGCGGTTCGATCGCTGCAGCAGCCGTGAAGCAATCGCCACCGGACGGTTACACGTTACTCCTCGCCATCACCGCAACTCTGGTGCAAAGCCGCGTGCTATTCAAGACTTTGCCATACGACGCCGACAGGGACTTCGCGCTCATTTCCAGCATGTCGGCAGGATACCTGCCATTGGTCGCCTATAAGGCGACCAATGCCACCAATTTAAAGGAGTTCGTCGAATACGCCCGCAGGAACGTGACCAACGTCGGGACCTTCGGCGCAGGCTCCTACCCTCATATCGTCGTTGCAGAGCTCAACAAGCAGTACGGGCTGCAGATGAAAGCCGTGCACTACCGCGGCGAAGCGCCGATGTGGCAGGACCTCGCGGCCGGCGTGCTCCAGGCGGCGATGGGGAGTTACGCCAATGCCGTCAACGCGCTGGAATCCGGAGTTGGGAGGGCAATCGCCGTGCAGACGAGGACGCGGAGCAGAAAGCTTCCCGACGTTCCCACATTTTTCGAGCAGGGTGCCGAGTCCGAGCTCTTTGCTATGACCGGTTACGCCTTTCTTGCCGGTCCCATCGGCATGCCGCAGGACATCGTGGAGCGTGTTTCCGGCCTGATGGTAGAAGCCGGCAAGACTGACAAGATACAGAAGCTGCTCGACGCGTACGGCATCGATGAGTCCGCTCAAGGACATATCGCGTTCAGAAAGCTGTACGACAGCGAAACGCCTCCCTTGGTGGCTGCCGTGAAGGCATTGGGGCTGACGCCTGAATAGCGTGCAGATGCCGGCGCCCGTCCGCCTTGCAGATCGCCGCGGGCCAGGAGCGGACCTGTGCGCCACCGGCTCGATGGATGAACCCGTCACCTCAGGAGAACTCAGGGAACAAGCACCGCTGGCATTGGTCCTGTTGGCAGCGGTACAAACTGATTCTGCTGCCCCGGAGCCATCGCCAGGATTGCCAATGCAACTGCGAGGACCGCCAGGAGTCTGGCCATCAATCAAATCCGCTGAAGATCTTGCTGGTACGTACGAGATGATCTTGGCACTGCGCTCCTTTTGGAAAGGCAATCGTTCGACAGCGACAGGGATCGACCGGTCACAATCAATACATGCATGCCGAAGTTATCAGCACCGTGAACATGTCGACGTCGAACTCGTTCTCCAGGCTAAGTCCGAACCGCTCCAGCCATTTATCCTGAGCCAGGTAGGCCAACTTCTCTCGCGCCTGTGGGCAGACAAATTTGAGCCCTCCAACATTCTGAAGGTGATGGACCATTTCGTGTACCAGGACCGATTGGTCGGTCGGCGAAGTGCCGCCCCAATCATCAGGAAGCAGGATCGTTCTCGTCTCGTTGTCGTAAAGTGCAACGACCTCGCGCTGAGCTAGTTGCCCATCGCTTTCCATGAAGCCTTGCGAAGAAGTACGGTCCCTTGCACGCAACCTCGCAAGCTCCATCTTCGACGCAAATTCAACGACGGGACGCTGCTTGATGGCAGGCAGGTCGAAATTCGATGAGAGCCAAGTCACAATGTCATCCAACAGGCCTTCCGCAAGTTGAGCTGCATCAGAATGCAACGAAACCGAACGCGACTCGGCGGACGCGCCGCGCTCCAAAGCATATTCGCAATCGGCTTTAGAGGATGTGGCTAACGTTAGGGAGGCTATCGCCGCGACCAAGAGGAATTGCTTGAACATGACCCTCTCCTCAGAGGCTGTTCGAAAAACACTCTTCAGAAAATCAGTCGGCAGTAGAATGGCTGGAACATAGCACTTGCCTGGCGACGTCGTTGTGAACCCATTCACACCCAAAGAACTCACAACGCCGCCGGTCACCGAACATGCTGGCGAGCGGCGTACCTCGTACTTCACCGGGACACCGGCCGGCCGTTCAGCAGACGACGGAACCACGTCGCTAGTGCGTGACATCGGACATGAGCGCCAGGGCAAACCGTTCAGAAGACGTTGCTGCCTTGGCATCCCGAACTGCAGCAATCAAGGCCGTACGCCCGCTGGAATTCGGCGGACGAGCCTAGTTCGTCTTGACGAACTTGTACGTCCCCTTCTTGTGGCCAATGACCTGACTGATGCCATCGAAGTTGCTCTTGAGAGGGTCGATGGTGACGACGAGCGCGGCCTGGAGACCTTCGAATTTGCCGGTCCCACCCGTTATGTTGCAATTGTTGGGGGATGCGGGCATCCAGTCGCATTGCTCGAACAACTGGTCGCCGTCCTTGTCGACGTAAGTACAGAACCCGTGAATTTCGGCGGTCTTCGCAGACGGATCCGTCAGGCGGCTGAGCTGACAACGTCCACCCATGTTGTTGAGTACAGGATTTCCCGCCTCGTTTGAGGCTGCCATGGCTTGGTTCATGACAGCAAATTCTCTGCCGCGCCGATCGCCATCGGCTTGGGAGCAGGAATCGGCGTCGCGGTGAATATGACCGAGACGGGGCCCTCCGGCGGCATGCTCTGAGCCTGGACACTCGTCGTTGCCAGAACTGATGCGACTAAAAGCAATGCGAGGTTTGCGTGCAAAATGGCCATCGTTGACTCCCTTTGGGGTGGCGCAGAGAACGATTGCGGGCAGAGAAGGCTTTGCCTTGAGTTACTTTGCGGCCTGCTGCGGCTGGGGCGGCGGCGGTTTGGGGACCGACGTGAGCATGCGAATCTTCCATTGCCCGTCCTCACGAACATCGAGAGCGGTCCAAACAACGGTGAAGTCTATGGGAGCGCCTGTCTCGCTGTTGCCGGTAACGCGAGATTCGCCGGTGACCAAAGCCATGCTTTCTGACAATGACTGAACCTCGATCGTCTTGACCTCGAGGCGACTGACTCCCGCCTTGAAAGCGTTCTCATAGTATCTGGCATTGTCCACGACGCCGTCTTCCGTCACACGCATATAGTTCTTGGTGTAAAGCGAAGTAATCCCGGCAGCGTCCTTGTTGCTGAAGTACTGCTCGTATGCTGAACCTATCTTTCCAAGTTCTTCCTTGAGATTTTGATCTGACGCAGTCGCAGGAATTGCCGATAGTAACAGTGAGATGCATACAGCTCCGAATCCGCGCATGATGTCACTCCCTACTGTTGACGCCGCTCCAGACGAGACTTGAGACGAGGCTTGCCTCCATCCCCGTGAACTCCCGACGCCGCTGCATTTGAGCCGGCAGCCTCGTTGTTCTCCATGGACAGGAAATCTCCCTTGATCTGACGCAAGGAATTTTCTCCGCAGTCAGCGCTGCTCGAAACTTGGTTGTTCGTCTTCATGGTGGCAGCAGAGCGGCCGCGATTCCGCCGCTAAGGTCAGGCGGCCGCACGAAAAGAAAACGGGAGGTCGCCGGTATTTCAGCGTCATCTCGGCCGTCCTGGCCGATCAGGATCAATCCGGCTCCGCCATTTGCCACGTTGAGAACCACGGGCTCTCCGCTCCACGTCTTGATCGGCTGCATTCCCACGATGAGGAATTCGCCCATGGGCTGATCAAGATATTGAAGGCGCAATTGCGGACCGACCTCCGCGGCAGCAAGTTCAAGGCCGAGTTGTCGGGCCCGCGCGTAAATGACGGCCAGAGGCACGCTATCGGTTTTGAAGCCGAGCTGGACCGCGGATACCACCAAAAGCTCCACGTCCATCTTGTTAGAACTGACGGTAAATGCCGGTCGAGCGAGAACTTCCGCGGCCAACCCGCCGATATTGCAACCCACGGCATCCAATGCATTGCGCAACGCGAAGGAGTTGCCAAAAGTGCCGACCGCAATCGTCTTCCAAGTCGGAACGTCGCGGGCGGACCCGATGAGTTTTTGCGGCAAATCAACTGCACGAACTTTGCCGAGTTTCAGTTGATTCTGTAACACGTCGCGCGCCGAGCATTGTCCCCACGCCCTGGGCGCGAACTGAAACAAGGAAGCGGCACAGAGCAATGCAACCATCAAGCAATGGCTGCCCCACCTCGCGTTCAGATGGTGATGTGGTGCGGCACGATCCGCGTGGCTTGTCAGAATGCACATGTCGAAGATCGACTTGCTGCAAAGTTCAACTGAAAAAAGCCCGCCTCCGAGTCAATGGGAAGAACGGAGGCCAATGAAAAACATCGTCCGACCGCACTCAAAAGGGGGGCCGGAGGCGGGACACGATTGGCTCAACTATTCCAACTTCAAATGAACGGGCGGCGGTCCGTAAGCCCGATCGCCCGCCGCATCAAACCGAAACGGAATGACGTGCTCAAACGTAGCACCACGAGTCCCTCGGTACAATCAGCAACTCCGCCCACCAGCGTGCATTGCGATCACTCGATCGCGCTTCGCCGCGAACACCACTCTGAGGCCGCAGACGTTTGTCATAGGTCACAAGCCGCGACTGTTCGCCGCAAGCTCATCGGCGACAATCGCCCGATCGCGCCGTCGCGCGTCCGTCGGCCGCGCCCTCGCCCGCATCGCCACTCCGTATTTCACCGGGCAACGTGACGATCCCTGTGCCTATCACAATCGGCCGCGCGCAAACGCCGGAGTATTCATCGAGCTATTCTCGGCAGATGGGCTCACATCGTCAGCGTCCGACCTCAAGACGATGAATCATCGGATGAAGGGCTGCTCCATTTCGAGCACACGAGGTTGCAATCCAATGACGATCCGGCGCTGAAGCTCGTCATCTAAACGCCGGTCTCGGGCGTCGGCTCACGATCGCCTGGCGTCAGCTTTTGAGGGCCAAGCGGAGCGCAGCGATCCGTCAGAGCAACGCCGCTCGTGACCCGTCGGCGGACGTCCCTTGATCTAGATCAACCAGAACGCGGCGCTTCGCCGCTTAGCTGGCTCAACCTCCTTTGCCTGAGTTGGAGGGAATAGGAAAACACCCGCAGTGGCAGCACTACATCGCCCCACTCGGCCAATGCAGCGAATTTCTGGAGAACCCTTATGCAAAAGCATCTGTTGTCGCTTGCTGCGATCCTGTCGGGTTTGAGTCTCATCGTGTCGACATCGACCCCGAGCGCCGCTCAATCGATTTCTGCGGAAGAGGCACAAGCGATCGCTGCGGAGGCCTATGTTTACTTCTATCCGCTCGTGACGATGGACCTGACGCGCAAGCAGCTCATCAATTCCGATCCCAAAACTGCGGCAATAGGCGGTCCTCCGAACACGTTCGACAATATCCAGGCCTACCCGACCGCAGACATGAAGGCGGTGGTGCGGCCCAATTTCGACACGCTGTATTCGAGCGCCTGGCTCGACCTGACCCGCGAACCCATGGTCGTTTCGGTTCCCGATACCGGTGGCCGCTACTACCTGCTGCCGATGCTCGACATGTGGACCGATGTGTTCGCGTCGCCGGGATGGCGTACGACAGGCACCAAGGCAGCGAATTTCCTGGTCGTGCCGCCGGGCTGGAACGGAAACGTGCCGGCGGGATTCGCACGTATCGACGCGCCGACGCCTTATGTCTGGATCATCGGCCGCACCAAGACCGATGGTCCTGCCGACTATGCTCCGGTTCACGAGGTGCAGAAGGGGTACAAGATCACACCGCTATCTGGGTGGGGTAAGCCCCCGGTCGCCGTGACACAGACCATCGATCCCAACGTTGACGTCAAGACGCCGCCGAAGCTGCAAGTCGACACGATGGCAGGCGATAAGTTTTTTGCCTATGCGGCGGAGCTATCCAAGGTCCACCCGCCACACATCACAGATGAGCCGATCATCGCGCGCATGGCGCGGATAGGGCTCGAACCGGGCAAGACGTTCGATATGACCAAAGCCGATGCGACGATACGGAAAGCTATCGAGGATGCGCCGGCTCAGGCGCAAAAACTGATGGCATGGAAAGTCCCTACGCTGGCGCGCGTCACAAATCACTGGTCCATGAACACGGACACGATGGGCGTCTACGGTAACTACTACTTGAAGCGCGCGATCGTCGCGCAGCTCGGACTCGGCGCTAATCTGCCGGAGGACGCGATCTACCCGAACAGTGTTGGCGATGAAAACGGCAAGCCGCTCGACGGCGCAAACAAATACATCGTCCGCTTTGCCAAGGACGCGGTGCCGCCGGTCGAGGCATTCTGGTCAATCACCCTGTATGACGATGAAGGCTTCCAGGTTGCCAATCCACTCAATCGCTTTGCGGTGAGCAGCTGGATGCCGTTCAAGCGCGACGCCGACGGATCGCTCACGCTCTACGTCCAGAATGACAATCCGGGCGGCGATCGCGAAGCCAACTGGCTGCCCGCGCCCACAAGCCCGTTCAACCTCACCATGCGTCTTTATGCGCCAAAGTCGGAGGCATTGACCGGCGTGTGGAATCCACCCGCCATCAAGCGGGTCGATAGTGAAACCGTTGGCCGGCAGCAATGACAATGCCAAGGGAGCCCGGCTGGGCAAGGCACGCGCGGCGCATTTAAAGCGCCCGAGAAAGGGCAGAGTTGATTCCGCCGCGAAGCCTGAACCAGGATCACGCCGCCGAAGACGAACCTTCATCGAGATCGAACGGGAGGTTCGCTCCTCAAATGTCGCTCGATACATGCCTCTTGGACAGTTTACACAGCTATGGAGGTAGCCCATGCCGATCGTTCAATTTACTCGCTTCAAAACCGACAAGGTCGAGGAAACGGTCCAGATCATCCGGCAGGCAAAGAAAATCTTTGAAAAACACGGTGCCGAGTTTCTTCGGCTCTCCCGTTTCCACACCGGTCACTGGGCAGGAGAGTTGCTGGTTACGACGCGCTACTCCAATTGGGAAGTCTACGGCAAGGTGCAGGAGGCCGTGGCAAAGGACCCGGAGTTCGCGCAGCTGCAGGCTGATGGAATGAAGATTGCCGAACTGCAGGGCCGCAACATCGCCGTCAGCATCGATCTCTAGTCGGGGCGCCGCCCCGCAAACCACAATAAGCGCGGAGGCCGCCGGACATATGCCGGTGGCCTTCCCGATCTGATGACTGCGTTCTACGCTCCGACCGGCGTATAGATCACGAGCTTCAGCGCGGGATCGTCGTTGGCCTGAAAACTCGTGTGCTCGAAATGGAGCACGCCCAGAGTTGGATGAGACATCGTCTTGAGGCCCGAGGCGGTGCTGCGGATCTCGTGGGCTTCCCACCATTTGACGAATTCCGGGCTGCCCTGCCGCAGCCGCGTCAGCAACTCCGCAAAGGCGGGATCGCCGGCCCAGACGTCGTGGGTGGCGCGAAACATCGCGACCATGCGCTTGGCGACCTCCGCCCAGCCCGCGCCGTAAGCCTTGCGCGTCTGCTTGTTGGTCATCATCAGGAGCATCGTGTTGCGATCCTCCTCCGGTAACCGGCCGAACGCAAAAACCTGCTCGGCGGCTTCGTTCCAGGCCAGCACGTCCCAGCGCCGCCCGGTGATATAGGCCGGATGCGGCAGGCTCTCGATCAGCCGCAGGATCGGCGGCGGCACGATCTCGCGCGTGAACGCCCGCTTGTCGCCGTCGCGCGCCAGCGCCTTGAGATGCGCATGCTCGGTCTTGCTCAGCCGCAGCGCACGGGCGAGCGCATCGACGGTGGTGACCGACGGGCTGACGGTGCGCCCCTGCTCGAGACGGATGTACCAGTCGACACCGATGCCGGCGAGCTGGGCGACCTCCTCGCGGCGCAGGCCCGCGGTGCGCCGGCGGCTGCCCGCGGGAAGACCGACCGTCTTCGGCGTCAGCTTTTCGCGGCGGGACCGCAGGAAGTCGCCGAATTCGATACGGCGCGGGTCGGCCATGATGTTGCGCTCCGATGGAGGGCCTTCGTAATACTAGGATAATACCAGGCCTTCCTGACCTTTCCAAGGCGGCGCATATGCCCTTTCACCCGACTTTGAGGTGAACATCATGAAAGCTGCCGTACTCAAATCCTTCGGATCGCCGCTGGTGATCGAGAATGTGCCGGAGCCGGTGCTCGGCACCGGCGAGGTCATCGTCGACGTCGTCGCCACGCGCGTCCTGTCCTACATGAACGAGGTTTTCAGCGGCGAACGAAACTACGCGCTCGACCTGCCGATCATCCCGGGTCCCGGCGGCATCGGCCGGGTGTGCGCGATCGGCCCGGACGCGACCAAGCTCGCCGTTGACGACTGGGTGTTCTGCGACCCGACGGTGCGTTCGCGCGATGACATCGTGGCGCCCGATATCGCCCTGCAAGGGCTCACGGCCGCCGGCCCCGGCGGTATGCGCCTGCAACGGCATTTTCGCCACGGCTCCTATGCCGAGCGGATGCGCGTGCCGACCGAGAATGTGAAGCGGCTTGGCGCGATCACGTCCGCGGAAGCCTCGCAATGGTGCGCGCTGGGGACGGCGCTGGTGCCCTATGGCGGCTTCCTCGCCGCCAACCTTCAGCCCGGCGAGACCGTGCTGGTGAGCGGCGCCACCGGCAATTTCGGCAGCGCGGCCGTCTCCGTCGCGCTCGCGATGGGCGCGGCCTGCGTGGTCGCGCCCGGTCGCAACGACAGGATTCTGGCCGACCTCGTCCGCCGCTTCGGCGATCGGGTGAAGCCGGTGAAGCTCACCGGCAACGAGAGCGACGACTGCGAAAGCATGAAGCGCGCCGCGCCGGGGCCGATCGACTGCGTATTCGACATCATGCCGCCCTCGGTCAGCACGACCGTCGTACGCGCGGCGATCATGACGGTGCGCGCTTACGGTCGCGTCGTGCTGATGGGCGGCGTCGGCATGGCGGGCGGCGCGGGCCTCGATCTGCCCTACCCCTGGATCATGCGCAACTGCATCAGCATCCACGGCGTCTGGATGTATCCGCCGGATGCGGCGAGCCGCCTGATCGCGCTGGTGCGCGCGGGATTGTTGCGGCTCGACGAATACGAGGCGACGGCGTTCGACCTCGACCACGTCAACGAGGCGGTGGAACACGCCGCAGCGAATGGCGGGCCGTTCAGATTGACGGTGATCAGGCCATAACGGCCCCGCCGCTGCGGCGATGCGCCGTCGCAGCCGATAGGCTCGACATGTCAAATGGCTGGAAGGCGTCACCCCCGATCGTAGCCGGCCAAGGCCGGCTACTGTGCATGGGGTTGTTTTCGCAGTTTTTATTATTCGAGCTCGACGACCTGGCCGTTCGACAGCGACACGCGCCGGTCCATGCGGCCGGCGAGCTCCATGTTGTGGGTCGCGATCAGCATGGAGACCTTGGTCGCCTTGACCAGTTGCATCAGGGCCTGGAAGACGTGATCGGCCGTGTGCGGATCGAGGTTGCCGGTCGGCTCGTCCGCGAACAGCACGCGCGGCGCGTTGGCGACCGCGCGCGCAATCGCGACGCGCTGCTGCTCGCCGCCCGACAGTTCCGCGGGCCGATGGGTGATGCGGTCGCCGAGGCCGAGATAGCCGAGGATCTCCTTGGCGCGCTTGACGCTCTCCGACTTCTTCAGGCCGCGGATCATCTGCGGCATCATCACGTTCTCGAGCGCCGAGAACTCCGGCAGCAGCCGGTGCGACTGATAGACGAAGCCGATATCGGTGCGGCGGAGCTGGGTACGCTCGATGTCGGGCAGCTGCGAGGTCGGCGCGCCGTTGACGTAGACCTCGCCGGAATCGGGTGCTTCAAGCAGCCCTGCGATGTGCAGCAACGTCGATTTGCCCGAGCCCGACGGCGCGACCAGCGCCACCGATTGCCCGGCCCACAGCGCGAGCTTGGCGTTGTCGAGGATCGTCAGCGGCACCTCGCCCTGCAAGTACTGCCGCTTTATCTCGTGGAGATAAATGACCGGTACATCTTCCGCCCCCTGCTGGCTCTCCATCAGCCCCTCACTCGTACCGCAGCGCTTCGACGGGATCGAGGCGCGCGGCGCGCCACGACGGGTACAGCGTCGCAAGGAACGACAGCGTCAGCGCCATGATGACGACCGCCGTGGTCTCGCCGACGTCGATCTCGGCGGGCAGCTTCGACAGGAAGTAGAGCTCCGGCGAGAACAGCTCGGTGCTGGTCAGCCAGGACAGGAATTGCCTGATGGACTCGATGTTGAGGCAGATCACGAGGCCGACGAAGAAGCCGACCAGCGTCCCGACCACGCCGATCGAGGCACCCGTGATCAGGAAGACGCGCATGATCGAGCCTTGCGAGGCGCCCATCGTGCGCAGGATCGCGATGTCGCTGCCCTTGTCCTTCACCAGCATGATCAGGCCGGAGACGATGTTGAGCGCGGCGACCAGCACGATCATGGTCAGGATCAGGAACATCACGTTGCGCTCGACCTGGAGCGCGTTGAAGAAGGTCGAGTTGCGCTGCCGCCAGTCGACCAGGAACACCGGCCGGCCCGCGGCCTCCGTCACCGCCTTGCGGAAGGCGTCGATCTTGTCGGGGTTCGTGGTGAACACCTCGATCGAGGTGACGTCGTTGCTGCGGTTGAAATAGGCCTGAGCTTCGGCCAGCGGCATGAACACGAAGCCGAGATCGTATTCGGACATGCCGATCTCGAACACCGCGACGATCTTGTAGGGCTTGATGCGCGGCGTCGTGCCCATCGGGGTGACTGCGCCCTTCGGCGCCACCAACGTCACGCTGTCACCGGCATGCAACGACAGCTGGTCGGCGAGGCGGCGGCCGATCGCCACCCCCTGCCCGTCGTCAAAGCCCTCGAGCGAGCCTTGCTTGATGTTCTTGGCGATCGAGGTGAGGTTGTTGAGGTCATCGGAGCGGATGCCGCGCACCAGGACGCCCGAGGCGTTCCACGGCGAGGACGCCAGCGCCTGGCCGTCGACCACGGGCGCTGCGAGCCGGATGCCCTGGACCTGGCTGAGGCGGTCGGCGACGTCCTTCCAGTCGGTCAGCGGCGATTCCAGCGGCTGCACCAGGATGTGGCCGTTGAGGCCCAAAATCTTGTCGAGCAGCTCTTTGCGGAAGCCGTTCATGACAGCCATGACGATGATCAGCGTCGCCACGCCGAGCATGATGCCGAGGAAGGAGAACCCGGCGATGACCGAGATGAATCCCTCCTTGCGGCGCGCCCGCAGATAGCGCGCCGACAGCATCCACTCGAATGGCGCAAATGGCGCGGTTTGCTTGGTCTCGGTCATGGTCTCATCCATCGCTCGATAATCCCATGATTCGGGGTCAATTGTGGCCGGATTGGCGGCCGCGATATCGCGCGATGAACAATATTCAGCCGACCAGCCGGGCGACCGCGTCCGCAGGCGACATCGTCTCGCGGGAGCCGTCACTGCGCTTCTTGATCTCGACCTTGCCCTCGGCGAGGCCCTTCGGCCCGATCATGATCTGCCAGGGGATGCCGATCAGGTCGGCGGCGGCGAATTTGGCGCCCGCGCGCTGGTCGGTGTCGTCGTAGAGCACGTCGACGCCCTTGGCGGTGAGCTCGGCGTAGAGCTTCTCGCAGGCCGCATCGACCGCGGCATCGCCCTGCTTGAGGTTGAGAATCGACACGCGGAACGGGGCCACCGCCTCCGGCCATTTGATGCCGGCATCGTCATGGCAGGCCTCGATGATGGCACCTAACAGGCGCGAGACGCCGACGCCGTAGGAGCCGCCATGGATCGGCACATCGACACCGTCGGGGCCCGCAACCAGCGCCTTCATCGCGTCGGAATATTTCGTGCCGAAATAGAAGATCTGCCCGACCTCGATGCCGCGGGTGTTCACCCGCTTGTCAGCAGGCACCTCCTGCTCGAAGCGCGCGGCGTCGTGCACGTCTTCCGTCGCCGCATAGACCGAGGTCCATTGCTTGATGATCGGCGTCAGGTCGCTGTCATAGTCGACGTCCTCGCCCGGCACCGGCAGGTCCAGCACGTCGCGATTGATGAAAACGCCGGATTCACCAGTCTCCGCAAGCACGATGAACTCGTGGCTGAGATCGCCGCCGATCGGGCCGGTCTCGGCGCGCATCGGGATCGCCTTCAGCCCCATCCGCGCGAAGGTGCGCAAATAGGCGACGAACATCTTGTTGTAGGAGACGCGCGCTGCGGCCTCGTTGAGGTCGAAGGAATAGGCGTCCTTCATCAGGAACTCGCGGCCACGCATCACGCCGAAACGCGGACGCTGCTCGTCGCGGAATTTCCATTGGATATGATAGAGGTTGAGCGGCACGTTCTTGTAGGACTTGACGTAGGCGCGGAAGATCTCGGTGATCATTTCCTCGTTGGTCGGCCCATACAGCAGCTCGCGCTTGTGGCGGTCGGCGATGCGCAGCATCTCCGGACCATAGGCGTCATACCGGCCGCTCTCGCGCCAGAGGTCCGCGAGCTGGAGCGTCGGCATCAACAGTTCCAGCGCGCCGGAGCGGTCCTGCTCCTCGCGCACGATCTGCTCGATCTTCTTGAGCACGCGGAAGCCGAGCGGCAGCCAGGCATAGATGCCGGCCGCCTCCTGCCGGATCATGCCGGCGCGCAGCATCAGCCGATGCGAGACGATCTCCGCCTCTTTCGGATTTTCCTTCAGGATGGGCAGAAAGAATCGCGACAACCGCATGGCAATACTCTGGGAATCAGTGATCGCCTGCAGTGAAAGCGGATTGGGAGCGAAAACACAAGACCGGGAATGAGGAAAAGCCGCTAAGGCGGCGGAATTCCTGTCATTTTTCCGTTGCCTTCAGGTTCAGCATGAACTGCACCGGCACGCTTTAAGGTAGCCCCACATCGAGTTCGTCCTCCAGCGTGACCTTCTCGAAATCGGTCACCAGGGCGTCGATCCGCACATGCCAGCGACCGGCGAAGGGAAGCTCGACCTTGCGCACATGCCAGTAGCCGTCCGGCTCGAGCGAGGCGCCCCGCTCCATCGGCTCGATGCCGCGCTCCGGCAGGCTCAGGGTCAGCGTCACCTCCTTCGCGATCAGCGGCGTGGCCTCGCCGGTCATGAGCTGGAGCACAAAATCGTCGACGCCGGGTTTCCCAGGAGACACCAGAACCTGGAACATCGCCTTGTCGCTGTGGACGTGGATCGCCAAAGGCGTCTCGGGAATGATCGTCCGCGGCGGCGGGGTGAAGCGCCAGCCGGCGACGACGGCAAGGATGGCGAGTGCGATCGCGCCTTCCAGCAGGATCGAGCGCTTGAGCGCGGGCGTCCCATTCCCGTCCCGGGCCAGGGCCGGTGTCAGCCTGAACCGATTGAGCGCGGCGAGCGCCAGCAATCCCGTGACCAATGCAAGCTTGATCGAGAGGATGAGTCCGTAGCGGGTCTCGACCAGCGCGACCGGCTTTTCGAGCTGAACGATCGCGAGTGCGAGGCCGGTCAAGGCCAGCACGCCGACCGCCAGCGCAGCGATGCGGGAAAAGCGGTTCACGACGGGAAGCGTCGCAGTCGTCGGACTCGACACCAGCGCGACCAGCGGCGCGAGAGCACCGATCCAGATGGTGACGCCGAGGCCGTGGAGAAAGATCGCCGGCCGGGTCAACGCCTCCGGCGGGGCCGTTGCGGCGTGCCCGGTCATGGCAAGCGACAGACCGACGCCGACCAGCGCGATGATCGCAAGAGCGCGCGCATACCATGCGCTGCGCAGCGCAATCAACGCGAGCAGCATCGCGGCAATCGCAACCAGCAGCGCGGGGCCGGCGCTGGTCGCGAACGCGACTTTCCAGGGGGCGGCCGTCGCGAGAGCCGCTGGCGGCAGCCCGAGAAGATCCAGGCCTAACACCCCGAGAGAGACAGCGGCGCTCGGAATGCCGATGGCGAGCGCTACGCGTGGAACGGTCATGCCCGTCGTCGACCACGCAACCCAGCGCGCAAAGAACAAGCCTCCGACACCGACGAACAGCCCGAGATAAAGACCGACCCGCGCAAGCCAGATCAGCACGTTCAACCCGCGATCGGCATTGGCGGGAGGTTGCGTCCCCGTCGGCATGCCGATCGAGAAGATCACCGATCCCGCGACGGGATGGCCGTCCTGCGAGATCACGCGATAGCTGACGACCGCAGTGCCCTGCGGCAGGTCTGGCGGCATCGCGACCGAGATCGTTTCGCCAGACGCACTGACGCGCGCATCGTCCCTCGCCCTGCCGGCGCCGTCGATCAATTGGATTGCGCCCGGCGTTACCGCCTCGTTGAAGCGCAGCTCCACCGCCTTCGGCGCGCTCGCAAGCATGCTGCCGCTTGCGGGCTCGACTGCGACCAGCGCCGCATGTGCAGACGCGCCGGTCGTGAATCCGACAACGCAGAAGAGTGTTGCGAGCGCGGCGAGCAGGCGCATCAGGGCTTTGGCAGGAGCTTCACGCCGGGTGCCGGCGATTTGCCCTCATGCGAATGCCCTTCCCCGTCCGCCGGGATCTCGATCCAGCGGCTGACGCCGGTCTCGCACTCCTGGACGACAGGGAAATACAGCGTCGTGTTCGGCTTCAGGCTGTTGGTCAGGAAGCTGCTAATGACGAACTCGTCGTAATTGTGATCCGGCAGCTTGCCGCCGGACCAGGCCACCTCCTTGACGCCGGAGGCAAGCTTGTTGCCGTGATAGTCGTATTCATTGGCGTACTTGCCTTCGACGACGTCAACGCTCCAGCCCGCCTTTGGCATCGGCTTCACCGCGATCACGCCTTCCGGAATCTGCACCCTGATCTTCACCGTGGGCGAACCCGCGCAGCCGTGCGGCACGGCGAAGACGGCCTTGTAGTAGGAAGCAACCGTGGCCTGCTTGGTCTCGAGCGTGATATGCGCCGCAGCAGGCGACGCGGCCAGCGCGGCGATCAGGAACAGGCAGGATCTCTTCGACATGTTTGGTCCCTTCGACATCGTCACTTGATCAGGATCGGCGATTCCACACTGACATGATCGGCCTCGGAGATCGAAATTCCGAGACCCAGCATCCAGCGTCCGGGCGTCAATTGCGCGACCTTCACGTGCCAGCTGTCCTCGCCGTCGCGCGAAGCCTCGACCGGCGCGAGCTTCCGCCCGGACTGCGTGTCCACGAGCGTCACCGACACGGCTCTCGCCGCGAGCGGCGTCTCGTCCGTGGTTTCGAGCTGGATGGCGATCTCGACCGGGCCGGCGCGCCCCGGCGAGACCGTGACGTTGGCCATCGCCTTCTCGGTGTGCAGGTGCGTGAAGAAGCTGTCGTCGTCCGTCGCCGCCGCAAGCGGTGTCGCGGCAACCGACAGCAAGGCAGCCATCGCGAGCGCAAGGCCCGCGAAATTTCGAGGCGAGGTCATCGGAGACTTGATCTGTTTCATCACATCTTCATTCCCGAATGATCCGGCATTTTCTTCATCATGTGCCCGCCGTCGCCGGGCGCCTGCGCACCGACGCCCTGGACGTCGAGGGAGACGGCGACCTTGCCGGCCTTCTCGAACTCCAGCGTCACCGGTACCTTGTCACCCTGCTTGAACGGACCCTTCAGCTCCTGGAGCATCAGATGATTGCCGCCGGGCGCGAGCTTCACCGTCTTGCCGGCATCGATCACGAGCCCCTTGTCGAGCGGACGCATCTTCATCACACCGTTGTCCATCGCCATCTCATGAACCTCGGTCTTCCCCGCGATGTCGGCGGAAACGCTGACCAGCCTGTCCGCCGTTGTCCCCTTGTTCTCGATGGTGAGATAGCCGCCGGCGACCTTGGCGCCGCCCGGCGTCGCCCGGCTCCAGGCCTGCGAGATGACGAGATCGCCGGCCTTGACGTCCTCGGCCGCCGCTGGTGCTGCGCAGAGCGCGAGAGCGAACGCCGCGAGCAGCAGATCTTTGAACATGGTCTTCATATCGGTATTCCCGTTTGCAGATTGAATTTCAGTGTGTGGCGAGCTGTTGGCCCGACCATTTTTCGAGATCGGCCATCTCGGCCGAGCCTTCGATCGTCGTGATTGTCCCGTCCCGGGAGATGAGCATGGTCCGGGGAATGTCGCCCTGCCAGGTGGGGTCGATCTCGAACCTCAAACGCTCGACAAAACCGTCGTTGAAGATGAAGTTCTCGGTCGACGACAACCCCGCCTTGTCAAGCATCGACTGCGTTGCCGCCGGCAAGTTCGGCACGAGATCGGCGCTGATCGTGACCACGTCGATCCCGGGATGGTCCTTCGCAAACTGCCCGAGCAGCGGCAGCTCGACCTTGCAGGGCCCGCAGGTCACGCCCCAGAAATGCACGAGCGTCGGGCGGCCCGCATGCCCCCTAACGACGCCTTGCCAGGTGCCGCGCTCGAACGGTTTCAGGGCCGGCGCTGCTCCCAGCGTAGCCGTTGACGCGATCAGGAGACCCAGACCCAGAATGCCTGCAAATCGACGTCTCATGGCTGGTCCTCGATTGCTGTGAGCCGATAGCCGTCCGCCTTCGTCATCCATGACAAATAGACCTGTTGGCCATTGGAAACGAGCAAGGGATGATCGGATGTGTCGGTCGTGCTCGATATCGTCTTCGGCGGCGACCAGCTTTCGCCATCGTCGCGGGAAATCATCATCTGGACCGAGGTCTTCTCGCCGTCGAACTCCTTCCAGACCATCACCGTTCCCACAGCACTTGCGAGCACGTAAGGACGCGTCGGATTGCGGCCCGGCTGCCCCAGCGCCATGGGTGCAGAGAAGGTGCGGCCTTCGTCGCGCGAGTGGGCGTAGAACAGTCCCTTGCGCGCCTTGCCGTTCGTGTACCAGGCGACGTGATAGGTCCCGTTCGGCGCAACGGTGAGGCTCGGTCCGTGATGCGGGCAGGCGTTGATCTGCCAGTCGTCATTGCTGACCCGATGGATTTCCCCCGGAGTCGAGACGTCGGCGAAGGTCATGACCGCGTGATCGCGCACGCCGCCCTCGAAGATATTTCTGAAGATCACGGCCGGCCGCCCGCGCGCCGCGAATGTCAGCCCCAACCGGCAGCATTCGCAAGTGTTGTCACGCGCAAGCTTCGCCTCCGCGTAGGTGGCGCCGCCATCGCGCGACGAGGCGAAGAACAGCCCCGCTCCCTCGTACCTCCGTCCCGCCTCCTTCGCGGGAACGCGATTGCGCTTGTCCAGCCATGCCGCAAAGACCGTTCCGTCCTGATCGAGCGCCAGCGCCTCAAAGCGCTGGCTCTCATTGTTGGCGGTGATGGGCCTCAGCTCCGCAAAGCTCTTCCCGCCGTCGCTGGATCGCGTGTAGAGCACCTGTCCGTTGAAGGCCTCATCCCTGAAGATCGAAAATGCGAGCGCGATGCCGCCCTTGCGGTCGACCACGATCTTAGGCCGCGCATCCGGTCCCCAATCAAGGTTCAGCCGCTTCGTCGTGACCTGGGTGGGCGCCGAGAAACTGCGCCCCGCATCCGGCGAACTCGCAACCGACACCTGCCCGCCCGCCATCCAGGCCAGCCACAGCGTTCCGTCCGGTCCGAATGCGGGCGTCACCTTGGTTGCGCAGCGCAGCGTCGGCTCCTCGCACGCCGCTTCGGAGGCATGTTGGCCGTGCATCTGCGCGAGCGCCGCCCCTTGCAGGAATGCAAGAGCGACTATCCCAAGCAAGCCACTTCGGACCATGGCCCTATTCCCTTCGAGAGCCCGGATCATCTGAATGCCACCTTCATACCCGCAACGAACAGGCGCGGCGAGCCCGCGTAGATCGATCCCGTCGTGTTTGCGAGCACGCTCGCAGGATTTTGAAGGCCGGCCGCCGTCACCGTATTGGCGATGTTGTTTGCCGACGCGACGTAGGTGCGGTCGAAAACATTCCTGACTTCGAGGAACAGGTTCAGGGATCTGAAAGTGTCGGACACCAGATCGGTCTTGTAGTGGACGTTCAGATTGACCAGCTCATAACCCGGCGCCTTCAACAGATTTGCATTGTCCATGTAGAAGGAGTCCTTCCACTGGACCTCAACAAAGCCACCGAGACCTGCCAGTGGCCCCGCAAACTCGTCGTAGCCAACGCGGGCTGTCAGCTCGTTGGGCGAAATGCCGGGGATCTTGTTGCCGGCCCGGTTGAAGCTGAACACTGCGCCATTGGTGATGTTCTCGACATACTCGGTATAGACCTCGTCGAGGTAGGTGTACGCCGCCATGAACCTCCAGCCCGGATAGAACTTCCAATCGGCCGCAAGCTCGATGCCGCGATGCTCCGAGCGCGGCGCGTTGAACGTGTAGCTCGGGTTAGGTGAATTGACAGGTGTTGCCTGCGATACAAGTTCGTCGCGGAAGAACTCGTAGAAGCCCGTCGCGCTGACTTTGAGCGTGTTGTTCGGTGTCCAGTCGAAACCGAGGTCGTAGCCCAGATTTTTCTGAGCCTGGAGCTGGGTATTGTTGCCCGACAGCCCACTCGGCAGGACAAACAGGTTCGAAACCTGCGGAGTGCCGTACCCCGTAGCAACCCGCCCCCTGAGCACCCACTCGTTGTTCACCGTATAGAGCAACGCTAGTTCAGGCGCAGTGTTCTGGAATTGCCTGTCCGCGGTCGTCAGCGTCGTCGTGGTAATGCCAGTGGGGCCAGCGTACGCATACGCAGTGTTGATCCCCTTGAGAACGGTAGTTTCCCAGCCGATGCCTGCGACAACCGTCAAGGATGTCGTCAGCTTGAGCTCTTCCCGCGCGCGAACGCCGTAATTGGTCGTCTGGCTATAAAGATTGCTCGACAGACTGCCGAGTGTGGCATTGCCCCCCGGCATGACGTTCCGCGTGTCGCTCGAGGCCGTCAGGGTGTTGTAGAAGGCACCGAAGAACGTGGTCGATTCCAGGCCGAGAATCTCGCCCCGCTTGGTGACGTCGCTCATGAAATTGTACGAGGGAAAATCTCCGATCGCGCTGGTCGTGCCGGTCGGCTGATTGATGTTCCTGTCGTCGAACACGAACTGGTTGCGCCAGGTCGTGGTGTTGTCGAAATCGTGCTCCCAGCGGCCGCCGACGATGGTGCGGCGGTCGTTGCGGCCAAGCCCGGCCTGCACGGCCGTCTCCTTGTCGGTTCCAGCGGTTGCATTGAAGCCGTTGTTGAACAGTGTGACCGTGCCGCATCCGGGCGCGGCCGCGACGCCGGTCGCGCAGCCCTGCTGGAAGGGATTTTGATAGTACTGGTTCAGCGACTGCCGGATCGGCAGCCGCGCGCTGAGGTCGTTGTTGATGATCTTGACCGTGAAACGATCGTCCGGCGTCGCCTTGAGTGTGCCGAGGAAGTTGACGGTCTGCGTATTGAACCAGCTATTGCCGATATAGCCGTCGCCTCGCGTGTCGCTTGCGAACAGCGAGCCCTCGAAGTTCCCGACCTTTTTGCCGGCCGCGAGATAATTGTTGAGATAGCCGTAGCTGCCGCCATCGACGCCATATTCGGCGCCATCGATCGAGCCGCCCGGGCGGGTGCGGAAATTGAGCGCGCCGCCGGTGGCATAGTTGCCGTAGAGCGCCGACGACGGGCCGCGGATCACATCGATCGCACTGTAGGCCCGCGGATCGATCAGGTCACTGCGCGACAGGCCGTCCGGCTGCGTCACCGGAAAACCGTCGTCGAAGATCACGAGATTGCGGATGCCGAAGCCATTGCGGGCGTTGGAGCCGCGGATCGAGATGCCGATATCGCGGGGTCCGTTGCCCTGCTTCACCGATATGCCGGGGCTCTCGCGCAGCACGTCGGCCACGGTAACCGCCGGCCGGTTGTCGAACTGGCTGCGATAGATGGTCGTCTCGGTCTGGCCGGTTGGCGCCTGATTGAGACCGGCTCGCGCAGCGCTGGCCGTCACGGCCCGGTTTGGGGCCGACGCGCCGACGCTCGCACTCGGCGTAACGGGCCTCGCTGCGCGGCCGGCCGAAGCGGATCGCGGCCGCGAAGGCCGGGTGACTGGTTTGGCACGGCCAGTCTGCGGCGCCTCAACGGTAACCGCCGGCAGCTCCGAGTTGGTGCTTTGGGCAAAGACTCCGCTCGACGACGCAAGCAGCGCGGCCTGGACCGCGACGACGCTCACGCCACGGCGGGCATGACAACGTAACATGGGGCATTCCTGACGCCGGCTTTCTCTCCGGCCCTTCGACAGCATCGATCGCCAGCGGACGGACCGCGGCAATCACGGGGGTCGTCAGGAAAATTGAGGTGGTGCGCGCGCCTGGGCGCTTGTGCCCTTATGGATCGCGACGGCGGATACATCCGCCGCATGCCACACCACGCGCGCGGCGTGGCGGAAGGGAATGGCGAGCGCAACGTGCGGCGGCGAATCGAGCGATGCGCCTGCTTGCGCCAGGCAGCACAGCGCGCACGCGGCGCCATGTGCGGTCGGCGCGCCGGTCTGGTCGTCCAGACCGCCCTGCTCGCTGGCGCTGTGGCAGATGACGCCGGCAGACAACGGATCGGCCACGGCCTGGCCGGCCGCCAGACAGGCGGCAATCGGCGCCAGCACCTGCATCGCCAAAGCGAGCAGGACCAGGGGTAGGAATTTTTGCAGCCGTGCGCGCATCCGCCGAGCCATTCGTTCGCCTACGAACTAAACACCTCGCCGAGACCTGAGTCGAGGTCAGTTCCGCCGGCTTCTTGGCGCAGCGCAAATTTCTCGAAAACTGTGCTCCTGCCGCCCCACGGGATGGGACGTCCGGCATTTGAGGCAGTCCGGCAACCCGCCCCGTCCACAGATTTCTTATATTTGTCATACAGTTACGGGGTGAACAGCCCGATCATTTCGTCAGCTGCTCTAATTTTGAACAATCGTTGCCGAAAATGATGACAAGTGAGAAAAGTTGATCTAGCATCCCTCTTGCTCAGGCTGGCCGCGAGGTCGAAGTCTGGTGGTCCAAGTCTCGGGAGGAGCCCCTGGCGCGCAAAACGCAGCGTCGCCCCGTCAATCAAGAGCAAATCTTAGAATCGGGGATAATAGGGTCGACACAATTTTCGAGCGGGGCTAGGGCCCCGCTCTTTTTTTGCCCGCAAGGCTCTTTTGCCCGCATGGCTTCGATGCCGATGAGCGCTCCCTCTAATCCAATCGAAAACAGCTTCGAACTCGCGGCCTCGCGTTGCGCGGATCTCACGCCACTCGTCTACCAGCGGCTGTTCGAACAGCATCCCGAAACGCAGACCATGTTCCGCTCGCAGGGCAGCGAGCTGGTGATGGGATCGATGCTTGCGCTGACGATCGAGGCAATCCTCGACTTCGCCGGTGAGCGTCGGGGCCATTTCAGGCTGATCGCTTGCGAGGTCGCCTCGCACGATGGCTACGGCACCCCGCGCGACCTGTTCATCGCGTTCTTCGCCGTCATCAGGGATGCGCTGCGCGACCTGCTCGGCGACGAGTGGTCGCCGGAAATCGCGCAGGCCTGGGACCAGCTGCTCGTCGAGATCGACGCCTTCGCCACTATTCCGGCCTGACGCTTTGCGCTGCACCAACACGAGCTGCGGCGATCTCGCGATCGATTGCAGATTGAGTGGCAGGAACTCTTGTGAGAGACTTTCGGACATCGGTCGCGCAATCAATGACGCGCCGACGAAAATTTTATGGGAGCGAGCGATGTCCGGGACGAAAGATTTCTCGACGACGAGGCGCGATCTTCTTCAGGCGGCGGCGACCGCCGGCGCCGCGACTGCCCTTCTCGGCAGCATGGGCATAAACCCCGCCCTTGCAGCCGAGGTCGGACGATCCGAGAAGCCGCTGAAGGCGGCCTTCTCCAATGCGGGCCTCCAGGCCACCTGGTGCGCCCAGGGCAAGCAGGCGGCGGAATTCTGGGGCAAGCTGTTCAATGTCGAGGTGACCTGGTTCGATGGCCAGCTCGATGCGGTGAAGCAGCGCGCGGCGATCGACAACATGGCCTCGCAAAAGTGGGACTTCGTCGCGATCCAGGCCTTCGGTATCGGCACCCTCACCCAGCCCGTGCAGAAGATGATCGATGCCGGCACGCCGGTGATCGACATGGACACGCTGATCGCGCCGCTCGATCAGATCAACGTCCACTCTTTCCTCGCCCCCGACAACGAGTTCATGGGCGCCTCGGTGACGCAGGCGCTGTGCAACGCCATGGGCGGCAAAGGCAAGATCATCATGACGCAAGGCGCGCTCGGCCATACCGGCGCGCAAGGCCGGGCGAAGGGCTTCAACACCGTCGTCAAGCAGTTCCCGAACATCGAGGTGCTCGACACCCAACCCGCCGACTGGGACGTGTCGAAAACCGCGCGGCTGTGGGAAACCTATCTGACCAAATATCCGCAGATCGACGCGGCGTTCTTCCACAATGACGACATGGCGCTCGCCGCCGCCAACATCATGAAGGCGCGCAACCGCACCAACATCCTGATCGGCGGCGTCGATGCGATGCCACCGGCGATCCAGGCGGTGAGCGAAGGCCGCATGTACGCGACCGTGCGCAATCCGTCCTGCCGCATCCATGGCGGCGCGATCATCGCGGGCGTTTCCGCCGTGGTCGGCGGCGAGAAGAGCGGACAGGGCATTCCCAAGAACGTCGTCACCGACGGCCCGGTCGTGACCAAGGCCAACGCCGCCGGGATGCAGTGGATGCAGGATCACTTCCTGATCTGAGCCTCCATGCCTGAGGTTCGTTCGCCCATCCTGGAACTGCAAGGCATCACGAAGAGCTTCGGCGGCGTCGAGGCGCTTCGTGGTGTCGACTTCGCGCTCTCACCCGGCGAGATCCACGGTCTCGTCGGCGAGAACGGCGCCGGCAAAAGCACGCTGATGAAGATCATCGCCGGCGTGCACAGCGAATTCTCCGGCCGCTTCCTGATCGACGGGAAGGAGACGCATTTCCGCTCCGCCCGCGATGCGCACGCGGCCGGGATCGCCATGGTACATCAGGAGCTGAGCGTCGCACCCGATCTCACGGTCGCCGAGAACGTGTTCCTGGGCAATCAGCCGACCAACCGGTTCGGCCTCGTGCAATGGCGGCGCATGGCGCGCGAGGCCGGCGAGCAGCTCGCCCGCTTCGGCATCGACGTCGATCCGATGTCCAGGCTCGGCGACCTCCCGATCGGGCTCCAGCAGCTGATCGAGATCGCCCGGGTGCTGTTCTCCGGCGCCCGCATCATCATCCTGGACGAGCCGACCTCCGCCCTCTCCCCGCCCGAAGTCGAGCGGCTGTTCGCGACGCTGCGGCGGCTGCGCGAGGAAGGCACTGCAATCGTCTTCATCTCGCATTTCATCGAGGACATCCTGCTTGTGTCCGACACGGTGACCGTGTTCCGCAACGGCCGGAAGGTCGCCGAGACCGCGGCGGCTGCGACCAGCAAGGGCGCGCTGATCGAGGCCATGATCGGCCGCGGCGGCGAAGCGCTCGAGCACAGCTACACCGATGACCTCATGCTGCCACGGCCGAGCGACAGCTCCGTGGTCCTGAAGGTCGACCAATTGTCTCTGGCCCGCAGTCTGAAGGACATCTCCTTCGAGGCGCGCGCCGGCGAGGTGCTCGGCATCTACGGGTTCATGGGCTGCGGCCAGCAGGAGCTGTCGCGCATCCTGTTCGGCAAGCTGAAGCCGGACGGCGGCACGCTCGCCGTCGAGGGCAAGCCAAAAACCTTCGCCAGCACGGCGGCGGCCCGGCGCGCCGGCGTAGCTTTGGTGCCGGAGAGCCGGCGCGCCATGCTGTTTCACCAGGAGCCGGTCTACAAGAACATCTCGATCAGCATTCTCGACCGCATCTCGTCGCTGCTGCTCAAGCCGGCCCAGGAGCGCGACATCGCCAAGCGCCAGGTCGAGCAGCTGCAGATCAGGCCGCCTGTGGTCGGCCTCGATCTCGGTATGCTCTCCGGCGGCAATCAGCAGAAGGTCGCGCTGGCAAAATGGCTGACCTATCCGCCGAAGCTGCTGGTGCTGTGCGAGCCGACCCGCGGCATGGATGTCGGCGCCAAGAACGACGTCATCAACATCGTCCGCGATCTCCGCGCCAAGGGGCTTGCGGTCATCGTGCTGTCGACCGAGCCCGAAACGGTGCTGTCGCTGGCCGACCGCATCCTCGTGCTCAAGCGCGGCGCATTGGTGCGGGAATTCAAGAACGAGCCGGTCAGCAAGGACCGCCTGCTGGAAGCGGCGTGACGGAGAAGCACCATGGCGAGCAGTGAGACGGCTTTGGCGGCAGGTCAGCGGCCGCGCGGCGTTGCGCCCTTCCTGCGCTCGCAGATGCGCAACATCGCGCCGTTCCTCACCCTGATCTTCCTCTCCGCCTTCTTCGCCTTTGCCAGCCCCTCCTTCGCGACGTTGGACAATCTCGGCAACATCCTGACGCAGGTGTCGGTGACCGGCATCATCGCGGTCGGCCTCACCTTCGTGATCCTCTGCGCCGAGATCGACCTCTCGGTCGCCAGCATCGCCAACGTCACCGGCATCGCGGTCGCCTACTTCACGCTGCAGGAATCCTACGTCAACATCGCCAACATCCCCCTGCCCGGCGCGGTCGCGATCATCCTGTCGATCCTGCTCTGCGCGCTGCTCGGCCTCGTCAACGCGCTCGGCCTGACCGTGATCGGTATCCCCTCCTTCATCATGACGCTGGCGATGATGCAGATCGCGGCCGGCGTCTCGGCGCTGCTGGTGCGCGGCCAGATCGCCTACAAGGTGCCCGGCCTGATCACCACGCTCGGCTCGGGCTCGATCGGCGGCATCCCCTGGATCGTCATCGTCGCGGCCATCATGCTGCTTGGCGGCCATCTGGTGCTGACCTACACGCGCTTCGGCCGCTACGTCTACATGGTCGGCGGCAACCGCGAAGCGGCCGAATATTCCGGCCTCAACGTCAAGCTCATCCTCGGCGCCGTCATGGTGATCTCGGCGGTGTGCTCGGGCATCGGCGGCATGCTCGGCGTCGCCCATTTCGGCAGCGCGCAGCAGAACGAGTTCGACACTTATCTACTCGACTCCATCGCCGCCGTCGTCGTCGGCGGTACCAGCCTGTTCGGCGGCCGCGGCGGCATCGGCAACACCATCGTCGGGCTCTTCGTTCTCGGCGTCCTCAATAACGGCCTCGACCACGTCAACATCGACAGCTTCCTGAAGATCCTGATCCGCGGCCTGATCCTGCTGGCGGCGCTGGTCATCAACGTCTACGCGCAGCGGCTCAGGGAAAAAGCGGCGGAGTAGGCAGCCCTCAAAACAAAAACGCGAAAACAACCCCATGCACAGTACAAATCATTGAAGAATCCGGTTTCGATTGGCTTGAGTCTTTGTCGCAGAGAGGTTTGACACGTCGGGCAAAACAGGAGCACAACGTCGTCATGGCGCCGTGCCTTTAAGGCCGATGGGCTCAGGACCGCGACCCAAACTCCGTCATTGCGAGCGCAGCGAAGCAATCCAGGAATCTACCCGCGGATACATGTCTGGAGCGCCGTCTCAGGCGGCGCGCTGGTTGTGTCGCGACGAGAGGTCCGGGCACAGCACGAGCTTGCCCTCGAGGCCACCAGTCTCGAGGCGACGGTGAGCATCGGCGACCTCGTCGAAGGAGATCCGCTCGGCGATGCGCGGCCGGATGGCACCCGTGGCCAAAAGCCCGAACAGCCGCTCCAAGTCCTCCTTGAACCAGGTGGGATGTCGCGCCCGCATGGCATTTACCGAGTAGAACCGGGCCCGCTTGCCGCCGGGCAACAATCTCCACAGGTAAAGGCGCGCGATCTCCATCACGATAGGGAGCATGCGACGCTGCGCTTGCACGCTCGCCGAGAAACCGATGGCACAGAGCAGGCCGCCTGGCTTGAGCGCCGCGTATGAGCGGCGATAGCCGTCTTCGCCAACGCCGTCGACGATAACGTCGAACCCGCCCGGCAGGACCCGCGTGAACCCGAGGCGAGACGCTCCGCCTCGGGCGCAGTCAGCAATTGCGCCTTGTAGGTGTCTCGCTCGATCTCGCCAATCACAGGTACCGGCACGCCATGTCGGCGCAGCACCCGGCTGATGGCCATAAAACCCATGAGGCGCATGAAGAAATCGCTCATGCGGCTTGCCGCGCCGCCGACATAGGGCATCTGGGTGAGGACAATCTCGAATTCGTCCATCACCTCCCGCCTGATCCCGTCGATGTCGGTGAGATCAGTGCGCTCGCGCAGCATCGCTTCGGCAAGGTCGAGCCGCTCGCGCATGGCGGCCTCCATTGCGTTCCGATGCGTCTGGTAGAAGGGATGGATCATCTCAGCCATTGGACACCTGACGGCTCATTGCAAGGTTGGCGAAGCCGGCTTCATTCCGCGGCGATCGCCTCGATCTCCAGCAGCCATTTGCTGTCAACGGTCTCGACGACCACGACCGTCAGCGCCGGTCGATGCTCGCCGAGCGCCTTGCTGCGAATGGTGCGGTTGGTCACGACTTGAGTCCGGTCAGTCAGGAACGTGGTGACCTTGACCAGATGCTCGACGCCAAGCCCCGCGGCGGCGAGCACCTCGATCACGTTGCGCCAGGCCTGCGCGCATTGCGCCTCGAAACCTTCGGGCACGGTGCCGTCGGTTTTCTCGGGCACCTGGCCGCTGACGAACAACAGGCGGCGATGCTGCGTCAATTCAAGTCCCATGCTGTAACCGCCGGCGGGAGGATGGACCGTTGCGGGATTGTGGTTGACGATGTGAGCCATGTCAGTTTGCCTCCTGTTCGACGAATTCGAGCGCCAGACCATGCGCGGTGGCGGGTGGCACCAACAGCACGGCACCGGTCATCGCGAAGCCGACGCCGTTGTGTTTCAGTGTTCGCCCTGTCGCATCCAGATCAGCGACCGCCAGACGCGCCGCGCAAAAGCGCGGCGAAGCGCTGTTCGCGAGGCCCGGTAACCGGCGCGCCAGCTCGGACGGGCCAAGCAAGGTGATATGATTGCCGCGCTCACCAATCGTCAGCCGCCCCGGCGCAAGCTCGGCCGTGCCTTCCGTGAGGCGCTCGAGGAAATCGCGATGCGCCGCCGGCTCCGCCGCCGACATCACCACCTCGACCACGCGGAGCGCGCCGTTGGGATGACGCTGATACTGCGCCTTCCAGAACAGTTCCGGCGGGTGACGCTGCTGGCAGGTGAAGAACGCGATCCCGGGCATGGCGGGATCGGTGGCAAAGGCCAGCGAAAACGCGACGCGCGCCGTGCCTCCGCCCGGGAGCACCGCGTCGCGGCCGAAATCGAACGGCGCATAGTCGCCGATGCGGTCGGCCCTAAAACGCACTGCATCGGCATGGGCGTCGGTGCTGTGCAAGACCAGCATCGACATTCCCTCGGCGGTCGCAAGAAAATCGCGGTTGTGGGCCGCGAAGCTGAAATGGCCCGGCGTGGCTGGCGGCACCAACGCATTGTCGGTGACGGCCAGCAACTCCAGAAAATTGTCGGCGAACTGCGCCAGGCGGTTGCTGGTTCCGAACGGATGCACACCGGTCGGCGTGAGGTTGAAGCCGAGCCGCTGCCAATCCAGCGCGGCCTGTTCCAGATCGCGGACGCAAATGACGAGATGATCTAAACGACGGGGCATGGGGGGTCTCCGGATTGCGGGCCGACCGTATCCGGCGATGACGGCGCCGATCAAAGCATTGTTGCTGCGGTTCAGCGCAAGAAAATCTATTGCAAGGCCAAGGCCCATCGGTGTCAAACTGCGGTGCGATGACCTACGCCCTTCCCCCGCTCAACGCGCTCCGCGCTTTTGAGGCCGCCGCCCGGCATCTCAGCTTCAAGCTGGCCGCGCACGAGCTGCACGTGACACCTGCCGCCGTGGGACAGCAGGTGAAGGCGCTGGAGGCACGCCTCGGCGTGCAGCTGTTCGAGCGGCTGCATAAGCAGCTCATTCTCACCGCGGCCGGTCAGGCCTATCTGCCCGGGGTCTCCGAAGGTTTTCGCCACATTGCGGAGGCGACCTCGCAATTGAAGCCGGCGGGCGCGGTGCTGCTGCAGTTGGGGGTCCATGGCAGCTTCGACCTGCGCCGGCTCGAATTGGCGGAGTTTCGCAGCGCGCATGCGGAGATCGGTTTGCGGGTGCTGCAGCCGGCCGGCCTGCACGAGTTGGTCGAGGGCAAGGTCGAGCTGCTGATCGCCCGCGGTCTCGGCCGCTATCCGGGCTATCGCTGCGACCGGGTCAATGAGGGATCAGGCCTCGGTGATTGGCTGATCGCGCCTGAAGGCACCGCGGATTGCCCCGAGATCGTCAGCTTCCGCGACTGGCTGCGCGCCCTGCCAGCCGAGAACCCGCTCGCAAACCGCCGCCCGCGTCTGGTCGGCATCAGCGGAAGCTAAGGCGACCGTGAGGCATGGCTTGAGCCCTCGCCGCTAGGACGTTTGAGACGTCGGGCAAAACACCGGCACAAGTCCATCATGGCGCTGGTCCCGTAGAGACCACCGAGCTCACGGCAGCGGTTCGACCTTCGCCGCCATATCGGGAACCCGCGTGATCTTATACATGGCGTTGCTGCATCTAAGAACCCAAACGTCGCGATCAGGTCGAGACGCCTTCGTGTTCTTCTTTGCGCCGAGTGGCTTTTCGCAAGTGAAGCCTTGCGTGCGTATCTGGGCCGCAAGCATTCCCTGAACGGTTTCGGCCGGAATCTGCTGCGCCCGCACTTGCGGAGCAAATAGAATAAAAACGAAGGCAAGTAGTAATGATCCAGATGCTCTGTGCATGATTTCAACCCTTGAAGCAGCCGCCCCGCAAGTTCGAACATCGCACTGTAGCAGAAACACCGGTGTTGTCCGCGCCGGGCCTTCCGCGCCGTAGCGCGCTAGCTGCACTCATTGTCAGGACAACGAGCGCGGATTGGTAGCAATTTGCCCGAAAGCAGACCTATTGTGCTCAGTTCAAGCTTTGTCGTTCATGACCCAATGTATGGTCCGGCCGTGCGTAGCAAGAGGTTCGTCGATCAGGTGGTGAGTGGTCTTGCATCAATGTATCCGGCCTTTGATTGGAGCATTTGCTCCGGGCCATCATGGATATCAGCGCGCGTGCGTTCTCATT